>NZ_CAKZJO010000022.1 GCF_936943645.1 uncultured Bradyrhizobium sp. | reverse complement strand
CATAATCCGTGCCGTGATATTCGTAATAGGCGAAGAGCAGGTTTTCCGGCTCCTTCAGATAAATCGAATAGTTCTTTATGTTGCAGGCCGAAATCATCTCCAGGATTTCCGGCCAGACATCGGCATGCAGCCGCACATATTCCGCGACCTTTTCAGGCTTCAGGCCCAGGACTTGTCCCATTCGCTGCATGCTCGTCTCCCCGGTCACGTAATCACTGTGGTAAATTCATCGATCGATCGGCGCCTGACCTCGTCCCAATCCCAGTCGATGCCAATGCCCGGTTCATTCGGCGCCAGCGCATGGCCGTTCTCGATCACCATATGTTTGCCGGTGATCTCATCGAGCTGCGGGATATATTCCACATATTTGCCGTTCGGGACAGCACAAGCCAGGCTGACATGCAGTTCCATCAGGAAATGCGGGCAAACGGGGATATCGAAGGCCTCGGCCGCATGCGCTACCTTCAGCCACGGCGTGATGCCGCCGATGCGGCCGGCATCGACCTGAACGATCGAGCAGCCGCCCTTCTGCATATATTCGCGGAAATGCCGGACCGAATAAAGCGATTCACCGACCGCGATCGGTGTCGATGTGCTGGCGGAAAGCCGCACATGTCCGTCGATGTCGTCGGCCGCGAGCGGCTCCTCGATCCAGGCGAGGTCGATATCCTTCAAACGCTCGGTACGGCGTATGGCCTCATCGAGCCGGAAGCCCTGATTGCAGTCGGTCATGATCTCATAGCCGTCGCCGACTGCTTTGCGCACGGCTTCCAGCCGGGAAAAATCCTCCGCGCCATGCGGCTTGCCGATCTTGACCTTGGAGCCGCTGAACCCCTTGGCCTGAGCAGCGAGCGCGTCGTCGACCAGCGCCTGCGGCTCGATATGCAGCCAGCCGCCTTCGGTCGTATAGAGCGGGCAGCGATCCTTGGCGCCGCCTGCCAGCTTCCAGAGCGGCAAGCCGAATTTCTTCGCCCGCAGATCCCATAAGGCGGTGTCAATCGCAGCCAGCGCAATCGATGTGATCGCTCCGATCGTCGTCGCATGCGTGAAGAATTCAAGATCGTGCCAGATGCCCTCGATCTGGTCGGCATCCTGGCCGAGAATGCGTGGGCCGAGATGATCCCTCAGCAGCCGCATCACCGACGAGCCGCCGGTGCCGAGCGTCGAAGCCGAACCGCTGCCCGTGCCGCTGCCGGCCGCGGAGCCACCGGTGCCCACGGTCGAGCTGCTGGTGCCGCCACCCGCCGACGAACCGCCGGTGCCGACCGTCGAGCTCGATTGCGCAACGGCGAGTGCGGTGGTGGCGAGCAGCGCGGCCGCAGCCGCAGAGAGCTTCAGAATCCTCATTTTGTCTCCTCCAGGGTTTCCAAAAAAACAGACTGCCAAATAAGGCTCGGGATAAATTGGCAATCGCACAAACGTTCCTCATGTCGGACACGCTGACGCAGTGAGTTCACTCGTCGTGCGAAGTTCCGCGGCGTGAGAGGCCGCGCACCGCTTTCATTCATTCGTGGTTCATCCGCGTGCACGCTTGCACGCTCTGCGCCGCGATAGCGAAGCGGCTTGTGTCCTGTGCGCACGCTCGTCGAGGCGCTGGCGGTGATAACGGGGACGAAGACGGGGTGAGGTGGGCAAGGCGGGAGCGGCAGCGTCAGCCTCGTTTGACGGATTGGATCAGATCCAACTGACGAGTGACGGATGCTGAGTCATCGCCTGGCCCCGCGAAGTTTTGCCGCCGGCCTCACCGCCATCCCAGCGCCGGCGCGACGTGCTTCAGGATCGCCTCGATCGCATGCGCGCAGTAGGCGACGCCGAGCTGGTTCGGAATGGTCAGCAGCAGCGTGTCCGCCTCGGCGATCGCCTCGTCCTGTCGCAGCTGCTCGATCAGCACGTCCGGCTCCGCGGCATAGCTCCGGCCGAAGATCGCCCGGGTCTGCGGGTCGATGAAGCCGATCTGGTCTTCGCCGCCGCGCTCGCTGCCGAAATAGGCGCGGTCGCGATCGTTCATCAGCGCGAAGATGCTGCGGCTGACGGACACGCGGGGGGCGCGGGTGTGGCCGGCTTCCTTCCACGCCGCGCGATAGCTGCGGATCTGCGCCGCCTGCTGCACGTGGAAGGCCTCGCCGGTCTCGTCGTTCTTGAGCGTCGAGCTCTGCAGGTTCATGCCGAGCTTCGCCGCCCACACCGCGGTGGCATTCGAGCCGGCACCCCACCAGATCCGCTCGCGCAGGCCTTGCGAATGCGGCTCGATGCGCAAGAGGCCCGGCGGGTTCGGAAACATCGGCTGCGGGTTGGGCGCGGCAAAGCCTTCGCCGCGCAGGAGGTCGAGGAAGACTTCGGCGTGACGGCGCCCCATGTCGGCATCGCTCGCGCCCTCGGTGGGGCGGTAGCCGAAATAGCGCCAGCCATCGATCACCTGCTCCGGCGAGCCGCGGCTGATGCCGAGCTGCAGCCGCCCGCCGGCGATGAGGTCGGCGGATCCTGCGTCCTCCACCATGTAGAGCGGGTTCTCGTAGCGCATGTCGATCACGGCCGTGCCGATCTCGATCGTGCTTGTTTTCGCGCCGACCGCCGCGAGCAGCGGAAACGGCGAAGCCAGCTGCCGCGCGAAATGATGCACGCGGAAATAGGCGCCATCCGCGCCGAGCTGTTCGGCCGCGACTGCCAGATCGATCGATTGCAGCAGCGTGTCTGAAGCCGAGCGGGTTTGCGATTGCGGCGAGGGCGTCCAGTGTCCGAAGGACAGAAATCCGATCTTTTTCATGGAGGCAACATATTGATGATGGGAAGAGTTTGCGAGAGGCAGGTCGAGGGAAAGATGTCGGCAGGGGCGTAAAGCAGATTAGACACGGGTTGGCGTGCCGACCACGAACTCGCTTCAGGCGACGTCGAATGGATCACTGACCGACAAGGTATGGAGCTTATTCCCGGGAGACCTGCGGGATGTCTGACTCTTGCGTTCGCGCAAGGGTTGCGGTTGGATAGCGCTCGGACGAGGGGGAGAGATGAAAATCGAAAATGCTATGAAGCGCGCCGCACAAGCCTCTAGCCGCGGGTCCCGGCCGGCTAGAGCCGGATATGAGCGCGCCTGATGCTGACCGGCGGACCACAGGTATCGCACCCCCCGACTGCACGCGATGGTGAGAGCTCCGCTCATCCTGCCGGCACTGGTCAAGGCAAGATCACGATCGATGCGCTGATCATGAAAGGCGGCGGCGTTAAAGGACTGGCGTTCGCCGGTGCCATGCGTGAGCTGGAATGCTTCGTCGATTTTCAGTGCTACGTCGGCACATCTGCAGGCGCGATCGCCGCGGCATTATTTGCTTGCGGCGCCAGTGGCGCGGAGCTCGAAGATGTGCTTCGCAAGAAATCGTTCAAAGACTTCCTGGACGGAAATGTCTGGAGTCTTCCATTTACCTTCTGGTTCACCCGCGGATTGCACCCGGGCTATACATTCGTCGATTGGTTGCGAGAGGAAGTCCACAGGCGAATACCCCAATATCTAGATGTCAAAATGAAGGACCTTCCCAAGCGGGCAGTGACTTATGCATCGACAGCACTTGCCGGGGAGGTGACATTCGACAAGATCGGGGAGCACGCAGACTCGGCGGTGCACACGGCTGTGCGCTGTAGCATGTCCATACCGTACCTTTTCCAGCCTCAGTGGATAGACCTTCGCCGAGTGTATGACGGCGGCTTGTTGCATAATTATCCAATCCAGATTTTTCTCGATCAGGAAAAGAAGAGGAATCCAAGCGCTCCGATCCCATCTTTTATCGGCTTGTATCTCGGAAAGATCACGCCCGAGCCGATCAAGCCTCCGGCGGTTTGGCAAGACATGCTGAAGATCAAGATAGATAAGAACGACGCAAGGCTTATCGATCAGTACCCCGATCAGACCATCTTGATTGACACCGGCCCGATTGGAACGATCGACTTCGATCTTTCGGAGACTGAAAAAGAATACCTCGTGGTTCAGGGCCGAATCGCAGCCTTGGAGCAGTATATCGCCAAGCGCAACTTGCTAACGCCCGCTAAACGAATCGAGCTGGGAGAGCTGAAGGGGCGGTCGGCTGAGCTGCTCGAGCAAATTGGAGCAGCCAGGAAGACGCGATCAATCCCGACCAGGAGCCTCACTGTTTCTGCAGCGGTTGTCGCCACAATCGCTCTATTGCTCAGGTTCACCCCTTCCCCTCCACCACCGCCGGCGTGTCAGATGAAGGCAGTGATCGAGCCGACGAATTCCAGGGATGCGGCAATCCCGAGCTTTCTCGACATTGCCGTCAAGGGAAAGCAGGATCGGTATTCAATCTACACCGGCAAGCCGGTCGAGTTCGAAATTCAGCCAAAGAACGTCTCGGGTTACTCAATTGAGCTGCATTGGTCTGATGGCACCCATTCTCAGTTTGGGGCCTTGTCGGGCTGCGAGCTCGTTAACGGTAGGAAGTCAACAGATGAACGCGCGACGTTGCGCCTTACTCCTCATAGCTAGCTTATTGGGTTGCTGGGCGTGGGGAGGCGGTTCGGCCTCGGCTGACACCCTCGTAGGTGGCCAGGTCTCCGATGCAATTACAAAGCAGCCAATTGCGGGGGCCGATGTGTCGGTTTCGTATTCGTCCCAGACGATTGGCACGGTCAGGACGGATGCGAGCGGTCGATATCGCATTCCGATCGCCTGGTCGGCAACGGTACCCGGATTGGCGTACGCAACTATTGCCGCGCGGGGAGCAGGACACGAGGCGGTCATGCTCGAGCTGAAGATCACGGACGGGGTCGCAGAACCAATAAAGGATCTGGAGCTCTTTCCGTCAGGTATCCTCGAATGCAAGCTCAAGGCAGAACACTCCGTGATCATTGGGAATTTCTTGCCACCCACCCCAGCCGGGGGCTTGTCAGAGCTCTCGCGTCGTATTGCGAGATCGTTGGAGTTTGCGTTGAGGACGAGGTTGCAGTCGGCGCATCTAACTCTCAACAAGCAACCGTCCTTCGTGCCATGTGAAGCGGCTAAACCGCCGACCACCAGATTTGGGTCCGGATATGCAAAAGCGCTGGACGCAGACGCCTTTGTCGATGGTGATATTTCTCGCGATAGACGGCTGCCCGGTTATGCGGTCAATTTCTATGTGAGCGATGCATACGGCCTGTTCTCCGATCCGCAGCTCGCGAGGAACCGGAGTCTAAATCTCGAGACGCCCAGCGAGGTGGAGGTGTCTGACGAGACACATGTCGCCGTCCTTGCATCCATCGCTGCCGGGCTTGCAAGAAAGGACGATTGCGTCACGGCGATCAAGGTCATAACCGTCGCCGAGCGCTTCTTGGAACAGCCTGGCGACAATCCCATCCCGGCGGGCTTTGAATACCTGGCCGGTCTTAGAAAAAGCTGCGAGGTGCGGCTACCCAACGTGAATCTCAGGAAAAATACCCAATGATCTTCCCGAGAGTCGCAAGACTTGCGTTGTTGGTTCTGTTCGCGATCGCGCTGCCGGGCGCGGCACGTGCCGGAGGCGACATTTCTTTCGAACGAGAATACCGGCGCATCATAGAGGTTGAGAACCAAGTGATGGCTCAGCCTGCATATCAAGAGTCCAAAGATCTGATAGACCAGATCGGGCAGGCTCGTGAATATCTGTCCTCAGTCGAGAAACGGTATGAAGAAGCCGCAGCGACCGACGGACCCGAGCCAATATACAGCCGCGAGGTCGCCAAAATACAAGCGCGTCTAAACCGGCTAGAGCGCCGACTTGCCGAATTAACAAAGACCTTAAAGGACGTCCGCGAGGCCGCAGAGGGAGCAAGCGGGGGTAGGATCTTCGGTCGAGCTGCAAATCGGACGGCAGTTTTTACTTACGAAGACCCGCAAGCTACCGGTCTTGGAGACGCCGTGGCCTATCTGATCTCCAAAAAGTTGCTATTCACATCGCCGGTGCAGTCATTTGCTGTGGTTAATTTCCGGGGCGAGCAACTGGAAACACCGGTCGGTCCAGATCGTGCATCGAGAAGCCCGACCTATTTCGACAAGGTTGACCTCGTCACCCAAAACCAGAATTTTGGTCTAGCTGTATGGGGGCGAATAACTCGTGCTGGTGCCGGAATAAGCATCGACTCTTTCTTGCAAGTGCCTGCCAGCGCCAGCAGGGAAAAACTCGGTGCCGACATCCGGTTGCCGAAGGCAATGGGAGGGGCAACGTTAAGCGCTCATTTGAAGTCGGATCGAGTTCTGGTTAGCACTACGGACTTGGAAAAGAGTTCGGCCGAAAACCTAAAAAGAGCGGCACGCCAGGTGTCGAGTTTGCGGCGGCAACCCAAAGCCAGTGCGGCCGTTGTTGCCAAGTTGGAGGGATTGTACCGAATCGTCGGTCGCAGCGGCTCCTGGGTGGAGCTGCAATTGTCAGATGGTCGTCGCGGGTGGACTAGCGTCGATGAGTTCTGCTCGGATGAATGTGCTTTCTTGCTGAAGGCAGCCGATTTCACCAACGATATTCTAGCACAAACGGCCGGTGCCGGACCTAGACGGCTGCCGGAAGGCTTTACGCGAGATGCGGAAGAGATGTCGAAAGAGTTCGCGACCCTTCGATTGCTCCAAGATCAACCGGAAAAGGCCGCAGACCTCGCCGAGAGTTGGATCAAGAACAGCAAAACGCGGCATCCAAAATTCGAAAGCCTGCTCGCGTTAGCGCGTTTGCAGATTGCGCTAAAGCGCGAGACTGCAAGAGGCAGGTCTTACGAAGACATCAGGCTCGAACCACAAGTGTTGCAGCCGATCGTCGATACTCTCGTAGAGGCTTCAATCGCCAATCCCAGCGACGATGAATTATTGCGAAACCTTGCCAAGCTGTTCAACGTTCTGGGCGACTCGGCGCGTGCCGATCTGGCGTCCCAGCTCGCAGACCGCGTCGTGCATTAGGCTATCGTGTACTCACGCGGGCATTTGGTCGCAGGAGATTGGCAAAACTCCAAGCGAATGGCTCAGGACCGCTGTCCAATCAAGAAAAACTGGACCCCGAAGAAGAGGGTCGACTGAGCGCAATGGGCCGCTAGACGAAGCCTCGCACTTCACGCGTAGGCCACCCAGCCGCGGAAGGCGAAGCCCGTATAGAACAGCGTCGGCTCCGAGAAGCCGGCCTCGCGCAGGATCACCTCGTCCTGCGCTGGCGCGAGAATCTGCAGATGGTTGCTGACGGCATCCCGCGCCGCCGCGGCCTGCTCGGGCTCGACGCCGGATGCGGCCAGGAACGCGGAGTACCGCGCCAGCCACAGCGGACGTTCCTTCGCTCCATCGGGCGCGCTCAGATGCGCGACCACGAACGGTGCGCGCGGCTTGAGCCGGCGGCGGACCTCCGAGGCGATCCGGCGCCGCTCGGCGACATCGACGAAATGGAGGGTCAAGAGGCAGGTGGCGCCGTCGAACGGTCCCTCCGGCGCATCATCGACATAGCCTTGGTGAAAGCGCGCACGTGGTGCGAGCTCTCCCAGAGTCCGCCCGGCCAGCGCCAGCATCGCCGCCGACGGATCGACGCCGTCGAAGCGCCAACCGGGATGCGCCTGTGCAAAGGCCTTGAGCTCCAGGCCGCCACCGGCGCCGAGGATGAGCACCTGCCCGTCGCTGGGGACGCTTTCGGCCAGCAGAATCGCCGCCATGGATTGCATGGCGTCATAGCCCGGCACGAAGCGCCGCGGCCCTTCGGTGTATCGCGCCACGAATTGCGGATCCGAGAATGCGGCTTGAATGTCGGTCATGATGTCGTCCCCGTGAATGGAGCTGGTCACGCGCGATGCGCACTGATGTCGTGGATCTTTCGCGACCCGAGCCGCTTGCGGAGATCATCGCTCAGCATCGCCAGCGTCACCTCGCCGAGGCGCGACAGCAGCAAGGCCTCGGCATCGCCAAAGGCCTGAGCGAGCGCGGCGTTGACAGCCTGCTCGACGAGACAGCCGGGCGCCTCGGTCCGGTTGCCCATCGCCAGCAGCGACGGGCTGCCGAGCGCGGCATAGACGTCGCGCAGCGTCACCTTCGACAGGTCGCAGGCAAGCGTCCAGCCACCGCCGTGCCCCCTCTCGGAGTGGACGTAACCAAGCTCCCGCAGACCCGCCATGATGCGCCGGATCACCACGGGATTGGTGTCCATGGCTTTCGCCAGAGTCTCGGATGTGAAAGGTCCCGGCTGCTGCGCCATGTGCAGGAGAACGTGCAGCACGCCGGATAATCGGCTGTCTCGTTTCATGTAACTATACATGTTACATGATAGCCGGGAGGTCAAGCGATTTTGCCGACGTCAGCGCGCGTGGTTCCCCGATAATGCCGTCACACGGCTGTTTTGCCCGGCGGAGCAACTCGTCCTCGCACCGCTCATCGCGCGTTTTGCACGTCCTCTAACCCATTGATCCCGCTCATGCCGTCTACTGTGCATGGGGTTGTTTTCGACATTTTTGGTTTGGCAGCCGGGCTCGCCATGCTGTTTTGTCGCGGTGACGGCCCCACCCGCGAGGAGCACCATTTGGTCCGGGCGGCCGTATGGACTTTTCGTCCTGTCGCTCGCGCGGCGCCCAATTTCATCAGTCCATTTTTTGGAGGCGCGTTATGCAGGTTTACAATGTGGTGAGGTTCAAAGTGAAGCAGGGCGAGGAAGCCGCCTTCCTCGATGCGCACCGGGGCGGCAAGGCGAAATGGCCCGGCCTCGAACATGGCGTCATCATCAAGACCGGCGAGCAGGCCTTCTGCCTGATCGGCACCTGGGCCAGCCAGGAGGCAATGGTTGCGGCGCGCCCCGCGATGATCAAGACGCTCGACAGTTTCAGGTCGGTGCTCGAGGAGCAGGGCCACGGACGCGGCGTCACGGATGCCGTGTCGGGAGCAGTCGTGCTCGATCTCTAGCGGGCGGCTTGCGCCGCTACTTCATCACCCGCAGGCCCTTGGTCGTGAATTTCTGCGTCTTGCCGCCGGGGCGAACGGGGCGCCTGGTGCCGGCGGCCTTGCCGGTGCCGGGCGGCTGGTGCGCGGGGACGAGCTGATGGGGCTGCGAGCCGATCAAATCGCGGCGGCCCATCTCGATCAGGGCCTCGCGCAGCACCGGCCAGTTGTCGGGGTCATGGTAGCGCAGGAACGCCTTGTGCAGGCGGCGCTGGCGCAGGCCCTTGATCGCCTCGACCTTGTCGCTGCCGCCATGGCGCACGCCGCGCAAGGGATTGACGCCGGTGTGGTACATCGCGGTTGCTGTGGCCATCGGCGAGGGCAGGAAGGTCTGCACTTGATCTGCGCGATAGCGGTTCTTCTTCAGCCACAGCGCGAGGTTCATCATGTCCTCGTCGGTCGTGCCCGGATGCGCCGCGATGAAGTACGGGATCAGATAGTACTTCTTGCCCGCGCGCTCGGCCGCCTCGTCGAACATGCGCTTGAACTTGTTGTAGGCGCCGATGCCCGGCTTCATCATCTTGTCGAGCGGGCCGCGTTCGGTATGTTCCGGCGCGATCTTCAAGTATCCGCCGACGTGATGGGTGACGAGCTCCTTGATGTATTCCGGGCTCTCGACCGCGAGGTCGTAGCGCACGCCCGAGGCCACCATCACCTTCTTGATGCCTTTGGTCTCGCGAACCTTGCGATAGAGGCGAATGAGATCGTCATGCGAGGTGTTGAGGTTCGGGCAGATCTCGGGGAAGACGCAGGACGGCCTGCGGCACGCCGCCTCGACCTTCGGGTCCTTGCACGCCATCCGGTACATGTTGGCGGTGGGGCCGCCGATGTCGGAGATCACGCCGGTGAAGCCCGGCGTCTTGTCGCGGATCTTCTCGATCTCGCGCAGGATGGAGCCTTCCGACCGGTTCTGGATGATGCGCCCCTCGTGCTCGGTGATCGAGCAGAAGGTGCAGCCGCCGAAGCAGCCGCGCATGATCGTCACCGAGAACTTGATCATGTCCCATGCGGGGATCTTCGCCTCGCCATAGGACGGATGCGGCGCGCGCGCGTAAGGCAGGTCGTAGACCGCGTCCATCTCCTCGCTCGTGAGCGGGATCGGCGGCGGATTGAGCCAGAGATCGCGGTCGCCGTGCCGCTGCACCAGCGGCCGCGCATTGCCGGGATTGCTCTCACGATGCAGCACGCGTGAGGCGCGGGCATAGGCTTCCTTGTCCTGCTCGACCTGCTCCAGCGCGGGCAGGCGGATCACGGTCGCGCCCTTCTGGCGCGTTGCGCCTTCGTCCGCGGAATCGAGATCGTCGGCGTGCAGCTCGGTGTAATCCTGGGGCACCTTGCGGAACAGCGCGACGCCCCTGATGTCGTCGAGCTCGCGCGCGGTCTCGCCGGCCGCGATGCGGTTCGCCACTTCGACGACGGCGCGCTCGGCATTGCCGTACAGCAGCAGGTCCGCCTTGGCGTCGGCGAGCACCGAGCGGCGCACCTTGTCCGACCAGTAATCGTAATGCGCGATCCGGCGCAGCGAGGCCTCGATGCCGCCGAGGATGATCGGCACGTCCTTGAATGCCTCGCGGCAGCGCTGCGCGTAGACGACCGTGCAGCGGTCCGGCCGCTTGCCGCCTTCGCCGCCCGCCGTATAGGCGTCGTCGCTGCGGATGCGCCGGTCCGCGGTGTAGCGGTTCACCATGGAGTCCATGTTGCCGCCGGTGACGCCAAAGAACACCTTTGGTTTGCCCAGAGCCTTGAACGGCTCGGCCGAATGCCAGTCCGGCTGCGCGATGATGCCGACGCGAAAGCCCTGCGCCTCCAGCAGCCGGCCGATGATCGCCATGCCGAAGCTCGGATGGTCGACATAGGCATCCCCGGTCACCAACACGATGTCGCAGGCGTCCCAGCCGAGCGCGTCCATCTCGGCGCGGCTCATCGGGAGGAACGGCGCCGGCTTGCGCGGGCGTGCCTGGGCCATCAGGGGCTTGGCGGCGGCGATGATCTCTGTGTCCATGGGGCGTAGGCATAGGACTCCGGGCTTCCGAATACAACCGGCCGCGATGCCAACTTCGCGATCAGGGTTCCCTAATGGTGCTCAATTCGGCTCCATAAGGCGCGGACGGCCGGCTCCGGCACTGTGACGCCGTCCACAGTCCCGTCGGCCACGGCGCGTCATCCTCCCCTCGAACTTCAAGGGAGATGACCCATGTTTCTGATCGATGCGCTGCTGATCCTGGCGATGCTGTTTTTCCTGTTCCTGCCGATCACCGATCGCAGGACGGTGCGGATGAGGCTCTGCATGCTGTGCGCGCTGCTGGCGGTGTTCTCGGTGTCGCTCACCCGCACCCCCAACGTTCCGGTGCTGCTCGCGAGCGTGTCCGCGCCTTCCGGAATGGCGCGCGTGCCGCATATGCATGTCACTGATCCGTCCTCGGGGTTCTCACCGCGGCTGACATCGGATATCCGATTGATCCATGGGCGAGGCAACGGGCAAGGAAACCTCTGACGGCGGTCATCGCACGATTGCCGGCGTATCGCCGTCCACGGGCGCCTGGCTAGGTGTGATCGCACTGGTCGGCTTCATCCTGGTCGCGACCGCGCAAGCCTCCAACCAGGTTCTGGCGCGCGGGCTTGCCGGCTCCGTCCCGCCCTTCGCGCTCGCCTTCTTCCGCTGGAGCATCGTCGCTATCGGGCTCGCGCCGATCGCGCTTCGAGAGATCCGCAATGGCCGCGTGCCGCTCGGCCGAAACATCTGGCCGATCCTCGCGGCCGGCTTCATGGGCATGTTCCTGTGCGGCGGGCCGGTCTATGCCGCGGGCGTGTCGACGACGGCGATCCACATCGCGCTGATCATGGCGCTGTCGCCGATCACGGTGCTGCTGATCTCGGCCCTGCGCGGCATCGAGCATGTCGGCCCGCTGCAATGGTTCGGCACGGCGCTGGCGCTCGCCGGTGCGCTGCTCATCATCTCCGGCGGCCATCCGCAGACGCTGATCGAGCTTCAGACCGTGGCGGGCGACGGGCTCGTCGTGATCGCGATGCTCGGCTGGTCCGGCTATACGCTGCTGCAATCGCGCGCCGCGCCCAAGGCGTCCCTGCTCGCGCGCATCAGCCTGTTCTCGGGCGCCGGCGCGCTGTTCTCGCTGCCACCAGCGGCCATGGAGATGTGGGCAATGCCGGCCCAGGTCTTCAGCACCAAGGCGCTGTCGGCCTATGTCTTTGCCGGCATCGTTCCCGGCCTGCTCGCCTATGCCGGCTTTGCCTGGCTCGGCGGCAGGTTCGGATCGGTGCGGACCTCGCTCGTGCTCTATCTCGGGCCGATCGCGAGCGCGCTACTGTCTTTCGCGATCCTCGGAGAGCCGCCGAAACTGATTCACCTGTTCGGCGGCCTGCTGATTCTGGGCGGGGTCTGGGCCAGCCTGCGGCGCTAGTTCCATCCGCACACATCCCGGTTCATTCGCAGGAACCATCCGTCCTCGCGAACATTCTGATGGAGGGCTGCGGCGGGCCCGGCTCGCGCGCGCTCGCAAATGTTCGCCTCTGGCGATGGGGGAGCTGTGAGTACAGTCATAGAGAACCTGCTGTCGCGAAAGCAGAAGCTCGTGGAGCAGCTCGAAAAGGCGCCATCGGTCGAGGATCGCGACAGGATCGAGCACCAGCTCGAACAGATCAACACGGCGCTGGATTTCCTGGACAGGCCGGGCTCGAAGGACGCGAAATAGCCGCGTTCAATCCGCTTTCGCCGTCTCCACCTTCAAAGCCTTGGCATAGACCAGGCCCGAATTGGTGATGTGCGTCGTCATCAACGCTTCGAACGCGGTGAACTCGCCGCGCGCGAACAGGTCGAGCAGCTTGCGGTGCTCGTCGAAGGACGAGCGGGTGCGAACGTCGATCGGTGAGGTCAGATTGGTGCGGAGCGCGGCGACGCGGCCGGAGACCAGCTGGTAGGATTCGGCCAGATAGCGGTTGCCGCAATGGACGAACAGAGCCTCGTGGAAGGCCGCATCGGCGCGGCCATAGGCGATGTTGTCTTTTGCCGCGACGGCCGGCTCCATCGCGGCGATCGCCTCGCTCATCGACGCGACAGCGCCGTCGCGGTCGTGGCGATAAGCGAGCTCTGCGGCTTTCGGCTCCAGCGCGATGCGGAAGGTGCAGAGCGCATGGATATCCTCCGCGCTCGGCGTAAAGACGAAGCTGCCGACCTGCGGACGGATCACGACGAGGCCCTGCGCCTGCAACTGGCCCATCGCCTCGCGCACCGGCGTGCGGCTGACGCCGAAGGAGTTCGCCACCATCTCCTCGGAGATGGCAGCTCCAAGCGCGAACTCGCCGTCGATGATCGCCTGACGCAGCCGCTGCATCACGCGCTGCGACAGCGATTTCGGCGTGTCGAGCTTGAGCGATCGCATCTTCAGCTCTCAGACCACCTTGCCGGGATTGAGCAGGTGGTCGGGATCGAGCGCGGCCTTCAGCGTCCGCATCAGCGCGATCTCGGGCTCGCTCCTCGCATGGCCCAGCCATTTCTTCTTCAGGGTGCCGATGCCGTGCTCGGCGGAGACGCTGCCGCCGAGCTCGCGGACGAGGCCATAGATGATCGCGTCCATCTCCTCCTTCGGCTGCTGCTCGACGGGAAGGCCGGTGACCCAGGAGACGAGGTGCAGATTGCCGTCGCCGATATGGCCGTAATAGACGCTCTCGCAACCCTTGATGCCGTCAGCGAGCGCCGCCTTGCAGCGGGTGACGAACTCGTCCATCCGCGCGACCGCAAGGCCGATGTCGTAGGAGATGTGCGGGCCCAGCACCTGGCCGAACTCGGCGCAGATGTCGCGCACGCGCCAGAAGCTTTGCGTCTGCGCCAGCGATTGCGCCACGGCGGCATCTGCCAGCAGCCCACGCTCCATCAGCTCCTCGAGCCAGGCCTGGAAGCGCGGCGCATCGACGCTCTCGTCGGTGCCTTGTGCTTCCACCAGCACGTAGAGACCGTGGCCTGCGGCGACCGGCGGCTTCACGCCGGCGCGGGTCGTGATCACGTCCCAATAGTCCGGCCACATCACCTCGAAGGCCGACAGCAACGGGCCGAGCCCGCTGCGCGCCGCGCCGAGCAGCGCGATCACCGCAGCGTAGTCCTTCAGCGCGCAGAGCGCCGCCATGGTCGAGCGCGGCTTCGGGAACAGTTTCAGCACCACGCGGGTGATGATGCCGAGCGTGCCTTCCGAACCGATGAAGAGGTGCTTGAGGTCATAGCCGGCATTGTTCTTCATCAGCTTGTTGAGGCCAGTGATGATCGTGCCGTCCGGCAGCACGACTTCGAGACCGAGTACCAGCTCGCGCGTCATGCCGTAGCGGATCACGCGGTTGCCGCCGGCATTGGTCGAGAGATTGCCGCCGATCGCGCAGGAGCCGCGCGAGCCGAGATCGAGGGGAAAGAAGAAGCCGGCCTCGTCCGCGGCCTTCTGGATCGTCTCCAGCGGCGTGCCTGATTTCACCGTCATCGTCATCGACGCGGGGTCGATCTCCTCGATGCCGGTCATGCGCTCCAGCGAGATCGCAACCCAGCCGGCTTCGGGCGAGGCGCCGCGGCACAGGCCGGTCAGTCCACCCTGCGGCACGAACGGCAGACGCGCCTGCCGGCAGGTCAGAACCGCATCGGCAACGCCTTGCGCGTCCACGGGGCGGATCACCGCGAGCGGCGTCTGCGGCAGGCTCGCGCTCCAGTCGTTGCAATTGCGCGCGGGTACGTCGGTGCCGACCAGCACCGCGGCTGCGCCGAGCTTGTCGCGGAGGGCGCCGAGCAATTGGTCGGGGCGCCCGATGGCGGTCGCCATGTTCATGCGAGACCTCCTTCAAGATCTGGCTGCGCCATTTGCGCGCCGTGACGGCGGAAAGGGTTTGCGTCACTCTTGTATGTAAGGTACAAGGTAAAAAGTAAAGCAAAAACAGGACTCGGCAGGGCTTCGTAAGGTCGTTTGAGATCAGAGGCTTAGTTCCGGGTCGGAACAAAGGGCAGTGTGATGACCGAGGCAATTCGCGGGTTCTGGGTGGCGTCGGCGACGCCGCTGGCGGCCGACGGCAGCGTGGATTCGGCAAAGCTCGCAGCTCACGCCAGACAGCTCTTCGGCAAGGGCGTCGACGGCATCGTGCTGTTCGGCACCACCGGCGAGGGCACCTCCTTTAATGTCAGCGAGCGCATCGCGACCATCGAAGCCGTGCTCAAGGCAGGCGTCGCGCCGGAACGCATCGGCATCGGTGGCGGCTTCCCCGCGATCACCGACAGCATCGCACTCTCGCGCGCCGTGCTCGGCCTCGGCCTCCGTCACGTGCTGGTGCTGCCGCCCTATTTCGACCGCGGCGTCTCGCCCGAAGGTATCGAGGATGCGTTCGCTGCGATCATCGACGGTGTCGCTGACGACCGGCTGCGCGCCTATCTCTATCATATTCCGCAGATGTCGGGCGTCGCGATCCCGACCAGCGTCGCCGCCAACCTGCGCAAGCGTTACGGCAAGGTGATCGCCGGCCTGAAGGACTCCAGCGGCGACTTCAAGCAGTTCCAGGCCTTCCGCGCTGCCGCTCCCGAACTCGCCATCACCGTCGGCAATGAAGCCGACATCACCCGCGCGATCGCGGCGGGCGGTGCCGGCACCATCTGCGGCATGGCCAATGCCGTGCCCGAGCTGGTCAAGGGCATGGTCGACGGCAAGAATGTCGAGGCGCGCATGCAGGCTGCGATCGATATCGTGCTGAAGACGCCATCTTTCACTGCGACGCTGAAAGCCATCCTTGCGGCACAAACCGGCGATGCCGCCTGGCAGCGCGTGCGCCCGCCGCTCCGCGCATCGTCCGACGGCGCTGCGCTCAAGCGCAAGCTCGACGAGTTGACGGCTCCCGCCGTCGCCTGAGATCGCGATCACGTAGCGGCACGTTGCGGCGAATTCGCGCGCAGCGTGTCGCGCGCGGCATGACGGCAATTCATGATTGCCGTTGCTGGTCGATCTTTCGTTAGAACGATTCCACACTAGAGCGATTCAAGCTCCACTACGGTTCTCCTCGATCCCGACCGCTGTTACACGCGCACACTTCAATGTTCGTGACGTGAAGTGGATTGAAAGTGCGTGCCTCCGTGGATGGCCTGCGTAACGGCAGCCGTCGTCATCGTGCCGGCGAGAGCCGTGCAGGTCTTCTCATCGGTGCAGCCGTGCTGCTCGCCGAACTTCCATCCCTCACGACGAGCGCACAGGCGCAATCGGCTTTGCCGCCGGTGACAGTGGAGGCGCCGGCGCCGCGGTCCAAACCGGTGCGCGCGTCGGAGCAGCCGTCACGCCGAACGCAGGCCGCAGCACGCCGCCAACCCGCCAGCAATCCCGCCCCCGCCGTGCCGACGCCCTCGGAGCGCGCGGCCGCGGAGGCTGCGGCGCAACAGGCGGCAAAGCTCGGCTACCGCGCGATGCCGAGCGCGAGCACGCTGCGCAGCGGCGCCTCGCCGCTCGATACCTCGCAGGCCGTCAACGTCGTGCCCGAGCAGGTGCTGAAAGACCAGCTTCCGCGCAACATCGACGATGCGCTCATCAACGTCTCCGGCATCACCCAGACCAACACGCTCGCCGGCAGCCAGGACGCAGTGATCCGCCGCGGCTTCGGCGACAATCGCGACGGCTCGATCATGCGCAACGGCATGCCGCTGGTGCAGGGTCGCAGCTTCAATCCCGCGGTCGAAAGTGTCGAGGTGCTGAAGGGGCCGGCCTCGCTGCTCTACGGCATCATGGATCCCGGCGGCATCGTCAACACCATCAGCAAGCGGCCGGAGCTCTATCAGCGCGGCTCGGTCACGCTGCTCGGCTCGGCCTTCAATGCTTCGAAGACCGGGGCCGACGGCCTGCTCGACGTCACCGGTCCGATCGGCGACCAGGGGCTTGCCTACCGCTTTATCGGCTACGGCGTCAGCGAGGATTATTGGCGCAATTTCGGCCGCCATCGCGAGATGCTGGTGGCGCCGTCGCTGGCCTGGTACGGCAAGGACACCACGGTGCAGCTCAACTACGAGCACCGCGAGTTCGTCTACCCGTTCGATCGCGGCACGGCGTTCAACCCGGTGACCAAGGCGCCGCTCGCAGTGCCCGCCACGCGCCGGCTCGACGAGCCCTTCAACAACACATGGGGCACGTCCGACCTGCTCCAGGCCTCGGTCGAGCATCGCTTCAACCAGGACTGGAAGCTTTACGCCGGCTACAGCTACAACACCGAAACCTTCAGCGCCAACCAGCTCCGCATCACCGCCATCGATTTCACCACCGGCGCCGAGAAACGCAGCAATGACGGCACGCAGGGGTCGCTCAGCAATGTCAGCTACGGGACGTCCTACATCTCCGGCAGCTTTTGGCTCGGCGACATGCGCAACGACGTCGTGTTTGGCGGCGACGGTCAATATCGCACCATCTACCGCGACAATCTGATCCGTCAGGCAACGCCCGCCATCAACATCTACAATCCCGTCTACGGCCTGATCGGCCCCGGCACGACGGTGTCGAACTCCGACAGCGCCCAGACTGACAAGCTCGGGCAGTGGTCGCTGTTCGTCCAGGACACGCTGCACCTGACCGAACGCTTCGCGCTGGTCGGCGGCGCGCGTTACATGGACTATGACCAGATCGCCGGACGCGGAAAGCCGTTCGTCACCAACACCAACGTGTCGCAGGACAAGGTGCTTCCCCTCGGCGGCGCCATCTTCAAGCTGACCGACCAGATCTCGCTCTATGCGAGTTACACACAATCGCTGAAGCCGAATTCGACGATTGCGCCGATCGGCGTCGTGATCGACTCCAACGTCGCGCCCGAGGAGGGCGTGTCGTACGAGACCGGCGTCAAGTTCGACTTGAACAAGCGCATTTCCGGCACGCTGGCGTTCTACGACCTCGACAAGAAGAACGTGCAGACGACGAAGACGAACAGTGCGGGCGTGGTGGAGCTCCACACTGTCGGCCGCGCGCACTCGCGCGGCGTCGAGCTGGACGTCACCGGACGTCTCACCGACAGCTGGGCGCTGATCGGCAGCTATGGTTATACCGACGCACGCGTGACGGCGTCCGAGGACGCGACGCTGCTCGGCAGGAAGCTGCAGAACGTCGCCCTCAATACCGCATCGCTCTATCTGGTCTACGACTTCGGCACGGCCTTGCCGGGCCAGCTCCGCGTCGGCGGCGGCGCGCGCTATGTCGGCGACCGTCCCGGCGACTCCACCAACAGCTTCTTCCTGCCGTCCTATGTGGTCGCCGACATCTTCGCGACCTACGAGACGAAGCACCAGAACACGCCGGTCATCTACCAGTTCAACGTCAAGAACCTGTTCGACACCGTCTATTATCCCTCGGCCGTCAACAATCTCAACGTCGCCATCGGCGATGCGCGGCGCGTGTCGCTGTCGGCGACGGTCAAGTTCTAGCCATGGCGGCGCGGCTCGGACACGCGATCAAGGCGGTCCTGTTCCAGGTCCATTCCGTCGCGGGCCTGATCCTGGCCGTGCTGGTGTCGCTGATCGCGCTGACCGGCGCGATCATGAGTTTCGAGGACGAGATCGTCGATCATCTCAATGCCGGCATCATGCAGGTCGCGCCGCGCCAAGCACCGGCGTTGATGCCTGATGAGCTGGTTGCGCGGCTGAAGGCGGCGCAGGATCTCGGCAAGGTCGCCGCGGTCACGCTGTCGAGCGATCCGTCCGCGGCTGTTCATGTCCGCTTTGCGCGTGACGGGCAGGGCGGCCGGCCGACCTCGCTCTATGTCGATCCCTACGACGCGCGCGTGCTGGGCGCCCCGCGCGGCGAGGCGTTCTTCGCCACCGTGCGCCGGCTGCATCGCTGGCTGCTCATTCCCGGCGACGGCAAGGGCTGGGGACGCCCGATCACCGGCACGATCGCGCTCGGCCTGATCGTCATGCTGGTCACGGGTCTCGTGCTGCGCTGGCCGCGTCGTGCGGGCAGTGTGAAGATGTGGCTGAAGCCGAATCTCGGGCTCGGCGGCCGTGGCCTGCACCGGTCGCTGCACACCGTGATCGGCACCTGGGTTCTTCCGGTGTATCTGACGATGGCGCTCACCGGACTGTATTTCTCCTTCGAATGGTACAAGGACGGCGTGACCTGGCTGCTGGCGCGTCCGCACGTCAGTGCGGCGAAGATGACGACAAAGCCGCCGCGCCCGGATGGCCGCACTGAGCCGGTTGCGATCGGGTTCGATCGGGCCTGGACGACGTTCCAGCGCGAGGAGGGCGACCGGTACTCCCAGGTCTTGCTGACGCTGCCGGCGGGACCGGGCACCGCGATCCGCATCCGGTCGTGGGGCAAGGATTCGTTGCTGGAGACCACGCGCGACGAATTCCGCATCGATGCGGTCACCGGCCAGCTGGTCTCCGCCGAGCGCTTTACCAATAAGACGTTCGGCGAGAAGATCATCGCGGCCATCTACGACATCCATCGCGGCGAGATCCTGGGCTGGCCGGGCAAGCTCGCCTTCATGATCGCCGCGATCCTGATGCCGCTGTTTTCCGTCACCGGAATCCTGCTCTATCTGTCGCGCCGCAGCTTGCGGCGTCCGGTACAGAAGCCGCTCGGGCGGCTGGTTCCCGGCGAGTGAGCGGACGAGGCTAGCCAACGCGCCTCTAATCGGTCAAAAGCCCCTGACTTGTCCTTGCCAGGATTGATGCCATGAAGACCGTCACCCCCGCCGACATCCGCCGCGCATGGCTGCTGCGCGAAGAGATCGCGCTGCTCGATCTCAGATACGAGGCCGGCTTTGCGACGGGGCATCCTCTGTTCGCCGCCAACATGGCCGCCGATCGGATCGAGATCGAAGCCGAGACGCGGCTGCCGCGCAAGAATGTGCCGATCGTGCTCTATGATGACGGTGAAGGGCTGGTCGCGCGTGGTGCCGAGCGTCTTGCCGCACTCGGCTACACCAATGTCAGCGTGCTCGACGGCGGACTGAAGGCCTGGCGTGCGGCGGGTTACGAGGTGTTCGAGGACGTCAACTCCTATTCGAAAGCGTTTGGCGAGCTGGTCGAGTCGCGCAGGCACACGCCCTCGTTCAGCGCCGACGAGGTGGCCAGGCTGATCGCCGACAAGGCTGACATCGCCATTCTCGATGTTCGCCGCTTCGACGAATACGCGACCATGAACATTCCTGGCTCGGTCAGCGTGCCCGGCGCGGAGCTGGTGCTGCGGGCAGGGCAGGCGGCGCCCAACCCTGGCACCACCATCATCGTCAACTGCGCGGGACGCACGCGCTCCATCATCGGCACCCAGTCGCTGATCAATGCCGGCGTGCCCAACAAGGTGCGCGCGCTGCGCAACGGCACCATCGGCTGGACGCTGGCGAAGCACACGCTCGACCACGGTGCGGACAAGCGCGGGGAGATCGGGCCATTCGAGGGCGGTCCTGCGAACGCACGCGGTGTCGCTTACCGCGCCGGCGTTCGCCATATCGGTGCGCGCGAGATGGCCGCGCTTGCCGCGCAGACGGATCGCACGCTCTATTGCTTCGATGTGCGCGACGCCGAGGAATATGCAGCCGGTCATCTCCCGGGCTTCCGGCACTATCCGGGCGGCCAGCTGGTGCAGGAGACCGACATGGCCGCGCCCGTGCGCGGCGCGCGCATCGTATTGAGCGACGACAAGGCCGTGCGCGCCGACATGACGGCATCGTGGCTCGCGCAGATGGGCTGGGAGGTCTATGTGCTGGAAGGCGGCTATGACGGCGCGCTCGAGATCGGCCCGCCGCGCGTGCTGCCCAAGCCGGATCCGGCCCACCGCTATCGCCGGCCCTATGAAGGTACCGACGTCGCGGAGAAGGCGATGCAGGCCTATCTCGATTGGGAATACGGCCTCGTCGAGCAGCTCCGCCGCGATGGGACGCACGGGTTCTATGTGATTTGAGGGTTGGACGAGAGCGCGACTCGACCGAACACTATTTCCATCACCGTCACCCTGAGGTGGCCGCTCCTTCAGCGGCTCTCGAAGGGCGACGGCCCGGCTCTTTCGGTGCGGCTATATCGGGGCCGTTCATCCTTCGAGGCTGCCGGCGCGATGCCTTGCATCGCGCCACTCGCACCTCAGGATGACGGGTAGGCTCTTGGTGACGCGGAAATGTCGGAGCTGGTGGGATACCAAGCGTCGCCGCATCCCGCCATCTTCCCCTCCGTATCGGCCCCTATTGTGCTGCCCCTCCTCCGCGGTCTATGTGCTCAGGCAAAGCCGCCAGTTCAGGAGATTCCATGTCAGCCCCAGGCCAGAGCCAGGAGCGGAGCGCGAAGGCGCTGTTGCTCGAAGGCGTCAATGATAGCGCTGTCGATCTTTTCAAGGGCGCGGGCTTCACCAATGTCGAGCGGCTCACCAAGGCGCTGGACGGTGAAGATCTGCGCAAGGCCCTGAAGGGCGTGTCGCTGCTCGGCATCCGCTCGCGCACCCAGATCACCGACGAGGTGCTGGAAGCTGCCGACGGGCTGCTCGCGGTCGGCTGCTTCAGCGTCGGCACCAACCAGGTCGATCTTGCGGCGGCGCGCAAGCGCGGCATTCCCGTCTTCAACGCGCCGTTCTCCAACACGCGCAGCGTCGCCGAGCTCGTCATCGGCGAGATCGTGATGCTGCTGCGGCGCATCTTTCCGCGCTCGGTCTCGGCCCATGAGGGCGGCTGGGACAAATCGGCGACCGGCAGCCGCGAGGTGCGCGGCCGCACCCTCGGCATCGTCGGCTACGGCAATATCGGCTCGCAGCTCTCGACGCTGGCCGAAGCGATCGGCATGCGCGTGATCTATTTCGACCGCACCGACAAGCTCCGCCACGGCAACACCGAGCCGGTCGAGCGGCTGGAGGAGCTGCTGGCGCAGAGCGACGTCGTCAGCCTGCATGTGCCGGAGACGCCGGAGACCGCAGGGATGATCGGCGAGAAGGAGCTGCGGGCGATGAAGCCGGGCTCGTTCCTGATCAACAACAGCCGCGGCACCGTGGTCGATCTCGACGCGCTCGCGCGCGCCTTGCGCGACGGCCATCTCGCCGGCGCCGCCATCGACGTGTTCCCGGTCGAGCCCTCCTCGAACGCGGACCGTTTCAAGAGCCCGGTGCAGGGCCTCGAGAACGTCATCCTCACCCCGCATATCGGCGGCTCGACCGAAGAGGCACAGGAGCGCATCGGCGGCGAAGTCGCGCGAAAGCTGGTCGACTATTTCATCACGGGCTCGACCATGGGCGCGGTGAATTTCCCCGAGGTGCAGCTGCATCTGCGCCCCTCCGGCGCGCGCTTCAGCCATGTCCATCGCAACGTGCCCGGCATGCTGCGCCGGCTCAACGAGGTCTTCCTCCAGCGCGACATCAACATCGCCGCGCAATATCTGGAGACCGCAGGCGACCTCGGCTACGTCGTGCTCGACGCCGATCTCGGCGGCCAGGATTCCGGCGCGCTGCTGCAGCAGATCCGCAGCCTCGAAGGGACGGTCGGCGCGCGGCTGGTGTTCGAGCACTAACGGACAGCAAACCACCCTCATTGACGATCGTCGGGAGGTCGCATTCAATGCGATCTCCTGACAGATCGAACAAAACCGGGTGGAAACGATGACGCTGACAAGAGCGAAGCTGTGCGCATGGCTCGTGGGCACGGCGGCGGCGATGGGCGCGAACGCTGCGTTCGCCGCGACCCTGGCAGAGGATGCAGAGGCGCTCTGCAAAAGCTTCGTCGGCGGTGCCGATGCCGTAAAGATCGATTCCACAACCCTGCAGGCGCCCTCGCAGCTTGCCGTCGCCGAGCGCGGACCGACGCCGTCGGGGCGCGTCACGCCAGCCAATCCCGCCTTTTGCAAGGTGCTGGGCCATATCGATCCCGTCGATCCCAAGGCGCCGCCGATCAGATTCCAGGTCAACCTTCCCGTCGAATGGAACGGGCGCTCGGTGCAGTATGGCGGCGGCGGCTTCAATGGCGTGCTGATCACCGGCCTTGCGCTGCCGCCGGCCTATCCCTTCGACAAGCCGTCGCCGCTCGCGCGCGGCTTCGTCACCTACGGCACCGATTCCGGCCATGAAACCAAGCAAGGCGAGCCGCCGCAGGTCTTTGCGCTGAATGACGAAGCCTTCGAGAATTTTGCCCATCGCGCCTACAAGCGCGTGCGCGATGTTGCGGTTGGGCTGATGCAGCGCGCCTACGGCAAGAAGCCGGAGAAGATGTACTTCATGGGCTCGTCCGAGGGCGGCCGCGAAGGCCTCACCATGGCGCAGCGCTACCCCGACGATTTCGACGGCATCTTCGCCCGCGTTCCCGTCATCAACTGGGTTGGCCTGCAGCATGCCGGCACGCGCTCGGGTCTCGTCACCATGGGTGCAGGCTGGATCAATCCGGCGCAGGTGAAGCTCGTCGGCGAAGCCGTGCGCGCAGCCTGCGACAAGGCCGACGGCTCCGACGATGCGCTGGTCCAGGACCCCGTCGGCTGCAAGGCTGTCTTCAAGGCCGAGACGCTGCGTTGCACGGACGGCAAGACGGGCGATCAGTGTCTCACCGATGCGCAGGTCAAGGCGATCGAGACGCTGCACGCGACCTACAAATTCCCGTTCGCGCTCGCCAATGGTCTCGACGATTATCCGGGCTGGGGCGTCTCGGGCGAGGATACGCCGGCGATCGGGCCGACCGGCGGTTGGATGGCGTGGTGGCTCGGCACTGCGCCGCCGGCCCAGCCGCCCGCACGCAATAACGGCATCGCCTGGATCTACGGCGCCGGCGGCATTCAATATGTGTTCGCGCGCGATCCCAAGCTCGACGTCACCACCTACAAGGTGGAGGAGCACAAGGCGCGGCTGCTCGAAGTGTCGAAGCTGATGGATTCGACCGATCCGGATCTCGGCCGCTTCCGTGCGCGCGGCGGCCGGCTGATCATGCTCGAGCACATGGCCGACTACGCGCAAAGCCCCTATGCCGGCATCCGCTATTTCGAGAGCGTCGAGCGCAAGCTCGGCAAGGCCGAGACGGCCGAGTTCGCGCGGCTCTACACCGCACCCGGCGTCGATCATGTCGGCTCCGGCGCGCCGGCCAATGTCGACATGCTGAGCGTGCTGGTCGACTGGGTCGAGAAGGGCAAGACGCCCGGCGATCTCGAAGTTGCCGAGCAGAAGGTCGAGGCGCCGGCCTTCGCGACCTTGCGCGCGCTGCCGCTGTGCCGCTGGCCGGCCTGGCCGCATTACAAGTCGGGGCCGGTGACGGAGGCGGCGAGCTTCAGCTGCGCGCCGTAGCGAGGCGGGCCGTTTGACAACGACGTTGCGCCCGGCTATCTATTTCGCATGCGAAATAAGGACGTCGACGCGCGGCATCATCGGTTGATCTATCTGCTCAGCGTCGCCCAGCGCCGCCTGCAGCGCTGGATGGCGGCGCGGCCGGAGAACGAGGTGACGCCGGCGCAGGCCGGGCTGCTGTTCATCCTCGGCAAGCAGGACGGCGTCCTGATGGGCGAGGCGGGCGCGGCGCTGGATATGGGGCCGGCCGGCATTTCCGGCCTGGTCGACCGCACCGAGGCCGCGAAGCTGATCGAGCGGCGGGCCGACCGCGAGGATGGACGCGCCTGGCGCGTCTGGCTGACGCCGAAGGGGCGGACTGCGCTGGCGCAGGCGAAGGCGGGCGCGGCCGAGGTCAACGCCGCGTTGACGGACGGATTCACGGCCGCCGAGATCGACATCGTCGCGCGCTGGCTGACCAGCATCCAGGACAAGTTTCCGAGATCTTCGGAAGCAAGACATTCAGACGACTAGAAGGAGAGAGCCATGACCGAGCATGTCCGGATCGAGAACAACAGCGGAATTCTCACCCTCACGCTGGCGCGTCCCGACAAGAAGAACGCGCTGACCGATGCGATGTACGGCAAGCTGGCCGACGCCATCGAATCCGCCGAGTTCGATCCGTCCGCCCGCGTGATCCTGATCCGCGGCGAGGGCGACATGTTCACCGCCGGCAACGATGTCGGCGAGTTCGCCGCGGTCGCAGCCGGCAAGTCCGAAGGCAGCCGTAACGTCATCCGCTTCATCCAGTCGCTGGCGCGCTGCACAAGGCCGCTGGTTGCGGCGGTGCAGGGCCGCGCCGTCGGCGTCGGCACCACCATGCTGCTGCATTGCGACCTCGTCGTGCTCGCCGACAACGCGCAATTGTCGACGCCCTTCGTCAGCCTCGCGCTGGTGCCGGAAGCGGCGTCCAGCCTGCTGATGCCGGCGCGGATCGGTCATGCCCGCGCCTATGAGATGTTCGCGCTGGGTGAGACCGTGCCGGCAGAGGCTGCGCTGCAATGGGGCCTTGCCAACCGCGTGGTGCCGCTCGACAAGCTCGATGCCGAAGCGGTTGCCCTGGCGCAGCGCCTCGCCCGCCAGCCGGCCGGCGCGCTGACCGCGACCAAGAAGCTGATGCGCAACGGCGAGGTGCTGGTCGCGCAGATGCAGGCCGAAGGCGCGCAGTTCGCCCAGCGCCTGCGCACCGCGGAGGCGCGCGAGGCGTTCACGGCCTTTGCCGAACGCCGACCGCCGGATTTCACCAAAGTGGCGTGAAACGGGCGGCCCGACCGGTCGGCGGTTGGCATTTGATTCAAAGTTTAACCGAACATTGGCATGTGACGGTACAAGGTGGCCGCTGGTGAAGAGCAGGTCCCCTGGCCCATGTCGATTGTTAAGAATTCGGTAAGCAAGCTCCTTCTGGCCCTGATGGCGCTCTTGGCCATCGGTGCGCTGACCAGCACCGCGATCCAGATGTTCGGGGCTTTCGGCCGCTACAGCGACAGTCTGGAGACGGCGCGGCTCGCTGCCGCCGACAAGGCGATCTTCCACGGCGTGCTGTCGCTGCGTAACAATCGCGGCGACGCCCAGAGCGCCATTCTCGGTGAGGATGACCCGCGGGCCAAGCTCGGTGCCGCCGAGAAGGCGGAGCAGGCGGGCTACGACTCCATCATCGCCGCACTTGCCACCGTCGAGTTCGCGCGTCGCGACGAACTTGCCGGCACGCTGAAGCAGCGCTGGGGCGAGGCCGCACCGCAGTTCCAGCTGTTCTATGACGAGGCGAAGCGTCCGCGCGCCGAGCGCAAGATCGAGCGGACCAGTTCCTGGTACGATGCCGTCACCAAGGTCATCGACACCGCGAACCTCGCCTCCACCGCGGTGTCGAACCGCGCCTGGATGAACGATCCCTACATCGCCCGCATGATCCAGGTCCGCCGTTTCGCCTGGCAGGTGCGCGACCGCTATGGCATCCATTGCTCGTCGCTGCGCTCGAACGTCAACACCAGCAAGCCGCTCGACGACGCCCAGAAGCGCTCCGTGGCGCAGTGGGACGGTACGATCACCTCCGGCTGGGCGGGCATGGCCGAGCTGCTGGCCGCGCCGGACGTGACGGCGGAGCTGGTGACGGCAGCCTCGGACGCCAAGGCCAAGACCAACGGCGTCCTCAAGCAGATCAACGATCTCACCAAGAATTTTGACGGCAGCGGCAAGCCTGCGATGCCCGCGGCGGAGTGGAACGCGCTGTGTCAGTCGCCGTTCGCGTCGATCGTCGCGGTCGCCAACAAGGCGCTCGACCAGTCGATCGCGCGCGCAGAAACCGTGCAGAAGACGGCCCTCACCAACCTCATCGTGCAGTCCGTCGCGTTCCTGCTTGCGCTCGCAGTGACCCTGGCCGGCGTGTTCGTGGTGCGCAACCGCCTCATGCGCCCGGTGCGCGCCATCCTCGACGCCATCGCCCGCATCTCTGCGCGCGACTATGCGACGCCGGTGCCGCAATCCCGGCATCCCGACGAGTTCGGTACCATGGCCGCCGCACTCGAAAGCCTGCGCGAGAGCGCGGCAACCGCCGAGCGTCTCGGCCGGGAGCGCGAATCGCAGCAGGCGCTGCAGCTCGCCCGCTCCGGCACCGTCGATGCGGCCTGCCGCAGCTTTGACGACACCGTGCAGGCGGTCATTCAGAGCGTTGCAGCCTCGACCCAGGAGCTCGATGCCACCGCGACCGGCGTGCGCTCGCTGGTCTCGGAATCGAGCAACCAGACCGCGGCGGTCTCCTCTTCCGCCGAGCAGGCCACCAACAATCTCGAGACGATCGCGGCGGCGACCGAAGAGCTCTCCGCATCCGTAGGCGAGATCTCCGCACAGGTGCAGGCCAGTGCCCGCGAGGCGCGCGAGGCCGTGTCGCAGGCTGCGCAGACCAACGCGACGGTCGAGATCCTCGACCAGACCGCGAGCCGCATCGGCGAAGTCGTGAAGATGATCAACGCCATTGCCGGCCAGACCAACCTTCTGGCCCTGAACGCCACCATCGAGGCCGCGCGCGCAGGCGAGGCCGGCCGCGGCTTCGCCGTGGTCGCTGGCGAGGTCAAGAGCCTGGCGTCCCAGACGGCGACGGCGACGGAAGAGATCTCGCGTCAGGTCGAGGAGATCCAGGGCGCGACGGGCCAGGCGGTCGCCGCCATCCGTTCGATCGGCGGCGCCATCAGCGGCATCGACGAGAAGATGACGGCGATTGCCGCCGCGGTCGAGCAGCAGCGCGCCGCCACGACCGAGATCTCGCGCAACTTCCAGCAGGCCGCGCAAGGCACCCGCGAGGTCACCGACACCATCGGCAGCGTCGCCAGGCTCAACCAGGAGACCGGCAACGCCGGCACGGTGCTGTCGGAGTCCGTCAAGAAGATGTCGGCCGACGCCGACCGTCTCCGCGTCGCGGTCGAGGGCTTCCTGGGCGCGGTGAAGACCGCGTAGTTTCGCCTCATTTGTCCATCCTGACGTCGCGCGTTCGGCATTGCCGGAGGTCCGCGCGGCGGCTACATCTGTGCCCCGCGCTCCGCGAGCGCGGCGACAGACGTAAGACACATCAGGGATGGAGAGTTCGATGCCGGTCACCCCAAACAAGGCCCCGCGCCCCTATCGCGGCGTGTTCCCGGTCGCGCCCACCATCTTCGACGAGCGCGGTGAGCTCGATCTCGAGGGCCAGCGCCGCTGCGTCGATTTCATGATCGATGCCGGCTCTAACGGCATCTGCATCCTCGCCAATTTCTCCGAGCAGTTCGTGCTCACCGACGCCGAGCGCGAGACCGTGATGCATGCGGTGCTGGAGCATGTCGCGGGCCGGGTTCCCGTGATCGTCACCACCACCCATTTCAGCTCGGCCGTCTGCGCCGCGCGCAGCAAGCAGGCGGAAGCCGCCGGCGCTGCCATGGTGATGGTGATGCCGCCCTATCACGGCGCGACCTTCCGCGTGCCGGAGAAGGGCATCGTCGAATTCTTCAAGGTGCTCTCCGGCGCGATCGACATCCCGATCATGATCCAGGATGCGCCGGTGGCGGGCACGCCGCTGTCGGTCGAGTTGCTGGCGCGGCTGGCCCGCGAGTTGTCGAACATCCGCTATTTCAAGATCGAGGTGCCCGGCGCGGCGTCGAAGCTGCGCAGCCTGATCGAAGCGGGCGGCAAGGACATCGAGGGTCCGTGGGACGGAGAGGAAGCCATCACGCTGCTCGCCGATCTCGACGCCGGCGCCACCGGCGCGATGACCGGCGGCGGCTATCCCGACGGCATCCGTCAGATCGTCGATCCCTATTTCGCGGGGAAGCGCGAAAAGGCCAAGGCCGCTTACGAGCGCTGGCTGCCGCTGATCAACTACGAGAACCGCCAATGCGGCCTGATCGCCTGCAAGGTGATGATGCAGGCCGGCGGTGTCATCAAGTCCGACGCCGTGCGTCATCCGCTGCAGCCACTGCATCCGGCAACGAGGGCGGGGCTATTGGAGCTGGCCAAGGAGCGCGACGCGCTGGCGCTGCGGTGGGGCAAGTAGGGCTCGCGAATCGTCGTCTGTCGCCGAATACTCCGCTGTCGTCCCGGACAAGCGCGCAACAAGCGCGCGCAGCTGCCGTAGGGTGGGCAAAGCGAAGCGTGCCCACGACTTGTTGTCATTGGAAAAAAGTCGTGGGCACGGCGCGTTGCGCCTTTGCCCACCCTACGGCAGTTGCGCACACTCTCTCCACGTCATTGCGAGGAGCCCTTGCGACGAAGCAATCCAGGCTGTTTCCGTGGAGACAGTCTGCATTGCTTCGCTGCGCTCGCAATGACGGAGACGAGAGAGGCACTCTCCGCAGTCGTCCCGCGTTCGCGAGGACGACACTGAATGTGACGCTCGAGCCCCGGCTAACGCGCCAGCATCCACTCGCCCACGATCCGAAACCGTGCCGTGGCGTCATCCTGCCGAAACAGCGTGATGCGGTCGATCTCCAGCGTCTCGATCCCGAGCGCCGCGAACCGCGTCCGCAGCATCGCCAGAATCGGCCCGCGTCGGTCCGCATCGAGCCGCCCGGTGAGCGTCATGTGGAAGCGGAATTCTTCCATCACATAAGGGTAGCCCCAGCGGTCGAGATAGTCGCGCTGCCGTTCGCTCAGCTTCTCTGGTTTGCGCCGCGCGCGGTCTTCCGGCGTCAGTGCAGGGCGAAAGCAATCGAATTCGCGGACGCAATCGGCGGCGAGCTGCTGCAGCGCCTCGACCGGCTCGGCCGGGATGACGGCGATGAAGCCGCTGATGGAATCCACGATCGGTCTGATCACGGGATGCGGCCGCGCCTTGCCGGCGAAGGTCGCGCAGCCGGCCACCAGCTCGGCTTCGGTCTTGCCTGAGACAAGCGCCATCGGCGCCTTCAGCGTGCCGTGAAAGCCGTATTTGCGGGGATCGCCGGTGAGGTCGCGCCAGTCCGGCGCGACCTGCAGTGCGCCTTGCGGAAACGAAATCTCGTCACCCGAATAGGCATCATAACCGAGCAGCTCGGCGCCGAAGCGGGAGAGGGGGCTGTTGGGCCCGGCAGCAAAATAGATCGCGTAGCGGGGAAAGCCTGTCATGGACTCAGCATAACCAATTCAGGCCGCGACGATAGCCTCACGCGGCGCCGCCATGGCCGCGAGCAGCCGCGTCGCATCGGTGAGATGCACGAGCTTGCCGCCCGAGATCACCGCGATCAGCCGTGGCCGCAACGGCACGCCGTCATCGACCAGCAGGATGTCGGCGCGGCGGCCCTGCGCCAGCACGCCGCGATCGGTAAGTCCGGTCGCGCGCGCAGGACCGGCCGAGACCAGGTCCCAGGCTTGCGTCAGCGGCAGTACGCCATCGGCGGCGAGGCGGAACGCGGCAAGGAGCTGCGCGGGGTAATAGTAATCCGACGCCAGCACCGAGCAGAGGCCCTTGGCGATCATGTCGGAGGCTCTGGTCCAGCCGGTGTGGCTGCCGCCGCGCACGACATTGGGCGCGCCGTAGACGATGGCATCGTCGTGGCTTGCTGCCGCCTGCGCCGTCTCCTCGTTGATCGGAAACTCCGCGATCAACGCGCCGAGCTCGCGAAACGCCCGGCGCATCGCCGGCGTCGCGTCGTCGTGCGAGAGCATCCGCACCCCTGCCGCGCGGGCCGTGGCGGCCAGCCGCGACACGGAGGCCGGCACCTCGTCGGCGCGCGAGGTCACGCGTTCGACCAGTCGGTCGAATTCCTCGGCCGAGAGCCCGGTGCGCTCCACCATGCGGTTGCGCTTGCGCGGCTTTGCCATGTCGGCGACCGTGCCGTCCATGTGGTCGTTGAAGGCGAACAGGTCGATGCGGCCCTCGTCGAGCCACTGGTTGATCTCGGCCTCGGCGTCGAGATTGTAGGTCTCGTGCCTCAGGTGGAAGCGGGTGTCGGCGGCGAATTGCGGACGCTGCCGCTCGATCGCCTCCATCAGGCCGCGCGCATTGTCGGCGCTGCGCAGGCCCGGCTCCCACGAGCAGGTCGTGGCGTGAAACACCGTGGTGATGCCGTTGCTGATGGCCTGGCGATCGCTGTCGGCGAGCGCAACGTCGATGGGGAAGTCGACACCGGCGCGCGGCATCATCTGCCGCTCGAAGGCGTCGCCGTGAAGATCGACGATACCAGGCAGCACCAGCAGGTTGCGTGCATCGATCGCCAGTTGCGTCCGGCCGCGAGAGGCGTCGACCTCCGTGATATCAGTTCCGGATAGGGCGAGGGAGGTTTCGACGAGCTCGGCGCCGATCAGGGCCCGGCCGCCTTCGAGGAAAATGTCTGTCACGCGACCGCGCTTCGTTTGCTGGCGGGAGAACTGGCAGGGAGAGTTGCTCGTGCTTCGTATGTCGCGAGGAAATCTTCAATCCCGAGCTTGCGGAAATCCGGCAGAGCCTCACGCAATTTGTCGTGATCCCAGTCCCACCAGGCAAGCCTGGCGAGTCGCCCGGCGATCTCCTCCGAGAACCGCCGCCGCACGATCCGTGCCGGGTTGCCGGCAACGATGGTGTAGGCGGGGACGTCCTTGGTGACGATGGCACCAGCCGCGATCACCGCGCCGGTGCCGATGTTGCGGCCCGGCAGCACCACCGCGCCATGGCCGATCCAGACGTCGTGGCCGATATGGACGTGATGCTGGCGCCGCCAGTCGAAGAACTCGGCATCGTCGCTCTCGCCTTCGAAATAGGCGCTGGAGCGATAGGTGAAATGCGCCTGGGTCGCCCGATGCATCGGATGGTTGCCGGGATTGATGCGCGTCATCGCCGCGATCGAGCAGAACTTTCCGATCGTGGTGTAGGTGATCTGCGAATCGTTCACGACATAGGAGTAATCGCCCATCGACACCTCATGAAGGATCGTGCGGGCGCCGACCTCGGTGTAGGCGCCGAGCCTGGTCTCGTGCAGCTTGGCCGAGGGATCGATGGTCGGCTGGACCGAAAGCATTTTGGCGGACATGTCAAATCCGAAGTGTGGGGGCGGGCGTTCCTCTTCGAGCGGCTTGATGACGATGTCATGACATGGCGATGACAGGGGATGAAGTGTGTAGGATCGCCGCACCGCAACGCGCCTGTCACACAAGTGTTAACCGCCAGCGTTAGCGGTGGGCTCCAGTTAATCTGGAGCCCTGCATGCTGGTGGTGGAAGGTCTGACGTGTCGCTTCGGCGCGAAAGCCGCGGTGGACGACGCCTCGTTTCAAATCTCCCCCGGCGGCTTCGTCGGCGTCATCGGACGATCCGGCGCCGGCAAATCGACGCTGCTGCGGAGCATCAACCGCCTGGTGACGCCGACTGAGGGGCGGATCCTGTTCGACGGCGTCGACGTCACCGCGTTGCGCGGCAAGCAGCTGCGGCAGTGGCGGGCGCGTTCGGCGATGATCTTCCAGCAGTTCAACCTGGTCGGTCGGCTCGATGTCCTCACCAACGTCCTGATGGGGCGTCTCGCAACCATGCCGGCCTGGCGTTCGCTGTCGCAAGTGTGGCCGGAGCAGGACAAGGCGCTGGCGATGTCGGCGCTCGAGCAGTTCGACATCGCTGCGCTCGCGGCCCAGCGCGCCGATCAGCTCTCCGGCGGCCAGCAGCAGCGCGTCGCGATCGCCCGCGCGCTGGTGCAGCAGCCCGACATCATCCTCGCCGACGAGCCGATCGCCTCGCTCGATCCGCGCAACACCAAGATCGTGATGGATGCGCTTTTGCGCATCAACAAGCACTTCGGCATCACCGTGCTCTGCAATCTCCACTCGCTCGATCTCGCCCGCTCCTATTGTGATCGCCTGATCGGCATGGCCGCGGGCCGCGTGGTGTTCGACGGCGCGCCGGCCGCGCTGACCGATCACGTCGCGCGCGAGCTCTACGATCTCGAAGCCGCCGACGTCATGGGTGGCGTGCCGGTTCCTGCGCCCGAGGGCGTTCCGGCGCTCGGAACGGCCGCGGCGGCCTGAGCCGCGGCGCGTATTTGATTTGCGTACGAACCGACCTCAACCAAGAAGGGGCTATCCATGATCACTCGTAGACTGATTCTTGCCGGCGCAGCCGCGCTGACCCTTGCCGGAACGGCTTCCGCCGAAGACTGGAAAGCGAAATATCCGGAAATCACCTTCGCGGTGATTCCGGCAGAGAATGGCAGCGGCGTCACCGAGCGCTACGGGCCGTTCGTCAACTATCTGTCGAAGGAGCTCGGCGTGAAGGTCACGTTGCGGGTCGCCAACGACTACGCCGCGGTCATCGAGGGCCAGCGCGCCGGCAACATTCACATCGGCTATTATGGCCCGGCTTCGTTTTCGCGCGCGCGTCTCACCGGCGTGAAGACCGACGCCTTCGTGATCGACGTCAACTCCGACGGCTCGAAGGGCTATTATTCGGTGTTCTACGTGCTGGCGAAGTCGCCGTACCAGAAGGTCGAGGACCTCAAGGGCAAGAATCTCGGCCTGGTCGATCCGAACTCGACCTCGGGCAACAACATGCCCCGCTTCAAGCTGAATCAGATGGGTGTCGATCCCGACGCTTACTTCTCCAAGGTGGTGTTCACCGGCAGCCACGAGAACGCCGTGCTGGCTCTCGCCCAGGGCACGGTCGACGTCGCCGCCAATTGGTGGAATGCCGACGACGATTCCAACCTCACCCGCATGCTCAACAAGGGCATGGTGAAGTCGGCAGACGGCACCGTGATGAAGAAGGAGGACTTCCGCATCATCGTGAAGTCCGACCTCATCATCAACTCGCCCTATGCCTATCTCAGCAATCTGCCCGACGACATGAAGGCCGCGATCAAGAAGGCCTTCCTCGACGCGGCGCAGAAAGACCCCGAGGCGTTCAACAAGCTCTCCGACGGCAAGAACAAGCCGTGGGAGCCGATCACGAACGAAGACTACAACAAGACCATCGAGCTGATTAAGTTCGTCGACAATCTGCGTAAGAAGGCGTCCTGAGCTCGTCGGGACGATGCACTGGAGCCGGGTCCTGGACCCGGCTCTTCTTCTTGATGGACCTGCGCCCTCGAACACATGACGATAGCGGTTTCGATCCTCCCTGAGCAGCAGCTTGCCGTCTTGAACGGCGCTTACCGCAAGGCGGTTGCGCGCAAGCGGCTGCGGCTGCTGGCCGGCTTTGCCTTGTTCGTCGCCGCGCTGATCGTGGCGTCGATCGGTGCCGAGGTTAATCTGCGCACGCTGTTCACTTATTTCGGCAATTTCGTCAGCTATTTCGACCGCATCCTCACGCTCGACAGCGGCCAGCGCGTCTGGACCGATGTCGGCGAATGGCTCTGGGGCTGGCGCAAATGGCTGAAGATGCTGGGCGAGACCCTGCTCATCTCCTATGTCGGCACGCTGATCGGCGCCACGCTCGCATTCTGCCTGAACTTCTTTGCGGCCGAGAACACCTCGCCCGCGCCCTGGCTGCGCTTCACGGTGCGGCGCCTGCTCGAATTCGCGCGCACCGTCCCCGGCATCGTGTTCGCCCTGATCTTCGTGATCGCCTTCGGGCTCGGGCCGATGGCCGGCGTGCTCGCGATCGCCATTCATTCCACCGGCGCGCTCGGAAAGCTGTTCTCGGAGATCGTCGAGAATGCCGACATGAAGCCGGTCGAGGGCATCCGTTCGACCGGCGCGAGCTGGCTGTCCTGCATGCGCTTCGCCGTGGTGCCGCAGGTGACCGCGGGCTACGCCAGCTACGCGCTGCTGCGCTTCGAGATCAATGTCCGCGAAGCCTCCGTCATGGGCTTCGTCGGCGCGGGGGGCATCGGCCAGGAGCTGGTCGTCGCCATCCGCAAATTCTACTATTCGGACGTCAGCGCCATCCTGCTCACCATCATCGTCACGGTCTTCATCATCGACATCACCACCGGTTGGCTGCGCGGCCGCCTGTTCGGCAAGGAGGCGCGGACGTGACGCCGCAGGAGGTCGACACGCGAGCACTTCGCGCGCGCTACCCCGACGTGTTCGACCGGCCGGCCTCGGCGCGGCTCGCCATGCCTGCGATGATCGTCGCGGCCTTTGCGGTCCTCGTTTACGGCCTCGTCGATCTCGATTTCTCGCCGTCGCGGTTCCTCGCAGGCCTCAGCCAACTCGGCTGGATCAGCCTGATGATGATCCCGCCGGATCCGGGCACATCGCTGCCGGTCTATCTGAAGGCGCTCGGCGAGACGTTGTCGATCGCGCTGCTCGGGACGACGCTCGCCGCTGTCTTCGCGCTGCCGGTCAGCCTGCTGGCCGCGCGCAACATCGTGCCGTCGAATATCCTGCGCTTCCCGGTGCGCCGCTTCCTCGATTCGATCCGCGGCGTCGATACGTTGATCTGGGCGCTGGTGTGGATCAACGTGGTCGGGCTCGGCCCGTTCGCCGGCGTGCTCGCCATCGCGGTGTCGGATTTCGGCGCGTTCGGAAAGCTGTTCTCCGAGGCGATCGAGGGCGCCGACCAGAAGCAGGTCGAAGGCATCCGCGCCTCCGGCGGCAGCAAGCTGCACGAAATCCGGTTTGGTCTCCTGCCGCAGGTGCTGCCCGTAATCGCCGGCCAGGTGCTCTACTTCATCGAGTCCAACACCCGCTCGGCCACCATCATCGGCATCGTCGGCGCCGGCGGCATCGGCCTCCAGCTCGCCGAGCAGATCCGCGTGCTGGAATGGCAGAAAGTATCGTTCCTGATCCTGATGATCCTGGTCGCAGTCGCCGCGATCGACTTCATCTCGGGCAAGCTGCGCTTTGCGATCATCGGCAGGCGGGCGATAGCCTGATCGACGGTGCCGTAGGGTGGGCAAAGGCGCGTCAGCGCCGTGCCCACGAACTCTCTCCGTCATGACCAAAGCCGTGGGCACGCTCCGCTTTGCCCACCCTACGGCACCGAATCTGCGGAGCTACGACTCCACCAGAAACTCCACCCGCTCCGCCGCAAACCGCGAATGCTTGGTCATCAGCGGCTTGCCGTCGAGATCGTGGTCGGTGGCATCCACCACCAGGATCGGGCGCCCCAGCGCGAGATCGAGCCGGGCCGCGTCGGTGGCATCGACGATGCCGGCGGTGATCCGGGTTGCGCCGCGGCGGTAGTCGCGCACGCCATGATGCGCGAGCAGCTTCGTCATCGAGCGCGTCGCCGCGAACACGGCGCCGGCGTTCGGAAACAGCTCGGCCGACAGCCAAGTGGTCGAGACGCAGATCGGCGTGCGGTCGGCGAGGCGAATCGCCTCGATCCGCACCAATGGCGCGCCGGCCTTCAAGCCGAGCTCGCGCGCCAGCTCCCGGGTCGCGACGTCGTCCGAGGCTTCGATCAACTGCCCGCGCGGCTCGCGGCCGCCGGCGCCGACGATCTCGGAGAAGCGCGTGCGCGAGCGCAGGGGATAGGCGAGCTTCTGGGCCTCGACATAGGTCCCGCTGCCGCGCTCGGCCCGCACCAGGCCGCGCTCGGCAAGGGCGGCCAGCGCGCGCCGCACGGTGTGGCGGTTCACCCGATAGGTTTCGGCGATCTCCATCTCGCCTGGCAATTTGTCGCCGGCCGCAAAGCGGCCGTCGGCGATGCCGCGCTCGATGCCGTCGGCAACGAGGCGCCACAGCGCGACGCCCGACGAGGCAGTGTCTTGCATGCTCATATCGCCGGTCAGCCTAGCCCAGAAATCACGCCTTTGTCACGAAACAGTCATGGCGCGCCCGTATGAAGTTGTCTATTATCATAGACAACTTCGATGCGGCAAGTTCTGTCAGAGGTTCGGTGGATCGGGTGACCCAGCACAACAACCAGCAAGCCCAGCGCAAGGCCGCCATGGCCGTGCTGGCGCACGCGGAGGCGGGCGAGATCGCCGCCCGCCTCCGCGACTTCACCCTTCCGGACCATCAGGATCTGCGCGCGCCGGAAAGCGGCCTCGTCATGCTGCGCGGCCGGGTCGGCGGCGACGGCGCGCCGTTCAACCTCGGCGAAGCCACGGTGTCGCGCGCGGCGGTGCGGCTCGCCAGCGGCGAGGTCGGCTTCGGCTACACGCTCGGGCGCGACGGCGAGAAGGCGCGGCTGATTGCGCTGTGCGATGCGCTGGTGCAGTCCCGGGATTTCGGCGGCGCGGTGGAGCGGGACGTAATCGCGCCGTTGCGTGAGCAGCTTATGGTTCGCCGCGAGCAGGCGGCGGCAGAGACCGCCGCCACGAAGGTTGATTTCTACACCATGGTGCGCGGTGAGGGGTGAGATCATGACCACGATTGCGGAACTGCCGCCCGGTTTCGCCGACAAGGTGCTGTCGGCGCAGTCGACCTTTCGCTCGGTGATGGATGCGATGGCGCGGCCCGGCTCGGTCCAGCGCATCGTGCCCGGCGCGGGGGCGCCCGAGCCGATGATGCGCGGCACCGCCGCGATCGCGCTGACGCTGTTCGATCACGACACGCCGCTGTGGCTCGATGCGCGGATGGCGGAGAGCACTGACGTGGTGAAATGGCTCAAATTCCACACAGGCGCGCCGGTGGTGCAGGATTCCTCCATCGCGAGCTTTGCCCTGATCGGCGACGGCGCCGTGCTGCCGGCGCTGGAGCGCTTCGCGCTCGGCACCAGCGAATATCCGGACCGTTCGACCACGTTGATCCTCCAGGTCGAGAGCCTCGACTCGGGTCGCTTCTTCGAGCTGCGCGGCCCGGGCATCGACGGCGCCGCGATGCTCCAGGCGTCGATCAAGCCGTTCGATCTGTTCGAGCGCCTGCATCTCAACGAGGCGCTGTTTCCGCGCGGCATCGATGTGGTGCTGGTCGCCGATGACGCCGTGGTCGCGATCCCCCGCACCACGCGAATCGTGAGCAAGGGAAGCTGAAGCATGTATGTCGCAGTCAAAGGCGGCGAACGCGCCATCGAGAACGCCCATCGCCTGCTCGCCCACAAGCGGCGCGGCGATCAAAGCGTTCCGGAGCTCACGCTCGACCAGATCTCGGAGCAGCTCGGTCTTTCCGTCGATCGCGTCATGAGCGAGGGATCGCTCTATGATCGCGAGCTCGCGGCGCTCGCGATCAAGCAGGCGCGCGGCGATTTGATCGAGGCGATCTTCCTGGTGCGCGCTTTCCGTGCCACGCTGCCGCGCTTCGGCGCCAGCGAGCCGGTCGATACCGGCGCGATGCGGGTGCAGCGGCGGGTGTCCTCGACCTTCAAGGACATTCCGGGCGGCCAGATCCTCGGGCCGACCTTCGACTACACCCACCGCCTGCTCGACCCCGCGCTCGCGCAAGGCTTTGTGCCGGACGCGCCGGCAACGGCGGAAGCCTCCACCGCGCCGACGCCGCGCGTGACGGACATTCTCGGCCGCGACGGGCTGATCGAGTCCTCGCCGCAGGCCGAAGAGGGCGCCAGTGTCGGCGATCTCACCCGCGAGCCGCTGAATTTTCCCGCCGATCGCGATCTGCGCCTGCAAAACCTCGCGCGCGGCGACGAAGGTTTTCTGCTGGCGATGGGCTATTCCACCCAGCGCGGCTATGGCCGCAACCATCCCTTTGCCGGCGAGATCCGTTTCGGCGAGGTCGAGGTCGAATTCGTCGCCGAAGATACCGGCTTCGCCGTGCCGCTCGGCGCCATCGCGCTCACCGAGTGCCAGATGGTCAATCAGTTCAAGGGTTCTGCGACCGAAGGGCCGTGCTTCACCCGTGGCTATGGCCTTGCCTTCGGCCAGAGCGAGCGCAAGACCATGTCGATGGCGCTGGTCGATCGCGCGCTGCGCGCCCGCGAGCTCGGCGAGGAGGCACTCGCGCCCGCGCAAGACGAGGAGTTCGTGATGTCGCATTCGGACAACGTCCAGGCGACCGGCTTCGTCGAGCATCTCAAGCTGCCGCATTATGTCGACTTCCAGTCCGAGCTCGGCCTGCTGCGCAAGCTGCGAAAGGAGTTCACTGACGCCCAAGCGCCCGACGCCATGAAGGAGGCCGCGGAATGAACGCGCCCGCCTACAACTTTGCCTATCTCGACGAGCAGACCAAGCGAATGATCCGCCGCGCGATCCTCAAAGCAATCGCGATCCCCGGCTATCAGGTGCCGTTCGCCAGCCGCGAAATGCCGATGCCCTATGGCTGGGGCACCGGCGGCGTGCAGGTCACTGCCGCGATCCTCGGTCCCCAGGATGTGCTGAAGGTGATCGACCAGGGCTCTGACGACACCACCAACGCGATCTCGATCCGGAAATTCTTCGCCAAGACCGCGGGCGTGGCCACCACGACGGCGACGGAGGAGGCGACGGTGATCCAGACCCGTCACCGTATCCCGGAGGCGACGCTGAACGAGAACCAGGTGCTGGTCTATCAGGTGCCGATCCCCGAACCCCTGCGCTTCCTCGAGCCGCGCGAGACCGAGACGCGGCGCATGCATGCGCTCGCCGAATACGGCCTGATGCATGTGAAGCTCTATGAGGACATCGCCCGCTTCGGCCACATCGCCACCGCCTACGCCTACCCCGTGAAGGTGAACGCGCGCTATGTGATGGACCCGTCACCGACGCCGAAATTCGACAATCCCAAGATGGACAATTGCCCCGCGCTGCAATTGTTCGGCGCCGGCCGCGAGAAGCGCATTTACGCGATCCCGCCCTATACGCAGGTGGTCTCGCTCGATTTCGAGGATCACCCGTTCGAGCCCTACCGCTTCAACGCGCCCTGCGCGCTGTGCGCGGCGGAAAATTCCTATCTCGACGAGATCGTCACCGACGACAAGGGCGGGCGCATGTTCGTGTGTTCCGACACCGATTATTGCGAGGGACGTCAGGCCGCCGGTCACCACGGCAGCCTCAGCGCTGCGCCCTACAAGGAGAAGGCGCAGGAGGCGTCGAATGGCTGACCAAGACCTGCTCGACAACGACGAACCGCTGCTGGTCGCAAAGTCCCTCAGCAAGTCGTTCGGCCGCATTGCCGCCTGCCGCGACGTCTCGTTCTCGCTCTATCCCGGTGAAGTGCTGGCGATCGTCGGCGAATCCGGCTCGGGCAAATCGACGCTGCTGCAATTGCTGTCGGGCCAGCTCGCAGCCAGCGCCGGCCACGTCTCTTACCGTATGCGTGACGGTGTTGCTCGCGATCTCGCCACGCTGGGCGAAGCCGAGCGTCGCTTCCTGTTCCGCACCGACTGGGGCTTCGTGCACCAGGATCCCGCCCAAGGGCTGCGCATGGCGGTGTCGGCCGGTGCCAATGTCGGCGAGCGCCTGATGGCGGTGGGGTGGAATCACTACGGCCGCATCCGCGATACCGCCTCCGACTGGCTCACCCGCGTCGAGATCGACACCGCGCGCATCGACGATGCGCCGCGGACCTATTCCGGCGGCATGCGTCAGCGGCTCCAGATCGCGCGCAATCTCGTCACCGAGCCGCGGCTGGTGTTCATGGACGAGCCGACCGGCGGCCTCGACGTCTCCGTGCAGGCCCGCCTGCTCGATCTGCTGCGCAGCCTTGTCGCCGAGCTTCACCTCGCCGTCATCATCGTCACCCACGATCTCGCGGTCGCGCGGCTCCTCTCGCACCGTGTGATGGTGATGAAGGGCGGCCGCGTCATCGAGACCGGCCTCACCGACCAGGTGCTCGACGACCCTCGCGAGCCCTATACGCAACTTCTCGTCTCCTCGATTCTACCGCCATGAGTGTTCCTATGACCGCCATGATCGATGTCACCGACGCCAAGAAGACCTTCACGATGCACCTGCAAGGCGGCATCGAATTGCCTGTCGTCAGCGGCGTGACCTTCCACGTCGATCCGGGCGAATGCGTCGTGCTGTCGGGCCCATCGGGCGCCGGCAAGTCCTCGATCCTCAAGATGATCTTCGGCAATTACCGCTGCGATAGCGGCCGCATCGGCATCCGCCACCGCGGCGCGGTGATCGATCTCGCCAGTGCCGAGCCGCGCCAGGTGCTCAACGTCCGCCGCTCCACCATCGGCTATGTCAGCCAGTTCCTGCGGGCGGTGCCGCGCGTTGCCACCATCGACGTCGTCGCCGAGCCGCTGATCGTGAACGGCATCGGTCGCCCTGACGCACAGGCGCGCGCCGGCGAGCTGCTGCACCGTCTCAACATCCCCGAGCGGCTCTGGCAGCTGCCGCCCGCGACCTTCTCCGGCGGCGAGCAGCAGCGCGTCAACATCGCGCGCGGCTTCATCTCGGATCTGCCGATCCTGCTGCTGGACGAGCCGACCGCCTCGCTCGATGCCGCCAACCGCAGCGTGGTGGTCGAGCTGGTCGCGGAGAAAAAACGCCAGGGCGTTGCCATGGTCGCCATTGTCCATGACGACGAAATCCGTCATCTGATTGCCGACCGTATCGTCGACGTCACCAGCTTTGCCGCCGCGGCCTGAAGGAAGAAGGAAATGAACGCCAAGGACACTGTGATCGCCAATGCCAGGATCGTGCTGGCCGATCGGGTGATCGAGCAGGGCTGGCTCGCAATGACCGACGGTCGCATCGCCGAGATCGGTGAGGGCAGGGCGCCAGCGGGTGCGGAGGATGCCGGCGGCGATCTGATCATGCCGGGCCTGATCGAGCTGCACACCGATCATCTCGAAGCGCATTACGTCCCGCGGCCAAAAGTGTTCTGGAATCCGGTCGCCGCCGTCATCTCCTATGACGGCCAGCTCGCGACCTCGGGCATCACCACCGTATTCGACTCGCTCCGGGTCTGGCGTGAGGACGGCGCCGAGGAGGTCGACGGCCGCGCCGGCGTGCTTGCCGCCGCCATCACCACCGCACGCGAGGCCAGCCTGCTGCGCGCCGACCACTTCCTGCATCTGCGCTGCGAGATCCCGATGCCGAGCGTGGTCGAGGAAGCCAAGGAATTGATCGACCGCCCCGACGTCAAGCTGATGTCGCTGATGGACCACACGCCCGGCCAGCGCCAGTTCCGTGACGAGGTCAAGCTGCGCGACTATTACCGCGGCAAGGGCGGCGGCAAGACCGATGCCGAGCTCGACGAGCTCTTTGCCAAGCGCTTCGAATATCAGAGGCTCTATGCCGCGGCCAATATGCGCGAGATCGTCTCGCTTGCGCATGCATACAATATCCCGCTGGCGAGCCATGACGACACCACCGAGGAGAACGTCGCCGATGCCGTGCGCGACCGCGTCTCTGTGGCGGAATTCCCGACCACGCTGGAAGCCGCCCGCGGCCTGCACCAGGCCGGCATCGACATCCTGATGGGCGCGCCCAACGTCGTCCGCGGCGGCTCGCACTCCGGCAACATCGCCGCGGTCGATCTCGCCCGCGAAGGCCTGCTCGACATCCTGTCGTCGGATTACATCCCGTCGAGCCTCCTGATGGGCGCGCTGCAATTGCCCGAGCATGTCCCCGCCATCAGCCTCCCGGCGGCGATCCGCACCGTGACGAAGGCGCCCGCCGAGGCGGTCGGCCTTACCGATCGCGGCGAGATCGCGACCGGCAAGCGCGCCGACCTGATCCGCGTGCATGTGGCCGGCCACGTGCCCGTCGTCCGCAGCGTCTGGCGCGAAGGACACCGCGTCGCATGAATGAGATCCCGGCCAGGGTGCAGGACGATGCGGGCGCGATCGGCCCCGGCCGGCTCGTGCTCGTGGTCGGACCGAGTGGTGCAGGCAAGGACACGCTGCTGCGGCTCGCGCAAGCGGCCTGCGCCGATGATCGCGGCATCGTCTTCCCGCGCCGCGTCGTGACGCGCGAATCCTCCGCCGACGAAGACAATATCGCGCTCGGTTCCGACGAATTCCGCCGTGCCCGCGACCACGGCGATTTCGCCGTGCATTGGGAGGCGCACGGGCATTCCTATGCGCTGCCGAGCGACATCAATGACGAGATCCGTGCGGGCCGTACGGTCGTCGCCAATGTCTCGCGTACGGTGATCGGCACGCTGCGTCAGGCCTATGCCAACGTCGTGGTGGTCGCGATCACGGCGCCGCCCGAGGTGCTGGCCGCGCGGCTTGCCGCGCGCGCGCGGCACAGCGACGGCAATCTCGCAGATCGGCTGTCGCGCAGCGTCAGCGACGCCTCGGCCGAGGCCGATGTCACCATCCTCAATGCTGGGAGTGCGGAGTATCACGGCCGCCACCTCCTGCGCGTCATCAAGGGCGAAGGCTGGCACGAGGATCGGCCAGCACAATAAGGAGAACGGAATGTCGGTGATCACTACGGTCGAGCAGCTTGAAGCCATCTACGGCGCCGTTGGTGACGCCTCGACCGTGAAAGTCGCCGACCACGTCACGCCGCTCTATCGCATCTTCATCGAGAAGGCGCCGTTTGCAGCGCTCGCCACCATCGGGCCCGAGGGCATCGATTGCTCGCCGCGCGGTGACCTGCCCGGCTTCGTCCGCGTCCATGATCCCAGGACGCTGATGCTGCCGGACCGCCGCGGCAACAACCGCGTCGATTCGCTTCGCAACATCGTGCGCGATCCCAGGGTGTCGCTGATGTTCCTGATTCCCGGCTCCGGTAACGCGGTCCGCGCCAACGGCCGCGCCCATCTCTCCATCGATCCCGAGCTGCTGGCCTCGTTCAAGGTCGAAGGCAAGGCGCCGCGCAGCGTCATGGTGATGAAGGTGGAGGAGATCTACTTCCAATGCGCCCGCGCCATCGTGCGCTCCGACCTCTGGAATCCCGACAAACGCATCGACCCGAAGACACTGCCGACGCCCGGCCAGATCCTCGCCGAGATGAGCGACAACAAGGTCGGCGGTGCCGAGTACGACCGTATCTGGCCGGAGCGAGCTGCAGCCACGATGTGGTGATCGTCCGCGCTCTCTCGTCTCCCTCGCCCCTCTCTTGCGGGGAGAGGGCGGGGTGAGGGGCTCTCTCCACGCGTGCAATCGTGGTGGGACCTGTACCCCTCGCCCGGATCGCACCGGACGATGCTTCGCATCGCCGAGGCGATCCGACCTCTGCCCGCAAGCGGCAGGGCAATCGCATATGATGTGCAGGATGGGGCGGCATCGGCAGTCGGCTCCCTCTCCCGCTTGCGGGGGAGGGCTGGGG
>NZ_CAKZJO010000021.1 GCF_936943645.1 uncultured Bradyrhizobium sp. | reverse complement strand
GGTTGCCCGCCCTGTCATCATGCGTGTCGCGCCGGCGCTACCGCGTCCACCGCACCCCGGCCCGCATCTCGTGACGATCGCGAAGCGCCCCTCTGGCAGGGCCGGGATGAGCGCTTGATGCCATAAATCCGAAATTCGGTAAAGTGGAATATTTTTGCGGGGAGGGATTGACGGGGTCGCGGGTGTTTTGCCCGACGGGTCATTTTGACCAGCCGACTGGCGCGCCGAGGCTGCCTTGTCCCACGTCGCCAAGGTCTTCAAGACCGGCAACTCCCAGTTCGTCCGATTGCCCATGCATCTGCATTTCTCGTGCGATGAGATCGAAGTGGCGCGACAAGGTGACACCGTCCTTCTACGCCCCCAGCGCAGAGCCGCCGGAACTTGGATCTCGCTTCGAGAAGCCGTTGCGCGCGGCTTCAGTCCCGACTTCACAACCGAGAAACAGGCGAAAAGCTCGTAAGATGAAGCGCGAGTTCTTTGCGAAACCAAACACACCATCAAATTACGGTGACAGTGCGGGACTGTCACCGTAATCCCACCGTAATCCGTCCGGACTATGCGTCTCGTGCGCTAGGAGGCTGCGAGCTTGCCGCCGAGCCTGCCGGCAGCACGATGAGGGTAGACCTGTCGTGGCCGAGAAGAAGATCAACAACCGACCCCGCCTCGACAGGCATCGGCCTCGGCAAGACATGGAGAACCTGGAGCCAACCGCCATCATGATAGCCATCCGGATGGTTGGTAAAGACGACTTCGTCGATAAGGTCGACATGCATCCATTGAACGACGCCGACGGCGGTTCCGGAAGCGATCACGGGGATCGAGACGACCTGCAGTTCCGGTTCATGTGCGGCAGACGTCAAATTCAGTGATGCGATTTCAAAATCGTTCGAAAGCCTCGTCCATTCGGTCATCGTTCCATGGACGGGAAGACGCAGTGGTGCGAGGCTGTTGAACCGCGAGACGTCGAAACCGGACGCCATCTTGACGTGGCTATAGGCAGCGAGCGTTTCGCTTGCCACAAGGCAGCCAATGGCCGTTGCAGCCTTTGGAATGACGATCGCATCTTCGGCAATCAGCCGGCGCCGCGCATCTTCAAACGTGCTCAACACATCCTCAGCCAGGAGATCGCTGGACAGGATCTCGGAGATCAGGATGTCGGCCTTGGTCGGAATATCCTCGCCGACGGAAAGAGTCGTCGAGGATCTGCCGATAACCTTGATCTGCTCGCCATATCCGTTATCGGCGACGATCTCTCGCGCAACGCGCGCGATGGTCGGAACCGTTTCGCAGGTGACGATGTTGGTGGCGCCTTCGCGTGCCGCCATCATCGACAGCAGACCGCTGCCCGTGCCGATGTCGAGGATTTGCGCGCTCGAGCCGCGGATCGCCAAAGCCCGACGAATCGCCCGTTCGAAACAGTCGTTGCGCCGCGTGTCGTTCATCATGGCGATGTGCCAGAAGGGAACGATGGCGGACGACAACCGGCGCAGCTGGTGATAGGCGTTCACATTGTCAGGCTGAAGCCGAAGAACATGGCCGAACTCGATGATCGCTTCATCCTTTCGGCCGATATCAGCCAGTGCAACGGCGAGATTGTTGCGGATGAGCGGATCGTCGGGAGCGAGGCCGGCCGCGATTTCAAAACAGCTCAGCGCCTCGGTCAAACGCCCGGTCCTGTAGAGCAGCCCGCCCTTCGCAGCCAGGGCATTAAGGTGATGCGGCTCCATCGAAAGCAGCGTGTCCCAGTAATAGATGGCGCGGTCGATGTGTCCACGGTTCGCAACGACAATTGCAAGAAGCGGCAGAACATCTGCGCTGCGATAATCGTCTAACAACACCTCCAGATAATGCTGCTCGGCGCGCTCCCAATTGCCGGCGCCATGGAATTGCATTCCCCTTTCGAGCGAACGCCGCGCCGAATCCGGAGGCTCCCCAACGGTCTGTTTGCTCATCCCAACTCCGCGTGCCGTCTCAATCGATCAGAAAGCGGACTGAACCCGGCCGGTCTCGCTGCAAGCGAGAGCATTGCTCGGATGCATTCCAGATACGCGAGACGAGCATTCCCAGAGATCTCTACGGTGGCCATGCGGGAAGCGTTACGGTCGCTGGAAATGATTCGTCGTGAGTGAGCGGTCGCGTCGATATCTATGCCGTTTCGCAGCTTCGCTCCACCGGCCAGACATCAAGGAAAAGGCCCGGACGCCAATGGCGACCTGGCCTTTCGCATTTGTCCAGTTCGACGAACCGCCTCACGCCGCCTTCGACACCAGCGCCTCGCTCTCGATCAGCGCGCGATGGGTTGAGCTCCTCGCGAAACCCATCGCACTTATTTCGTGGTAGCGTCGCGTCATGACGGGGCACCGTCGCAATCTCCAGTCCCCGCACGTCGATGCGGCATCGCCGCGACTACCGCACCTCGCGCACCCCCTCACGCCTCGCCCTTTTCGCCGCCGTGACGAGCTTGCGATCAAACGTGACGAAGGCCTCGCAATGTCCGGATCGCGTCACATGCAGCGCATCGGCGAAATCCATCCCCCTCTCGGCAAGGTCGAGCGCCGCCGCGACCATCACGCCGTCCTCGACCGTGACGGTCGGAAGTCCCGCGAAGACACGAAGCGCGTGCACGATATCCGCAGCCTGATAGCCGTACGCGCTTCGCAGCACCCATTCGACTTCGAGGAGCACCGTGACGGCGACGAAGACGCTCTCGCCGTCGATCAAGGCACGAGCACGTGCGGATTGGGTGGCGTGATCGCCGGTCAGGTAGCGGACGATCAAATTGGTATCAATCGCGATCATGCCGGCGCCTGGCTTCGGCAAGCACGCTCGCGTCCATCTCTTCGAGCGTTTTCGGCTTGCCGCGATACGCCAGGACGCTGAACACATCCTCCGGCCGCGTCGCGGCAAAGGCCGGTGCCGGCTTCAACAGCACGCCCTCCGCCGTCTCCTCGACGGTGAGCCGCGTTCCCGTCCTCCACTCCCGCCGCTGGCGAATAGTGCTGGGCAGGACGACCTGTCCCTTGGTGGAGACGATGGTGGTGAGCTTGTCCGTGTCGGCCATGACCTGACCTTCCGATGTAAGACAAATGTAAGATAGGCGCAGCCGGACTTCCGTTCAAGCGGCTCGGACGACGATCCCGCAGGTCAAAGAAAAGGCCCGGTCACCTGACCGGGCCTTCTCTATATTCTCAGCTCTGCGTCCCCGGCTCACGCCGCCTTCGACACCAGCGCCTCGCTCTCGATCAGCTCGGTGCCGATCAGATAGTCGCGACAGCCACGCAAGGAGCGCAGGGCGCGGTTGAAGTCGATACCGGTCGAGACCAGGGCATGCAGCGTGGCCGGATTGCGCACGATGCCGCGCAGCACGGCGGCGAGGTCGATCTGGCCGTTCGGCTTGATGGCGGCGCGGGCGAGTGCCGGCAGCGCGCGGTGGGCAGGGTCGCTGATGACGCGAACCGCGGCAAACGGTAAGCCGGCCTCGGCGGCATAGGCAGCCGCGATGTGGCTTTCCATGTCGACGGCCGACGCGCCCGTCTCGGAGTGCAGCGCGGCCTTGCAGGAGCTCTTGGTGACCACTTCCTCGGCGCCGGCGAGGCTGCCGCGCACCACGCGGCGGCGGCCCGAGGTCAGGCGGTCGATGAGGTCGTCGCCGAGCGAGAGGCCGGCGGCCCAGCGGGTGTCGCCGTCCAGCACCTCGGTCGCCAGCACGACGTCGCCGGAGCGCAGGCTCGGGTCGAGCCCGCCGGCCACGCCGAACGAGATCACGCCGCGAATCGTCTCGGGATCCACCACGGTCAAAAGCGCCCGCAACTGGGTCGGGCTGCTGGATGAGCAGATGACGGCCATGCCGGGCCCGGCCGCAATGCGGGCCTCCTGCACCAATCCAGTCACGATCAAGATCGGCCGCGGATCAATGGCATTGCCCGCGGTAAGATAGTCCCCCGTCCCCAAAGTCACATTCCGACCCCTACCACCCTGCTGTTGGTGCTCCGCAAGTTCCGATACCGCGCCAGTGCCCACAGCGGAAAGAACTTTGGGTAACCATGATACCGCAGATAGAACACGCGGGGGAAGCCTGTGGCGGTGTACCGCTGCTCGTCCCACAATCCTTTTTTGTTTTGTGTTGCAATCAGGTACTCCACCCCGCGGGCGACGGCCGGGTGATCAACCTCGCCTGCCGCCATCAGGGCAAGCAAGGCCCATGCCGTTTGCGAGGCGGTCGAGGGGGCGGCCTCCCATCCCCGGTAGTCCAGCCGGTAGCTGACGGCGTCCTCGCCCCAGCCGCCGTCCTGGTTCTGGATCGAGGCCAGCCAGGCCGCGGCCTTGCGAATCATGGGGTCGTCGTGGCGGACGCCGGCCATGTTGAGGGCGCAGAGCACCGACCAGGTTCCATAGATGAAGTTCATACCCCAGCGGCCGTACCAGGACCCCTCGGGGTGCTGGGTCTTGCGGAGATATTCCACGCCGTCGGCGACGTGCTTGCTGGTCTTCTCGGTCTCCCCGAGCTGGGCCAGCATCGAGATGCAGCGGGCGGTGACGTCCTCGGTCGGCGGGTCGAGCAGCGCGCCGTGGTCCGAGAACGGGATGTTGTTGAGGTAATATTCGAGATTGTTGACGTCGAAGGCGGCCCAGCCGCCGTCGTCGCTCTGCATGCCCTCGATCCACTCCCGGCCACGGGCGATCGCGGCGTCGTAGCCGGTCGCGCCGTGCTCCCGGCGCATGCGGTCCATCGACATCACCACCACGGCAGTGTCGTCGAGATCGGGGTAATGGGCGTTGTTGTACTGGAAGGCCCAGCCGCCCGGGCGGACGTCGGGCCGCTTCACCGCCCAGTCGCCCTTCACCTGAAGCTCCTGCCGCGGGATCAGCCAGTCGAGGCCCTGCTTGGCCGCAGGCACCGCCTTGTCGCCGCCGGCCTCCAGCAGCGCATGCGCGGTCAGCGTCGTGTCCCAAACCGGCGAGACGCAGGGCTGGCAATAGGCCTCGTCGTCGTTGATGACGAGCAGCTTGTCGATGCCACGGCGCGTGATCGCGCGCGGCGGAAAACTCTCGTCCTTGCCGAGCGCGTCGTACATCATGACGATGTTGGCCATGGGCGGATAGATCGCGCCCATGCCGTCCTCGCCGTTGAGCCGCTCTTCGGTGAAGGCGAGCGCGGCGTCGATGGCGCGCTTGCGAAGGCTCTTCGGAAACATCGGCTCGACCACGCGCAGGATGCCGTCGAGCGCGCGGAACAGCACGAACCAGGCCATGCTCTGATGCGGCGCCTTCGCCGTCATGCCGATCGAGCGCGGGTCCTGCAGGAACAGTTCGTCGATGCCGACACCCTTCGGATTCTTGGCCAGCGGCTTCAGCGCGGCAAGCACCATCAGCGGCACCATGGTGGTGCGCGCCCAGTAGGAGATCTTGTTGAGGTGGAACGGCGACCAGAACGGCAGCAGCACGATCTCGATCGGCAGCACCGGCACCGCGCGCCAGGTCACGACGCCGTACATCGCGAGCAGGAAGCGCGTGAAGACGTTGCTGTTGATGGCGCCGCCGCGGGCGTGGATCGCCTCGCGCGCACGCACCATGTGCGGCGCGTCGATGCTGTCGCCGATCATCTTCAGCGCGAAGTATGCCTTCACGCTGGCGCTCATGTCGAACTCGCCGTCATGCACCAGCGGCCAGCCGCCATGGGCGCCCTGGATGCGGCGCAGGTAATTGGCGATCTTGGCCTCGAGCACGGTGTCGACCGGCTCGGCGAGATAGTGACGCAGCAGGACGTATTCGGCCGGAATCGTGCAGTCGGCCTCGAGCTCGAACACCCAATGGCCGTCCGCCTGCTGGAAGTCGAGGACGCCTTGGGTGGCCGACGCAATGCTCGATTCCAAGGTCTCGCGGCTGGTCGCGTTCACGGAATCCATGTCGCTCGATTGCTCCGATAGTCGATTGAAAGTTGACCGGGACATTTGCCCGTCAGGGCCGCCTCTCAGGATCCTTTGGCGGCCAGAACCAGATCGGCGGCGCGATCACCTGATCGCACCGATCCTTCGATGGTTGCAGGCAATCCCGTAGCAGTCCAATCCCCCGCAAGGAACAGGTTTTTCAGCGCCGTGACCGGCCCCGGACGCAGGGCATTCTGGGCCGGCGTCGCCGCAAATGTGGCACGGCGCTCGCGCACGATCTGCCACGGCGGCAGCTCGCCCGACACGCCACCAGCCTTGCAGACGTCGTTCCAGATCGCCTGCGCCAGTTCCTCGCGCGGCATGTCGACGAGACGATCGCCATTGCTGATGGTGACGGACAGGCGGTTCGGGAACGCGAACAGCCACTCCACGACGCCGCCGATCACGCCGAGGATCGGCGCCGAGCCCGGCGGCGGCTCAACGCGGAAATGCGCGTTGACGATGGCGCGGAATTCGGTCGGCGCCTTCAGGCCCGGCAAGAGGCTGGTCGCCGCGCGCGGCGGCACCGCCATCACGACGACATCGCCGTCGGCGAGCTGAATCACGTCCTCGCCGCCGAAATTCAACGCAGCCGCCCTGCCGTCGCTGGTCGTGAACGAGCGCAGCTCGTGGCCGAGCTGAACGGTGTGCCCTCGATCCTGCAGAAACTTCACGGCGGGCTCGATCAGCACCGCGCTGAGGCCGTCGCGCGCGATCAGGGGACGGCAGGCCTGCCCGCCCGCAAGCAGCGTCTCGCGCACGATGGCGCCGGCGAGGCCCGCCGAACCCTCGGGCGGATCGACGTTGAGGGCTGCGAGCAGCAGCGGCTGCACCAGGCGCTGATACAGGATGCCTTCGGTCGGGATCGACTTGCCGACCAGGGTCTCCTCCGACGCCCAGATCAGCGGCGCCAGCTTCAGATAATCGGTGAGACCGGTGTCGGGCACGCGGCGGCCCTCGTCGAGCACCCAGGTCGGCAGCCGGCCGGTGCCGAGATCGATCTGCCAGCGCTGCCCGGTCTTGATGTCGACGAAGGGAAACTGCGCGCTCTCGGGGCCGACGAGGCCGGCCTCGGTGCCGATCGCACGCGCATAGGCGCGCGCATGGCTGTTGCCCGACAGCAGCAGATGATTGCCGTTGTCGATGGTGAGGTTGGTGGCGCCGTCGAAATAGGACCGGCAGCGGCCGCCGGCCTGGTGCGTCGCCTCGTGCACGGCGACCTTGTAGCCGGCATTGGCGAGCCGCACGGCGGCGGAGAGGCCGGAAATTCCAGCGCCGATGATGTGAGCTGTCTTTTGCATCAGATGAAAGCGTAACGGAGCAGGATCAGGATGCGTGTGATCTTCGACACACGCACCGGCTGGCGCGGCGCGTTGAAGCCGCGCGCGATCAGGAGGTCCAGAATGGAGTGGTAGTATTTCGACATGATCCGCGGCGCGCGCACGGTGCGGCGCTTGTTGCGGTTCATGATCTCGTCCGACTTCTCGAAATGCGCCTTCGCCCGCTGCGTCAGCGGCATGCAGACCTTCGGCAGCGCGCGCTCGGCGATCACGCGGTTCGGATCGTCGGAGGTGATGCCGGCATGCAGCAGCGCCTCGCGCGGCAGATAGAGCCGGCCGAGGCCGGCATCCTCATCGATGTCGCGCAGGATGTTGGTGAGCTGGAGCGCGCGGCCGAGATGATAGGCGAGCTGGATGCCGTCCTCTTCCGGCAGGCCGAACACCCGCACCGACAGCCGCCCCACGGCGCTGGCGACGCGGTCGCAGTAGAGATCCAGCGTCGCCATATCAGGCGCGCGGATGTCCTGCGGCACGTCCATCTCCATGCCATCGACGATCGCCAGGAAATCCTCGCGCTTGAGCCCGAAGGTCTTCACCGAAGCGACGTAGTCCTTCAGCCGCGGCGGCGGATTGCCCTGATAGAGCGCGTCGATGTCGTTGCGCCACTCCTGAAGCGCGGCGAGTCGCTCGTCGCGCGGACCGTCGGAATCGGCGATGTCGTCGACCTGGCGGCAGAAGCTGTAGATCTGGAACATCGCTTCGCGCTGGTCATGCGGCAGGATGCGCATCGCGGCGTAGAACGAGCTGCCGGATGCGGTCGAGCCGTAATTGGCATTGGCGCCGGGCGCTGTCGCCTCAAGCGTCATGGGCAGTCCCCGGTCTGGAAATGGCCTTGCGTCCGATCGCGCGGCGGCCGGCCTCACTGAGCATTCCCGCAAGGCTGAAGACGAGCAGTTCGAACTTGTTCAGATGCACCCGCTCGCGCAGGGGATCGCGCACCTTCAAGAGGCGCACGATGCGGTCGGCATAGGCCTGGATCACCGCGACGTCGATGCCGAGACGGAAATCCCGGATCTCCGCAGCCAGCCGCCTGCCCTCGTCGAGCAGCGCTTCGTTGCGCGCGGCGAGCGACTGCAGGCAGGCTAGCATCGCCGGCGGCGATTGCGGCAATCCGAGCTGCTCGACCGAGGCGCCGTGTGCGGCCAGCGCATCGCGCGGCAGATAGACACGGTTGAGCTCGCGGAAATCCTTGCCGCAATCCTGAAGATGGTTGTTGATCTGCAGGCCCGCGCAGAGCGCATCCGACGCGGCCCAGGTCGAGGTGCTCTCGCCATGGACGTCGAGCATGAAGCGGCCGACCGGCATCGCCGAGTAACGGCAATAATGGATGACCTCGTCCCAGTTCTCGTAGCGCAGCTTGGTCACGTCCATGCGGAACGCGATCAGCACGTCGAGCGCGTGGCGCGGCGCCATGCCGCGCTCTGCCAGCGCACGGCGCAAGATGACGGCCTCGAGCTGGGTGTCGCCCTGGCCGAGCAGTTCCGCCTCGAGCAGGTCGAGATAGGCAAGCTTCTGGTCGGCCGGGAGCGTCGCGTGGTCGGCGACGTCGTCGGCGGTACGGACGAAATTGTAATAGGCCAGGATCAGGGCGCGATGACGCGGATGAATGATCCAGGACGCGACGGGAAAATTCTCGTCGCGGTCACCCTTGCCGGATCGCAATTCGCTCGCAGAGGTCATCGAGGGCTGGTTTACAATCGTTTGGACAGAAAGGGCTTCTTCGCTCGCGGGCTCATGCCGGCGATCCGCCGCGGCCCCCATATAGGGGAATACGGCCGCAAAACCAATCCTGTCTCTCGACGGCCGCCCTTCCGCGGATCGGGCCCGAAAAGGCGGCCCTCAAGGCCGCCTTTGGTGGGCCAGTGGCTTACTGATTGTGGTTCTTCAGGACCTGGTCGCAGGCCTGCGAGATCTTGGACCGGTTCTCCTTGAGACAGGCCAGGATGGTGAAATCGCCCTGGTCGATGACCGGACGGCAGAACTTCTGCACATCGCGCGTGCAGGCCTTCTGCTCGGCATCCGTGCCGCGTCCTGCCTGGGCGAATGCCGCGGTCGAAAGGGAAGCCGACAGCAGGGTGAGAGCGACGAGAAGCTTACGCATTGTATTCCTTCATTCTGGCGGCAGAATCGCACCGGACCCGGACCGCACGGGACGGACGACCGGAACGGATTGTTCTGATGGCAAGTCGCCGCTTCCAAAGCGGCCTCAGAGAAGGCACAAGCACTGGCAAATGCGGCCAAATTGGCGCCGCGCCCACCAAATCAGGACTTCCCTCAACCTTCATTGACAGATGTAAGCGGTTGATACTACGTCATAATTCAGACGCACCGCGTTTTAATGCAGACCTGTTGCAGCGCTGCATCTGTCCGCAGCTCGTTTCCGGCCAGAAACATGCCGAAACAAGGCAAATCAGCGGATTCGGGCCTGGCACGCGGCGACGTGAACCACCATCTCTGGCGCCCTGGCTTTGAACCTGACACTGGCTCGGAGCACTAAACTTTCGATGTGGCGAGACGTTATCGCGCGTAGGCGGGCGTCGTTCCAAAACGGGATATTTGAGATGACATTCTTTGGGCGATCTGGACTGGCAATCAAGGCAGCCGGCATTGGGGCGGCGCTGCTCTTCTCGATTTCGGCGAGCCACGCTCAGTCCTCCGGCCCGTTTGCCGGTTTCGACGGTGCATGGACCGGCACCGGCACGGTGTCGCTGTCCGACGGCTCCACCGAGCGCATTCGCTGCAAGGCCGACTACAAGGTCGCCGGCAGCGGCCTCAATCTGAAGCAGGCCCTGCACTGCGCCTCCGACAGCTACAAGTTCGACCTCACCAGCGACGTGACGAGCCAGGGCGAGCGCATCTCGGGCAATTGGAGCGAGTCCAGCCGCAACATCTTCGGCAATCTGCAGGGCACCGCCGGCGGTGGCCAGATCGACGTGTTTGTGGAGGCCAACGGCTTTGCCGCCAATCTCTCGCTGCGCACCAACGGCAGCAAGCAGACGGTGCAGATCTCCTCCAAGGGCGAGATCCGCGGCGTCAACATCACCATGACGAAGAGCTGAAACTCTCGTCTCGGCTGAGAGGCATACGGCCCCCGGTTCTCGCGAGCCGGGGGCTTTTTGCTGACACGAACTGATCCGGGACGGACCTGCCGAGATGGACCCGATACGCAGACATCTGATCAAGGCCGCCGGGCTCCTGATAGCCACCCGTGCCTTCGCCGACGATCCGCAGGGAGCGAGCATGCAGCCCTCGTCCGTCAAGCCGCGTCACGTGCTCTGTTTCCTCGGCAAGAATGAATGCCTGCTGCAACCGCCGAAGACCGTGGCCAAGACGATCGCCGATTTCGGCTTCGAGATCGACCGCACCTATTCGCAAGCAAAGCCCGATGCGACCATGGCGCGGTCGTTCGGCGTATGCTGGGACCGTGTCTTCCCGAAAGCATGGTCCGCGGCCGACGAGGCCGCCGTGGCCCATCACAAATCGGTGCTCTACGTGCTGAGCCCACGGATGGATCAGCAGAAGGCAACCGCCCATTCGGCCGCGGCGCTGCAGATCGTGGACGAGATGTTCGACGCGGGCGCCGTTGCCGCAAAAGGCGAAAGCGCCGGCATCGCCCACGGCGTGGCGCGGTGGCGCAGTCTTGCCGATCAGGCCCGCAAGGGCGCGAAGACCGGCCAGGGCCTCGGCATGACCCCGGCCCTCACCAAGGCTTGCCGTCTTGCCTTCGCCAAGCGCCCCCTCGCCGGCGATCGCTACTTCGAGACCGTCGGCTATCACCTCGTCGGCCTGCCGGAGGTCTATGTCGCGAAATCGCGCGGCAACGAATGGTCCGCGGTGATGCTGATGGACGAGATCGCTGGCGCCATGGCGGAGCACGGCATCGAGGCGACGCTGCGTGACCGCAAGCTCGCGCTCTCGCGCGAACAGGACTACGGCGAGAGCGATTTCAAGTTCAATCCGTACGGGATCGTCCGCGTCGATGCGTGAGTGCGCGGCGGCGTTCGCCGCCCGCCCCGCTCAGATTGCCGGCTTGTCGGGGCCCTGCAGCTTCGCGTGCAAATTGATCAGCCACATCGCCGTCGGCCTGAGGATGAAGAGGTCGGCAACGAGGGCCATGACCATCGAGAAGGCGCTGAGCCAGCCGAACAGCCGCAGCGACGGCAGGTCGGAGAACACGGTGACGACGAGGCCGCAGGCCAGCACCACCGTGGTCAGGATCAGCGCAGGTCCAACCAGCACGGTGGCGCGTTCGACCGCAAGCGCCGAACCCACGCCGGGCTTGTTCTCCAGCCGCAAGCGGTTGAGGAAGTGGATGGTGGCGCTGAGGCCGAGGCCGAACGAGACCGTGAGCGCAACGACGCTGGCGAATTGCAGCCCCTCGCCCATCGCCCACAGCACGGTGCCCGACATCACCACCGGGAAGATGCCCGGCAGGATACAGGCGAGCGTCACCACCCAGGAGCGGAAGGCCAGACCGATGAAGATCGCGACCAGCGCGAATTCGATCGTGAGGCCATGATTGAGCTTCTCGATCATGCCGGCCGAGTTGCGCGCCGCGATCGCAGCAAGACCCGTCACTGCGATTTCGTAACCGGGATGCTTGTTGCGGACGGCATTGAGCTCGGTATCGAGCTTGTCCACGATCGGCAGGAGCTGGCTGGAATCCTTGTCCGGCACGCGGCCGGCGACCACGACGGCGTCCTGCTGGGCGTCGATGAAGCGCCGCACCAGATGCTCGGGGATGACGTTGACATATTCCTTGAGGGTCGCGACGTCGGCGCTGCCGGCCTTCTCGGCCAGCCAGCGACGCAGCGTCTCCAGCGACCAGACGTTACCGACACCGGCCGCTTTCTCGACAGTCGCATGCACATCCGCGATGGTCTGGAGCGTCTCCGGCGAATACAGCGTCTCGCCCTTGGGGAACGCAATGAGCACGTTGACTGGGTTGGCTCCGGTGAGCTTGGCATCGAGCCGGTCGCTCGCGGCAACCGCCTGGCGCTTGTCCGGCACCTGGTCGGCGAGCCGGTAGCGCGGCTCCAGATTGGCGTAGATGACGCCAAGGCCGCCGACGAACAGCACCGCGATCAGGCTGAACAGGCCGGGCCGGCCCACCATGCGCACCGCGATCCAGTAGCAGAAATTGCGCAGCGCCTGGACGCCGGCATCGGCGCCCTGGAACTTGACCGCGAAGACCTTCTCGTTGCGCACGAACAGCACGCCGAACACCGGCACCAGCGACAGCACCGCGACCAAAGCGATGATGGTGGCGGCAAGGCCCGCCTCGCCGAACTTGCGGATCAGGTCGGAATTGGAGAACTGCAGCGCGATGAAGGAAATGCCGGCGGTGCCGTGCGTCAGCACGCAGGCTGGCCCCACCACCAGCACCGCGTTCTTGAACGCGGTGAACTTGTCCTGGCCCGCGATCAGGCGGTCGCGCGCGGCAAAGGTGAGCTGCATCGAGTCGGAGAAACTGATCACCATGATGAGCGGCGTCATCACGTTCAGGAACATGTTGAGATTGAAATTGGCCCAGCCGAGCGCGCCCAGCGCCAGCAGGATCGCGATCATCGGCGGGAACGCCGCCGCGATCATGAACGAGATCTTGCGGAAGAAGATGATGGCGATGACGCAGCCGGCGAGAATGCCGAGGATGTTGTAGGTCAGCCCGTCGCGCTCGACGGCATTGCGGATCTCGAGCTGCATCACCGGCACGCCGGAGAGCTGCACGTTGAGGCCGGTCTCGCCGAGATCCTCCTTCATCAGCGCGCGGATGTCGCCGACGGTCTTGGTCAGCTTGCTGGAGGCGACGACCTCCGGATCGAGCGACAGCACGATCAGCGCCAGCGTGCCGTCTTCAGACAACAGCTTGCCGCGGATGATCTCGTTGTTTTTGACGGTCTCGATGAACTTGTCGTAGGCGGCGCCTTCGGGCAGTTCGGCCGGAAACAGTGCCGCCGGCAGCTTGCCCGGCGCCGGCGCCTGGCGCGCCGAGAACAGCGAGACGAGGCCACGCGTACCCTCGACCAGCTGCATGTCCGTGACGAAGTCGCGCAGCTTCTCGAGATTGTTCCGCGCCAGCAGGTTCTTGCCTTCGACCACGACGAGGACGTCGAATTCCTCGGCCGGGAACTTCTTCGTTACCTCTTCGTACTGTTTGAACTCGCGGGTGTCGGAGCGGAACAGCTGCGACAGCGAATCGTCGATCTTGATACGGTGGATGCCGAACACCGCGCCGACGATCAGCGCGAGCAGGACAATGCAGGAGACGATCGGCGCCCGGACGGCGATCAGCCCGAGACGTTCCAGCCCGAAGGCGATCGAGGACGCAGGTCCCTGCTCGACCTTGTCGACATGAACCTCATTCTCGCTGTGCTTTTCGAGCATGCCTTATCCAGTTCCTAAATCGGCTCGGTGTTGAGAGCTTATTGCGCCCCGCGAACGGCTTGAAAACGCCATACCAATGGGAGGCTTGCCCCTTGAAAATGCGCGGAAAATCGCCGGCAGCGGTTTAGCAGGTCAATCACCCCTCTCGCAAGCAGGCGAAGTGTGGGCAAATCGATCAAGATGCGGCGATTTCGGGTCCTGCTCCCGGTCATCCGGGCGGGATTGTGCCAATTCGACGCGGCGCGCGGTCCGCGCTCTCGTCCTTCAGCGCCACGCCGCTGACCTCTCGGGCCAGCCCCTCGCGGACCAGCCAGGCAATCTTGAGCGCGGCCTCGTCATGGCTCAACCCGGCGTGGTGGATGTTGGACACGCAATTGCGCTCGGCATCGGTGCGGCCGGGCGTCGGCGCAAAGGTGAGATAGGCCCCGAGACTGTCCGGCGCCGACAGGCCCGGCCGCTCGCCGATCAGTGTCACGACCATGCGTGCGCCAAGAATGGCGCCGATCTCGTCACCGAGCGCAACGCGCGCGCCTGAGGCGACGACGACATGGCCGAGCACGACGTGCTCCCCTTCCGCGAGCAGCGGCAGCAGGCGCCGCACCAGGACAAGCGCATGGGCGTGGACCGCCGCCGCGGACAGGCCGTCGCCGATCACGAGCGCGAGCTGGCACGGCGCCGAGGCCGCTTGCCCCAGAGCTTCGACCGAGCGGGGCGCGAGCCTCCGTCCCAGATCGGGTCGTCGCAGATAGTCCCTGCGGTCGACCGCCTGGCTGCTCACCTCGGTGACGGCAAGGCCAAGCGCGCGGAGGTCGGCGGCCAATTGCGGTGCGTCGAAAGCGGCGTGCACCGCGTCGCGGGCGCGGGCATGGTCCAGCGTGAAATCGAGCAGCGCCTTCGTCGGCACGCTTGCGCCGCTGCGCCCGAGCGCGACGCGCGCGGGCGTGAACGTCCGTAGATCGAGGGTCGGACGGCGCGGCAGAGCCGGATCAGACACGGCGCGTCATTCGGCGGGAACGGCGGCTTCACGCAGCCGGATCGAATAATTCGAGGCGTTCTGCCTGCCGCTGGAGGCCGCCCGCGCAAAGGTGATGAGGTGGTGTGCGATCAGGGTGCAGCCGATCAGGCCCTCGAGATCGCCGCGCTTGATGCGCCCCAGCGCGAACTTCCAGAACACGCGCCTGTAATCGCCGAGCACGCCGACCTTCCAGAAGATGTTCCGCAGCATGACGAGGCCACGGCGGATGTTGGGCCAGGTCTTCATCTCGTCCGGCACCGGCATCTTCAGGCGGTGCACATAGACGTTGTCGCATTGATGCTGGAAGCGCGCGAAGACCTTCTCGGGCTCGTAGGCGACGGCCATGGCGTGCTTCCAGGACGCGACGACCTCGTCATAGGGCAACAGAAAGTCGACGTTGGAATCGCGCCCCTCGTCTTCGACCAGCCGCCCCTCGCGCTCCAGCCGGTCCCACAGCGGCGTCTTCGGCAGCGCCTGAAGCAGGTTGATCGTGAGCAGCGGAATCCGGGACTCCTCGACGAAGGCGAGCAGCGCCTCCGAGGTGTTCGGCTTGTCGGTGTCGAGGCCCATGATGATGCCCGAGACGACCTCCATGCCGTAGGAGTTGATGGTGCGCACGCCCTCCAGGATCGGGACCATCATGTTGTGGTCCTTCTGCATCGCCTTCAGCGCGTCGGGGTCGGGCGTCTCGATGCCGCAGAAGATGGTGATGAAATAGGCCTCGCGCATCTTCTCCAGGATCTCGGGCCGCTTGGCGATGTTGAGCGTTGCCTCGCAGGCGAGCCGCACCACATAGCCGGTCCGTTTCTGCCATTCGATCAGATGCGGCAGCAGGTCCATCGCCGCCTTGCGGTTGCCGATGAAATTGTCGTCGACGAAATAGACCGTGTCGGTCATGCCGCATTCGCGCAGGCGGTCGAGCTCGGCGATGATCTGCTCCGGCGACTTGATGCGCGGGTTGCGGCCGTAGAGGCCCGGGATGTCGCAGAACTCGCACTGATAGGGACAGCCGCTGGAATACTGGATGCTGCCGAGCATGTATTTCTTCACGTCGGCGAGTTCGTAGGCCGGGATCGGAAACTCCGTCATCGGCACGCGGTCCTTGGTCGTGAGGACCACTTGGCTCTCCGGCCGCGAGGTGTCGCGCGAAAGAATCTCGATCAGCTGGTTGGTGGCATCGCCGAGCTCGCCGACATGGAGATAGTCGAACGAGGGATAATAGTCCGGACAGGCGCTGACGGAGGGACCGCCGAGCGCGACGGCCAGGTCGAATTCATGCGCACGGCGGCAGATGTCGTTCATCTGCTGGCGCTGGATGTGCATGCCGCTGACAAAGACCGCTTCCGCCCATTCGAACTCTTCCCTCGTCGTGCGGCGGAGGTTCTCGTCGACGAACTTGACCTGCCAATCCGGCGGCAGATAGGCGGAGATCAGCAGCAGCCCCTGCGGGGGCATGAAGGCGCAGACACCGTCGGTCAGGGGATAGGAATGCTCGAACGTACCGAACGAGGACGTGTAGCGCGGAAACACGCAGAGAATCCGCCGGGCCGTTCCGTTGCTTGCAGCTCGCATCTAAGCTCCCCCGCCACGACTGATGTTGCGGAAATTGCCAGCCAGACACATAGCGTAATGCTGCCGCCGGAATTTCTCAATATTGTGGCACAAGCATAATTCAGGAGGATGCAGATAGTTTCAGACGCTTCGTACCGCCTCAGGCGATCAGCCGCGAGGCAAAATCGGGCAGCAGGCCGGAATCTCCGGCAATCCGGAAATCGGCGCCCGTGATGCCCGACCGCGCCAGCCAATCATCGAATTCCGGCGCGCGGCGCAAACCGAAGACGTCTCGGACATAGAGCGCGTCGTGAAAAGACGTCGACTGGTAGTTCAGCATGACGTCGTCGGCCCCGGGGACGCCCATGATGAAGGTGACGCCGGCGGCGGCGAGCAGCGTCAGCAGGTTGTCCATGTCGTCCTGGTCCGCCTCGGCGTGGTTGGTGTAGCAGATGTCGATCCCGAGCGGCAGGCCGAGCAATTTGCCGCAGAAATGATCCTCCAGCCCGGCGCGGATGATTTCCTTGCCGTCGTAGAGATATTCCGGGCCGATGAAGCCGACCACGCTGTTGACCAACAGCGGGGCAAAGGCGCGGGCGACCGCATAGGCGCGCGCCTCGCAGGTCTGCTGATCGACGCCGTGATGGGCGCCCGCCGACAGCGCCGAGCCCTGCCCGGTCTCGAAATACATCACGTTCTGCCCGACCGTGCCGCGCCGCAGCGACAGCCCGGCTTCCTGCGCCTCCTTCAGCAGGGCAAGGTCGATGCCGAAACTGCGATTGGCGGCCTCGGTGCCGGCGACCGACTGGAAGACGAGATCGACCGGCACGCCCTGCCCGATCAGCGACAGCGTCGTCGTGACATGGGTCAGCACGCACCCCTGCGTCGGGACATTCAGCCGCGCGATGATCTCGTCGAGCAGCCGCAGCAGCTGCGCGATGACGGCCGGATCGTCGCTCGCCGGGTTGATGCCGATACAGGCATCGCCGGACCCAAGCAGGATGCCGTCGAGGATCGAGGCGGTGATGCCCCTGATATCGTCGAAGGGATGGTTGGGCTGCAGCCGCGTGCTCATCCGGCCCTTCAGGCCGATGGTGTTGCGGAAGGCCGTGGTGACCGCGCATTTCCGCGCCGCCAGGATCAGATCCTGGTTGCGCATCAGCTTCGAGACCGCGGCCACCATCTCGGGCGTGAGGCCGGGCGCGAGCGTCTTCAGCACCTCGGGCGTGGCGGCGTCCGACAGCAGCCAGTCGCGGAAGCCGCCGACCGTGAGGGATCCCACCGGCGCGAAGGCCTTTGCATCATGGCTGTCGATGACGAGACGGGTGACCTCGTCGACCTCGTAGGGGATGACGGCTTCCTGGAGGAATTGGGCGAGCGGAACGTCGGCGAGCGCCATCCGCGCCGCGATCATCTGCTCGGCCGTGCCGGCGGCGATCCCGGCCAGCCGGTCGCCGGAGCGGGGCGGCGTCGCCTTGGCCAGGAGATCGCGCAGGTCCGGGAAGGTGTGGGTCGTGGCGTCAATGGTGTGGCGGTAGACCAAGGGCCTCTCCGGGGTTCGTCGGCCGGTGGCCGAGTCCAATCGACCCCGGCGGCCAGCATCAGGAAATACGCGCCTTGCGGCCGGCATGCACGCCGATGTTGGAAACAGTCCCGAACTTCCCGGCGCGATCTGCCGGATACCGATAGGCGCGCCGCAAATGACTGGAAAACCTCACTTTTTCGCTGCAGCGCGGCAAGTTCCGCTGGGCGGCATGTTAACGCGGCGTCCATCTTCGTTCTGCATAGTTTTGCATCAATTTGTACCGTCGCGCTCACCGGCCACTCCAGGCCATGTCCGGGCTCCTTTACACCATGACATCAGTTCGATCTGGGAATGCCGCCAGGCTCGCTGGCCGCTTCACGCTGGCCACCAAGCTCTACGCCATCTTCGCGCTGTTCGCGCTGCTGACGGCGGCGATCGCCATGCTGTCCGACTACAACAGCCGCCGCGGCGCCGACCTGACCAGCGCAATCGAGACGGCGAACGCCGCCGCGCTGAACGTCGAGCGCGTCAATTCGCTGGTCTATGCGGTGGTGATGGAATCGCGCGGCGTCTACATGTCGACCGAGCCGAAGGTTGTGAAGAAATACGGCGACGGCCTGCTCAAGTTCAACGCCCGGATCCTCGACGTCGTGAAGCACTGGGAGACCATCGTCAGGGCCGACGATGCCGAGCAGTTTGCCACCTTCAAGAAGCGCATCGAGCAGTTCGTCGAGTTCCGCAAGGAGCTGGTGCGCCGCGGCGTCGAGATCAACGCGGCCGCCGGCCGCGAATGGGGCGACAACGACGCCAACCGGGCCGTGCGTTCGGCACTGAACAAGGATCTCGAGGCGCTGTCCAAGGTCTATGCCGAACGCGCCAAGCAGATCGCGCGCGAGACGGAGACCAACCGCACCCTCTCCTTCGTGCTGACCTGCCTCGGCGGCGTGGCGCTGGCCCTGGTCGTGGTCGGCATCGTCATCATCGCCCGCTCGGTCGCCCGGCCGCTCGCCAAGATCACCGCCACCATCAATCAGGTCGCCGACGGAGCCCAGGACGTCGTGGTGCCGCACTCCGACCGCGCCGACGAGATCGGCGCGCTGGCCCGCGCGATCCAGGTGTTCCAGGAGGCCATGGGCCGCAACCGCAACCTCGCCTCGCAGGTCTCGCAGGACTCCGCCGCGCGCGAGGAGCGCGCCCGCCACATCGAGCAATCCGTCGAGCAATTTCGCGAGGCGATCGGCGCCATCATGCGCGGCCTCAGCGACAACGCCTCCACCATGCGCGAGACCGCGCAGACCATCACCCGCGTCACCGCGGATGCGAACAGCCGTGCCGGCACGGCGGCGGGCGCCACCGAGCAGGCCTCGCACAACGTCACGGCGGTGGCGGGCGCGGCCGAGGAGCTGTCGGCCTCGGTGGTGGAGATCGGCCGCCAGGTGCGGCAGAGTGCCAGCGCGGTCGAGCAGACCGGCCAGCGCACCGAGAAGTCGATCTCCGAGATCGAGAGCCTCGCCGCGGCCACGCAGCGCATCGACGGCGTGCTCAATCTGATCCAGGCGATCGCCGAGCAGACCAATCTGCTCGCGCTCAACGCCACCATCGAAGCCGCGCGTGCGGGCGAAGCCGGCCGCGGCTTTGCCGTGGTCGCCCATGAGGTGAAGGCGCTCGCGGGTCAGACCGCCAAGGCGACTGCCGAGATCAGCGAGAACGTCGCGATGATCCAGTCCTCGACCCGCAACGCGGTCGACGCCGTGCGCGAGATCGGCGGCGCGGTGCGCGAGATCAACGAGGTCACCTCGGCGATCGCCGGCGCCGTCGGCCAGCAGGACGCCGCCACGCGCGAGATCTCGTCCAACGCGCAAAGCGCCGCGCAAGGCAACGAGACGCTGGTCGCCAACATCACTTCGCTGCGCGATGCCATCGGCGAGACCGACACGGCGGCAGCTTCGGTGCTGACGGCCGCGAGCAGCCTGACCGAGACGGCGGACACGCTGTCACGGGAGGTGGAGACGTTCTTCCAGAACCTGCGCTCGGGCGCCCCGGACGGCCGTATCGCCAGGGCGGGATGACGGCGCGGACGGCTGCACCCGCAGTCAATGGGGCCGCGCCGACAAAAAGCGCGAAAACAACCCCATGCACAGTAGCCGGCGACAACTGAATCAATGGGTTAGCTGTCGCCGCAATTCCAATCGGATTCCATGAACGAGATTTGACGCGTCGGGCAAAGCAACCGCATGACGTCATGATGGCGATGGTGCGCTGGCAGCGCCCTCACGAGCTCGCCTTGCACGCCGGAGATGATTCAAGCTCCGCTTGATCTTGATCAACATGTCGCCCGCCCGGTGCCGAACAAGATACAAAAACTGCGCGGTGAAGGCATGGCTCGAACGCGTCGATTTCGGTTCGCACTGGCAATTTGGCTCATCACGACGCTGGCCATGGCGTGGTGGATGTGGCCGCGACAAGCCCCGCCGACGACCCGGGTCATATCTCCCGAAGCGATCCTGAACATCAAACAGGAAGTGCGCCTCAGAAACGACAGGTGGGAAGCCGAGGACGCAATCAGCCGCCTGACCCCGTTTCCGATACCGGATGTGAGCGACTCCTTTCAGCGCGACGTGTCGGCGATCATCGAACAGCTTCGCAAGGAATTGCTTGCAAACAACGCAAACGGCATTGCTGCCTACAAGGCGGATCTGCTCAGCCGGGCCTCTTTGCTGGGCGGCTCCGGTCAGATGATTGACCGCGCGTCCGCCTTTCTCGCAGCATACGACGGCGAACTCTCCCCGTCCTTGAGAGGAGAAGTGGCGGAAGGCGCAGATGCCGTGCGCCAGGCGCTGCATGGCAGCGATTGGGACAGGCTGCGAGCCAGCCACGACGCGCTCTCCTGGCTGTCCAGTTACAGGTTGATGCTCGTTACGGCAGCGTACTCGGAAATCAAGTCGGTCGACAGGCTTGGCTCCAACGTGAACCCCAAGCTGCGGCAACAGATAGAGGCGGCGATCGATCCGGTGCGCCAAGCATTGAAGGGCGATAGCTGGGACGACGTCGCCGAGCAGTATCAACGGCTCCCAAGACTCCACACCTACCCCTCGCATATCCTGAGCATGGTTCAGGATGGTCGGGCGACCGCCGAGGCGCTTCAAGCGTCGGAGAAGGCAGGTCTCGTGTCGGCGCTTGACGGCGTAGACACGGCTCTACGGGGGGAGAGCTGGGAAGAACTCTTCACCCGGGCGCAAGACGTCCTGGCGGCCCGAAACAAGATCATGACCGAGCTTGGCGGCCGGGTCGTGCCGCCGTGCGTGCGAATACTCTCCATCGACGGCGGCGGCATTCGCGGCATCATTCCGGCGATCATTCTGTCGGAGCTCGAAAGCCGCGCCAAGGCGCCAATCGCGAAGCTGTTCGATTACGTCGTCGGAACGTCGACCGGAGGGATCATCGCGCTTGGCCTGGCCGCGCCCGACCCCAACAATCCCGGAATGCCGCTGCATGCGGCCAAGGAGCTTGTGGCGTTGTACAAGACGGAAGGCGCGAAGATATTCCCCGACACGTCACTGAAGCCGGTGAGCTGGCTGTTCGGGCCGAAATATCAGGCACAGGGAATTGAGCGCGTCCTAAAAGGTTACTTTGGCGACGTGCTGCTCAAGGACGCCCTCCTGAACGTGGTTGTTCCCGCTTACGCGATCGAATCACAGGATCGATCGGAGGGCGCAAGGCTGTACCGTCACGTGTTCTTCGACAATTTCAGAGACGATGGAGCTTTTATCTACATGTGGGAGGCAGCCCGCGCCGCTTCCGCCGCGCCAACATATTTTCCTCCTTTCGAAGTTCCCGCACCGCCTCCGATCGGCCGGGTTGCCTTGATCGACGGGGGCGTGTTTGCAAACAATCCTGCGGTCTATGCACTTTCTATCGTCAAGCGACGCGAATATGCGCTCTATGGCCCTCGCGCGAAGCCTTATGACGCAGCGCATCCGATCCTCATGCTGTCGCTTGGCACGGGACGTGCGCCTCAATCGATGGCTTTCCAGGACGCCTGGGGATGGGGAGGCCTGCATTGGCTCGGGCCCCTTCTCGACATCACATTGTCGGATCCCGGAATTGAGGATGAAGCACAACAATTATTGGGGTACTCCGATCTCTATTACCGGATGCAGCTCACGCTCACCACATCGACGGCCGCGCTCGATAACGCCAGCGAGGGGAACATCAAAGCGCTGGGAGATGCCGCGGATCGATATATCCGCGACAATTCGATCATGTTCGACAAGGTGGTGGCACAGCTCAATCGACAAAGGCCAGCGGACTGCAGACCACGGATCGGCCCGTTTGAGTGATCGACCTGATCTTTCGCCAGCACGCTGCGCCAAGGCGGCGGGAGCCTGGGAGTCCCGCACCCGTCATTTCCCGTCGAGGAACGCGCGCACCTTGCTCACGGTCTGCGCCGGCTGCTCTTCCATGATCCAATGTCCGGAGCCCGTGATGATGCCGCCGTCGACCTTGGTGCCGACTTCGCGCATGATCGCAGCTTGCTGATCGCCGAAGGACTTTTCGGCGCCGAGGGCGAGGATCGGCATGTTCAGCTTGGTCGCGGCGAACACCTTGTTGTCCGCGGCGTCCTTCCCGAACGCGGCGAACTGCTCGAAGGCGTAGTGCATGTTGCCGGGCCGGGCGTACAGCTTCGCATAATGGTTGCGGGTCGCTTCGTCGATCGCCTTGGGATCGGCCGACAGCTCGTTGTAGAACCGGTCGAGATAGATGCGCTCGCGGCCCTTGACCAGGCGATCGACATCGGGGCCGCGGAAATTGAAATGCCACAGCATCGGGCTCTTCAGGATTTCGTCCCAGGGCCCGATGCCGGGCAGCGGCGCGTCGATGACGACCCATTTGGTGATGCGATCGGGATATTGTGCAGCGAGCGCATAGCCCACCATGTTGCCGATGTCGTGCGTCACCAGATCGGCCTTCTGGACCTTGAGCTTGTCCATGACCATGGCGATGTCGACGCCCTGGGTCTTCTTGTCGTAGCCGCCGGCGGCCTGGGACGACAGCCCCATGCCGCGCAGGTCCGGGACGATCACGGTGTGGTCCTTGTAGAGCGCCTTGGCGAGCGGCGCCCACATGTCGCCGGTGTCGGCGAAGCCGTGCAGGAGCACCACCGCCGGCCCGTGTCCGCCAATGCGGACATGCAGCGTGACGCCGTTGACCGACATCCGTTCGATTTTGAAGTCCGGGGGAAAGGGTTCGACGGCTGCGAAAGCTGACGGGCCGCTACAGACCACCAGCATCATCAGGATGGCGGTGCATATGGCCGCGACGGATCGCGCGCCGGACGGCCGGCCGCTGGGGACAAAACTGCGCATTGTTGACCTGCTCGCTCATGTGCCGAGCGCAACAACGTCGGCAGTGACGCACCAAAGAATCTGATGCATCAAAGCACACCATCTTACCTTCTGACCAGACGCGAGCGTCGGTTTTTGCGCGATCGCCCGAAAAGCTGTGCGCTACCCCATCACCCCGCCGCGCTTGATCAGCTCCTTCCCCACCGCGGCGAGATGCACCTGGTCCGGGCCGTCGCCGATGCGGATGAAACGGGCGTAGACATAGGCGCGGGCGAGGAAGGTATCCTGCGAGACGCCGGCGGCGCCGTGGATCTGGATGGCGCGGTCGATGACGCGGGCGGCCATGCCGGGCACCACGATCTTGGCGGCGGCGATCAAATCGCGCGCGGCCTTGTTGCCCTCGCGGTCCATCTTGTCGGCGGCCTGCAGCGTGAGCAGCCGCGCCTGCGCGATCTCGCAGAAGGAGTGCGCGATGTCCTCGCGCACCGAGCCCTGCTCAGCCAGCGGCTTGCCGAAGGCGACGCGGGACACGGATCGCTGGCACATCAATTCGAGCGCGCGCTGGGCGCAACCGATCAGCCGCATGCAATGGTGGATGCGGCCGGGACCTAGCCTCCCTTGCGCGATCTCGAAGCCGCGGCCTTCGCCGAGCAGGATGTTCTCGGCGGGCACGCGGACGTTCTCGTAGACGATTTCAGGGTGGCCGCTGGGAGCATCGTCATAGCCGTAGGTCAGCATGTCGCGCAGGATGCGCACGCCGGGCGTGTTCCTGGGCACCAGGATCATGGATTGCTGGCGATGGCGGTCGGGATCGTCGGGCGCGGTCTTGCCCATCACGATCAGGATCTCGCAATCCTCGTTCATCGCGCCGGAGGTGAACCACTTGCGCCCGTTGATGACGTAGTCGTCGCCATCGCGCGTGATGGCGCACTGGATGTTGGTGGCATCGCTGGAGGCGACCTGCGGCTCGGTCATCGAGAAGCCGGAGCGGATGCGGCCCTCCAGCAGCGGCTTCAGCCAGCGCTCCTGCTGCGCCATGGTGCCGTAATTCGCCAGCACTTCCATGTTGCCGACATCAGGCGCCGAGCAGTTGAACACCTCGGGTGCCCAGAGAATGCGGCCCATGATCTCCTTCACGGGGGCGTATTCGAGATTGGTGAGGCCCGGACCATGCTCGCCGGAGAGAAACAGATTCCACAGCCCCTGCTCGCGCGCCATCTTCTTCAGATCCTGCAGCACAGGCGGCGTCTTGTAGCGCGCCGCTTCCGGCTTGACCTGCTCGTAATAGAGCTCCTCGACCGGCTCGACATGTGTTCGCATGAACTGCCGAACGCGCTCCTGCAGCTCGAGCGAACGGGCGGAATGTTGAAAGTCCATGGGGGTCTCCCGCTCGTTGATCTTCGAGTCAGTCTCGTAGGGTGGGCAAAGCGAAGCGTGCCCACGTCCTATTTCCGTATTGAGCAGGCCGTGGGCACGGCGCAAGTGCGCCTTTGCCCACCCTACGGCACCGAACTCGCGGAGAGAGTCCGGCTCGCCCCCTCACGTCCCCTTCAAGAGCTCGCTTGCCACCACCCAGTCGTTGCCGTCGAACTGGAGCATGTAGCCGTCCTTGATCGGGCGGAAATCCTGCGGCGTGGTGTTCAGCGTAATGCCGGGCATCAGCAGCGACAGCGGCACGTTCTTCAAATTCGCCGCCTGCGCCATGATGTTCTCGCGCGTCAGATTGTCCTTGCATTGCCTCAGCAGCACCACCAGCGCCTCGGCGACGGTGTAGCCGTAGAGGCCGGCGACGTTGTTGACGTCGGCATTGGGCAGGCGCTTCTTCATGAAGTCGATATAGGCCGTCATCGCCGGATCGTCCTTCGGCTGCTCGACGAAGGGTTTGAGCGAGCCGAGCGAGAGCACGCCCTTGCCGGCGTCGAGGCCCGCCGGCGCCATCACGGTCGCCTTGTTGGCGCAGCCCGAGGCAAGGAAACGCGTCGGCTGCCAGCCGACCTCGTGGGCCTTGCGGATCGCCTGCGCGCAGGCGCGCGGCGTCACCGAATAGATCATGAAGACGTCAGCCTTGGTATTGGCCAGCGTCAGCACCTGGGAATCGACGGTGGGGTCAGTGACCTCGAAGCTCGAGGCCATCGCGATCGCCTTGTCGGCCTCAGTGCCGAGCGCCTCCTTGACGCCGCGTAAGTATTCCTTGCCGGCATCGTCGTTCTGGTAGAGCACCGCAAAGCGCGCATTCGGGTTCTTGGCGCGGGCATAGGCGACGTCGATCGCCGCCTCGCTGGTGTAGTTCGGCGCCCAGGGCAGCGCCATCGACCACGGCATGTTGGCGGGGTCGTTCCACTTCGAGGCCGAGCTGATCAGGAAAAGCTGCGGCACCTTGTTGCTGTTGAGATATTTTGCGATCGCCGAGCTCGGTGCCGTGCCCATGGTGGCGAAGATGAAGGCGACGCCATCGCCCTCGACGAGGCGCCGCGCGGCCTCCATGGTCTTGGGCGGCGAGAACGCATCATCCAGCGAGATCAGGTTGAGCTTGCGGCCGCCAACGCCGCCTTTCTCATTGACCTCGTCGAAATAGGCGGAGATCACCTTGCCCGTGATACTGAGCGGCGAGGCCGGCCCGCTATAGGGCATGGTGTTGCCGATCTTGATCTCGGTGTCGCTGACACCAGGGCCGTAGGATTTTTGCGCCGAGACGGGTGTCGACAGGCAGGCGGCAGCCAGTGCCGTGGCCAGGACCAAAGCGGCTTTCATGGTTTCTCCCCGATGATTGTCGTCCGCGCGGACGAACGCGCGGCGCGCTGCTTTTCGTCAGCGCGTCAGATCAGCGGGGTTCTGCATAGCGGTCTTGCGTCAAGTTGCTGGTGGCGCAGGCCGATTCGATGCTAGCGAAATGTCTCGTGAGGACGCGAGACCGGGCGCGGCTTCCATGAACAACAAGGAGCCCTCATGAGCCAGACGCGACGTGTGCTCTCCGCGCAGATCGCCCACGAGACCAACACGTTCTCGATCGTCCCGACCACGCTCGACGATTATCGCAAGCGGCTGTTTCTGCTGGGAGCCGAGATCGCCCCCGCGCTCGGCGCCACCAGGATGGAGATCGCCGGGCATCTGGCTGCGGCCAAACGCTACGGCTGGAGCCTGGTGCAGCCGATTGCGGCCTCGGCCACGCCGTCCGGCAAGGTGACGGCCGACTGCTGGGCCGAATTGCAACGCCTGCTCTACGAGGCCTGCACGACGGGACCGTTCGACGGCGTCATTCTCGCACTGCACGGCGCGATGGTGACCGAGACCGACGACGATGCCGAGGGTGCGCTGCTGGAAGGATTGCGCAAGCGGCTCGGCGAGACGATCCCGATCGCGGTGACGCTCGACCTGCATGCCAACGTCACCGAACGCATGGGCAAGCTCGCCGACATCATGCTGCCCTACCGGACCTATCCGCATATCGACCAGTACGAGACGGCATTGCGCGCGGCCGATCTGCTGCAATCGGCGATGGACGGCAAGATCCGTCCGAAGGTCGTCCACCTGCAAGGACCGCTGCTCGACGGATGCAATCACGGACGAACCCAGGGCGGCGTGATGAGCGATCTCTTGGCGCGCGCTGCGGAGATCGAGACACAAACGCCCGGCCTGCTCTCGGTCGACGTCTGCGCGGGCTTCAGCCGCTCGGACATTGCCGAGGTCGGCCCCAGCGTGCAGGTGACCTACGATGCCTCGCACAACGCCGCCGAGACTGCGGCGCGGCAGGTTGCGGCCACGCTTTATGACGAAATCTATCGCCGCCGCGCCGAGGTCACCGTCGCGGTGCATGATTTGCCGACGGCGACGCGGCTTGCCGCGGAGGCCGCGACCGATATCGCCGATACCCGTCCCTTCGTCATTTCCGACTACAGCGACAACCCGGGTTCAGGCGCCTATGGCGACGGCGTCCGCCTGCTGGAGGCGCTGCTGAAGGCCGACGTCAAGGGCGTGCTGCTCGGCGTTCTCGGCGATCCCGAAGCTGCTGCTCGCTGTCATGCCGCAGGTCTCGGGGCCAGCCTCGAAATCGTTGTCGGCGCCAAGCGCGATCCGGCAAGCTACGGGCCGCCGCTCACGCTGACGGGACGCGTTGCCGCACTGTCGGATGGTGCCTTCGTCTGCGAGGGACCGATGAATGCCGGTCAGCCCATGACGCTCGGCCCCTCCGCCCTGCTCGAGGTCAACGGCATCTCGATCGCGCTGTCGACCAACACGCTGCAAACCTATGATCAGGAAATGTTCCGAATTCTCGGCGCCGAGCCGGCGCAGTTTCGGGTCGTCGCGGTCAAGTCCGCCCACCACTTCCGCGCCGCTTTCGGGCCGATGGCCAAGCAGGTGATCCTGGCCGACAGCGGCGGCCTTGCCACCAACGACTACACGACCCTCATCTATCGCAGGGTGCGTCGCCCGATCTGGCCGCTCGACGAGATGCCGCTGGATTGATCCGGCAAAGCATCGGGATAGCACTGGCACCGGGGACGACAGGCGCAGCAAAGCAGCCGCCGGCGGCAGCAACCTTGACTCAGGCCTGCTCCGCCGCCTTGCGCACGTCGCGTACGGCCTGCGCCCAATCCGCCGGGCGTTCCTGCGGCAGATTGTGACCGGCGCCTGCGAACACGCGCCGTTCGAACGAGCCTTCGAACTTGCGTGCGTGATGGGCAGTACCGGGATTGACGCCGTCGCTGTCGCCATCGATCGCAATGGTCGGGACGCGGATCGGCGGCTGGCCGGCCAGCTTCGCCTCGATGGCGGCATAGGCGGGATCGCCCTCCACGAGCGCGTAGCGATGGCGGTAGGAGTGGATCACGACGTCGACGAAATCGGGATTGTCGAACGACATCGCGCTTTTCTCGAACGTGGCGTCGTCGAATGTCCATGTCGGCGACCACATTGCCCAGAGCTGGCGCGCAAAGCCGCGCCGGTTGCGCTCCAGCGCGCGGCGGCCACGCTCGTTGTGGAAGAGATATTGATACCAGAGCGCGGCCTCTTCCGGCGGCGAGGCCGGCTCCATGGCGCGGGCGATGTTCTGGATGTTGTAGGAATTGCCGGAGACGAGGCCGATCACCCGCTCCGGATACAGCGCTGCGACCACGCAGGCCGCACGCCCGCCCCAATCATAGCCGCCGACGATCGCGCGCTCGATGCGAAGCGCGTCCATGAAGGCCAGCAGATCGGCGCCGAGCGCGGCCTGCTCGCCCGAGCGCAGCGTGGCAGCGGAGCGAAACCGCGTCGGCCCGTAGCCGCGCAGCCAGGGCACGAGAACGCGCGCACCGGCCTCTGCGATAGCAGGCGCGGCCTCGGCATAGGCGTTCACATCGTAGGGAAAGCCGTGGCCCATGATGCAGGGCCAGCCGTCGGGCGCGCCGTATTCGCGATAGGCAATGTCGAGGACGTCCGTGGTGACGGTTTTTTCTTGCATGGTTTTCTCACGGCGTTGAAGGGCCGCAGCCCGGATCAGCGCAGCGACATCCGGGACGTTGCACCACCGGCCCCGGATATCGCTGCGCTGATCCGGGCTACGAGGGCACCGCTATCTCTGCGGACCGGAGAGCGAGATGTCGCGCTCGGCGCGGAACACGTTGCTGTAGAGATTGGCGATCCATTGCCGGCCGATCTCGGTCTTGTTGAGATAGCCGATCTCGGTTTGGATGTGCGGTGCGACGCTGTTCCAATAGAATTGTGGATAGCGGTTCACGATGTCGGCCGGCGAATCGTAGCCGAGCTGGCGGTTCATGCCGACCTCTTCGAACTCGTAATAGAGTGCGTTGGCCTTGCGCAGATAGTTGGGATCGCCGAGCTGGCCGATGAAGTCGGCCGCGCGCAGGATCGAGGCCTCGTCGTCATATTCCTGGCCCTCGCGGGCCGGAAAGCGCGTCCCCTCGATGGCGCGGGCAACGCGCTCCGGATCGACGCCGGGAATATGCCGCAGCCGCCGCGTTACGTACAGCTTCGAGCGGTCGACGTGATACATCAGCAGGCTCGCGTCCGATGCGCCGCGCGGCAACGAGACCTTGTTGTCGGCCGCGTCGATGACAAAGCCGTCGGAATCGTCCTCCTCGAACAGTCCGCGCACATAGCCGATGTCGTGGGCGAGGCAGGCGATCAGGACATGGACGTAATCCTCGGCCGACAGATGGGTGTGAAGGCTTCGGCCGCCGAGGATGGCCTGGGCCGCCAGCGTCACCAGCATCGTATGCTCGATGTTGTGATAGAGCGCATCGCTGTTGCCGATGCATTCCATCGCGGTGCGGGTCGCGCTCTCGACGATATTGGCAGACGCCTCATCGTACCGGCGACGCATGAACTTCCCGAGGAAGCCCTCGAGGGATTCAGCCGCTAGTCTCGGCAAGGTTATCATGGATGCAGCCCCGGCCGCCGCTCTTGTCCCATGCCATCTCCCGACGTCTTTGTTGTTCTCGACGCGGTGCCAGCATAGCCCATCTTGGGCCTGCTGACCAAATTCCGTAGCAAAAATTCGTAAATATGTTACATTCCCGCTGCGCAACAATACGGTTGTGGTTATGCTTCACCACAGCCTGAAGGCGACCCCGCCGGAAGGGCCGGGGCTTTCCTGCCTGTCGCTTTACGGGGCGGACAGGATGTCGGCGCCGTCCGCCGAGCGCGACAGGCTTCTGGCCAGATAGAACAACTCGACCAGCTTGCCGCGTTTGCCGGCCAGCGAGAAGATGTATTCGGGCGATTCCGCCTCGATTTCCGCGATCGCCACCTTGGCGATGCGATCGATACGGCTGGAGCCGTGCTCCCAGACAAAGCCGACACCGAGCCGGTTGGCGACCGCCTCCAGCATTCCCTCGCGCGTGTTGACGACGATCGCCGGACTGGCGCGCAGATTGACCGCGCGAAACGCCCTGTCCACGACGCGCTGGGTCGCGGAATCCCGGGTTCGAAACACCAGCGGATATTGCATCAGGCTGACGGCGGACACGCGCGATTCCCGACTGAGGTCGTGAACGGGATGACAGATCGCGACCACGCGTTGCTGCACGCAGGGCTCGCGACGGAAGCGATTGTCTTGCGGCACCTCCGGCAGCACGGCGACGTCGACGCGCTGGTCGACCACCGCCGCCATGATCGCAGACCAGCTCCCGATCTCGATGTTGATCTGAATCTTCGGATACAGATTGCGAAACGCCGCGATCAGCGCCATGCCCGGCATGGCGTTGCCGAGCCCGATGCGAAGCTCACCTCCCGACAGCTCATCGCGCTGCTCGAGGATGGCCTGCGCATCCGCCTCGAGTGCCTGCATACGGTTCGTTGCGGCGTAGAGTCGCCGGCACAGCGGCGTCGGTATCAGGTTCTGTCCGTGGCGGTCGAACAGCGCAACGGCGAACTCGGCCTCCAGATCGCGCACCAACTGCGCGACGGCGGGCTGCGACACGCCCAGTTTCCTTGCCGCGGCGGCAAAGCTGCCGGTGTCGAACACCGCATTGACCGCCCGGACACGCGACGACGTCAACGCCACGACAACAACTCCAAGACCGGCATCCCCGCTTCAGAATGCAGCAAAAGCAAAACCTGGGATCAACATAAGCAACGCCATTAACCGTAATGTGAATGTCAGATGGCCGCCTTAACTCCTCGTGCGCCGAAACGGGCAGCAGGGGACCAGCGCGAATGGCGCAAATCGAGCTTTCCACGATCCGCAAATCCTTCGACGGGACCGACGTCCTGAAAGGCATCGATTTCCGGATCGAGGACGGCGAGTTCATCTCGCTGGTCGGTCCTTCCGGCTGCGGCAAGTCGACCCTGCTCCGCATCATCGCCGGGCTGGAGCCGCAGAATTCCGGCCAGGTCCGTATCGACGGCCGCCCCGTCGACGGCATTCGCCCAAGCGCGCGCAATCTCGCGATGGTCTTCCAGTCCTATGCGCTGTATCCGCATTTGAGCACCTTCGACAACATTGCCGTACCGTTGCGGATGCGGCGCCTCTCCGCGATCGAACGACTGCCGCTGCTCGGCCCGCTGCTGCCGGGCCGACGCGCCAAGGAACACGGCATCCGCGCCGACATCGCGGCCATCGCCGAGCAGCTCGACATCGCGCCATTGCTGCGGCGCAAGCCCGGGCAATTGTCCGGCGGACAGCGGCAACGGGTCGCAGTCGGGCGCGCCATGGTGCGCGAGCCCCTCGCCTTCCTGTTCGACGAACCGCTCTCCAATCTCGACGCAAAGCTGCGAGTCCACATGCGCGCCGAGCTCGCCGAGCTGCATCGCCGCCTCAAGACGACCTTCGTCTACGTCACGCACGACCAGGCCGAGGCGATGACCATGTCGAGCCGGATCGCCGTCATGATGGGCGGAGAACTGATTCAGGTCGGAACGCCCGCGGAGATCTACAACGACCCCGGCGACATCCGTGTTGCCGAATTCATCGGCAGCCCCAAGATCAACATCCTTCCCGGCCGTGTCTGGAAGGACGGCGGCATCGACGTGCTGGGATCCGCGCTGCGGCTTGCGTGCGGCGCGACGGCGGGCGAATGCCGTGTCGGCGTGCGCCCGGAGCGGATCGACCTCGGCGCCGGACCGTTCTCCGGAAACGTCGTCCATCTGGAAAATCTCGGTGCGGAAGCCTTCGTACACCTTGCGATCGAAGGCGCCGGGTTGCGCCTGATCGCACGGCTCGCCGACGTCAGGCATTTGCCCGCGATGGGCAGTCACCTCGCCTTCGGCTTCGCGTCCGACGCGGTGCAGGTCTTCGATTCCATCGGGAAGCGGATTCCGCTGAAGGTCGAGCAGGCCGAGCGTGTCCGAGAGCCCGCCCATGTCTGACGGGGCGATGACCATCGACGCGGCTGCCGTCCCCGCCCGCGCGGCAAGGCGTACCCTGCCCGCTCATGGCAGCCGGCGCACATATTCCGCTTACGCGCTGGTGGCGCCGGCCGCCGCGCTCATGCTGGTCATGCTGCTCGGTCCGCTCGCGGGCGTGATCGCCCTCTCCTTCACCGATTATCAGCTCGGCGCGCCGCATTTTTCCTGGATCGGGCTCGCCAACTACCAGGACCTGTTCGCCGACAAGGTGTTCTGGATCGCGCTGCGCAACACACTGACTTACGTGGTGGTCGTGGTACCCGGCGCCGTGATCGCAGGCCTTGCGATCGCGCTGCTGATCCAGAGCGGCACCAGCCTGCGCAGCCTTTATCGGACCATCTATTTCCTGCCCGTGATGGCGACCCTGATCGCGATGGCGGTGGTGTGGGAATTCATGCTGCATCCGCAATTCGGCCTGGTGAACGGACTGCTGCGCGGCGCGGGCCTGCCGGCCTTCGCCTGGCTGCAGGATCGCAGCACCGCCCTCTATGCGCTGTGCGCGATCGGCATCTGGCAGGCGGTCGGCTTCAACATGGTGCTGTTTCTCGCCGGCCTCGTCTCCATCCCCAAGCAGCTCTACGAAGCGGCCGAGATCGACGGTGCCTCGAGCGGCTGGGCACGCTTCCGCCTCGTGACCTGGCCGATGCTCGGCCCGGTCACGACCTTCGTCGTCGTGGTCTCCGGCATCCGCTCCTTCCAGGTGTTCGACACCGTGCATGTGCTGACCAAGGGTGGCCCGTCCAAATCCACCGAGGTCCTGATCCACACCATGTACACGGAAGGCTTCGAGTTCTTCCGCTCAGGCTACGCCGCAGCGATCACCGTCGTCTTCCTCGTGTTCGTTCTCGCGCTCACATTGATCAAGTCGAGGCTCGCCGATCGCGGCGTGCATTACACATGAGCAACACACATTCCGTCTCGCTCCAGGCGGTCCTGCGCCATTTGCTCCTGATCGCGGGCGCCGCGATCATGCTGGCGCCTTTCATCTGGATGATCTCGACCGCGTCAAAGCCGCAGACCGAGGTTTTCTCCAGCGAGCTGCATCTGATCCCCTACCGGTTCGCGCTGTGGGACAATCTGCGCGAGGCCTTCGCCAAGGCCAATTTGCTGCGCTTCCTGCTCAACGGCGTCATCGTCACGATCTCGATCTTCGTGCTGCAGGTCATGGTGGCGCTGCCGGCGGCCTATGCGCTGGCAAAGCTTCGCTTCCGCGGCCGCGACACGCTGTTTGCACTGGTTCTGTTCGGGATCCTGATCCCGCCTCAGGCGACCGCGATCCCGGTCTTCCTGCTGCTGCACAAGGTCGGCCTGCTCGACAGCTATGCGGCGCTGGTCCTGCCCTTCACGATCTCGGCTTTCGGCATCTTCCTGATGCGCCAGTTCTTCAAGACCGTACCGGACGATCTCGTCGATGCCGCCCGCATGGACGGCATCTCCGAATTCGGCATCGTCTGGCGGGTGATGCTGCCGGCCGCGATCCCGGCCGTGACGGCCTTCGGCATCTTCTCCGTGGTCGCGCACTGGAACGACTATTTCTGGCCGCTGATCGTGCTCAACAGCGAGCAGCTGCGCACGCCGCCGCTGGCGGTCGCGCATTTCCGCAACAACGAGGCCGGCACCAGCTACGGCCCGCTGATGGCCGCGGCGATGGTGATCATCGCGCCGCTGGTCATCGCCTTCCTCTTTGCCCAGCGTCGCTTCATCGAGGGCATCACCCTCACCGGGATCAAGTAACCGCGTCACCTCAAACAGGAGTCTATCCATGCTGAAGTCCATCATCGCCGCGGCAGTTCTGTCGCTCGTGGCCGGCTCTGCGCTCGCGCAGACGAAGACCGAGATCGTGATGCAGTATCCCTATCCGGAGCTGTTCACCGAGACCCACAAGCGCATCGCCGAGGAATTCGCCAAGGTCCACCCGGAGATCAAGGTCACCATGCGGGCGCCTTACGAATCCTACGAGGACGCCACCCAGAAGGTGCTACGCGAGGCCGTGACCAATCAGATGCCGGATGTGTCCTTCCAGGGCCTGAACCGCATCCGCGTCCTGGTCGACAAGAACATCCCGGCCCCGCTCGATGGGTACATCGCCGCTGAAAAAGATTTCGACAAGCAGGGCTTTCACCAGGCGATGTACGACATCGGCACCGCCGGCGGCAAGGTCTTCGCCCTTCCCTTCGCGATCTCGCTGCCCATCGTCTACGTCAACCTCGACCTCGTGAAGCAGGCCGGCGGCGACGTGGACAATCTGCCGAAGAGCTGGGACGAGCTGCTGACGCTCGCCAGGAAGATCAAGGCACTCGGCAACGACACCAACGGCGTCACCTATGCCTGGGACATCACCGGCAACTGGCTGTGGCAGGCCCCGGTGTTCGCGCGCGGCGGCACCATGCTCAACGCCGACGAGACCAAGGTCGCCTTCGACGGACCGGAGGGCAAGTTCGCCATCAACATGATCGCGCGGCTCGTCAACGAGGGCGGCATGCCCAACCTCGACCAGCCGTCGATGCGCGCGGCGTTCGCAGCCGGCAAGACCGGCTTTCACGTCACCTCGACCTCGGACCTCAACAAGGTCACGCAGATGACCGGCGGCAAGTTCGCCTTGAAGACGATTCCGTTCCCGGACGTGGCCTCCCCGAACGGCCGGCTGCCGGCCGGCGGCAACGTCGTGCTGATCCTCGCCAAGGACAAGACCAAGCGCGACGCAGCCTGGGAAGCGGTGAAGTTCTGGACCGGCCCTAAGGGCGCCGCGATCATGGCGGAGACCACCGGCTACATGCCGCCCAACAAGGTCGCGAACGACGTCTACCTGAAGGACTTCTACGTCAAGAACCCCAACAACTACACCGCGGTCGGCCAGCTCCCGCTGCTGACCAAATGGTACGCCTTTCCCGGCGACAACGGCCTGAAGATCACCGACGTGATCAAGGATCATCTCAACTCGATCATCTCGGGCGCCCGCGCCAAAGAACCCGAGGCCGTCCTCGCCGACATGACGGCGGACGTGCAGAAGCTGCTGCCGAAGACCACCGGCGCCGCGCGCTGATCGTCAAGACGTCAACCAAGCACGGGGCGCCGACGGCGCCCCGTGCCGCAAGAACGGAGACAAGCGATGAAGCTGCTGCATCTGAGCGACATTCACCTGACGGCACCCGGCTCGACCATCGGCGGCCGCGATCCGCGCGCCAATTTCGAGCGCGCGCTGGCGCATGCCCTGCAGGACCATCATGACGCCGAGTTGATGGTGATCACGGGCGACCTCTCGGACTGGGGTGAGGCCGCCGACTATCAATGGCTCAAGCAGCGCCTCGACGACTATCCGCTGCCGGTCCGGCTTTGCATCGGCAACCACGACCGGCGCGCCGCCTTCCTCAGCGTATTCCCCGACCTCGCCGACGACAACGGCTTCGTCCAGGGCGTCCACGATACGGCTGCCGGCCGCTGCCTGTTTCTTGACACCGCCCATCCGGAAACCCATGCCGGCCGCTATTGCGACGATCGGCTCGGCTGGCTCGAGGCACGGCTTGCCGAGCATGACGGGCCGTTCCTGCTGTTCATGCATCATAACCCCATGCCGGTGCATCTCGCCCCGCTCGACCAGATCCGCCTCTTGGATGAGGCTCCATTCCGGCGCCTCGTCGGCCGCAACCGTTCAAAGATCCGCCACGTCTTCTTTGGGCATTGTCACTTGCCGCTGGCCGGCTCGGTCGCAGGCGTTCCGGTCTCGTCGCTGCGCGGCACCAACCATGCCAGCTATCCGCTGTTCTCCGAGACCACGCTGCTGAGCGCGTCCGACCTGCCGCAATCCTATGGCGTGGTGTTTTTCGGCGACGACTATGTGACCGTGCACATGGTGGAATACGGCTACGATGGTCCCATCCGCGTCGAAGGTTCGCCCGACTATCAGGCCTGGGATCGCGAGACCATGGTTCGGTGATCGGCGAACGCCGACCGCTTCCAGGGCGTGACTGATAACCCCTGCACTTCTTGCAGGGTCCGCTCCGCCCCCGTAACGGCGTGTTGGCGTCCATCACCCCACGTCGGAGATGCGCAAGTTTTGGCCTGATAGGAAAAAAGGCCGCCAACTGAGGCGGCCTTACTTCCTGTTCCAGATTATCCCGACGTAAACACCGAAGCATACGAGACCTAGGCCACCCACTATGGCGACCTCCGTAAGGCGTGGGAAGCCAGCAATGGCCCATGCCAGACCGCAGGCGATCAAGATAGCGGCTTCGACGATGAGTTCAGCTATTGAAGCGGTTTTGAACAAAGACACACTACCGTCAGGTTGCTCTGACATCGTAAACCGAAATTAGGACACCCTCAAACGTCTGTTCCGGGTCTCAAGCCGCCGATCCCACTCTAGATGGCTAACTTCCGCTTTGCGTTGGCAAGCCGACGCTCATGCGCCCACGCCCTACTCCACCAGCACCACGTCGACGGCGACGCCCAGCTTCTGCTTGGGCGAGCCGACGATGATGCCGTCGATCGGCGAGACGTCGGAGAAGTCGCGCCCGATCGCGAGCACGATGTGGTCGTTCGCAACCAGCAGGTCGTTGGTCGGGTCGAAATCGACCCAGCCGAGATCGGCGCCGCACCACAGCGACACCCAGGCATGGGTAGCATCGGCGCCTTGCAGCCGCGGCTGGCCCGGCGGCGGAATGGTGCGCAAGTAGCCGCTGACATAGGCCGCCGGCAGACCCAGTCCGCGCAGCCCCGCGATCATCACATGGGCAAAATCCTGGCAGACGCCGTGGCGGTTGTCGAACACCTCGGCCAGCGGCGTCGAGATCACCGTCGCCTTGGGGTCGTAGCGAAACTGGTCGCGGATGCGATGCATCAGATCGACCGTGCCTTTGAGGATGCCAGTGCCCGGCGCAAAACTCTCGGCGGCATAGGCGCTGACCGCAGGCAGCACCGGCACGAGCGGGCTCGCAAAGACATAGCCGACCGGTGAGGCCGGCCTGAGGCTCGTGGCTTCGAAGGCAATGTCGCGAACGCTCTCCCAGGGCGGGCTCGGCGCATCGCGCGCCGGCGGCTCGCGCGACACCGAAACACGCGAGCGCGAGTCGATCCGCAAGTTGCGATGGGCCGTATCGATCACGACGCTCTCGGTCAGCGCGCCGAAAAAATCGCGCCGCACGGTCCGCTCGGCCGGGCGCGGGCGGATCTCGACACGATGCGAGATCAGGTCCTGGCCGCCACCGCTGCGCGGCTCCAGCCGCAGCGTGCAGCGGGCGAAGCTGACCGGGTTCTCGTATTCGTAAGTCGTGACGTGACGGATGTCGTAGATCACGCCAGCCCCGTCAGCTTTTCCGGCCGGGCCGCGTTGGGACCGTGCGGGAAGTAGTGCTGCCCGATCGCGTCCGCAAGGCTGAGCAGGTCCTGCTCCAGCGCGAACAGCGTCTTGACCTCGAGCTTCTCGGCTTCGGCCGTTGCAAGGGTCGCCTGCAGCGCCACCGCGAGCCGCTGCGGCTTCTCGATCAGGCCGTGCTCCTTCAAGCTCGGCAGCGCGGCGATGTGCTCGTTCAGCGTCGTCACCTGGAATGCCACCGAACGCGGATTGTAGCCGTCGAGCACGGCAAGGTCCCGCACCGGCGCCAGGATCGGCGCGAGCAGATAGCGCGAGCGGTAGGTGATCTGGCAATCCACCAGCGTCAGCAGGATGTCGAGATCCTCGTCGCCGGCCTCGTCATAGGCGAACTGGCGCGTGAAACGCATGGTGTTGATGGCGCGCTCGGTGCGGCGGCCGATGTCGAGGAAGCGCCAGCCGGCGGCGCGGTTCATGTTCTCCTGCGCAAGGCCGGCGAAGCTCGCCAGCTCCTGCAAGGTCAGCTCGGCCGCGCTCACCACGCTGTCGTCGTCCTCGACCTCGTAAGCGAGGCGCTCGGCCATCTCGGTGATGACCTGCCAGGCATCGGGCGACAAACGCTCGCGCAAGGAAGTCGCCGTGCGCTGCGCCGCGCGCACCAGCGATAGGGCCGAGCCGAACCGGTCCGGGCTCTGCAGCGCTTCGGCGACGACGCGTCCCGGCGCGGTGCGCGAGACTTGCGAGACCGCGCCCCAGGCCACCAGCAGGCGCTGGATGCGTTCGGCCGCTTGCTGCGAGGCCGCGGTGCCCTTGTTGGGCCCGCTCGGCGAGCCCAGGGCGCGCACGAGGCGCAGCGTCGCCTCGGCGCGTTCGAGATAGCGGCCGAGCCAGAACAAATTGTCGGCGGCCCGGCTCGGCAGCACGCCGGCGATGCGGCGGATGCGGACCTTGTCGGTCGCCGGCAGCAAGGTCGCGGTCGAGACCTGCTTGTCGGAGACGATCCAGACGTCGGCGGCACGCGCACCGTCGCCCATCGACACCGCGCGCGCGTCGGCCTGTTCGGCGATCCGGCAGAAACCGCCGGGCATGATGGCCCAGCCGTCCGGCGTCGCCGCGGCGAACACGCGCAGCACGAATGGACGCGGCGTGATCTGGCCCTGCTCCCACACCGGCATGGTCGAGAGCCGCACCACCTCCTGGCCGACATAGTCCATGCCGCGCGCGCCGATGGCATCGACCAGGCGCTGGCGGTCGCTCGCATCCAACTCGCTCGCGAGCACCGGCCCGTTGTTGCCGAAACCGGGCACGCCGCGCCGGTAAGCGCCTTCGATCGCGACCTCGTCGAGCCGCGCCAGCACCTCCTCGCGCGCGCTGCGCTGGCCGCACCACCAGGTCGCGATATGCGGCATCTTCAGCTCTTCGCCGAGCAGGCGGCGGCTGAGCGCCGGCAGGAAGCCGAGCAGCGCGCGCGCCTCCAGCACGCCCGAGCCCGGCATGTTGGCGACGACGACGCCGTCCTTGCGCAACACGTCGATCAGGCCGGGCACGCCGAGATGCGAGGACGCATCGAGCTCGAGCGGATCGAGCGAATTGGAATCGACGCGGCGGAGCAGCACGTCGAGCCGCTTCAGGCCGGCGACGGTGCGGATGTGGATGCGGTTGTCGCTGACGGCGAGATCGTCGCCCTCGACCAGGAGGAAGCCGAGATAGCGCGCCAGCGTGGCGTGCTCGAAATAGGTCTCGCTGAAGCTGCCGGGCGTGAGCACGCCGATGCGCGGTTCATCGCGATCGGCGCGCGCGCGCAGTGAGTCGCGGAACGCCTCGAAGAACGGCGCGACGCGCGGCACGTTCATCGACTTGTAGAGATCGGAGAAGGCGCGCGAGAGCACCAGGCGGTTCTCCAGCGCGTAGCCCGCCCCCGACGGCGCCTGGGTGCGGTCGCCGAGCACCCACCAGCGCCCGTCAGGACCGCGGCCGATGTCGGCGGCATAGAGCGACAGATAGCGCCCGCCCGGGGGCGGCACGCCGCAGACGGGACGGAGGTATTCGGGGCTGCCGGCGATCGCGGCCGCCGGCAGCGCGCCCTCGGCGACCAGCCTGCCCTCGCCATAGATGTCGCGCAGCACGCGCTCGAGCAGCTCGGCGCGCTGGGTGATGCCGGCGCATAGCTGCTGCCAATCGGCCTCGCCGATCAAAAGCGGCAGGTGGCTCAGCGACCAGGGACGGTCGGCGCTGTCGCCGGGAGCACGGTAGGTGACGCCGGCCTCGCGGAGGTGGCGATCGGCCATGCCGAATCGCCGCTCGATCTCGTCGGGGGCGAGCGCGCCGAAAGCATCGAAAAAGCGGCTCCAGACCGCGCGCGGGGCGCCGTCCGACCCTAAGAACTCGTCGGGGATGCCAGGCAGGCGGTTATAGTCGCGGACCCATTGCGCGAAACGGCGCTGGCCCTCACGCTGGCCTTGCGCCCTGCCCGCCCTGTCGTTCTCTTCGGCTGCGCCCTCGGCCATGCGCCTCTCCCTGCCCCACCATCATACTCATTGCAGGAGCGGAGTCCGCAAGTCGAGGGTCAGCGGGAACTCACTTGTGCGTTCCTCGGGGGGTGGCTGGACCGGGCCCGGCGTATGGCCATGGTCCTGGAAGCGCGCCAGCCGCCGCGCCTCGGCCTCATAGGTGTTGACCGGCTTGGTGTCGTAGTTGCGACCGCCGGGGTGGGCGACGTGGTAGACGCAGCCGCCGAGCGAGCGGCCGTTCCAGCTGTCGATCAGGTCGAAGGTCAGCGGCGCATGAACCGGAATGGTCGGGTGCAGGCCGGAGGCCGGCTGCCAGGCCTTGAAACGGACGCCCGCCACCGCCTCGCCCGAGCGCCCGGTCGAGGTCATCGGCAGGCGGCGGCCATTGCAGGTGACGATATGGCGGCCCTCGACGAAGCCCTCCGCCTTGACCTGGAGCCGCTCCACCGATGAGTCGACATAGCGCACGGTGCCGCCGGCCGAGCCCTCCTCGCCCAGCACGTGCCAGGGCTCCAGTGCCTGGCGCAGCTCCAGCGTGACGCCGCCATGATGGACGCGGCCGAAGGCGGGGAAGCGGAATTCGAGCTGGGCCAGATACCATTCCGCCTCGAACGGATAGCCGAACTGCTTCAGCTCGGAGAGAACGTCGAGAAAATCCTCCCAGATGAAATGCGGCAGCATGTAGCGGTCGTGCAGCGCGGTGCCCCAGCGCACGAACTTGCCGGTCTGCGGCTCGCGCCACATCTTCGCGATCAGCGCGCGGATCAGAAGCTGCTGCGCCAGCGACATGCGCGGGTCCGGCGGCATTTCGAGCGCGCGGAATTCGACGAGGCCGAGACGGCCGGTCGGACCATCCGGCGAATACAGCTTGTCGATGCAGATCTCGGCGCGGTGGGTGTTGCCGGTGATGTCGACCAAGAGATGCCGGAACAGCCGGTCCGCCAGCCACAGCGGCGTCTGATAGCCCGGCGGCGGCACGTGCGAGAGCGCGATCTCGAGCTCATAGATGCTGTCGTGACGGGCTTCGTCGATGCGCGGCGCCTGGCTGGTCGGGCCGATGAACAGGCCGGAGAAGAAATAGGACAGCGACGGATGCCGCTGCCAGTACAAGACCAGACTCTTCAGCAGATCGGGCCGGCGCAGGAACGGCGAGTCCTGCGGCGAGGATCCGCCGACCACGACGTGATTGCCGCCGCCGGTGCCGGTGTGGCGGCCGTCCACCAGAAAGCGGTTGGCGCCGAGGCGCACCTTGCCCGCGTCCTCATAGAGACCGGTGGTGATATCGACCGCCTCGCGCCAGCTCGTGGCCGGCTGGATGTTGATCTCGATGACACCGGGGTCGGGCGTCACCTTGATGACCTCGATGCGCGGATCGAACGGCGGCGGATAGCCCTCGACATGGACTTGGAGCTGCATCTCCTCGGCGGTCGCCTCTAACGCGGCGACCAGTTCGAGATAGTCCTCGATGCGCTCGACCGGCGGCATGAAGGCGCAAAGCACGCCGTCGCGGACTTCGACCGACATCGCGGTGCGGACCGGGATCGACGTGTTGAGATGCTCGGGCGTCACCCGTGGCGGAGCTTCCGGGCGCGCTTCGAGCGTGAACACCGGAAGCTTGCCGCGCGGCTCCATCGGGTCCCGCTCGATGACGTAGGGATATTGGTTGGGCGGGACGTAGCCGAGCGAACCGATCGGCAGGCGCAGGCCGAGCGGTGAATCGCCCGGCGTCAGGAACAGATGATTGCGCCGGAGTTGCCAGCGCTCGCTGCGCCAGCGCGGCGGCGCGTTCCAGCGCTGCACGGGCAGCACGAAGCCGCGCGGCGTGTTGAGGCCCTGCTCGAACACGCGCGCCATACGCGCGCGCGCCTCCGGATCCGACAATTTGGAATCGGAGGGATCGACGTTGATCGGAAGCTCGGCTTCCTTCTGAAGCCAGAGCGCGGTGTCCTCATAGGCCGGCATGATGTAGCCGGGATCGAGCCCGAGCCGCAGCGCCGCGCCCTCAATGAAGGTCTCGGCGTCCTTCGTCTCGGCGCGGCGTGGATTTTCGATCCTAGCGATGAGATCGCCATTCTTCCAGATCGGCACGCCGTCCTTGCGCCAGTAGAGACCGAAGGCCCAGCGCGGCAGGCTCTCGCCCGGATACCATTTGCCCTGGCCGTAATGCAGCAGACCGCCGGGCGCGAAACGATCGCGCAGGCGGCGGATCAGATCGTCGCCAAGCGCGCGCTTGGTCGGGCCGACCGCTTCCGTGTTCCACTCCGCCGCTTCGAGGTCGTCGACCGAGACGAAGGTCGGCTCGCCGCCCATGGTGAGCCGTACGTCCGCGCTGGCGAGATCGCCATCGACCTGCTCGCCGAGATCGTCGAGCCGCGCCCAGGATTCGTCGGAGAACGGTTTCGTAATGCGCGGCGCCTCGCGGATGCGGCGGACGCTCATGTCGAAAGCGAACTCGACCTCGGCAAAGCCGGCCCCGCCGGAGATCGGCGCGGCCGAGCGATAATGCGGCGTGGCGGCGACCGGGATGTGGCCCTCGCCCGCGAGCATGCCGGAGGTCGCATCGAAGCCGATCCAGCCGGCGCCCGGCAGATAGACCTCGGCCCAGGCGTGCAGGTCGGTGAAGTCGCTCTCCACCTCCGGCGGCCCTACGATCGGATCGATGTCGGGGCGAATCTGGATCAGATAGCCGGAGACGAAGCGCGCGGCGAGCCCGAGATGTCGGAAGGTCTGGATCAGCAGCCAGGCGGAGTCGCGGCATGATCCGGCGCCCGAGGCCAGCGTTTCCTCCGGCGTCTGCACGCCCGGCTCCATCCGGATGATGTAGCGGATCTTCTTCTGCAGCTCGCGATTGAGCTCGACCAGGAAGTTGACGGTGTTCGGAGCGTCCTGCGGGATCGTATCGAGATATTTCGCGAACAGCCGATCGGGCTTGACGGTTTCGAGATACGGCGCGAGCTCGGTCTTGAGATCCTTCGGGTAGTCGAACGGAAAACTGTCGGCATAGGGCTCGACGAAGAAGTCGAACGGGTTGACCACGGTCATCTGCGCCGTGAAGTCGACCTCGAACTTCAATTCGGTCGTCTTCTCCGGAAAGACGTAGCGGGCGAGCCAGTTTCCTTGCGGATCCTGCTGCCAGTTCACGAAGTGGTTGGATGGCGTGACCTTGAGCGAATAGCTCAGGATCGGCGTGCGCGTGTGCGGCGCCGGGCGCAGGCGGATGGTTTGCGGTCCCAGATCGATCGGGCGGTCGTATTTGTAGTGCGTGACGTGATGCAGTGCGACGTAGATCGACACGGGGTGCGGTGCTCCAGCAGCTTTTTTGAGCAGAACACCTGAGGTCAAAGCGATCAAGCACTAACAACGGGCAGCGCGTGCCTAGGAAGTATCCGGGCTAGCGGACAGTCTCGTAGGGTGGGCAAAGGCG
>NZ_CAKZJO010000020.1 GCF_936943645.1 uncultured Bradyrhizobium sp. | reverse complement strand
GCGCTCTTCGAGCGCGTCGGCCTCCCCCGCAAGCGGGAGAGGTGCACCGAGCCCGCGGAGAAGTTTGCTCAATCAATTCTGCAACGGCGATCGTCATCGCATGAGCGAGACTCTGCTGACCCCGATCGAGATCGGCCTCACCGCGGCGATCGTTGCGATCGAGGGCCACGAGCCGCTGATCCTGACCGCGCGCGGCAGCGACGGGCTGGCCGGCCTGCCGTTCGGCCCGTTCGACGCGCTCGCGCACCGCACCTTCGAGATCGGCCTCCGCGCCTGGGTCGAGGAACAGGCCGGCTTGCGGCTCGGCTATGTCGAGCAGCTCTATACGTTCGGCGATCGCGGCCGTCATGCCGAGGCCGGCGACACCGGCGCGCATATGGTGTCGATCGGCTATCTCGCACTGACGCGCGCGGTGGACGGCGAGCTTGCGGCCAACGCGGCGAGCTTCGCGCCATGGTACCGCTTCCTGCCCTGGGAAGACTGGCGCGAGGAGCCGCCGGCGATCATCGCCCGCGACATCATTCCCGCGCTGGCCGAATGGGCCGCCGAGGAGACGCCGGAGACAACGCGCGCGCTGCCGCGCAAGGATCGCGTGCGGTTCTATTTCGGCCTCGACGGGGCGGCTTGGGACGAGGAGCGCGTGCTCGACCGCTACGAGCTCTTGTACGAGGCCGGCCTGGTCGAGGAAGCGCGGCGCGACGGCCGTCCTGCGGCATTAGCGCGCAAGACGCTGCCCCCGCTCGGGACCTCGATGCGGTTCGATCATCGCCGGATTCTCGCCACAGCGATCGCCCGGCTCCGGGCAAAACTGAAGTATCGTCCTGTGGTGTTTGAACTTTTGCCGCCCGAGTTCACACTCACAGAACTGCAGCATACGGTTGAGGCGATCTCCGGCCGGCATCTGCACAAGCAGAATTTCCGCCGCCTGGTTGAAATGGAAGCCCTGGTCGAACCGACCGGGGTGATGTCGACACAGACGGGCGGACGGCCGGCGGCGCTTTACCGCTTCCGCCGCGACGTGCTCCAGGAGCGGCCCGCACCGGGATTGCGCGTCCGCTCCCGGCGCTAACTCAAGATTTTCCGTGATCGGTCCCTGCCCGCCGGTCGCCTGGAGGCTTCATGTTCGACGGCCCGTTTGACGTCTTCGCGCTGATCATCGCGATCATCGCCATCCTGATCGCCATCAAGGCCTCCAGCCAGGCAGCCGACCTGCGGCGTCGATTCAACACGCTCGAAGAAATGTTCTACGCGCAACGGCGGCAGGTGCAGCTGCCGCCGCCGCTGCCCGTGCAGACGCAGGCCGAAGCGCCCGCGGCAGCTACAACCGCCGAGCCGCCGCCGCTTGCACCTGAGGTCGAAGCCGAAGCGGCCATGCCGCCGCCCGTCACCGAAGCGCTCTTGCCGCCCCCGCTCGCAAGCGGGCCGCAGGCCGATGCTCCGCCGCCATTGCCGGCGCGCGCACCCGATGTTCGAGAACCCGGCTTCGAGGAGCGGCTCGGCACGCGCTGGGTGGTGTGGATCGGTGGCCTTGCGCTCGCGCTCGGCGGCTTCTTCATGGTGCGCTATTCGATCGAGGCCGGCCTGCTCGGCCCCGGCGTGCGCGTGTTCCTCGGCGGCCTGTTCGCGACCGCGCTGCTGGCGGCCGGCGAATGGACACGGCGCAAGGAGAGCATCTCCAACATCGCCGCGCTGCCGATCGCCAACATCCCCGCGATTCTCACCGCGGCCGGAACGGCGGTGGCGTTCGCAACCATCTATGCCGCTTACGCGCTCTACGGCTTCCTGGTGCCCGCCACGGCCTTCGTGCTGCTCGGCATCGTGGCGATGTGCACGCTCGCCGCGGCGCTGCTGCACGGACCCGCGCTCGCGGGCCTCGGCGTGGTCGGCGCCTTCGTGACGCCGGTTCTGGTCTCCAGCGGCAAGCCGGACTATTGGGCGCTCTACATCTATCTTGCCGTGGTCACCGCCGCGAGCTTCGGCCTTGCCCGCATCCGGCTGTGGCGCTGGCTTGCGGTGACGACCATCGCGTTCGCGGTGCTCTGGCTGTTCCCGGGCCTCGACACCGAGCAGGTGCAGGTCGCGCCGCACGCTTTCCACGTCATCGCGGGCTTCGTGCTGGCCGCGCTCCTCGTCGTCTGCGGCTTCATGTTCGGGCCTGCCATCGAGGACGGCGAGATCGAGCCGATCTCCTCGGGCGCGCTCGGTGCCTATCTGTTCGGCGCGATGCTGATCGTGCTGTCGAGCGCACACGCCGATCTGGCGCTGATCGCGTTCGCGCTGCTCGTCGGCGGCACCCTGTTCGTCGCCTGGCGTTCGTCCGCTGCCACCGGCGCCATCGGCGCGGCCGCCGCGACGGTCTTCATCGTGTTCGCCGAATGGGCGGTGCGCGCCAATCCCGACATGCTGGTGCTGCCGGGCGGCCCGATTGCGGGCATCGGACCTGCCGCGACCGACAGCTCCGTCACGCTGCATCTGGTGACGGCCGCGATCTTCGCCGCAGGCTTCGGCATTGCCGGCTTCCTGGCGCAGGGCCGGTCGAACTCGGCGATCATTCCGGTGGTGTGGTCGGTGGCAGGCGTCGCGACGCCGATCGCGATCCTGGTTGCGCTCTACGCGCGGATCGCCCATCTCGACCGCTCGATCCCGTTCGCGATCCTCGCGGTGCTGCTCGCAGCAAGCTTTGGCGCCGCGACCGAGGCGCTGACGCGCCGCGAGACCCGGCCGGGCACCATGATCTCCGCCGCCTTGTTCGCCACCGGCACGCTCGGCGCGCTGGCGCTGGCGCTGACTTTCGCACTGGAGAAGGGCTGGCTGACGATCGCGCTGGCGCTGATGTCGCTCGGCACCGCCTGGATCTCGCTGCAGCGGCCGATCCCGTTCCTGCGCTGGCTCGCAGCGATCTTCGCCGCCCTCGTCACCGCGCGCATCGCCTACGATCCGCGCATCGTCGGCGATGCCGTCGGCACCACGCCGATCTTCAACTGGCTGCTCTGGGGCTACGGCCTGCCGGCGGCATCGTTCTGGACCGCGAGCCTGTTCCTGCGCCGCCGCGCCGACGACGCGCCGCTGCGCATGGTGGAGACCGCGGCGATCCTGTTCACCGCACTGCTTGCCTTCATGGAGATCCGGCACTTCGCGACCGGCGGCGACATGATCTCACCGCCGTCGCTGCTCGAATTCGCGCTGCAGGTTTGCGTCACGCTGGCGATGGCGATCGGGCTGGAGCGCTTGGCGCTGCGCAGCCACAGCGTCGTGCACGATGTCGGCGCCATCGTGCTCACGGCGATCGGCGGACTCATCAGCGTGGGCGGCCTCCTGATCCTGGAAAATCCGCTGATCTGGCGCATCGACGTCGGCGGCGCGGTGTTCAACCTGCTGCTGCTCGGCTATGCGCTGCCGGCCGTCCTGATGCTGCTGTTGTCCTATGCGGTGGCCGGCGCGCGCGGCAAGGCCTACGCCAACACCATCGCCGGCGGCGCGCTCGTGTTCGCGCTCGCCTATGTCACGCTGGAGATCCGCCGCTTCTATCACGGCCCGATCCTCTCGACCGGTCCGACGACGGGCGCCGAGCAATACACCTATTCGATCGGCTGGCTCGGCTTCGGCGTGGTGTTGCTGGGGGTCGGCCTCCTCGTCAACTCCGAGCGCGCGCGGCTGGCTTCGGCTGCCGTCATCGCGCTGACGATCCTCAAGGCCTTCGTCATCGACATGTCGACGCTGACCGGCGTCTACAGGGCGCTGTCGTTCATGGGGCTCGGCATCGTGCTGGTCGCGATCGGCTGGCTGTACCAGCGCATCCTGTTCCGGCGGCAGGTGACGCCGCCGCCGGCCCCGCAATCGGGAAGTTGAAGATCAGGCCGCGCGGACCGATTCCAGGAACTGCGCGACCTCGACCTTGAGGCGCGTGCTGTCGGTCGCCAGCGATTTCGCCGCCGACAGCACCTCGACCGAGGCTTCGCCGGTCTCGATCGCGCCGCGCTGCACGTCGGTGATGTTCGCCGAAACCTCCTGCGTGCCGACCGAGGCCTGCTGGACGTTGCGCGAGATCTCCTGCGTCGCCGCGCCCTGCTCCTCGACGGCGGCGGCAATCGCCGCGGACACTTCGGACAGCCGCTCGATGGTGCCGCCGATCTCCTGAATGGCGCTGACGGATTCCTGCGTCGCGGCCTGGATGCCCGACACCTGCGCACCGATCTCGCCGGTCGCCTTCGCGGTCTGCTCGGCCAGCGCCTTGACTTCGGAGGCGACGACGGCGAAGCCGCGGCCGGCTTCGCCCGCGCGCGCCGCCTCGATCGTGGCGTTGAGCGCCAGCAGATTGGTCTGGCCTGCAATGGTGTTGATGAGCTCGACGACGTCGCCGATGCGGGACGCGGCCTGCGACAGCGCATTGACGCGCTCGTTGGTCCGCGCTGCCTGCTCGACGGCTTCCGCCGCCATCCGCGCCGAATCCTGCACGCGGCGGCTGATCTCGGTGATGGAGGACGACAGCTCCTCGGATGCGGAGGCGACTGCCTGGACGTTGGTGGAGGCTTCCTCGGAGGCCGCCGCAACCACGGTCGCGAGCTCCTGGCCGCGTTGCGCGGTGCCGGTCAGCGTCGAGGCCGACGCCTCGAGCTCGGTCGAGGCCGAGGAGACGGTGCCGACGACCTCGCCGATCATGGCTTCGAACTTGCGGGTGATGGCATCGACGCGGCGGCCGCGCTCGATCTTGGCTTCGGCATCAATCCGGGCCGCCTCGTCCGCCGCCCGCTTGGCGATCAGCGCGTCCTTGAAGATCTGCAGCGCATCCGCCATCGCGCCGATCTCGGTCTTCTCACCGCGATGCGGCACCTCGGCGGAGAGGTCGCCTTCACCGAGCGACTGCATCGGCTTGATGATCGAGGCGATACCGCGCGACACGTCGCGCACGAGATAATAGGCGGCGGCGATCGCGATCACGACGGCGGCAACGATGATGCCGACCAGCACGCGGAAGATCAACGCGTAGCTGTCGGCCGCCTGCTTCGTCTCCAGCTCGGCGCCGCTGTTGTTGAGCTCGATGCCCTTCTGGAGCAGCGGGTCGGCCGCCTGGGCCATCTTCGCCACCTTGGTCTGCAATAGCTCGTTGGCGTCGACCGGGAACTTGCCGACGCTCTTGCGCGACAGCGCCATCGTATCCTGCACGCCGTTCAGATATTCGGTCCACGCCTTGGTCCACTGCTCATAGAGAGAGCGCTCTTCGGGCACGGTGATCAGGCGCTCGTAGACCTTGCGGGTCTTCTCGATCCGGTCGCGCAAGCCTGCCAGCCGCTTCTCGGCGGCTTCCTTGCCCTCGGCACTGTCCTGCATCAGGTGCAGACGCAGCGCGACGCGCAGCTCGTTGATGTCGGCGCGCATGGAGCCCAGCGCACGCACGCTCGGCAGCCAGCTCTCGGCAATCTCGACGGTGTGGGAGTTGATGTTCTGCATCGTGCCGATCGCCATCACGCCGACACCGGCGAGCGAGAGCACGAGGACTGACAACACGGTCAGCAGCTTGAAGACGATCGACAACTTCGACATCACGCAAATCCCGGTGAAACCTACAACGCACAAATCATCTGCGCCGCAATCGTCACGACTGACGGCAGGGCGGAGGTCATTCCAACAATGATGGCTGGTTCTTATCTCGTAAGATTACGCACATACTTGCAAACAGGCGTTAACAGGAAGCTACGTTGAATTACGGAATTCGGCAGCTGCACCGTTAAATGCTTGGCAACGATCTGCTGCGGCGCGGCCGGCATGGCGCGCCACACCAGCGCACCGCTTCCCGCCGCACCCGACGGGATGGCTCGCCACTCAGGCCGCTCGCACCGTTTCCAGGAAGCGCGAGACCTCGCTCTTGAGGCGGTTGCTGTCCTGCGACAGCGACTGCGCGGCCGAATGCACCTGCGCCGAGGCGGCGCCGGTCTCGCCCGCGCCGCGCTGGACGTCGCCGATATTCGCCGAGACGTCGGAGGTGCCCTGCGCGGCGTGCTGGATGTTGCGCGAGATCTCCTGGGTGGCGGCGCCCTGCTCTTCCACCGCCGCGGCGATGGTCGAGGAGATTTCCGACATCTTGGCGATGGTGTCCCCGATCTCCTTGATCGCACCGACCGAATCCTCCGTCGCGGCCTGGATCGCGCCGATGTGCTGGCCGATCTCGCCGGTGGCTTTCGCGGTCTGCTCGGCGAGCGCCTTCACTTCGGTCGCGACGACGGCAAAGCCCTTGCCGGCTTCGCCTGCACGCGCCGCCTCGATCGTCGCGTTGAGCGCCAGCAGGTTGGTTTGCGCCGCAATGGTGTTGATCAACTCGACCACGTCGCCGATGCGGGAGGCGGCCTTCGTCAGCTCGGCGACGCGTGCATTGGTGCGCTCGGCCTGCCCGACCGCGACGTCGGCGACGCGTGCGGATTCCTGCACCTGGCGGCTGATCTCGGAGACCGAGGAGGTCAGCTCCTCGCTCGCTGACGACACCGACTGCACGTTGGCGGACGCCTCCTCCGAGGCCGCCGCCACGGCCGTGGCGAGACTGTTGCCGCGCTCGGCGGCCTGCGTCAGCGTGTTGGAAGACGCCTCGAGCTCGGTCGCCGCCGACGACACGGTCTCGATGATCTCGCCGACCGCGCCTTCGAAACGGTCGGCGAGCCGCTGCATGTCCGCCTTGCGCTGCTGCCTGGCGCGCGCCTCCGCTTCGGCCTGCTCGGCGCGCAGCCGATCGGCCTCCGCCATGTTGGTCTTGAAGACCGCAACCGCGCCGGCCATCTCGCCGATCTCATCCTTGCGGCCGAGGCCGGGAATCACGACGGAGGTATCGCCGTTTGCGAGGCCCGTCATCGACCGTACCATGGCGATCAGCGCGGACGAGATCGAGCGGCCGATGAAGAAGGACACGCCTCCCACCAGCAGGATGGAGCATGCAAGCGCAACCCACATCCACAGCTTGATCGAGGCCCGCGTCGATGCTTCGGCGGCCTGCGCCGCATCGTAGCGCTGCGTCACGTTCTTTTCGATGTCTTCGAGCACCGGTTCGATCACCCGGAATTCCCTGGACATGGCCGCACCGTGCGCGGTCAGATCCTGCGCGCCGGCCGCCCAGGCCGAGAAGTCACCCTCATACTTGGCGAGCAGCTTGCCGATGTCCGCCTTGACGGCCGGCGGAATCGTCGACGTCTCGATCTGCCGGGAGAATTCGGTCGCCGTCTTCTTCAGTGCGTCGACGTATTTCTGGTCGCGGCGCAGCATGAAGTCCTTCTCGTGGCGACGCATCATCAGCATGCCGCTGGTGAGCCTGGGGTCGTCGACCTCCTTGAGCTTGGTCTCGATGGCGTGGACTGCCGTGCGCAGCGAGCCCGACAGGCCGAGGGTCTCGTTCAAGCCAAGCTTGACCTCGGCCTTCTCGACGGCCGCAAACTCGCTCACATATCTATCGAACCCGGCGCGGGCCTGCGACGTCTTCTCGCCGATCGTCGCATATCCCGCCGCACGCGCCGCGCTGCCGAGGCGATCAAGGTTGCCAACGATGTCGGACGCGAGCTCGCCGTGACGCTTCGCATAAGACTGGTCGCGACGGAGCTGGAAATCCTTCTCGGCCCGGCGCGCTTCGAGCAATTGCTGGGAAGCCCGCTGGTTCAGATCGGACATCTTGCGCGCGTTCTCGGCGGCATCGCGAGACGTGTCCTGTGAGAGGCTGCCGATCTGGTAGATCGAACCGAAGGCGACGAGCCCAATGAGACCGAACAATCCGATCGCCATGACCTTGTGAGTAAGACGAAGGGAAATGCCGCCCATGAACCTGCTCCAACGATTGAGACGCAATACGCGATAGGCGACTCGGCGCCCGGGAAATTACGGCAATCATGCCCGCATCGCTTTTCCGGAAGGTTAACCCTGCGCATTGAAATCGCGGCGATGGACCGCCAATGCGCGCAACCGCCGCGCAGTCACGCGCGGCGGTTGCAGATTCCTTGTCGGGAGACGTCGCCGTCAGGCGGCGCGCACGGTTCCGAGGAATTTTCCGACCTCGAGCTTGAGGCGATTGCTGTCACCGGACAGCGATTGCGCCGCCGCCAGCACCTGCGAGGACGCCGAACCGGTCTCGCTCGCGCCCTGCTGCACGTCGGTGATGTTGGAGGACACCTGATGGGTGCCTTTCGCAGCCTGTTGCACGTTGCGGGAAATTTCCTGCGTGGCCGCGCCCTGCTCTTCGACGGCCGCGGCGATGGTCGATGAGATCTCCGACAGCTTCTCGATGGTGTCGCTGATGTCCCTGATGGCGCCGACCGAATGCTCGGTCGCGGTCTGGATGCTGGCGATCTGCTGGCCGATCTCGCCGGTCGCCTTCGCCGTCTGCTCCGCGAGCGCCTTGACCTCGGACGCGACCACGGCAAAGCCGCGGCCCGCCTCGCCGGCGCGCGCGGCCTCGATGGTTGCGTTGAGCGCCAGAAGATTGGTCTGGCCGGCGATGGTGTTGATGAGTTCGACGACGTCGCCGATCCGCGCCGCCGCCTTCGACAGTTCGCCGACACGCTCGGTCGTGGTGCGGGCCTGGCCGACCGCCTCGCTTGCGACGCGCGCGGATTCCTGCACCTGCCGGCTGATCTCGTTGATCGAGGACGACAGCTCCTCGGTCGCCGAAGCCACCGACTGCACGTTGGTGGAAGCTTCTTCGGACGCGGCCGCGACCAGAGCGGTGAGCTCCTGCGTGTGCTCAGCGGTCGAGGTCAACGTGGTGGCGGAGGCCTCGAGCTCGGTCGAGGCCGAGGACACCGTGCCGACGATCTCGCCGACCGCGGACTCGAACGTGTCCGCGAGCTTGCGCATTTCGGCCTTGCGCTGCTCGGCCGCGATCGCGTCCTGCCGTACCTTGGCTTCCGCTTCCTCGCGTGCCTTCTGCTCGGACACGACCTTGAATTTCTCCACGGCACCTGCGACCTCGCCGACTTCGTCCTTGCGGCCAAGGCCGGGGAGCACGACCGAGAAGTCGCCGCCGGCAAGCTTTTCCATCGCCAATGTCAGCGCACGCATGGGCCGCGCGATGCTGAAGACGGAGAAGATGCACGTCGCGATCAGGACGAGCGCGACCAGCGCGCCTGTTATCAATGATGTCCGGGCAACCGATGCAGCCTCGGTTTCCGCTGCCGCGCGGGCCTCGACGCTCCTCTGCTTGGCGAAATCGGTGATCTGGTTGGCGAGATCGGAAATCTCTGTGTTGATCGGCGCCAGCGTTCCCTTGCGGATGTGATCGATATCACTCGTAAGCTTGGCAAACTGCTCCGCCGTTTCCGCATCCCTCTTCCCTTCCAGCGCGAGCTCCTGCTTGCGGATGGCCTCGATCTGCTTCTGGCCCTTGCCGAACTCGCCGATCAACACGGTGAGGCGATCGATCCGCTTGCGATTCTCCGGCGAGCGCGACAGCTTTGCCATTTCGCTCGCGAATTTCGTGGCTGCGGTCTGCCGGTCGTTGAAATAGGCGACCGCCTTCTGCATCTCGGCCGGCGAGGCAGAGGTCATGATGTCGCGAATGCCGATCTGCATGCCCCGGACCGATGCCTTCGCTTCCGCGGCGTTTTGCGCGATCGCCTGCTGTCCCGAAGCGGCATTGCCGAGCTTCTGAACCTCGGCATCTCCGTTCATCTGGAGAAAGATCATCAGCGCGACGAGCCCGATGGTCAGCGCGGAGGTGATCGCCAGCTTGGTGCCAATTCGCAGGTTCTGAATGAACATCATCGAAGTATCCTTGGAGGTACGCATTTGCCGCGACGAAGCGCGCGCACAACCCGGAAATGCTAACAACGAGGTTCCTCATTAACGTTAAGCGGAGCCTCGGCGAGTCTAAGTAGAAATACTGAAAGGCAGCCCAGCCGCCTGACCCTTCGCAGCTTTTGCGTGTGGCGAAACGGATTTCGCGGATTTGCACGCATAGGCGTCGTTGCCGCCGGTCGCACCGACTGCAATCGTCAGCGTACGCTCTCGCCGACGAGACTGATGCGAAACACCGGCTGCTTGTTCTCGTCGAGCAGCTCCATACACCATTCGGCGTTCGGCTTCAGGCTGCGCGCGATGCCACCGAGCAGGTTGGCGCAGACCTCCGTCATCTCGGTCCAGGCGGCAGCGCGATCCTCGAACTCGTACGGCTGGTCGGCGGCGCCGGAATAGCGGCCGGTACTGATGCGGAAAAAGTACAGCGACATCGTTGAACCCTTTATCGGGCCGCGCCCCCCGGCCGTACGCAAACTGGAGCGCGAACCGCTACCAACGCATGAAAGCCGCCGTCCGTATGACTACGGCGCGGCGGCTTCGTGTTCGATGAGGGTCTTCAACGACAAGGGGCGCGGACTGTCCCGCAGGGCCGCCTCACTGGGTCGAACGGCGCAGCTCCAGCGGAGCCTCGTTCTTGGCCGGCTCGGACCTGACTTCAGCCTTCACCGGCTCCAACCGGCTGCTCTCGACACGCGGCGTCTCCACGCGCGCGGCGACTTCGGTGTTGGACGAGCCGACCGAACCGGTGTGCTCCGCCCTGTGCAGCGAGCGCGGCCGCGCCGCGGCGCGCGCCATCAGCATCTGGTTGCCGCCCTGATGGTGGAAGTCGCAATAGGCGAAGCCCATGCCGGAGACCGAGCCGCGGAAGCTGCGATCATCGGTCTTTTCAAGGTTGAAACAGGGCTCGAACGGAATGCCCTTGATCGAGGCGCAGACGTTCTGGCCGCGGATCTGGAGCGTGTTGCCGGGGAGCCTGAGATGCTTGACCGGGCCTGCACCCGAGAACTGCACCGCACCGGCGGCACCGAGATCGTCGAGAATGCGGCCTGCACCGCGGGTGCCGTCGAAACAGGTGAAGGCAAACACTTTGCCGGCCACGAAGCGACGCGCCTCGTCGGCGTTCATGCTTCCGGCAATGGCCGGCGCAATCGTCGCCGCCGCCGTGACAGCCCCCAACACAATACGCGCAAGCATGCTCAACTCCGAACCAACCCCCGCAGCGGGCGATGCCTTATCTCTTTACCCGCTGCTTACCATACTAACCAAGGCGACATTGAAGCAGCTTGGTTGGTAAAGTCTGAACGCGGTTAAACAATTTTTACCACGATTCGACCGCGGACCTGGCCCGCCAGGATTTTCGCGCCCCATTCCGGAACCGCATCGAGCTGAATTTCTTTAGTGATTTCAGATAGTTTTGTCCGATCAAGGTCCGAGGCCAGGCGTTGCCAGGCAGCCTTTCGCGGCTCGATCGGGCACATCACGGAATCGATGCCCAGAAGGCACACCCCGCGCAAAATGAAGGGTGCGACAGACGACGGCAGGTCCATGCCGGCCGCCAGGCCGCAGGCCGCGATCGCCCCGCCGTATTTCGTCATCGACAGCAGATTCGCCAGCGTGGTCGAGCCGACGCTGTCGACGCCGCCCGCCCAGCGCTCCTTCGCCAGGGGCTTTGCCGGGGCCGATAGCTCGTTGCGATCGATGATTTCGGCAGCGCCGATGTGCTTCAGATAGTCGGCCTCCGCGGCGCGGCCGGTCGAGGCGATGACGTGGTAGCCGAGCTTCGAGAGCACGGCGATCGCGACCGAGCCGACGCCGCCGGCGGCACCCGTCACCACCACCGGACCACTCTTCGGCGACAGGCCGTGCTTCTCCAGCGCCAGCACCGAGAGCATGGCGGTGAAGCCGGCGGTGCCGATCGCCATGGCATCGCGCGCCGACAGGCCCTGCGGCAGCGCGACCAGCCAGTCGCCCTTCACCCGCGCCTTCTCGGCATAGGCGCCGAGATGGGTCTCGCCCATGCCCCAGCCGGTGCAGACGACCTTGTCGCCGGCTTTCCACTGCGGATGCGAGGACGCCTCGACCGTGCCGGCGAAATCGATGCCCGCAATCATCGGGAAGCGGCGCACCACCGGCGCCTTGCCGGTGAGCGCAAGGCCGTCCTTGTAGTTCAGCGTCGACCATTCGACACGGACGGTGACGTCGCCGTCCATCAGCTCGGCTTCATCGAACTGCGTCAGCGCGGCGGTGGTGCCCTTGTCCGCCTTGTCGATCCTGATCGCCTTGAATGTGGCCACGACTGAACTCCCTGACTTGTTTGTCGGGGATGTTTAGCCGATCAGGCCGGCTGCGCAACCGCTCGCTCGACGGGTTTCTCCACGATCGGAAGATTGATCAGCGCCGAGAGCACGCCGAACAGGATCGAGAGCCACCAGATCGGCGTGTAGGAACCGAACTTCTCGAACACGATGCCCCCGAGCCAGACACCGAGGAAGCCGCCGACCTGATGGCTGACGAAGGCGAAGCCGTAGAGCGTCGCAAGCCAGCGCGTGCCGAACATCAGCGCCACCAGCGCCGAGGTCGGCGGCACCGTGGACAGCCAGGTCAGGCCGGAGACCGCGCCGAACGCGATCGCCGAGAACGGCGTGATCGGGAACGAGATGAAGGCGAGCGTCGCAAGCGCACGCGTGAAATAGATGACGGAGAGGATGTAGCGCTTGGGCACGCTGTTCTGGAGATAGCCGACGCTGAGCGAGCCGATGATGTTGAACAGGCCGATCGCCGCGATCACCCAGCCGCCGGTCTGCGCGGTGATGCCGCGATCGACCAGGAAGGCCGGCAGATGCACGGTGATGAAGGCGAGCTGGAAGCCGCAGGTGAAGAAGCCGAGCACCAGCAGCACATAGGAGCGGTGGCCGAAGGCTTCGGCAAGCGCCCGGGTGAAGGTCTGCTCGTCCGCCGGCGCAGCGTTCGCCGCATGCGCGACCGGCGGCGTCGAGAGCGCCATCGACAGTGGGATGATCAGCAGCATCAGGAAGCCGAACACGGAGAGCGCCTGCTGCCAGCCGAAATTGTCGATCAGCGCGACACCGATCGGCGCGAACAGGAACTGACCGAACGAGCCTGCCGCGGTGCCCGCACCGAGCGCGAGACCGCGCTTCTCGGCCGGCAGCAGCTTGGTGAACGCCGACAGCACCAGATTGAAGGAGCAGCCGGCAAGACCAAAGCCGACCATGACGCCCGCACCGATGTCGAGCGACAGCGGCGTCGTGGAGTAGCGCATCAGCAAGAGGCCGCCGGCATAGAGCAGCGCGCCGACGCACATCACCCGAAACAGGCCGAAACGATCGGCGACCGCGCCGGCGAACGGCTGGCCCAGGCCCCACAACAAATTCTGCACGGCAATCGCCAGACCGAACACGTCGCGGCCCCAGGAGAATTCGTGGCTCATCGGCTGCACGAAGAAGCCGAGCGCCGAGCGCGGACCGAAACCCAGCATGCCGATCGCGCAACCACAGAGGATGATGACGGCCGGCGTGCGCCAGTTCGAGGAACGCGAGGCCGGAGCAAGTTCGCCCACTGATGTCGACATGGTGTTCCTCGTCTGTCATTGGCGGATTCGGCAAGCGGCGGCCGCGAACGTGCCATTTAATGCACTTGCATGAAAACCCCAAGCCAAAAGCGATTGCAATCCACGGGGAGCTTTCGCGGGAGCATTGCATTTCAGTGTGGACTCGCCCGGCACGCCAATCCGGGGTTGACGAAAATGTGTGCGACCGGATCTGGCGGTCCTCAGCCGAGCGTGTTAGGTTCGATTTGCTCATATTGAGTATATTTGGACATCCATGAGATCCGCACCGGCCATCTCGGCCGGATGATTCAGGCCCCTAATATACTCAAATGGAGCACAACAGATGCAAGGGAGGCTTCAATGCCGATCGCTGGAATTTACGGCCCCGACGACTTCGCCAACCGGCCGCAGGGCCACGCCACCGCCTCCTCCCGAGCTGCAGCGGCGCGCACCGAGCCGGCCCTGCCGATGCCCTCGCTGGAGTGGACGCCGGAGGTCGAACGCGCCACCGCCCCGCTCTATGAGCGCGTGGACCACGTGATCCCCCCGATCGAATGGCCGCTGATGGCGCCGACGATCCAGGCGATCAACGAACTGAAGCGCGCGCGCGGCGCGGTGATCCTCGCGCACAATTACCAGGCGCCGGAGATCTTCCACTGCGTCGCCGATATCGGCGGCGATTCGCTTCAGCTCGCCGTCGAAGCCACCAAGGTGAAATCAGGCATCATCGTGCAATGCGGCGTGCATTTCATGGCCGAGACCTCGAAGCTGCTCAATCCGGACAAGACGGTGCTGATCCCGGATTCGCGCGCCGGCTGTTCGCTGGCCGCCAGCATCACCGGCGCCGACGTCCGCCTGCTTCGCGAAAAATTTCCCGGCGTTCCGGTCGTCGCTTATGTCAACACCTCGGCGGAGGTGAAGGCCGAGGTCGACATCTGCTGCACCTCGTCGAACGCGGTGCAGGTGGTCGAGAGCCTCGGCGCTGAAAGCGTGATCTTCCTGCCCGATCGCTATCTCGCGGCTTACGTGGCCTCGAAGACGGATGTGAAGATCATCGCCTGGAAAGGCGCCTGCGAGGTGCACGAGCGCTTCACGGGCGCGGAGCTGCGCGAATTTCGCGAGGCCGATCCGTCCGTGCAGATCATCGCGCATCCGGAATGCCCGCCGGACGTGCTGGCGGAAGCCGACTTCACCGGCTCGACCGCGCACATGATCAACTGGGTGCGCGACAAGCGGCCGCGGCGCCTCGTGATGATCACGGAATGCTCGATGGCCGACAACGTCCGCGCCGAGCTGCCTGATGTGGAGATGCTGCGCCCCTGCAATCTCTGCCCGCACATGAAGCGCATCACGCTCACGAACATTCTGGAGAGCCTGTTGACGCTGCGCGAGGAGGTCACGATCGATCCCGCGCTCGCGGATCGTGCACGACGCTCGGTCGAGCGGATGATCAATCTGAAGAACTAGCAACACATGCAACTGTCGTCCCGGACAAGCGCAGCGAAGCGGAGCGCAGATCCGGGACCCATAACCACAGGAAGATGTATGGCGAAGAAAGGCAACACGCAGCTTCGCACCACAATTTCCGCCGCAGCGTATGGGTCCCTGCGTTCGCAGGGACGACGGCGGAGTGAAAGGAAAGCATGATAAGCAACGACATCCACGACCTCACCTGCACCGACGACGTCGTCATCGTCGGCGGCGGCCTTGCCGGATTGTTCTGCGCGCTGAAGCTGGCGCCGCGGCCGGTGACCTTGATCTCGGCCGCGCCGCTCGGACAGGGCGCGTCATCCGCCTGGGCGCAAGGCGGCATTGCCGCGGCCGTGGCCGAAGGCGACACGCCGGAAGCGCATGCTGCCGACACCATCGCCGTCGGCGGCGGCCTCGTCGACGAAACGGTCGCGCTCGGCATCGCGCGCGAGGCGGCACCGCGCATCCACGATCTCCTGAGCTATGGCGCTCCTTTCGATCGCGATCTCGAAGGCAGGCTCGCCGTCGGGCGCGAAGCTGCACACTCGGCCCGGCGCATCGTGCATGTACAGGGCGATGGCGCGGGCGCTGCGATCATCGCGGCGCTGAGCGATGCCGTGCGCCGCACGCCGTCGATCCGCGTCATCGAAGGTCTCGTCGCCGAGGCGCTGTTGACCGGGGATGGCGTGGTCACCGGGCTTCAGTTGCGCGAAGCCGGCAATCCCTCTGCCCGGCCCATCCTGCTCGCCGCGCGTGCGGTGGTGCTGGCCACCGGCGGCATCGGCCATCTCTATGCCGTCACGACCAATCCGGTCGAGGCCAGCGGCTCGGGCCTTGCGATCGCGGCGCGCGCGGGTGCCGTGATTGCCGACCCCGAATTCGTCCAGTTCCACCCGACCGCCATCATGACCGGCGGCGATCCGGCACCGCTCGCGACCGAAGCGCTGCGCGGCGAAGGCGCGACACTGATCAACGGCAACGGCGAACGCTTCATGGCGGCGCGCCACCCGCTCGCCGAGCTCGCACCACGCGACATCGTGGCGCGCGGCGTGTTCGCCGAGATCGCGGCCGGACGTGGCGCCTTCCTCGACGCGCGCCAGGCGCTGGGCGCACGCTTCGCCGACAAGTTTCCGACGGTGCATGCAAGCTGCATCGCGGCCGGCATCGATCCCGCGACGCAGGCCATCCCGATTGCGCCCGCCGCACACTATCACATGGGCGGCGTCGCGGTGGATGCGCGCGGCAGAAGCTCGATCGACGGGCTCTGGGCTGGCGGTGAAGTGTCATCGACCGGCGCGCATGGTGCCAACCGGCTCGCCTCGAACTCGCTGCTGGAAGCCGTGGTCTATGCCGCGCGGATCGCCGACGACATCGCCGGCCGTGCGCTCCCCTCGCCGGCCCGGCTTCCCGACGCACCGGTCGCTTCGCGCGGCGGCACGCCGGATGCTGCGGCCGTGAAGCGGCTGCGGGCGATGATGAGCGCGCATGTCGGCGTGGTCCGCGAAGGCGACGGTCTCGGTGAAGCCGTGAACCACTTCGCCGCGCTCGAACGCGAGGCCACGAGCATCGCGCTCCGCAACATGGCGGCATCGGCCCTGCTCATTGCAGCCTCGGCCTGGAGCCGGCGCGAAAGCCGCGGCGCGCATTTCCGCTCCGATCAACCCGCCGACATGCCGGCGCTGGCGCAGAGAACGATGACGACGCTCGCCGCAGCGCGCGAGATTGCGGAGCGCCTGGGCTCTCCGTCGCGCATGAAGCAACCCATGATCGCCTGATGGAGTTCCCCATGATCAATCCGACCTCATTGCTCAACCCCGACGCCTTCCTCTCGCCGCTCACGATTGACGAGGCCGTGCTGCGCGCGCTCGACGAGGATCTCGGCCGCGCCGGCGACATCACCTCGCTGGCCACGATCCCGGAAGCGACCAGGGCGGAGGCCGTCCTGGTCGCGCGCCAGTCCGGCGTCGTCGCCGGCTTGCCGCTGGCGATCGCAACGCTGCAAAAGCTCTCGACCGATATCGAGCTGCGCGCCCATGTCCGTGACGCCGCACACGCTACCCGTGGACAGCAGCTGCTGACGATCTCGGGGTCTGCGCGCGCCATCCTCACCGCCGAGCGGACCGCGCTGAATTTCGTCGGCCGTCTGTCGGGCGTTGCGACGCTCACGGCGGACTACGTCGCGCGCACCGAAGGCACGAAGATGCGCATCTGCTGCACACGCAAGACCACGCCGGGGTTGCGCGCACTGGAGAAATACGCCGTGCGCTGCGGCGGCGGCTTCAACCACCGCTACGGCCTCGACGATGCGATCCTGATCAAGGACAACCACATCGCGGTCGCCGGCGGCATCCGCCCGGTGCTGGAGCGCGCCCGCAGCCATGCCGGCCACCTCGTCAAGATCGAGATCGAGGTGGACACGCTGGCGCAGCTGCGCGAGGTGCTGGACACGGCGATCGCTGATGCCGTGCTGCTCGACAACATGGACGTTGCGACGCTGCGCGAGGCCGTGCGGATGACGGAGGGCCGGCTCGAGCTGGAGGCGTCAGGCGGCGTCACGCCGGACTCGATCGCCGCGATTGCAGCGACCGGCGTCGACTACGCGTCAGCGGGTGCATTGACGCATTCGGCGCCGAATTTCGACTGTGCGCTGGATATCGAGATGTGATGGCGTCTTCGCCTCTCCCCGCTTGCGGGGAGAGGCCGGAATGCGCGCGTAGCGCGGATTCCGGGTGAGGGGGAGTCTCCACGAGTCCAACTCTCACCGTCCGCGCGGAGAGTCCCCCTCACCCCAACCCTCTCCCCGCAAGCGGGGCGAGGTGAAGAACAATTACCTGCGCTCGCTCACGCCCATCTCGGCGGAGCTCTTGGCTTCCTGCGCCAGCTCGGCTGAGAGCGCGGCGGTCTGGGCCGGCGTGCCCCAGCTCGGCTCCTCGCTGCCGTCGCCCCAGGCGCGCGGACGGTAGAAGGTGTGCACGCCGGTCTTGTACATCTTCTTCATCTCGGCCACCCAGGACGGGCGCACCCAATAGGCATGGTAATGCGTGGACTTGCCGACCTCGGGCAGCCAGATCTGACCGTCGAGCATGGCCTTCGCGATCTTCTTGGCGCGGTCCCACATCTCGGGCTCGCGGATCACGTCGGCATTGTTGTCGCAGGCGAAGGTGAACTGGCAGGCGAGATGGCGGTGCTTGTTCTGATAGACCGCCCCGCACACGGTGTCCGGATATTTGCCGGAGAACACGCGGTTCATCACGACCTGGGCCACCGCGATCTGGCCGCGTACGGCCTCGCCGCGCGATTCGAAATAGACGGCCTCGGCGAGACACTTTTCCGACTTGGCGCGCGATTTATCGTCGAGTGCGAGCCGCTCCGCCGGCGATCGGGTGCGCTGGTTGTCGGCGTTGACCTCGCCCTTCGGCGCGACGCTCTCGCCGCTCTCGATATCCTTGGCGATCTCCGCCGTCGGCGGCATCAGCGAGGCCGTCACCTTCATATCGGGATCGGCCATCACGATCAGCGGCTCGGCGCCGGGCTGCCAGCTCTCGATGCTCTCCAGATTGCCGCCGAGTGAGGAGCTGCCGAAGAAGAGATTGGAGGTCTTGACGCTGAAGGGATCGCGCACCGGCGTCGTCGGCGCCGTGGTCCGCTTGAGCGCCTCGAGGGGTGCGGTCGCGAGCGCGCGTGCGGCGTCGCTGGCGCGCGGGGCATTGGTGTATTGCGGCAGCGGCGGCGCGCGGAGCGCTTCCTGCAGCTCGGGATCGAGCGCGGCCGCGGACTCCGGCGACATCGCCTGCGGTAATGCGGCCGTCTTGGCGCCGAACACCGAGCTGTTCGAAGTCGCGGGATCTTGCTGCGCCGGGGTCGCTGCGGGTGCGCTCGTCTCGGGAGCCTCGGTCGGCGTGGCGATTGCGAGGCGATCGCCCTTCATGGAGCGATCGACCTTGGGAAAGTCTGAAGCCTGGTAGCGCGGCGGCGCCTGCAGCGCCGGATTGCGGCTGATCGCGCCGGTGACGTCGCGGCCGTCGAGGCTCGCCAGGCGAACCATCGCGCTCTGCGGAACCGAGGTGCCGATCGGGCGGGAGAAACTGTAGGTGGCGAGCTGGATCGAGGACGCCGCCGAGAACACCTGCTTCTGCCAACGCTCGGCAACGCCGGGTTGGCGCGCCAGCAAGGAAGCAATGTCCTGATAGCCGGTCTCTCTCGGCATCAATGCGAAGATGCAGAGACCGATGCCGAAGGACGCGAACCGCGCGCCCTTCGGATGGTTACGCAACACTGACATCAACACGCTCACGCTACGCTTACGCCAGAAAAATCGAAACGCAGTACATCCGTGCAATTCGACCTTTCTCGTAAGTATCCAATTTAGGTTGCCGGGGCGTTAATCGGCGTTGCGCGCGCGGCACACTCAAGCGAACACAGGTGTTTTCACGGGGTGATCGCGCACGGTGGTAAATGCGTCGTCACGCGAAGCGGTAAACAAGAGGTCAACGCGAATGGTGAAGGAACTCTTGCGCACACGTATCAATACGGGACGTGCGATGGTTCCACCGTGGGCGTTTGCACGATGTGTTTCGTCATCGCCGGTGTCATGCTCCGCGAAGGCGGGAGCATCCAGTACGCTGCGGCTTCTCGATTCAATCACTAACGCTGGTGGAATACTGGATCAGCCGCCTTCGCGCGTGATGACAGCGCGTGTGTGGCGCGCGCTTTCCACGATCTCGTCATTGCGAGCGCAGCGAAGAATCCAGAGTCTTTCCGCGGAGACAGTCTGGATTGCTTCGTCGCAAAGGCTCCTCGCAATGACGGCGTGAAGAGAGCGCAAAATGAAAGAGGCGGAGCTTTCGCCCCGCCCCTTCCGGAGTTCTAGTTCAGCCTACGCTCGTCAGCCTTGCTTACGCCTGGCTGGCGATCTCCTTGCCGAGCGCGGCCTGTGCCGCCGCGAGGCGGGCGATCGGCACGCGGTAGGGCGAGCAGGAAACGTAGTCGAGGCCGATATTGTGGCAGAAGGCGACGGAGGCGGGATCGCCGCCGTGCTCGCCGCAGATGCCGACCTTGAGCTTCGCCCGCGTCTTGCGGCCGCGCGCAACGCCGATCTTGACGAGCTCGCCGACGCCTTCCTGGTCGAGCGCGATGAAGGGATCGACAGAGAGGATGCCCTTCGCCACGTACGGACCGAGGAAGCTCGCCGCGTCGTCGCGGCTGATGCCGTAGGTCGTCTGCGTCAGATCGTTGGTGCCGAACGAGAAGAACTCGGCCGACTGCGCGATCTCGCCCGCGAGCAGACAGGCGCGCGGCAGCTCGATCATGGTGCCGACCTGATAGGCCAGCTTGGTGTTGGTCTCGCGCATCACCGACTGGGCGGTTGCATCGATCCGCGCCTTGACGAGATCGAGCTCCATCTTGGTCGCGATCAGCGGCACCATCACCTCGAGGCCGACGGCCTTGCCGGTGCGCTTCTCGGCCTCGACCGCAGCCTCGAAAATGGCCCTCGCCTGCATCTCGGCGATTTCAGGATAGGCGATCGCGATACGGCAGCCGCGGAAGCCGAGCATCGGATTGAACTCGGAGAGCTCGCGCGCGCGATCGGCGAGGCGGCGCGGATCGGTGTTCATGGCGCGCGCCACTTCCTCGACCTCGGCGTGGGTGTGCGGCAGGAACTCGTGCAGCGGCGGATCGAGCAAGCGGATCGTGACCGGCAGGCCCTTCATGATCTCGAACAGCTCGACGAAGTCGGCACGCTGCATCGGCAAAAGCTTTGCCAGCGCGGCGCGGCGCGACTGCTCGTCCTCGGAGAGGATCATCTCGCGCACCGTGCGGATGCGCGTCTCCTCGAAGAACATGTGCTCGGTGCGGCACAGACCAATGCCTTCGGCGCCGAACTTGATCGCGGTGCGGGCGTCGTCGGGCGTGTCGCCGTTGACGCGGACGCCGATCTTGCGGACCTGGTCGGCCCAGTTCATCAGCGTGCCGAACTCGCCGGAGAGCTCCGGCTCGATCATCGGCATGCGGCCGGCGAGCACCTGGCCGAGCGAGCCGTCGATGGTGATGACGTCACCGGTCTTGAAGGTGCGCGAGCCGATGCTCATGGTGCCGCGGCCGTAGTCGACGCGGATGGTGCCGCAGCCGGAGACGCAGGGCTTGCCCATGCCGCGCGCGACCACCGCCGCGTGCGAGGTCATGCCGCCACGGGTGGTGAGGATGCCTTCCGCGGCGTGCATGCCGTGGATGTCTTCCGGGCTGGTCTCGATGCGGACCAGGATCACCTTGCGCCCGTCGCCCTGGAGCTTGGCCGCCTCATCCGAGGAGAACACGATCTCGCCGGAGGCCGCGCCGGGCGAAGCCGGCAGGCCGGTTGCGATCACGTCGCGCTTGGCGTTGGGATCGATGGTCGGGTGCAGCAGCTGATCGAGCGAAGCCGGATCGATGCGGGTGACCGCCTCCTTCTTCGAGATCAGGCCTTCATTGGCGAGCTCGACCGCGATGCGCAGCGCCGCCTTGGCGGTGCGCTTGCCGCCGCGGGTCTGCAGCATCCAGAGCTTGCCGCGCTCGACGGTGAACTCCATGTCCTGCATGTCGCGGTAGTGCTTCTCGAGCTGCGTGTAGATTCGCGTCAGCTCCTTGAAGGCTTCCGGCATCGCCGCTTCCATCGACGCCTTGTCGGAGCCGGATTCCTGGCGCGCCTCCTCGGTGATGTCCTGCGGCGTGCGGATGCCCGCCACCACGTCCTCGCCTTGCGCGTTGATCAGGAACTCGCCGTAGAGCTTGCTCTCGCCGGTCGAGGGGTTGCGGGTGAAGGCAACGCCGGTCGCCGAGGTCTCGCCCATGTTGCCGAACACCATGGCCTGCACGTTGACCGCGGTGCCCCAGGATTCCGGAATGTCGTGCAGCTTGCGGTACGTCACCGCGCGCGCGTTCATCCAGGATGAGAACACGGCACCGATCGCGCCCCAGAGCTGGTCGTGCGGATCCTGCGGGAAATCCTTGCCGGTCTCGCGCGCGACGGCGTCCTTGTACTTGCCGACCAGTTCGACCCAGTCGTCGGCGGACAGGTCGGTGTCGAGCGTGTAGCCCTGGCTGTCCTTGAAGGTGTCGAGGATTTCCTCGAAGTGATGATGCTCGAAGCCGAGCACCACGTCCGAATACATCGTGATGAAGCGGCGATAGCTGTCATAGGCGAAGCGACGATCGCCCGACAGTTCCGACAGCGCTTCCACGGTCCGGTCGTTGAGGCCGAGGTTGAGCACCGTGTCCATCATGCCCGGCATCGAGGCGCGGGCGCCGGAGCGCACGGAGACCAGCAGCGGGTTCTTGGTGTCGCCGAACACCTTGCCGGTCAACTTGCCGACATGGTCGAGCGCCTTCTCAACCTGCGACTGCAATTCCTTCGGATAGGATTTGTCGTGAGCGTAGAAATAGGTGCAGACCGAGGTCGGGATGGTGAAGCCGGGAGGCACCGGCAGGCCAAGATTGGCCATCTCGGCGAGGTTGGCGCCCTTGCCGCCGAGCAGGTCGCGCATCTCCGTCCGGCCCTCGGCCTTGCCGTCGCCGAACGTGTAGACCCATTTCCCGGCCTTGCCCGCGGCCAACGCAGCCTTGGCGGGCGTGGCCTTCTTCGGCGCAGGCTTCGCAGCAACCTTCGGCGCAGCCGCCTTGGTCACAGCCTTTGCCGCCGGCTTTACAGCGGGCTTGGCAGCGGATTTGGCGACCGGCTTCGGCGCGCTCTTGGCCAGCGCCTTGCGCGCCGGCGGCGCGGCTTTCGCGGCGGCGGAGGACTTTGATTTCGCTGGGATTTTCGCGAGGGTCTTCTTCGGCTTCGAGGCGGCTTTGGCCATAGCTTGCACACAACCTGCGAGAGGAATGGGAATTCGCGGGCCTTACACCATTTTGGGCGGGCCCGCGCAAGACGGACAGTTCCGAAAAGTGAACGCCTAGAAGTGGAGCCACTTCAGGAGCCCGAGCCCGATCGCGCCATTGACGATGAGGAAGATCGCGACAATGAGGTTGAGGAGCCGCGGCATGATCAGGATGAGCACGCCCGCAATCAACGACAGGATCGGCGAAATGTGGGCGACGGTGATGTGCATGAACTATCTTTCTGTGGAGGTGGGGCGAATCGCGGGCGGATCATACCGGTCCCGGTTCCGCGAGTAGAGACGCTCGAAGGGCGCTGCGAGTTCCGGCACCCACGAAAACTGCCTGAAATTGCCGCTGATGCGGCGGGCCTTTTCCCGGAACATTGCCAAGGGGGCATGCATTGGCCAACCGGTCGCGTCATTGACGCGTCCGAAAATAAAATCACGTCGAAGGAGTTGTCCATGCGGAACAGGATTCTTGCTCTTGCAGCGCTCGCGGCCGCGATCGGCTCGCCCCTTGCGGCGCAGGCGCAAAGCGGTGTCACCGTCGGACGCGCGCCTACCGTGGTCGACAGCGCACCGAGCATTGCGGTCGACCAGCGGCCGGCCTTCCGCGAATATGTCGTCGAGCAGCGTGTGCCGGCCTTCCGGATTCCGGATCGCGTCGTGGTCGGCTCGACCTTACCGGAGACCGGCATCACCTATTATGACGTGCCGCAACGCTTCGGCGCCACCACCTACCGCTACACCGTCGTGAACGGCGAGACCGTTCTGGTCGAGCCGCGCTCGCGCCGCATCGTCGAGGTGCTGGACTAGCGCTGATCGGCGATCGGCATTGATCGACTAGATGTCCGGCGCGTCACTTCAATCAGGCTGGCGCGAGCAGCGTAAATCGGACATCAGGCCCCGCCCGGTCTTCCCCCCGCCGGGTGGGGCATTTTTTTGTGCCGCTCTCGTGTCCCGGACAAGGCGCAACGCGCAAGCGTTGCGACGCAGAGCCGGGACCCCGAGACCTTCGTGCACGCAGCCGCCATGGGCCCCGGCTTAGCAGTGCATCACGCCGCGAAGGCGCGGCGCGCTGCACAGCATCCGGGGCACGAGAGCCCCGTCAGCGCGCCTCAATCCTGGATCTTCGAGAAATCCGCCACCGCGCGCGTGGCGCTGCGGATCTCGTTCAGGAGCTTCAGGCGGTTCTCGCGCACCTTCGCATCGTCGTCGTTGACGCGAACCTTGTCGAAGAACGCATCGACCGGCGGACGCAGCTTTGCCATCGCGCTCATGGCGGCGGCAAAGTCTTCCTTCGCAACGGCAGCACTCGCCTCCGCCTTGACCTCGCCGATCGCCTTGGCCAGCGCCTTCTCCTCGGCGAGGCCATAGAGCGCAGCATCCGGCGCGCCATCGAAGCTGCGCTTGTCCTTCTTCTCCTCGATGGAGAGGATGTTGCTGGCGCGCTTGGTACCGGCGAGCAGGTTCTTGCCGTCGTCGCTCTCGAGGAACTTTCCGAGCGCCTCGACGCGGCGGACGATCATCAGGAGGTCATCCTGGCCGCCGAGCGCAAACACGGCATCGACGAGATCGTGCCGCGCGCCCTGCTCCCGGAGTTGAACCTTGAGGCGATCGGCGAAGAAGGCGAGCAGGTCGCTCGGAAGTTTCTGGGCATCGGCGGGCTTCACCGACAGGCCAGCGAGTGCAGACGCCGCCACCTTCATCAGCGACAGCCGCAACGCGTTCTCGGCGATCAACCTGATCACACCGAGCGCGGCACGACGCAGCGCATACGGATCCTTGCTGCCCGTCGGTTTCTCGTCGATGGCCCAGAAGCCCACGAGCGTATCGATCTTGTCGGCGAGCGCGACCGCAACGCTGACCGGATCGGTCGGCACGCGATCCGTCGGCCCCTGCGGCTTGTAGTGCTCCTCGCAGGCGGCGGCGACGGAGGCATCCTCACCTTGCGCCAGGGCGTAATACTTGCCCATCAGGCCCTGCACTTCCGGGAATTCGCCGACGACCTCGGTCAGCAAATCCGCCTTGACGAGATGCGCAGCGCGCGTGGCCTTGGCGACATCGGCACCGACAGGCGGCGCAATCTCGGCCGCGAGACGCTCGATGCGTTTGATGCGGGCCGCCTGCGTGCCGAGCTTCTCGTGGAACACGATCTGCTCGAACTTCGGCAGCCGCTCCTCGAGCCTGGTCTTGAGATCGGTCTCGTAGAAGAACTTGGCATCCGACAACCGCGCGCGGATCACGCGCTCGTTGCCGGCGATAATGGTCGCACCTCCGTCGGTCGCCTCGATGTTGGCGACCAGGATGAACTTGCTGGCGAGCTTGCCCGTCTTGGGATCGCGCACCACGAAGCACTTCTGGTTGTTGCGGATGGTGGCGCGGATCACTTCCGCGGGCGTCGCCAAAAATTCCGGCTCGAACGAGCCCATCAGCACGACCGGCCATTCGACGAGGCCGGCGACCTCGTCGAGCAGGTTCTGGTCCTCGACCAGCTCAAAACCCTGCGCGAAGGCGAGCTGCTTGGCATCGGTGAGGATCGCGTCCTTGCGCCTGTCTGGGTCGAGCACGACCTTGGCGTCGAGCAGCTTTGCCTCATAGTCCTCGAAGCGGCGCACTTGAATGGCACCGGGTGCGAGGAAGCGATGGCCATACGTCGTCTGGCCGGTCGCGATGCCGTCGACCTCGAACTTCACGACATCCGGCTCTTCGGTCTCGAGCCCGAAGGTCGCGGTGATCGCGTGCAGCGGCCGCACCCAGTTGAGCGCGCCCGGCTTGCCGGAGCGCGCGCCCCAGCGCATCGATTTCGGCCAAGGGAAGGTGCGGATGATCACCGGCAGTATTTCCGCGAGCACGTCGATCGCATCGCGGCCGGGCTTCTCGATCAGGCCGATGTAGAAATCACCCTTGGGATCGCGCTGGATTTTTGCTTCATCCAGCGACTTCAATCCCGTCGCCTTCAGGAAGCCCTGCACGGCCGCATCAGGCGCGCCGACTTTCGGTCCGCGGCGTTCAGTCTTGAGATCAGGCTGGCGCGCGGGAATGCCGTGCACGGTGAGCGCGAGGCGGCGCGGCGTCGCGAACGCCTTGGCGCCCTCATAGACGAGGCCTTCGGCGACGAGCTTGTCGGTGACCAGGCGGCGCAGATCGTCGGCCGCCTTGGCTTGCATGCGTGCGGGGATTTCTTCGGAGAACAGTTCAAGCAAAAGATCGGGCATCAGGCCGCTCCGCCCGCTTCAGTATGGATCCACGCTTCGCCGCAGGCTTTCGCCAGCTCGCGCACGCGCAGAATGTAGCTCTGCCGCTCGGTCACGGAGATCACGCCGCGCGCGTCGAGCAGGTTGAAGACATGGCTCGCCTTGATGCACTGGTCGTAGGCCGGCAGCGCCATCAGGTGCGCTTCGCGCTTGTCGTCCTTCCAGCCGGCGTCGAGGTATTTCCGGCAGGCCGCTTCCGCCATCTTGAACTGCTCGAACAGCATCGCGGTGTCGGCGACTTCGAAGTTGTGCTTCGAATATTCCCGCTCGGCCTGCAGGAAGACGTCGCCATAGGTGACCTTGGCATCGCCGTCGCGACCGTTGAAGTTGAGGTCGTAGACGCGGTCGACGCCCTGCACATACATCGCGAGGCGCTCGAGCCCGTAGGTGAGCTCGCCCGCAACCGGCGAACATTCAAAGCCGGCGACCTGCTGGAAGTACGTGAACTGGCTGACTTCCATGCCGTCGCACCAGCACTCCCAGCCGAGCCCCCAGGCGCCCAGCGTCGGGCTCTCCCAATCGTCCTCGACGAAGCGGATGTCGTGCACGGCGGAATCGATGCCGATCGCGGCGAGCGACTTCAGGTACAGCTCCTGAAGGTTCGGCGGCGACGGCTTCATGATCACCTGGAACTGGTAATAGTGCTGCATCCGGTTCGGATTCTCGCCGTAGCGGCCGTCCTTGGGCCGGCGCGAGGGCTGCACATAGGCGGCGTTCCAGGGCTTTGGCCCGAGCGCGCGCAGCGTGGTCGCCGGATGGAAGGTGCCCGCGCCCATCTCCATGTCGTAGGGCTGCAGGATCACGCAGCCCTGCTCGGCCCAGAATCGCTGGAGCGCGAGGATGAAGCCCTGGAACGAGCGTTCCGGGCGCATATGGGCGGGCAATGAGGCGTCCATCGTCAGATCAGGCTCTCGCGGGGGGTGTTGAATCGCGCGGGACCGTATCGACGGCGGGGGTGGGAATCAAGGCAAAGGGGGTTTTCTTACCTCTCCCGCTTGCGGGAGAGGTCGCGCCGCAGGCGCGGGTGAGGGCTCTCTCCTCTTGGGGGTTCTCGCTGGCGGAGAGACCCCCTCCCCAACCCTCCCCCGCAAGCGGGAGAGGGAGCGCACCGTCCGTACGGAATCAGGCAACTACCCCGGCCGGTAAGCTCCGGTCACGGGGTCACGCTTCAGTGTCTGAATATTCCCCATATGGGCGGCCTCGGCGACGCGCGACAGGCGCATCTCCTCCAGCTCCTCATTGATCCTGACAGCGGTCTTGTAGGCCCAGCGGACCACGGCAAGCCCGCCCAGGACGCCCGCGAAAGCGACGAACGGCGGCATCTGTCGATCCTTGTTCAATGCTCAGCCCCCACGATTATTCTCGCGCACTCCGCCCTGCGCCGCAATCGGCGTCGCAAGGACCAAATGGCGCGGGAGGGCTCGGCCTAGAACCCGAATTTCGCCCAAATCGCCCGCGTCTCGACCGCCGAGATCAGATCGTCCGGCAGGCCGGCCATTGATTCCATGGCCGAAAGTTGCCCCGCGCCGGGGGATTTCCGGCCCAAAAGGCCGGAGAGCAGCCCGGTCGGCTGCGCGATCACGGGGGTGAGAACCTTCTCGCCATAGCGGGCACGAAGAGTTGAGCGGAGATCGCCGATGCTGTCGGCAAGCCCGAGCGCGACCGAGCTCTCGCCGGCCCAGTATTCTCCCGTGAACAGGGTGTCGTCAGAGCCCTTGAGGCGCGCACCGCGACTGTCCTTCACCAGCGAAATGAAGATCTGGTGGATCTCGCGCTGGATCGCCTTCAGCTTGGCGACGTCGTCGGGGTTTTCGGGGAGGAAGGGATCGAGCATCGCCTTGTGCGCGCCGGCGGTATAGAGCCGCCGCTCGATGCCAAGCCGCTTGATCGCGTCCTGGAAACCGAAGCTGCCGCCGACCACGCCGATCGAGCCGAGGATCGAGGAGGGATCGCAGATGATCTCGTCGCCCGCGCAGGCGATCATGTAGCCGCCGGAGGCTGCGACGTCCTCGACGAACACGAGCACCGGCAGCTTCTTCTCCGCCGCGAGCTGCTTGATGCGCAGATAGATCTGGCGGGATTGCACCGGCGAGCCGCCTGGCGAATTGATCACCAGCGCCACCGCCTTGGCGTGACGATACGAGAACGCACGCTCCAGCACCTTGGCGACACCTGCGAGCGTCATGCCCGGACGCAGCGGCGTCACCGCGCCGATCACGCCCGACAGCCGCACCACCGGCACCACCGCGGTGCCGGGACGGAAGCGCGCCGGCAAATATTGCATGAGCTTGTCGGCCAGGCCGGAACTCTCACGATCGTTCAATTGTTCGGCCATGCCGTTACCTCTGATTAACCATTTCTTATCACGCGACTGTCATTGGAAGTGCCTGGAACGTGTTTTGCAGATTTTCCGCCTGGAGGCTGCAATGAGGCAGCGGAGAACACCATGAAAATCTACCTGCTGATGCTGCTGATCGGTGCGCTGTTCATGGCGATCCGCCTGACGACCCCGCAAGAGCAGCAGTCGGAATCGCTTCCCCAGTAGGCCGTCACGGTTCCACCAGCGGCAAGGCCGCTCTCCCCTCCAAGATCTCCGTCATCTCTTTTTTTGACACGCCTGACTCGTCGTTGAGCATGAGGCCCGGCAGCAACCGCGTCGGGGCCCGACTGCCTTTGATCGCACGCACCAGCACGCGGATCGCGGGCCGCCCCGCCTCGCCGTGCACCGGCAGGATCGCAAGGCTCCCGAAGCCGCGCGACAGCGCCGCGAGGACGTCGGCGATTCCGTCGGCACGCCAGATCAATGTCAGCGCGCCGTTTGATCGGAGGACGCGCCGCGCTGCATGCACCCACGCATTCAGCGTCTCCGCTGTCGCCACATGCGCGGTGTGACGCGCCTGATCCGGCGAACCGCGATGCCGAACGGAATCGTTGAACGGCGGATTCATCAGCACCGCGTCGACGCTGTCGGGCGACAGCCCATGTGAGGCAAAGGCCTCGGCATCGGCCGTGACGTCGAGCACGATGGTCTCGGCGGCGATCGCATTCGCCGCCGCGTTGTCGCGCGCAAGCCCCGCCAGCTCCGGATCGATCTCGACCAGGCCGAGCCTGATACCGGGAATGCGGCGGGCCAGCGCCAGCCCGGCCGTGCCGATACCGGCGCCGAAATCGACCACGCGGTCCCCTGCCCGGGCCTCGGTCGCGGCTGCAAGCAGGATGGCATCATGCCCGGCGCGATGGCCGCTCCGCTTCTGCCTCAGGCGCAGCTGCCCGCCGAGAAAGGCGTCCTCGGTCAAATTTGCGGCTTCACTCATCGCCGCGCAGTTCGTGGCTGAGGCCGGCTTCGGCGAGGAGCGCCCGCGCCTCCTGGGCGTCGTCCTCGTGAACCAGGATCCGCCGCGGTAAAATGCCGAGCGATCCCTCGATGATGCTCATGTTCTGATCCAGCACCAGATGATGGATGTTGGCGCCGTCGAGCAGCGCGCCGATCGCCGACACCAGCACCATGTCGTTGGTCCGAACCAGTTCGCGCAAAACGGGAGGTCTCCTGCCTGAAAGGGGTTAAGAGGCAAATGTCAATGGTTCCACAGCACTTGCCGCATCCGCCGCCAGTTTCTATTGTCTTTCCGTCAGAATAGCCCTTCCGGGGCAAATATTGGAGACCGGCGTGGCCGTCATCGTACCTTTCGAAACTCCCGGCGCGTCGATCGAAGAGCTGGTGGCCCTTGTCGCCCCTGACATGGAGCGCGTCAACGCCACGATCCTGTCGCGGACCGGTTCGGACGTGACCATGATCCCGGAAGTGGCCAACCATCTGATTTCCTCGGGCGGCAAGCGCCTGCGCCCGATGCTGACGCTCGCCATGGCCAACCTCGCCGGCTACACCGGCGACGGCCACATCAAGCTCGCCGCCAGCGTCGAGTTCATGCATACCGCCACGCTCCTGCACGACGACGTCGTCGACGAGAGCGAGATGCGGCGCGGCAAGCTGTCAGCCCGCATGCTCTGGGGCAACGAGGCGAGCGTCTTGGTCGGCGACTTCCTGCTCGGACAGGCGTTCCGCATGATGGTCGAGGTCGGCTCGCTGCGCGCGCTCGACATCCTCTCCGCGGCCGCCGCCACCATCGCCGAGGGCGAGGTGATGCAGCTCGCCGCCGCCAAGAACACCGCCACCACCGAGGACGAATATCTCGCCGTGATCCGCGGCAAGACCGCGGAGCTGTTCGCAGCTGCCTGCGAGGTCGGCCCCGTCATCGCCAACCGCCCGAAGGCCGAGCAGACATCCTGCCGCTCGTTCGGCATGAATCTCGGCATCGCCTTCCAGCTCGTCGATGACGTGCTCGACTACGGCGGCAAGAGCGCCAAGCTCGGCAAGAACACCGGCGACGATTTCCGCGAGGGCAAGATCACGCTCCCCGTGGTGCTCGCCTTCCGCCGCGGCAACGACACCGAGCGCGCGTTCTGGATTCGCGCGCTCGAGCGCGGCGAGATCGGCGACAGCGACCTCGACCACGCCATCGGGCTGATGAACAAGCACCGTGCACTCGAGGACACGCTGAGCCGCGCCCAGCATTACGGCGCCATGGCCGTCGACGCGCTGGCGCTGTTCCCGTCCTCGCCGATGAAGAGCGCGCTGGAGCAGGTCGTGGCGTTCTGCCTGGCACGGTCGCATTGAACGACTGACAACCGAGCACGCGCTGTCGTCGCTGCGAAAGCAGGGACCCATACCGCGTGATCCATCGAGAGAGCCCGGCGTCAGTACCGACAACGAGCGGTCTTCGCCAAACTCCTTCCCGTGGTTATGGGTCCCCGCTTTCGCAGGGACGACAGCGGTGAGTTAGGCGCCGACTGTCCCCTCATCGTCATTGCGAGCCACCGGGTCCGCGCAAAGCGCGGCCCGATGACAGGCTCCACGAAGCAATCCAGAAACCCTCTGCGGACACAGTCTGGATTGCTTCGCTGCGCTCGCAATGACGGAGCAAAGTGCAGCGCTCCCTTCCTCGTGTCCCGAACGCGCTGCAGCGTGCGACGCTCCTGCGAGCCGGGACCCACGCGGTACCCAGAGATCGGCACGATGGGCCCCGGCTCTGCAGCGCACCGCTCCGGACGATGCTCCGCATCGCCGGGAGCGCTGCGCTGCGTCCGGGGCACGAGAGCGGTTCCGCACGCGCTTCCGTCGCGCATCCGCCTGCCAGCTTTATCTCCATATCCTCACCGCGGGATTCTCGCTGCAGGCTCCACCCGTACGACTGCTGTCCATCCAGTGACTTGCATTTTGCAAGTTACTATCCTAGCTTCCCGCCATGCAGCCGAAATCCCCCTCGATCCTGGAATGCCCGGTCGGCCGCGCCGTCGAGACGGTCGGCGAATGGTGGAGCATCCTGATCCTGCGCGATGCGTTTCAGGGCGCGACCAGGTTCGACGAGTTCTCGCAAAATCTCGGCATCGCGCCGAACATCCTATCGCGGCGTCTGGCCCATCTCACGGCATCGGGCATGTTCGTGCGCTGCCGCTATCATGAGCGGCCGCCGCGTTACGAATATGTGCTGACGGACAAGGCGCGGGATTTCTTTCCCGTCATTGCGGCGCTGCTGGCCTGGGGCAACAGGCATCTCGCCCCTCGGGGCGAATCCATTCTGCTGGCGAGCCGCGACGGCGTCCGCCCGCTCGATCCCGTGGTCGTCGACGCCGGCAGCAAGCAGCCCATCACGCTCGCCAACACGGTCGCGATTGCAGGGCCGCGCGCCAGCCGCGGAATGCGCAAGCGCATCGCTTCGCTCAAGGCCATGAACCCGGCCGTCGCGCCGGCGGGAGACTAGACATGCGTCGTATCGTCGTGACGGGAATGGGCGCGGTGTCGCCGCTGGCATGCGGTGTCGAGCTGTCCTGGCGCCGGCTTCTGGCCGGTCAGAGCGGGCTGCGCCCGTTGCCGGAATGGGCGCAGGCGCTGCCGGCACGCATTGCCGGCCGCGTGCCCAACAAGGCCGATGATGCCGACGGCGGCTTCGATCCCGCGCAAGCGGCCGCGCCAAAAGACCAGCGCAAGATGGACCGCTTCATCCTGTTCGCCCTGCTCGCGACGGCCGAAGCGGTCGCACAGGCCGGATGGACGCCGGAGGATGCAAGCGCGCTGGAGCGCACGGCAACGATCATCGGCTCGGGCGTCGGCGGTTTCCCGGCGATGGCGGAGGCGGTGCGCATCACCGAGCAGCGCGGCGCGCGCCGGCTCTCGCCGTTCACGATTCCCTCCTTCCTCGCCAATCTCGCCGCCGGCCACGTCTCGATCAAATACGGCTACAAGGGCGCGCTGGGTACGCCGGTCACCGCCTGCGCCGCCGGCGTGCAGGCGATCGGTGATGCCGCGCGCATGATCCGCAGCGGCGAAGCCGATGTCGCGATCTGCGGCGGCGCGGAGGCCTGCATCGATATCGTCAGCCTCGGCGGCTTTGCCGCGGCGCGTGCGCTGTCGAGCGGATTCAACGAGGAGCCCGCGCGCGCCTCGCGCCCGTTCGATCGCAAGCGCGACGGTTTTGTGATGGGCGAAGGTGCCGGCATCCTGGTGGTCGAAGAGCGCGAGCACGCCCTGGCGCGCGGCGCGACGCCGCTCGCGGAGATCGTCGGCTACGGCACCACCGCGGATGCCTATCACATGACGTCGGGCCCGCCCGATGGCGAGGGCGCCCGCCGCGCCATGGAGATCGCGCTCCGGCAGGCCAAGCTTGCACCCGCTGATCTGCAGCATCTCAACGCGCATGCGACCTCGACGCCGGCCGGCGACGAGAGCGAGCTCGGCGCGATCGCCGCGCTGTTCGGCCGCGATCGCGGCATCGCCGTGAGCGCGACCAAATCCGCCACCGGCCATCTGCTCGGCGCCGCCGGGGGCCTCGAGGCGATCTTCACCGTGCTCGCCCTGCGCGACCAGATCGCGCCGCCGACACTCAACCTGGAAGACCCCGATGCGGGCGCTGACGGCATCGACATCGTCGCAGGCAGCGCGCGGCCGATGCCGATGCAACACGCCATCTCCAACGGTTTCGGCTTCGGCGGCGTGAATGCCAGCGTGATCTTCCGCCGTACGGGCTAAACGAGAGCGCTTTGCGCCAGCGGCCTTTGAGCGAGAGCCCTTGCAATCGCGGCCCGCTCCGCTACGAAAACAGGATGATCGAAACCAATTTCTGGCTGTTCCTGGCCGCCGCCTGTGTCATTGCCGCCGTTCCCGGCCCCGGCATCTTCTATGTCGCCGCGCGGACCTTGTCGGAGGGGCGGGCGAGCGGTTTTGCATCAACCGCGGGCACGGCGCTGGGCGGGCTGGTTCATGTCGTCGCCGGCAGCCTCGGCATCTCCGCGATCATCTTGGCGAGCGCCGAGTTGTTCGCCGCCGTGAAGTTCGTCGGCGCGCTCTATCTGGTCTGGCTCGGCATCAGGACGTTTCGCAGCGCCGGCCGCGCGCTGTCGCTGGAGAGCGAAAGCACCGGCGACAAACGCGCGTTCCGCGACGGCGTGCTGGTCGAGGCACTGAACCCGAAGACCGCCGCATTCTTCCTCGCCTTCATCCCGCAGTTCCTCGATCCCGCGGGAGCGAGCCCCACGCTGCAATTCATCATGCTGGGTGCGATCTCGGTCGCGCTGAACACGCTCGCCGACATCGTCGTGGTGCTGATGGCCTCCGCAACACGCACGCAGCTGATCGGACGGCCGCAGCTGATGCGGCGGCTCACCCAGGGCTCCGGCGTCTTCATCGCGGGTCTCGGCCTGTCGCTCGCACTGGTCCGGCGGCCCGCGAATGGATAGCGCCGCGATGCCCGCCCCGAAAAGCTGCTTTTACGAGTCCCATGGCCTCAAGCTGCATTACGCCGATTGGGGCAATGAGAGCGCGCCTCCTCTCATCCTGGTTCATGGCGGCCGCGATCATTGCCGAAGCTGGGACGTCATCGCCCGGTCGCTGCAACCGCATTTCCACGTGGTCGCACCGGATCTGCGCGGCCACGGCGATTCCGACTGGACCCGCGGCGGCAGCTACGCCCTGACCGAATATGTCTACGATCTCACCCAGCTCCTCCGCGTCATCGCAGCGCCGGAGGTCGCTCTGATCGGCCATTCGATGGGCGGCATGGTGAGCCTGATCTTTTCAGGGTCGTTTCCCGAGCAGGTCAGGAAGCTGGTCGTGCTCGACGGCGTCACCATGCTGCCGGATACGCCGAAACCGCCGGCGCATGAGCGCATCGGCAAATGGGTCACTCAGCTCGACAAGCTTCACGACCGCACGCCGCGCCGTTATGCGACCCTCGAAGCCGCCGCCGCGCAGATGGTGCTTCACAACAAGCGCCTCGCCCGCGACCTTGCGCTGCATCTTGCGACGCACGGCGCGCGACGGAACGAGGACGGTACCTATAGCTGGAAGTTCGATCCCTATCAGCGCGCCTCGGCGCCGCACCGGCTCTGGCCGGACGATCACGTCGCGCTGTGGTCCCGCATCGCCTGCCCGACGCTGCTGCTCAATGCCGGCGAAAGCTTTCTCGCCGGCGCCAGGACGGCAGGCCTGGAGCGCTATTTCCAGAACGCGCGCATCGAGACCATCGCCGGCGCCGGCCACTGGCTGCAGCACGACAAGCCGGACGAGGTGCTGGGCGAGATCCGGCGGTTTCTGGGGCTCGACGAGGAAAGCGCGGGTTAGCTCTGCTGCCGTAGGGTGGGCAAAGCGAAGCGTGCCCACGACTTTCTTGCGACCATGAACAGATCGTGGGCACGGCGCAAGAGCGCCTTTGCCCACCCTACGGCACCGTGATCGCGAAGCCAGCTAGCTCAACGTCCCAGCATGCACCCACCAGCCGTGGTGATCGCGGCGGATCTTTTCGGCGGCAGCATGCGCTTCGTTGGCCGCGCCATAGATCGCAAAGCAGGTCGCACCCGAGCCGGACATGCGGGCGAGCTTGACGCCGGCGGAGTCGCGAAGGGCATCCAGCACCTCGCCGATCACCGGCTCGATCCGCAATGCAGGCGCTTCGAGATCGTTGGGAACGCTTTCGAGAACATCGACCCAATCGACGATTGATCCGCCCTCTTCCGGCCAGGCCGGAGCCTGGAGCACCGAGGTGGCACCGACCAGGAGCTCCCCGTTACGCAGGCCGAGCTCCTTGAATACGTCCTTGGTGGCGACCGGCACGCGGGGATTGACCATCACGCAGGGCATGCTCGGCAGCTTGAGCGGCAACAGCTGCTCGCCAACGCCGGTCATGTCGCAAGCGCGCGAGAACAGGCACACCGGCACGTCGGCGCCGGTGGCGAGCGCGACCTTCTGCAGGCGGGGATCATCGAGCGACAGATCGTTGAGACGCGCCAGGAGCCGCAGCGCCGCCGCGGCGTCGGCCGAGCCACCGCCGATGCCGGCTGCCACGGGGAGCACCTTGTCGAGCGCGAACGCGCCGAGCTTCAGGTTCGGCACCGCCTCGGCCAGCAGCCTGGCGGCCTTGAACACGAGATTGTCGGAGGCATCGCCGCAGGCCGCGGCCAGCGGCCCGGTGGTGGTGAGCTTCAGCTCGCCACCCGGCTCCAGCGTCAGCCGGTCGGCGCAGTCGGCAAACGCAACAACGCTTTCGAGATCATGATAGCCGTCGGCACGACGGCCGACGACGCGAAGGCTCAAATTGACCTTCGCCCGTCCTTCTTCAATCAACGCCGGCATCGGCGAAACGCCCCCAACTTCACTTAAGACTAGCCGCCCTTGCCGTCGTCCTTCTTCTTTTCCGCCTGCGCGGCCGAAGAGTTCGAATTGTCGTCAGCGAGCCCGTTGGCAATCTTGGCCTCGATCTTCGGAAGCTCCTCCGGCTCGGGCTTGAGATCGCGGGCGTGCGCCCACTGGAATTTGGCTTCCAGCGTGCGGCCGACGCGCCAATAGGCATCGCCAAGGTGATCGTTGATGGTCGGATCTTCCGGCTTGAGGTCGATCGCACGCTCGAGGTTCTTCACCGCCTCTTCGTAATTGCCGATGCGGTAATAGGCCCAGCCGAGGGAGTCGACGATATAGCCGTCGTCGGGACGCTGCTCGACGGCGCGCTTGATCATCTTCATGCCTTCGTCGAGGTTCACGCCCTGGTCGATCCAGGAATAGCCGAGATAGTTGAGCACATGCGGCTGGTCGGGCTGCAGCTCGAGCGCCTTCTTCATGTCGGCCTCGGCCTTGGCCCACTCCTTGGAGCGCTCCTCGCAGATGCCCCGATAATAGTACCAGACGCTGTTGGCCTTGTCGTTGCCGGGTGTCAGCGCGTCGATGCCGCGCGAGTAGGTCGCGCCGCAATCGCCGAATTTCTTGCGGCCGCGCTCGATGTTGCCGAGCGCCATGATGGCTTCGAGGTCCTTGCCATCCTCCGCGGTGACGCCCTTGAGGATCTTGATCGCCTCGTCGGTCCGGTCGGCGGAATCGAGGTCGATGGCGAGCTGGATCTGCGCGTTGCGCTTCAGCGGCGAGCTCGCCGGCACGCGCTCATAGACCTTGATCGCCATCTGCGGCCGCTTCACCGACTCGTAGAGATCGGCGAGCGAAAGCAGCGCGAGCGGATGCGTCGGCTGCAGGTAGAGCGAGAGCTGGAGATAGACCAGCGCCAGGTCCTCGCCGCCGCGGCGGGTCAGCGTCGCGCCGATGCCGTAGAGCGCTTCGGCAGCGCCTCCTTGCGCGGAATCGACCAGCGGCGGCATTTTCTTGCCGGCCTTGGTCTCACGCAGGCCCTCCTGGATCAGCGGATGGCGCGCGAGCTTCTTGTCGAAGGCCTGATAGACATTGGTTGCGGCGGCGGAATCCTTGTTACGCGACAGCCAGCGCGCATAGGCCTCGGTCACGCGCAGCATGGAATCGTCGAGCTTGTAGGCGCGCTCGAAGCGGGCGCCGGCGTCCTTCTCCTTGCCGGAGAGCTCGAGGATCATGCCGGCGTGGAGGTCCTTGAACAGCGGATACCATTCGGGTCCCGCCAGCTTGTCGATGGTGGCAACACCGCCCTTGGCATCGCCCGCACCGTAGGCGGCCCACCCCGACAGCAGGGTGGCGACGAGGTCGGTGATCGGACCGCGGATCGACTGGTTGATGTTGGTCTGCGCGGCCGCGTACTTCTTCACCTTGAGGTCATGGACGCCGACGACGAGACGCGCGACGCGATTGGTCTTGTCGATGGTGAGGATGCGCTCGGCGAGCTTGACGGCTTCCTCGATGTCGCCATCGGCGACCGAGGAGATGAAGGCGCGGTCGAGCAGCTCGTTGTTCTTCGGATCGGTGCGCAGCGCCGAGCGGTAGAACGCGGCGGCGGAAGCCGCGTCGCGCTCGACGCTGGCATGGCGGGCGGCCAGATAGCTGCCGGCGGTGGTGAGCGACTTCAGATCGTTCCGGGTCGGAAACTGCGCCGCCGTATCGGAGGGATGATCCGGCGTCTGCGCCAGGACCCTGCCGGGGACGGTTGCCATCGCTGTGCCCATGAGGGCGATGGCGGCAACAGTCCAGCGGTTGAAACGATTTGAAAACATCAGGGCTCGCCTTGAGTTGGTAGTGCCTGGGTTTGCAGCAGAGGGCCGTATCGCATGCGAACGCGGCCGGAGGCATCCGGACCCGGAACCGTCAGGCCGACAATGCCGCTTTTGGCGCGTCGCCGCAAGGATTCGGACCGGACGTCCCCCTCCGCACGCCCCAAATCGGCCGGTTACAGGTCAAGAGCAGCCCCAAGACGCCGCCACTATGGCCTTATCGTGGCCGCGACCGGTGGCCGCGCCCCACTCCTCACGCGAACGTGCGCCGGACCACCTTTGTGTGATCGGGGCCCGCCCGTCCGGCCGGTTCTTACATCGCCTCGTAGTTCGGGCCGCCGCCGCCCTCCGGCGGAACCCAGGTGATGTTACCGTTGGGGTCCTTCACATCGCAGGTTTTGCAGTGGACGCAGTTCTGGGCGTTGATCTGGAAACGCGGGCTCGATCCTTCCTCGACCCACTCGTAGACGCCGGCGGGGCAATAGCGATTCGAAGGACCGGCGAAGACGTCGTGCTCGGAGGTCTTTTGCAGGCTCATGTCCGTGACCTTGAGATGGACCGGCTGGTCCTCCTCATGGTTGGTATTGGACAGGAAGACCGAGGACAGCTTGTCGAAGGAGATCTTGCCGTCCGGCTTCGGGTAGTTCTTCGGAGCGTGGCTCTTCGCCGCGTCGAGCGTGGCGCGGTCGGCCTTGGCATGGGACTGGGTGCCGAACAGCGAGGCGCCGAACAGCGTGTTGCACCACATGTCGAAGATGCCGAGCCCGGCGCCGATAAAGGTGCCGAACTTCGACAGGAGCGGCTTGGCGTTGCGGACGGGGTAAAGGTCCTTGCCGACGACGGAGTCGCGCCAGGCATTTTCGTATTCGACGAGCTCGTCGTTGGCGCGGCCCGCAGCCAGCGCGGCGCTCACATGCTCGGCGGCGAGCATTCCGGTGCCCATCGCGTTGTGCACGCCCTTGATGCGCGGCACGTTGACGAAGCCGGCAGCGCAGCCGATCAGCGCGCCACCGGGGAAGCTCAGCCGCGGCACCGACTGGTAGCCGCCTTCGGTGATGGCGCGCGCGCCATAGGCCAGCCGCTTGCCGCCTTCGAGCGTCGAGCGCACGGCCGGATGGTTCTTGACGCGCTGGAACTCGTCGAACGGCGACAGATAGGGGTCGTTGTAGTTGAGGTGGACGACGAAGCCGATCGACACCAGGTTCTCGTCGTAATGGTAGAAGAACAGGCCACCGCCGGTGTCGTTGCCCAGCGGCCAGCCGACTGCGTGCTGGACGAGACCCTTCTGGTGCTTGGCGGGATCGATCTGCCAGACTTCCTTGAGGCCGATACCGAATTTCGGCGGCTCGCTCTTGGCGTCGAGCGCGTATTTCGCGATGAGCTGCTTGGTCAGGCTGCCGCGCGCGCCTTCCGCGAACAGCGTGTACTTGCCGAGCAATTCCATGCCGCGGGTGAAGGAGTCCTTCGGCTTGCCGTCACGGCCGATACCCATGTCGCCGGTGGCGATACCCCTGACGTTGCCCGCCTCGTCATAGAGCACCTCGGCGGCGGCAAAGCCCGGATAGATCTCGACGCCGAGCGCCTCGGCCTTCCGCGCCAGCCAACGGCAGACATTGCCGAGCGAGCCGATGTAGCAATGATGATTGTTCATCAGCGGCGGCATGATGAAGTTCGGCAGCTTGATCGCGCCAGTCTCGGTGAACCAGAAGAAGCGGTCGTCCTTCACCTGGGTCTTGAGCGAGCAATCGGGATCGTCGCGCCAGTCCGGGACCAGTTTGTCGAGACCTGCGGGATCGATCACCGCGCCGGAGAGAATATGCGCGCCGACCTCGGAGCCCTTCTCGACCACGACGACATTGAGATCGGCATTGAGCTGCTTCAGCCGGATCGCGGCGGACAGGCCGGAGGGGCCGGCGCCGACGATGACGACGTCGAATTCCATGGATTCGCGCGGGGGAAGTTCTTCGGTGCTCATCTGATCTCAGCCCTTGAGACGGTCCTCGGTCGTTTGCGGCCCCCTTGTTTCCGATTTTTCCGGGCAGGACAACAGCGGAAATGCGTTTCGCTGGGATGCAAGGCGCCCCAAAGTGATATAAAAGTCTGACTTTCCATGACCCCCGAACCCGCCCCCACTGTCCGCGAGCTGCTTGCCTTCTATCTGGAGGCGGGAGTCGACTGCGCGCTCGCGGAGGAACCGATAGACCGCCTGGCGGAAATCGATGCGCCACCGCCGGCCCCGCGCGTCGCGCCAGCCGAGGCGCCTCGGCCGGTGGCCGCGCCGGCGGTGATGCGCGGCGAGGCCGCTCCTGCACCCGACATCGCCATCGCTTCGGCGCGCGAGGCGGCGCGCACCGCGCCGACGCTGGAGGCGCTGCGCGAGCTGATGCAGAATTTCGAGGGCTGCGCGCTGAAGCACACCGCGACGCGGCTGGTTTTCGCCGACGGCAATCCGCAGGCGCGCATCATGTTCGTCGGCGAGGCGCCGGGCCGCGACGAGGATATCGAAGGCCTGCCCTTCGTCGGACGCAGCGGCAAGCTACTCGATCTCATGATCGGCGCGATCGGCCTCAACCGCAGCACCGCCTACATCGCCAACGTGATACCCTGGCGGCCGCCCGGCAACCGCACACCGACGCCGCAGGAAACGCAAGTGTGCCTGCCCTTCATCCAGCGCCAGATCGAGCTGGTGAATCCCGACGTGCTGGTGACGCTCGGCAATCCCTCGACCCAGACCTTGCTCGGAACGCGCGAGGGCATCATGCGCACCCGCGGGCGCTGGTTCGACTACGAGACGGGCGGGCGCACCATCCGCGCGCTGCCGACGTTCCATCCGGCCTATCTGCTCCGCTCGCCGTCCTACAAGCGGCTGGCCTGGCAGGATCTGCGCGCGATCGCGAAGGTGCTGGCGGGATAGCGCGCTGCAGTAGGGTAGCGGGTTGGTGAGGGGCGGAATACTCCCTCCCCGTCATTGCGAGCGAAGCGAAGCAATCCAGAATCTCTCCGGGGAAAGATTCTGGATTGCTTCGTCGCAAGGGCTCCTCGCAATGACGGCGGAGAGACCGCGTCAGGCTCTCGTAGGGCTAACAGGCTCTCGCGTCCCGGACGCGGTACGGCACGTAGTGACGCGCCGCAGAGCCGGGACCCAGAAAGCAACACAGCGTCATGTGGGGGGATGGGCCCCGGCTCTGCAGCGCACCGCCGAAAAGGCGTTGCGCAGCGTCCGGGGCACGAGACCTGCCTACGTCCCCTTCGGCCGCACGATGGCCCAGCCGATGCGCAGGAGCTGCTGGCGCCCGGTCACCAGCCATTCGAAGGCGCGCGGCACTTCCGGCACGATGCCGGGGAAACGCGCGAGGATGTCGGGCGGCGGCGTGCCGGCGGTATCGGAGGCGCGCCAGACCACGACGCCGCCGGTCTCGCTGAACTTGGTCTGATTCATCCATGGCGTCCGCGCAGGGTTCGCGTCGATGAAGAGATGCGGTCGCCCCGAATGCAGCGTGATCAGGCTCGCCAGCTGGGTCTCGCCGGCGACCGCGCGCAGGCGGTGGTTGGTTCGGCGGGCGAAGCTCTCGTCGAAGAAATCCGAGATCGCGCGCGCGGGCATCGAGGTCGCGATTTCGTTGGCCCCGGTCCAGGGCAGGAACAGCACGGCGAGCACCACGCCGGCGGCCGGCGCGACGACGGCGGCAGCCCACACCATGCGCAGCATGCGCGCGCGGCGCATCGCGATGAGGTCGCCGGCCGCGACGACCACGGCAAGCCCGGACAGGACCAGCACGGCACCGGCTCCGCCCACGACGGAATCGAGACCCAGCAGGCCCGAGATCAGGACCGCACCGAGCGCCGGCGCCAGCGCGAAGAAGTAGACGAAATTGCGCGCGAGCGGCTCGACCGGCGGACGATAGATGATCGGCGCCTCCTCGCCCTTGGCGACGAACAGGCCGGTGTTGAGGAAGGTCAGCGCCGGAATCGCGGCGGCCCCGAGCACGAGGCCGCCGAGCAGCCAGGCCGCGTGAACCGCGCGCGCCTTCAGCTCGGCGACCTCAGGCAGGGTCGGCAGAACCAGTGTCTCGGCCCGCATCAGCCAGACCGCATAGGGCAGCGCCAGCACCGCCACGACGATCAAAGCGAACAGCGGATCGAGCGCGCGCAGCGTGCGGCGGCCGCCGGCGGTCGAGAGCGCGAAGACGACGAGCAGGAGCAGCAGGAAGATCGCCGCGGGCGTCGTCAGCAGCAACAGGCCGGCCTCGATCGACCAGGCGAACCAGGCATTGCCGCGGCGCTGGCCGATGATCTGCCAGGAGTGCAGCAGCAGCAGCGCCCAGAGCGGCCGGGCCAGGACGAGAGGGCCGAAGTCGAGCGCCGATGAGGAGAAGGCGAGCACCGTCATGGTCAGGAGCACGGCGAGCACCGCCTGCTGCGAGCCGACCACGGCGCGGGACAGATGATAGAGCGCGATGAAGGTGGCGATCTCGCAGAGCTGGGCGAGCACATAGACGCCGAACATGTGGCCGCCCGCGGCGCGATAGGCGATGTCGGCGAGCCAGACCGGCAAGGGCGGACCGAGATCGGTGCCGACCTGATATTCGCGTCCAAAGGCGAGGAGCGTTGCGAGGGTGCCGGGCGGGCTGCGGTAGAACACCACGGCCACGAACAGCCACATTGCGGCCTGGAGCAGCACGGCGATCCACACGATCAGCCGCGGCCGGGCGCGAATGAGCTCGATGACCAGGGAGGTAAACCGCATGCAACGCCCGAAAGATGCAGCCAACCCGTCCAGCCGGCCCTATTCGCTCACATCTGTTTTGATAAAGGGCGCCATGCGTCGTGGCAACTGGACTTGCGAGGGAGCCACGCGATCGGTGCTTGTTCTCCCTCTCCCCGTTCTCACGGGGAGAGGGTTGGGGTGAGGGGCTGCTTCCGCAATCACGGTGAGAGACGGACTCGCGGAAG
>NZ_CAKZJO010000019.1 GCF_936943645.1 uncultured Bradyrhizobium sp. | reverse complement strand
TGCTACGCACCGCGCCGCTCGCACCTCAGCATGACGGGTTGAGGCACAATGCTTCACCCCATTCCGCCGCCGTTCATCTTGTCCCGATTACAAATTGTTTCACACCCGCCACACCGGTTCCATGTTCCCGGCTCAATTCGGCCCCGGATAACTCCCTAAAATTTCGGTAAGCGGGTCCCAAGGTAAGGATTTCGCAAGCAATGAAAGTTACCAAAAGGTCAATCCAGAGCGGAGTATTTGAACTGTGAGCGAACCAATGGCTGAGCAGGCTGCCCAGGATAACAGCGTCGTCGAAGCCGGGACGACCGCGCCGCAGGCTGTCGAGGCTGCCGGGATCGACGCGCCGTCGATCGCGCCCGACCACGAGGCGCCGCCCAAGCCGGATCCGGTGAAGGTCGAGCCGCCGAAGCTCGAGGTGCCGAAGGTCGAAGCCAGGGTTGAACCCAAGGCCGAGACCAAGCCCGAGCCGAAGCCCGGCAAGCTCATCGTCATGGCGCCCTCGGATCGTTCGCGGAACGGCTCCTGGGACCGCGAGGATTTCGCCCCGCATGTGAAGGCGGATGAGCCGCGCGAGGCCGGCGGCAAGCGCCGCCTCTCGGCCATGGCCGCGGTGGTGGCGATCGCCGCCAGCGTCGGCGCGATCAGCGGTGCGCTCGCGACCGCCGGCATGATGCATTTCGCCAGCCCGGCCCAGGCGCCGGTGCAGGTCGCCGACACCAGCGCGCTCGATGCTTCGGTGGCGCGGATCGATGCCGATCTCGTCGCGCTGAAGGCCAATGTCGAGCATAGCTCGAAGACCGGCGTCAGCCAGTTCAATCGGGCCAATGACCGCCTCGACAAGCTCGAGAAGGCGCAGGCCGAGCCGATGGCCAGGATCGCAAAGCTGTCCGAGACCGTCGACAAGCTCCGCGCCACGTCGCCCGCCGCTCCCGCGCAGGCTGCAGCGCCCGCGAAGGAGACCACCGGCTCGATTGCGCCTGCCCAGCAGGTTGCGACCGCCGCCGCACCGGCCCCGGTGGCCGCCGCGCCCAAGACCGAGGTTGGCCGTCTGCCGACGATCGAAGGCTGGCGGCTGCGCAACGCCGGCAATGGCGGTGCGCTGATCGAGGGCCGTGACGGCCTCTACGAGGTCTATCCCGGCGATCCCATTCCCGGCGTCGGCCGTGTCGACGCGATCCGCCGCCAGGATGGCCGCTGGGTCGTCGTCACCAGCAAGGGGCTGATCGTCTCGCGCTGAGCGATCGATATCCGGATTTCGAAGAGGCGCTTCACCACCATGTGAAGCGCCTTTTTGCTTGAATAGGCATCCCGCAGCGGTGTTACCTCAGGCATGAACCGCGCGTTGCGAATTCTCATTGCTGCCGCCCTGTTGTTCGGCGGTGCTGCCTCGCTACCGGCCGCGGAGACCGCGCAGCTGACGCGCGGCACGGCCATCACCGATCCCGATCTCTTGCGCAGGCTCGACGAGGGCGACGCTCTCACGATCCCGCGCCTGGTGGCGCCGGAGCGTGAGGCGGGCGGTTCGATGACGACCGACCGGCTGTCCGCGTCGCTGCCGCAGTTGAAGGACATTCCGCCGGCGATCGACGCGGAGTTCGACCGTTACATTGCGCGGCAGAAGGCCGCCTGGCCGACCGAGACGATCGGCGTCGGCGAAGGCTTTGACGTGCAGCTGTTCGATCGGACCAATCTGAAATCCCCCGATACGCGTTTCGTGCTGGCCGGCATCGTCAACCGCATGGACCGTGCTTATGTCGGCGAGGAGTCCTGCGGCGAGATCCGGCTGATCTATCGCCTTGCGCGTTTCGACGGCGGCAAGACGGCGACGCGGCTGCCGATGACGTTCAATCTGGTGATGAAGGCGCGCGATGCACGCCGGGCAGACGCCAACGGCAAGCCGATCACCTGCGCGGAGATTGCACGCCGCTGGCTCGACAACGGCAATTGGCAAGAGCTGATCGGCGCTCGTGACGACGCGATGCTCGACCGCATCGAGACCAACATCCAGATATCGGTCGCCGCGAAATCGGCGCTGCACGACTTCCGCTCCGACTATCTGCTCAAGGTGTTCAAGTACGACGCGGCCACGAAGACGTTCGCGGAAGCGGTGCTGGAGAACCAGATCGACCGCGACCGCATCCTCGCCGACGACGGGCTTCGGCGCGATTTCAAGGCCTGGCTGCTCGCGCCCGAGAATTTGCGCGAGTTCGATCGCGGCACGGTGCTGATCCCGGAAAAATTCCTGGCCAAGGCTGCGGTGGTGCCGACGCCTGCGGGACTCGATGCCTCCGAACTGCAGCCGGAGTTCGGCATGATGCAAGGAGAGGGAAAGGGCGAGGGCAGCGATCAGCTCTTCACCGATCGGGATGTGGTCGGGGCGCTGAAGCAGGCCGCCGCGCACGGGGATCTGCAGAACATCCGCTCGGTGGCGGGCTTCCAGCGCCGTCTCAATGACGTCACCTGCGCCGGCTGCCACCAGACCCGCGGCATCGGCGGCTTCCATTTCCCCGGCGTGGACTGGCTGGCTGACAAGCCGTCCAATTCCACCATCGTGCCGGCTTCGCCGCACTTCCTCGGCGACCAGGTCCGCCGCCGCGACATCCTGACCGCGTTCGCCGCGGGCAAACGTCCTGATTTCTCACGCGGATTTGCCAGCCGGCCGCAGACCCGCGGCAAAAGCGAGCTTGCCGGAAGCGAGTACCAGGACGGCTGGGGCGCGCATTGTTCCTTGGCCGATGCGGGATCGGGAACGCCGGACAGGAGTTTTACGTCATGGACCTGTGCTAACGGTCTCACCTGTCAGGCCGCCGCGGCCTCGCGCCGCATCGGCATGTGCTTCATCAAGACGCGTTAGGATGATTCATGACGGACACCGGCAATGCCAACAAGGCGCGCAATCGCGAGATCGCGCGGAATGAGGAAGCCAAGCAGGTCACCGGCAGCGCGCGCGTGAGCATCTGGGCGATTGCGGTCGCCGTCATCGTCGGCGGGATCCTGTTCACGCTCGGCTGGCTGTCGATGAGGTAGGTCTCTTCGCCTCTCCCCGTGTGCGGGGAGAGGGGAAAGAAGAAATCCTCACTTCGCGTGATTGGTCATCCGCTTGCCCGGCAGCAGCTCATAGGCCGGCTTCCAGCCGGGCAGCGCGGCCATCCGGCCCAGCCAGGCGTGTATGGCGGGATGGCTCGTGGCGAAATCGAAACCGTGCTCGTCGCTGGGATAGTGCAGATAGGCCATCATCGAGATATCGGCGACCGTCGGCTTCGTACCGATCGCGAAGGCATTGTGCTGGAGATGCCCGTCGAGAATGCCGAGAAAATCCTCGAGCCGGCGGCGGAAATGCTTCAGCACCTGCGGGTCGTTCTTCTCGGTGAAGGCGCGCATGAAGCGATAGGTCGCCATGTAGCCGGTGAGCTTGTGGTTGTCCCAGAACAGCCAGCGCAGCAGCTCGAATTTCTCGTCCTCGGTCTCGGCGCCGAAGCGGCCGTATTGCTCGGCGAGCTTGAGCAGCAGCGGCGCGGTCTGCGTCATCTTCACGCCATCGACCTCGAGCACGGGAATCTCGCCCATCTCGTTGACGGCCTTGCGCCACTCCGCCGTGCGCGTGACGCCGCCGCCGAAATCGGTCCAGACCGGCTCGAACGTCTCGCCGCAAAGCGTCAGCATCAGCGCCAGCTTGTAGCTGTTGCCGGACTCGGGGAAGTAGTGCAGGCGGTAGCTGGGCATGGGACCTCGCGGGAGCGGTGTGTTGTCGATTGTTATAGCGAGATCGACCAGCATCGTCATTGCGAGCGCAGCGAAGCAATCCAGAGATGCATCCGCGGTGGGAGTCTGGATTGCTTCGCTACGCTCGCAATGACGGAGGTTGACGCGAGGGCGCGCCTTACCCGACCGCCCCCTTCGATCGCAGCTGCTTGATCGCCGCCTCGTCGTATCCCGCCCCGCGCAAAATCTCGTCACTGTGCTCGCCCACGGCGGGCGGCTTGCGCGGCTGGACCTTCTTGGCGCCGTCGATCCAGATCGGGCTGTTGATGGTGAGCATGGTGTCGTTCTCGAACGGCACCAGCACTTCGTTGTCGAGCATCTGCTTGTCGTTGGGAATGTCGTCCAGAATGGCGACGACGCCGAACACGAGGCCGCTGCCGTCGAGGATCTTGCGCCATTCGGCGAGGTCCCGGGTGGCGAAGGTCTCGTCCAGGATCTTGATCAGCTCCACCGAGCGGGCGTGGCGGTCCGCCTTGGTGGCGAAGCGTGGGTCGTTGATCAGGTCCTCGCGTCCGAGGCATTTGGCCAGCGTCGGGAACTGCTTCTCCTCGTTGAGCAGCGACAGGATCAGCCAGCGGCCGTCCTTGCACTGATAGTGGTTGGCGACCGCGTTCAGCGCGCGCTCGCGCGGGCGGCGCTCGCCGAACTTGGCGCCGCAGAGCTTGGCCTGCGCCAGCACGCTGGCGGCCCAAACCCCGTTCGCCATCAGGTTGGAGGCGACATGCGAGCCCTTGCCGGTCTTCTCGCGCTGATACAGCGCGGTGACGATGGCACCGTAGAACGCCATGGCGCAGGGGTGGTCGCCCATGCCGGCGACCGAGCGGGCCGGGGTGGTGTCGGTGTCGGCGCGGACCAGGTCCATCAGGCCGGAGCGCGCCCAATAGGCGTTGCTGTCGAAACCCGGCTTGTTGGCTTCCTCGCCCTTCTCGCCATAGCCGGTGAAGGAGGCGTAGATCAGCCGGTCGTTGAGATGGGCGAGATGGTCATAGGTGATGCCGAGCTTGGCGCGCACCGGTGGCGGCATGTTGGTGATGAAGACGTCGGCTTCCTCGACCAGCTTGTAGAGCACGGCCTGCGCCTCGGGTTTTGCAAGGTCGAGCGCGATGCTCTTCTTGTTGCGGGCTTCCAGCAGCCAGGCGAAATTGTGCTCGCCGGTGGGATAGCCGGGCAGGTTCGGCAGGTTGCGATAGGGGTCGCCGGCGCCGGGCGGCTCGATCTTGATGACATCGGCGCCGAAATCCGACAGCACGGTCGCGGCCGCGGGTGCTGCGATGAAGCTCGCGCAGTCCAGAACCTTCAGGCCGGCAAAAATGCCCTTATCCATCGCGGCGTCGCTCCCTTGATTCAGTCGTTTCCCGCATGCTGGAATTGGCGCGGGCAGATGATGGGAGCAGTTAGACCGATGTTTTACCGGGATGCAACGGCGCCAGGCGCAGGGCGTTATTCCTCCCCCGCCAGCAGTGCTGCGTTGCCGCCCGCGGCGGCGGTGTTGATGGTCACCGTCTGCTCGGTGGCGAAGCGCGCGAGGTAATGCGGGCCGCCGGCCTTGGGGCCGGTTCCGGACAGGCCGTTGCCGCCGAACGGCTGGACGCCGACCACCGCGCCGATCATGTTGCGGTTGACGTAGATGTTGCCGACCTGGACGCGGTCGATGATGGCCTCAATGGTGTCGTCGATGCGGGAGTGGACGCCGAGGGTGAGGCCGTAGCCGGTGCGTTGGATCGCCTGCAACACGCGCTCGAGGTTTTCGGCGCGGTAGCGCACGACATGCAGGATCGGGCCGAACACCTCCTCGGTGAGTTGGCCGGCCTCCTTGAGCTCGAAGATGTGCGGCGCGACGAAGCAGCCCTCCGGCGCGGTGCCGGCAAAATGCAGCTTCGCCTCGGTCTTCATCCGCGCGACATGCGCATCGAGCCGCTGCTTGGCCTCCTGGTCAATGACAGGGCCGACATGGGTTGCGACATCGGAGGGATCGCCGATCCTCAGCTCGCGCGCCGCGCCCGCGATCATCTCGATCATGCGGTCGGCGACGTCTTCCTGCACGAACAGGAGCCGCAGCGCCGAGCAGCGCTGCCCGGCGGAGCGGAAGGCTGAGGTGACGACATCGTCGGCGACCTGCTCGGGCAGCGCGGTGGCATCGGCGATCATGGCGTTGATGCCGCCCGTCTCCGCGATTAACGGCACGATCGGCCCGTCCTTGGCGGCAAGCGTCCGGTTGATCAAGCGCGCCACCTCGGTCGAGCCGGTGAAGACGACGCCCGCGATGTCCGCATGCGCGGTCAGCACCGCGCCGATGCGACCGTCGCCGGTGACGAGCTGCAGTGCGCTATTGGGGATGCCGGCCTCGTGCAGCAGGGCGACGGCCTCGCGCGCGATGCGCGGCGTCTGCTCGGCGGGCTTTGCCACCACGCAATTGCCGGCCATCAGCGCTGCGGTGACCTGGCCGAGGAAGATTGCCAGGGGAAAATTCCACGGCGAGATCGCCACGAACACACCGCGGCCGCGCAGGCTGAGCACATTGCTCTCGCCGGTCGGGCCTGGCATCGCGGCCTCGCTGCCGAACAGCTTGCGGCCCTGCGCGGCATAGTAGCGGCAGAAGTCGGCGGCTTCGCGCAGCTCCGACAGCGCGTCGTCGAGCGTCTTGCCGCCCTCGGCTTGGAGCAGCGCGATGAAATGGGCGCTGCGGCGCTCCAGCAGATGCGCGGCCTGCTCCAGCGCCGCCGCGCGTGCTCCCGCCGACGTCCGGCTCCAGGCGGCGAAACCGGCACGGCTTGCTGCCACAGCCGCATTGGCCTGCTCCGGCGTTGCATCTGTGATGGGCTTGAGGTCCGCGGCTTCGGCCTTCACGCCGGTCAGCAATTGCTCGAGCGCCACGCGTGCGCCGAACTCGACCCCGCGCGAATTGCGCCGCTCCGGCGCGAACAGATCGTCCGGCAACGGAATTTTGGGATGCGCCGCCGCTTGCGGCCGCACGATCGCATCCGCCGGACGCTGCAACAGCGCGGGCACCGGCACGCGATAATCGGCGGCCTGCGCCACGAAGGAGGAATTGGCGCCGTTCTCCAAAAGGCGCCGCACCAGATAGGCAAGCAGGTCGCGATGGCTGCCGACCGGTGCATAGGTGCGGTAGGCGATGTCAGGATGATCTTTTGCCAATTGCTCGTACAGCGCTTCGCCCATGCCGTGCAGGCGCTGGAACTCGAAGCTGCCGCCATCAGCCGCAAGCTCCAGCACGGTCGCGACCGTCAGCGCGTTGTGGGTGGCGAATTGCGGGAAGATGCGCGGCCGCAAGGCCAGCAGTTTTGACGCGCAGGCGACGAAGTTGAGATCCGTCATCGCCTTGCGCGTGAATACGGGATAGCCGTCCAGCCCGCGCTCCTGCGCGCGCTTGATCTCGGTGTCCCAATAGGCGCCCTTGACGAGGCGCACCATCAGCTTGCGGTCATGCGCGCGGGCGAGTGCATCGACATAGTCGATCACGGCCGCGGCGCGCTTCTGATAGGCCTGGATCGCGAGGCCAAATCCGTCCCAGCCGGCAAGCGACGCATCGGCGAGCGTCGCCGCGATCACGTCGAGCGACAGCTCCAGCCGGTCGGCTTCCTCGGCGTCGACGGTGAAGTTGAGATCATACGCCTTGGCGCGCTGCGCCAGATCCAGCAGCAGCGGCACCAGCTCGGTCAATACGCGGTCGCGGCTGATCGCCTCGAAGCGCGGATGCAGGGCCGAGAGCTTGACCGAGATGCCAGGCCGGTCGGGGAGGGGATTGCTCCCCGCAGCCTTGCCGATGGTCAGAATCGCACTGGCATAGGCATCGAAATAGCGCCTGGCATCCGCCGCCGTGCGCGCGCCTTCGCCGAGCATGTCGAAGGAATAGCGCGGCTTCTGACCGGAGCGCGGCTGACCCCGCTCCAGCGCCTGCTCGATGGTCTCGCCCAGCACGAAATGATTGCCCATCAGCCGCATCGCCTGGCGCGTCGCGGTGCGCACCGCAGGCGCTCCTAACCGCTTCACGAGACGGCCGATGGTGCCGTCGGGCGTCTCGCCGGGCTGGATCACCCGCGCGGACAGGCCGAGTGCCCAGGCCGAGGCATTGACCAGGAACGCCGTGGATTTGGTCTCGTGATGGATGAAGTCGCCCTCGCCGAGCTTGTCCTCGATGAACTGGTCGGCGGTGCGGGCGTCCGGCACGCGCAGCAGCGCTTCCGCCAGCACCATCAGCGCGAGGCCCTCCTTGGTCGAGAGCGCGAACTCCCGCAGCATGTCCTCGACGCCGCCAAGATTCCCTGCGAGCCGGTCGTCGCGCTTGCGGATCGCCTCGATCAGCCGCGTCGCGGTGCGGTCGATCCCCGCCTCCTGCGGCGGGGTGAGGTGCGAGGCCGGCAACAGCTTTGCTGCGATCTCGGCATCGTCAGGGGCGTAGGGGGCGGTGAAAGGCGGCGGGATGTTCGGCATGGCGTGTCCTGTGTCTGAAATCCAGGATAAGGCCCGCGTGACCGTTGTTCGATAGACAATCTAGTCGATTTGCCTTAGGAAATGAAGATTGATAGCAGGTTGGCCGTAGAAGATATGGAACTCGATCGAATCGACCGGAAAATCCTCTCAATTCTGCAGGACGACGGACGAATCGCCAATGTCGAGCTCGCCGAGCGCATCGGGTTGTCGCCGACCTCGATCGGTGAGCGCTTGAAGCGCCTGCAGCGCGAAGGCTTCGTCGAGGGCTATGGCGCGCGGCTCAATCCGCACCGGCTTGGCCTCGGTCTTCTGGTGTTCGTCGAGGTGCTGCTCGACAAGACCACGCCCGACAATTTCGAGCGCTTTGCGCGGGCGGTGAAGCTCGCGCCTGAAGTTCTGGAGTGTCACATGGTTGCCGGCGGCTTCGACTATCTTGTGAAGGCGCGGCTGGCCGACATGGCCGCGTATCGACGCTTTCTCGGCGAGACCCTGCTGTCGATGCCGGGCGTGCGCGAGACGCGGACCTATGCGGTGATGGAAGAGATCAAGCGCGACGCACCGTTGCCGGTGGGCTGACGAAATGCCGTCGCGATTGTCATTGCTGTGGCGTCGAACGAGCGGTTTTCCAGGAAAAATAGCTATCCTCGTGCAGTCGCAACGCCTGTCGTCGAATGCACTGGCCGTCTTCTGAAATTTTCTTGGCCCGCTCCCGGAGATGATCCGGGAGGCCGCAAAAGGCTGGCGGGCTTAGACTTTGAGGTTCTCTGCGGAAGTCTTGCCCCGGTTTGCGATCTCTTCGTATTCCACCGTCTGTCCCTCGTTCAGCGTGGACAAACCGGCCTTCTGCACTGCCGAGATATGCACGAACACATCCTTGCCCCCCGACGCAGGCTGGATAAATCCATAACCCTTCGTCGGGTTGAACCACTTGACCGTACCTTTAGCCATCACGACTTCTCCGCGGGTCTTCCTCCGAGATCTCGAACCGCCAGTCCCCGCCAACCGGCCGGTTCGGTCCTAACAGGATACGCGGAATGTGGCGGGCTTGGTAGCTCAAACCACATCGGCATTTCGCCGAATTCCGCTCAACTTCGCGGCGCTTTTGCCGGTTTTGCCCGTTTCGCGGTCAAATGGCCGGAGTGTGTCGGATCTACTGCGGAGAAAAGATCGACTAGCCGTTCTTCCGTACCCTCCCCTGGAGGGTAGGGGAGGGTAAGCGAGCGCGATGCCGTCCGTCAGTACGTCGCGGCAAGGTAATCGACGATCTTGCCGACATCGGCATCGTCGATCGGCGCGCCATAGACCTTGATCATCTTGGTCACCTCGGCCTGCCAGAAGCCTTTCTTGTCCTTCATCGGCGGCTGCGTCTTGATGTAGTCGGCCGAGTGGCAGGCGCTGCAATTGCCCTTGACCACCTCGAGATCGGGGCCCGGCTTGAACGCTGCGACCTCGTCCGGAAGCTGGTAGTTGACCGGTGCCGCGGTCGCGGCCGTGAGGCCGACGGCGAACGAGACGGCGAGGAGAACGGTGCGCTGCATGATCATTCTCCTTCAGGCCACGCTGACGCGGATGGTCTCGACGACGTTGCGCAAATAACCCGCCGGGTTCCAGCGCGGCGTGTCCGGCTGCGTCTCGCCGCCATTGCCGGTGGCGCGCACCTTGAGCTCGACATTGCCCGCCGCGAGCTTTACCGGCAGCTTCCATTCGCGGAAGGCGTATTTGCCGAGATCCTTGCCGAGCCTGGCGCTGACCCAGCTCTTGCCGCCGTCGGTGGAAACCTGGACCTCCTTGATGCCCTTGCCGCCGTCGAAGGCGATGCCGCGCAACGTCGTGCGGCCGGCCTTCAGTTTGGCACCGTCGGGCACGCTGGTGATGAAGGAGCGGATGGTGAAGCGGTTGATCGGGATCGTTGCCTTCGGCGTGGTGCCGGGCTCGATCGAATTGTCCGGCGTATCGGGGATGCGATAGGCCGACTTCATCCAGAAGCCGTCATAGACATTGTCGACGACGGTGATCTCGTTGAGGTGCTTGACCCAGTAGGTGCCGTAATAGCCGGGCACGATCAGGCGCAGCGGGAAGCCATTGAGGAACGGCAAATCCTCGCCGTTCATGCCATAGGCCAGCATCACCTCGCCGTCACTCGCGTGAGCGATGTCGAGAGCCTTGACGAAGTCGGGCGTCTTGTCGCTGACCGGCCCGTCCATGCCGCCGAAGGTGACCTGCTTGGCGCCGCTCTGCACGCCCGCCATCTCCAGCACCGCCTTCAGCGGCACGCCGCGCCAGCGCGCGCAGCCCATGGCGCCGTTGGCAAGCTGGCCGCCGGCGACGCGCGGCTCGAAGAAGCCGCGGCTGTTGCCGGAGCATTGCGCGACGGCGACGATCTCCGTCGCCTTCATCTTCCGGATGTCCTTCAGCGACAGCTTCAGCGGCTTGTCGACCTTGCCCTTGACCTCGAGCGTGAACTTGTCGGGGTCGAGATTGTAGGGCAGGTCGGAGAGGTGATAGCGCACGAAGAACGCGTTGTTCGGCGTGATCGGGCCGTCGTTGAAGATCGCAAACGGCGTCTCGAGCTGCGGCGGCCGGCTGGTGAGGCCGATCATCGGCCGCTTCTGCGGATATTTCACCAGCGGTCGTTCGCCATTGGCGAATGGGAGCGTGACGGTGTCGAGTGCCAAGGCCCTGGTGGAATGCAGCGTGGCCGCAAGTGCGGCAAAGCCCGCCCCTTTGAGCAGGTCGCGTCGATCGAACATCTGGTCTCCTCCCGGAGCTTTTTCGTTGGATCGCGGTCATCACCGCGACGCCTGCGCTCATCTGTCGCAACGAATGAGATGAAGTCAATTCGTGCTTTCGCAGCAGGCCCATGCCGCTGCGTTGCAACAGGCCGGTGTTGCGTGGACATGCTTGTGAGCCAAGTTCTCACCGCGACGGCGGTGTGCTCCCTCGCCCCGTTCTTACGGGGAGAGGGTTGGGGTGAGCGACTATCTGGATTGTCAAGTTGCATTGGCGTAGGCGGCACGCGCAT
>NZ_CAKZJO010000018.1 GCF_936943645.1 uncultured Bradyrhizobium sp. | reverse complement strand
GCTTGGTGTTGAGCTGATCGAGCGTCTTGACCGTGCCGTTGGTGCCGTCGCCGAAGGTGACGTTGACCGCCGTACCGCCGTTGAAGGAGGAGAAGGTCAAGGTCTTGCCGCTGATGCCGCCGATGCCGGAGGTGCGGGCCGCGGTGAAGGCGGTCGCAGTTCCGGTGTTGCCGGCGAGGCCGAGCGCGTTCAACGCATTGCCGGTGCCGGTGATCGCCAGATCGGCATTGACGCCGGTCGAGATCTTGAGGAGGCCGGAGGCGTTGATCGACGAGTTGGTCTGGCCGGTGGCCGTCGAAAGCGTCGCAACGCCGGCGGCGCTGATCGACGCCGTCTGCACGCCGGTGGCAAGGTCGATCGCATTCAGCACGTCGCTGACCGTGGCGCCCTCCAGATAGACCGTCGAGTTGCCGGCGCCGTCGGTGAGGATGTTACCACCAGTGGGGGCACCATACCCGCTCGGAATGCTCGGCGCACCGGTCGAGCCCGGGATCGGCGCGTTCTTGAAGGTGATGACGTGACCGTTGACGTTCAGCGACGAACCGTCCGCGATCGATGCACCCAGCGAGGTCGCGCTCGTGGTCCGGGCGACGCTCACGGTGGCGTTGCCGCCGCCCACGGATGTGCTCAGGCCGAGCGCGTTGAGCAGGTCGGCCTTGCCGGTGACGCTCAGATCCGCACCCTTCGAGCTGACCAGCGTGACCTTGGAGGCGGCGACGCTCGACACGGTACCACCCTGGCCGAAGCTCGCGGAGATCGTCGCAGCACCCGAACTGATGGAGACTGTCTTCACGCCGCTGGCCAGATCGATCGCACTCAAGAGATCGTTGATCGTCGCGGTCGGGGTGCCGGCGGTGCCGAGATAGACGGTGGTGTTGCCGCTACCATCGGTGACGAGGTTGCCGCTGACGCCCGAACCGGTCGGAACCGCAGTCGCCGCGGGAGCCGAGCCAGAACGGAAGGTGATGGTCTTGCCGTTCACGGTCAGCGTGTCGCCGTCGGCGGGCTGGGCCACGCCGGCGAGGCCGGTTGCGGTCGTGCCGTTGGTGGCGATCAGGGTGATCGCGCCGGTGATGGTGCCGCCGGAGCCGGCCGTGGCCGCGCTGCCGGTGAACTGGCCGATGGTGGCGCCGAGGGTGGTGGTGCCGTTCGCCGCGGTGATGCCGCCGGCTGCGCCGCTATACAGCACGTTGCTGCTCGCGGTCGCGCTGGCGAACGAGGTCGTGCCACGCAGGTCGGCCGCCGTTGCGCCCGCGATCGTGGTCGAGACGTTGGACTTGGTGGAGTAACCGACGGTGGTCTGCAGCGCCTGGTTGGCGATCGACTTGGCGCTGTCGATCAGCTTCTGCAGCGAGGTGATGCCGGTGTTGGCAGCCTGCAGCACCTGCACGCCGTTGGCGATGCCGTCGAGCAGGTTGTTGATGTCGCTGGCGCGGTTGTCGAGCGACTGGGCGGTGAAGAAGTTCGTGGGATTGTCCAGAGCCGAGTTGACGCTCTTGCCGGTCGACAGACGGTTCTGCGTGGTGGCGAGGAGGTCAGCGGTGGACTGGAGAGAGAGCAGGTTCTGACGAACCGATGCGGAGAGGACGATGCCTGACATAACTCTGTTACCTTTCTGGTAAACGACGCTACTGTTACACGTCTGCTTGGATCGAGATTGACCCAGCGACCGGCGGACCGTGGCGCCGAGACCTCTAACGAAACATGAAATGAAACCCGGGCTTTTGCCGCGTCACGCGTGATTCGGTCCCGGAAGCAGCTCGTATCGCTGCGCCGCCACACAAACGAACCCTTGAAATGATTGGGCTTTTCAGCGCAAAGGGCGTGAATTTACAGCTCGTTAACTAGTTACGAGCGAGAATCACGTCTTGATAGGCCGCAACGAACGGTCGGTTACGAAAGCGTTGATGGAGAACAGGCAATGGCCCTCAAGGTCGAGCTCAGACCGCACGAACGTATCATCGTCGGCAACTGCGTGATTACCAACACGGACCAGCGCGCCCGCCTCCTGATCGACGGCGACAACGTGCCGATCCTGCGCGAGCGGGACATCCTCACGCCGGAGACCGCCGATACGCCGGCCAAGCTCGTCTACCTGGCGGTCCAGCTGATGTACATCTCGCCGGATCCGCAGACCCAGCACGGCACCTATTTCAACCTGGTGCGCGACATCGTCACGGCGGTGCCGAGCGCCTGGCCGATCATCGAGGGCATCAACAACAACATCCTGAACGGCGACCTGTACCGGGCGCTCAAGGATGCCCGTAAGCTGATCGCCTATGAAGAGAAGCTGCGGAGCCAGTTCGAGGCCACCCATCCCCAGACGGAACCAGCCAAAGACGACGTGAGCTCCGCCGCCTGAGCACTGGCCTCGCGAGACGACGCCGCGAGCGACGCATTCCGCAAACGACAACGGCCCCGGAGATGATCCGGGGCCGTCGTCGTTTGGACCTTGCACGCGCACTATGGCGCCGCGAGCGGCGGTGCCTCGACCTCGATCAGATCGTGGCCGCACCGTCGTCCGCCGAAGCCCAGCACTGCCGCGAGCAGCGCATCGATGTCGGCCTCCTCGGTGCGGTGGTTGACGATCGCGGCGCGGATCGCGAACCTGCCGTTCAGCGTCGTGCCCGACGGCGCCGCTCTTCCGGACTCCTGGATGTCGGCGACGATCTCGCGGTTGACCGCATCATCGGCCCGGTAGCGGAAGCAGACGATGTTGAGGTTGACCGGCGCCAGCAATTCCAGCCGTGGCTCAGCCAGCACGCGCACCTCCAGATATTTCGCCAGCGCACAGCTTCGCGCGATCGTCGCACCCAGCCGGTCGGTGCCGAACGTCTTCAGCGTGAACCACGTTTTCAGCGCGCGGAAGCCGCGCGACAGATCGGGCCCGAGATCGCAAGGCCAGACCGCGCCCGCCGCAAGCCCCCTCGCCTCGCGGCTGAGATAGGCCGCGGGCTGCGCAAAAGCCTGCCGATGCTGCTCACCGTCGCGCACCAGCAGGAAGCCGGCATCGTAGGGCACCTGTCCCCATTTGTGGAAATCGAGCGCGATGGAATCGGCGAGCTCGATGCCGCCGAGCAGCGGCGCGAGCTCGGGCGAGAAGATCGCGAGCGCACCGAAGGCGCCGTCGACGTGAAACCAGATGCCTTCCTCGCGGCACAGCTCCGCGACGGCCTTGAGATCGTCGATCGCGCCGATGTCGACCGTGCCGGCAGAGGCGACCACGAGGAACGGCTTGAACCCGACCTCGCGATCGACGGCGATCTGCGCGCGCAGCGCGGCAACGTCGATGCGGTGGTCGGCATCGACGCCGATCTTGCGAAGCGCATCGGTGCCGAAGCCGGCGATGTCCATCGCCCGGGAGACGCAGCCATGCGCAGCTTGCGACGTATAGGCCGTGAGCAGCGCACCGTCGTTGCCGATGCCGTGCTGCCGCGCCAGTGTGCCGAGCGCAGACGTGCGCGCCACCAGCACTGCCATCAGATTGGCCATCGACGTACCCGTGACGAAGATGCCGCTTGCACTGTCCGGAAACGCGAACAGGCGCCGCATCCAGTCGACGATCTGGCGCTCGACCTCGATCGGCATGTGATCTCGTCCGCCGAGATTGGCGTTGAGGCCGGCTGCGAGCATTTCCGCGAGCATGCCGACAGCGGTGCCGCCGCCGTGCACCCAGCCCATGAAGCCGGGATGAACGTTGCCGGTCGCGTACGGCGCGACGTGCTCGGCGAATTCGCGATAGACATCGGCAAGCTCGCTCGCCTCGCGCGGAACGTCGGTCCTGAATGCCGCACGGACGTCATCGGGAATCGGCTGCCAGACCGGGCGTGCCCGAACATCGGCGATGCCGTCAATCGCCTCGTCCAGCATGCGATGGGCGAGCGCGCGGAATGCGCTCCAATCCTGCGGATCGAGCGAGGTCTGCGCGATCGAGGCGTGCGCGTTGCGGATGATCTCGTTCATGCTGCACTCTCCTCGCCCGCTCCTGCATGCCGCGACAGCATCGCCACGAACGCCGCGAAGATCTTGCGCATCTGCGGCGGCTTGTAGGGAAACACGAGCGGCGAATCCATGTTGTGCACGACGGCGGTGTTGTCGGCCTCGAAGACCAGGAGCTCACCGTCCTGATTCTCGGCGCAGTCGACGATGAAATAATCGAGGCCGACGCGCCTGCTCATCTCCTCGAGCGCGCTTCTGTGGCGCTCTGCAAAGGCGCGATCGAAGTCGAGCATGAAGGCGGCTTCCTCGGCCCGCTTCTCCTCGCTGAACGCCATATAGGCGTTGAGATACCAGATGTCCCAACGGTCGGCGATCGCCATGTGGCAGGCGTAAGGTTTGCCGTCGACCATCGCGAGACGGTATTTGCGGTAGAGCCCATCGGCATTCACATAATCGACGAAGCGCGCGACGAAGAAATCCTGTTCGCCACGCTCGGCGAGATAGGCTGCGAGCGCCGCCTCATCGTCGAGCTTGGCGAGCCCGACGCCGGCATGCGAGCCGCGTGGCCGCGCGATCATCGGAAAGCGCAGCTCATCCGCAATGTCGTTGCAAGCGATCCGTCCTTTGGAGAGATCGAACAATTGCGCGCGCGTCGCGTGGATGGTCGCGGGAATGTCGAGCCCCGGCACGCCCGCGAGCAACCGATGCAGCTTGTCGCGATCGAGATTGCCGATGCGGTCAGGACGATTGAGCAGCGGCCGCGGCCAGTGCGGCGCGGCCCTCTCGATCAGGGTCAGTGCCTCACGGCATTCCTCGGAATCGGAAGCGATCACGATCGCAACGTCGTGCTCGGGCAAGTTCTCCGGCAAGCCAACGCCCTTGACCACGTAAAGTGTCAACAGCTCGACGTCGGAGCCTTCGAGCAGAAAATCGATCGGCGTGTTGCCGCCCATGTCGATGTCGGCGGCGAGCGCGAGCACGCGCAGGCCCGGCTTCGGTGCGGTGCTCGGCGTGCGGAACAATTGATGGAAGGTCAAGACTTCCGATTGGATCGCGAGCCCCTGATCCTTGTCGCCGAGAAGCTGGGTGATCAACGACAGATCCAGCCCTTCGCCCGCGAGTGCCGTGCCCGCCGCGATCCGCGCCAGCAGCTGGTCGCGCAATGGATGCAGGTCGACACCTTCGAAGGCTTGGCGCGTCAGCTGCGCAAAGCCGATGCGCTCGGCGCAGTTCGCCGCAATCATGCGAAGCGGCGCGGAAACCGGATCCAGCATCTCACACCTCGAACGCGGAGTTTACAGGCACGGCCGCGACCGCGCCACGGTCGAGCAGCAGCTCGATCTTTACCAGGACGTGGGCGATGCGATCGAGCACGTGCTGCACGTTGCGACGCGCCTCAGCCGCATCCGGCGACCAGGCCTCGGTCACGAGCCGGGCGCCGACGCAAAGGCGCAGCACGGCCTGCGGTGCCCCGTCCTGCCGCTCCAGACGGACCGGCTGGCCGATCAGGCAGCGTTGCGCGGCCACCTGCCGGTCCGCCGCGCTGCCGCTGATCCGCCCGTTCATGTCACGCGCCATCGCCCGATGAATGGCGCAGGTCTCGGCTGTCGAAACCGGTTTGCCGTCGCGCAACAGCATGAACGGAAAGATCGTGGTTTGTGCAAATTCCTCGTCATCTGCGCTGGCCGTCGCGGTCGCGGCCGGAATGGAGCGAAGCGACGGCGACAACGCGATCATGCTGTCGATGCCGGCGGCGAGCTCGGCGAGCACCTTGGCGCGGAACGCCTCGGGCACGGCGCAATAGCGACCGATCTCGGCGAGCGCCGCCTCCCAGCGCAGCCATTGACCGAAGTTCGGCCGCCGGTCGAAGCGCGACCGCAGTGCCGGCCAGGCCATCGGCCAATCGCAGCGGCCGACATAGTCGAACATGCCAGGTGCGATCCCCTCGATCCGGTCGAGCGATCGCGACAAGCCCTTCGGCACCAGCAGCGCACCGCTGAAGGCAGGCCCACCGTAGAATTTCGAGCCTGTCATCAGCACCATGTAGCCGCGCTCGAGATAGGAGCCCAGGCGGCGGCGGCCGAGCCGGGCCTGACAGGCATCGACGACGATCTGGACCTCGCGCGGCCAGCGCCGCGCGATCTCATCGAGACAGGCCGCGCTCGGCGCGCGCAAGCCGAGCTTCGAGGAATCCATGATCTGGAGCAGCACCGGCGCGCCTTGCGCGATCGTGGCCTCGACCGCATGTAGCACGGCGTCATCGGCGTCCGCGCGCATCGCGATCTCCGGCCCCGCCGCGAGCAGCGGCAATGCGAGACCGGCACCGGCGAGCCCCGCGACCGCGCCGTCCTTGCGAACCGCAAGGCCGCTCGCCGTCATGGAGCTGAAATGGTGCCCGCGCGCGGTATGGATCGTCCCGCTCCCGGTCTGGTCGGCGCCGACCACGATCGTCACCGGCGGCGCGCCGAGCACCGCACGCGCCAGGAACAAGGCGTGGAGCTGGGAGTCCGTGCCGGAGGGCGAGAACACGACATCGACGCGCGGCGGCAACCGAAGATGGCCGCGCAGCTCGTGCCGCATATCCTCGCAGCGCGCATCGAAGGCGACCTCGACCTCGTCGAACAGGCATTTGTGCATCAGCTCTTCGCGCGCCAGCGCGGCACGGTCATAGGCGGCTTGCGAGATCGTCGATGCGGTCGAGGAGGCGAAATTCCAGGTCTCCGGCTCCGGCGAGGCCGCGCAGCCATAGCCATTGAGGCGGTCGCTCGGATCGAGCGCCAGCCGCGGATCTCCGCCGGAGACGAGCAGCGTGTCCAGCGGCGTGAAGAGATCGCGCAGGCGATAACGCGAGCCGCCGTCGATGGCGCGCTCCTGTCCTGACAGACGGGATGCGCCGGCGCTCATCCCCGAAGGCTCACGCCGCATCGGCCGCCGCCCCTTTGGGCGCCGGCGCAAATTGCGAGGCAATGTCGCCGTGGAAGACCGACGGCCCGACGTGATCGAGCGAGCTCTGGATGTCGGCCCAGATCTCACCGCCGATGTCGGTCCAGCGCTTGCAGAAGGCGAAGTCCTCGGAGAGATACGTGCCGGTCGCCGGATCGATCATGCATTCGAACAGCGCGAACCGGTTCTGGCTCGCCGCAAGCGTGTCGTGGGAATGCTCACGGAAGAATTGCAGGGACGCATAGTCCGGATGGCGGCACATCGCCTCCAGCACGTGACGCCGGATCATCAGGAAGCCGGTGCCGGCATAGCGCACGCGGGTGAAGCCGTTGACGACGACGATGCGGTCGGGATCCTCGATCTCGAGCACGTAGTCGAGCGAGGCGGCCGGCACGTCGGTGCGGCCCGACTGGATCGCCCGCGCGGCCTTGTCCCAGTTGACCCGCTTGATCGGATAGCAGCCGGCGACGACGTCCGCGCCGCATTCGATCAGCCGGAACACCTGCTCCGGCTTGAAGCCGATGTCGGCGTCGATGAACAGGAAATGCGTCGCGTTGGGATCGTCCAGGAACATCGCGACCAGGTTGGCCCGCGCACGGGTGATCAGCGCGTCGCCGTCCCGCAGCAGCACCTTGAGCTCGAGATTGGACATGCCGTGCACGGCGCGCTGCAGCGCGAAGATCGAGCCGGCATAGATGCTCGATACCTGCCCGCCAAAGCATGGCGTCGCCACCACCAGTTGCATCTTGTCCGACATCGGCAGCTCCGCCCCGCTCCAATCCTCACCAAGAGGTAAAGAGGCATGGTTAACGGCGTCTTAACGCGGCCTTACAGGAACTTGACGAGCGAGAGCTGCGCCAGGTTCGAGGTCACCTGATAGGACGCCTGCAGCGCGTTCTGGAGCGACAGGATCTCGCTCGCGACCTGGTCGGGCGAAGCCGATTCCGCCTGGTCGATGATGGTCTGGAGCTGCGCCTTGGCCTGGGTCTGGCGCGTCGAGGCGTCCTTCATCGTGTTCTGGGCCATCGCGATGTCGGTCTGGATGTCCTCGATGCGCTGTTGCCCGGGCTGCTGGGTCAGCGCCTGCGTCACCCGCAGGCTCAGCGCGGAGACCTGCCCGCCCGAATACTGCCCGGTCGGCAAGGTCGAGAAGGTGCCGAACACCGCGATCGCCTGCAACTGCCGGCGGATCGCGTCCTCGTTGGCCTGGGCGCCATATTGCACGCTGATGGAATCGTCGACCCGCGCCATCGCGGTGGAGCGCGCCGAGCCGGGCCCGTCATTGCCCAGATACCATTTCACGGTGGTGGCCGAGCCGTTGACCAGCGTCGTCGCCGAGCTCGCAGGCGAGGACCCGACGCGGAGCGGCGGCTGCGTCGCGGTCACCGGCGTCGCGCTGAAACCGAGCGAGCCCAGCGCCCCCGTATTGGAGCTGGTGATGTTCAGGCTGGCCGCGTCGTCCGTGTTGATCGTGATCGAGCCGCCATGGATCGTCGACGGCTTCGACGTTCCGGTGATGCCGTCGATCTTGCTCAGCAAGGTCTGGATGCTGTCGCCGACATTCAGCTGATTGCCGGTGGCGCCCGAAGCCACGAAGGTCAGCGTGGTGCCGTTGACGGTGATGGTGTCGCCGGCGACGAAGCCCGGCGAGATCGAATCCGAGGGGCTCACGCCGGACAGCGTCGTGGCACCGCTGATCGGTGCGACCGGGGCCGCCTGGTTGGTCTTGGGAGCGCCGATCGCGGAACTGGCGGTGTTGAAGAAATTGTCGCCGGCGGTCACTGCGGAGGCCGCAACCAGCGAGGTGTTGGCGAGCTTCGTGATCGCGGTGTTCAGCGCCGTGTTGAGGTTCGCCGCGGTATTGTTCGGGTTGACCGGGACGCTCGCGTCGATCGCGAAGCTACCTTGCGGCGTCGGCGTCGCCGTCGACGCCGTCAGGTCGATCTGCTCGGTCGTGCCGTCCGGCAGGGTGAACTGGACGCTCAGCTTGTCGCCATTGTTCGGATTGACGCCGTTGAGATCGACCGAGAACGACACCGGCGAGCCGCTCGGGCCGGTGACGGTCGCGCCCGTCAGCGTCGAGGACACCGCCTTGATCTTGAGCCCGAACGGCGAACCCGCGACGTCTTCCGACACCTGGATCGAGCTCGGCGTCGGTTGCGTCTGCACCAGCCGGCCCATGCCGTTGGCGCCGAGATCAGCGGCCTGGCGCTCCGCCATCACGGTCTTGAAGCCCGCCTGCGTCGTGGTGCCGTTGATGATGTCACCGGCATCCGCGACCGACTGCGTGTTGACCGCGGTGCCCGAGAACAGATAGCGGTTGCCCGTCTGCGTGTTGAGCACGCCGACCATCGAGCCGAACTGGGCGGCGGCGGTGTTCTGCGCGATGGTCTGGCCGTTGACGTTGAGATCCTGCGCGGTGTTGGCGGAGCCCGTCTGCACCGTGCTGCGGATCTTGGTCAGGGACTGCAACGCGGTATTGGCGAGATTGATGCTGACATTGACGTTGGTGATCGTGTCGGTATAGGCGGCGATGTTGGCGAGCTGGGCGCGACCGGCGATCGCAAAGCCCTCGTTGGTGCCCATCCCCGAATAGTTCTGCGACAGCTTGCCGGTCGAGAGCTGCGTCGACAGATCGGTGAGCTGCTGATTGATGTTGCGGATCTGCGCGCCGAGAACCGACGAGGAGTAGTTGATGCTGCTGATCGACATGTTTCAGCGCCCTATACTGTTTACAATTGAGCCTGGATCAACGTGTTCATCATGCTCTGCACCACCGACATGACGTGGGCATTGGCGGCGTAGGCATTCTGAAGCTGGATCAAGTTCGACATCTCCGAGTCGAGGTTGACCTTGGAGGTCGAGTCGAACTTGGCCTGCAGCGTCGAGACCACGACGCCCTGGCCCTGCTGGAGCTGGGTGGCCTGGGTCGAGGCGTTGGCCTGGACGCTCAGGAACTGCTGGAGGTAGTTCGAGACGCTGCCGGTGAAGGGCTGATTGGCCGAGCCGAGGCCGGTCGTCGGCGAATAGGAGAACACCGCGCTGGTGAGCTGCGAATAGAGATAGTCCGAACGCGTGGTGTCACCCGCGGGCGTCACCGGCGAAGTGTTGTAGACCGACATCCTGGTCGGGTCGGCGACCAGTTGCGTGTTGACGGCGATGCGTCCGGCAAGGCCGGTCATCTGCGAGCCCGAGCCGGTGATCGCGCCGGTGTAGAGCGCCTGCCCGCCGTCGGTGAACACCGCCAGTTGCGGACTGCCCGAGGTCAGCGACGACATCGTCTTGGTGGTCGAGGCCGAATTGACCTTGGCGAGACCGGAACCGTCGTCCGTGACCCGCAGGGTCGTGGCGGTTGCCGGCGCCGGCGCCGCGGAAAAGCTCAGGTGCGACGTCGAGAGCGCAGTGTTGAGAGCAGCGGCGATCGCGCCCATGCCGCCGGAGAAGTTGACCCCGATCCGCATCGGGTTGGCGCCCACCGCATTTTGCAGCGGCAGCGCTGCCGGATCGGTCACGTTGACCAGCGTGATCTGCCGCTGCGTGTTGGTCGCCGTATCCGTGTAGGTGAAGTTCGCGGTGTTGCCCGGCAGCGCACCGGCGAGGTCGACATCGAAGCCGGCCGGCGGGCCGGAAACGGTGCTGCCGGCGGTGGTCTTGTCCGACAGCGCGCTCGACATCGTGGCGGCGAGCTGGTCGATCTGGTTCTGCGCCTGCACCAGAGTGTCGTCGCGCAGTTTCAGATCGGCCGCGATCTGGCCCGACGAGACCACGTTGTTGGCGACGACGTCGACCTTCGAGCCGTTCGGCAGCACGATGTTGAGGGCGCCGACACCCGACTTGGTCGGGTCGAGATTGTAAAGCGAGGTCGCCGACAGCGCGCCGGCGGACGCAAAGGTGAATTGCGAAGCCAGCCCGGCCCCGACCAGCTGGATGCCCGTCGTGGTGTAGAGATTGGCCTGGTTCGAGCCGTCGGTGGTGACGCGGACGTCGACATATTTCGACAGCGTGTTGATGGCCTGGTCGCGCTGGTCCATCAGCGTCGCGGCCGAGGGATCGTTGGCTGACAGGCCCTGCAGCTTGGTGTTGATGTCGGCGACCTTCTGCATCGCCGCGTTGGCGGCTGCCGCCGAGGTGCCGAGATCCTGCTCGACGTTGGAGCGCAGCGACTGGATGCCCTTGGTGGTGACGTTGAGTTGCGTCGCGAGCGCCTGCGCCGCACCGAGCGCAACCGTTTGCGCCGACGACGCGCCCGAGCTGGTCGACAGCGCCTGCAGCGCCGTGGTGAAATTGTTCAGCGCGGTTTCGAGCGTGCCGCTGTTGCCGGGCGTGCCATAGACATTCTGAAGCTGCTTCAGGATGTTGGCCATCTGATCGGCGTAACCGCTGCCGCCGGTCTCGGTGCGCAGCTGGTTCAGCACATAGGTGTCGAGCTCCCGGCTGACGCCGGTCGTCATCGCCGTCGAACCGAAATCGCCGGTGGTGACCTCGATCTGGTTCGGGGTCTGGACGACGTAACCCGGCGTCTGGGCATTCGCGACGTTCGAGGAGACGATCGAGAGCGCGGCCTGGTTGGCACGCAGACCGCTCATCGCACTGGCAAGGGCTGAACTCAAACCCATGTTGACTAGCCGCCTTTGGTTACGTTACGCGCCGATCAGCGCAATACGTTCAAGAGGTCCTGCACCATCGAATTCGCGGTCGTGATCACCTTGGTGTTGGCCGAATAGGCCTGCTGGGTCACGATCAGCTTGGTGAATTCGTCGGCGATGTCGGTGTTCGAGCCTTCCAGCGAAGAACCGCTGATGCTTCCCGATGCGCCGTCGATCGCGGCGCCCGATTGTTCGGTCGCGGCATACGCGCCGCCATCCATCGCCTTGAGATAGTTGGTGCCGTTGAAATGGGACAGCGAGACCTGCGCCAGATTGAGGTTCTGGCCGTTGGAAAAGGTGCCGACCACGAGGCCGCTGTTGTTGACGGCGACCGATCGGAGTTGGCCCGCGGCGTAGCCGTTTTGCGTGATGGTGTTGATGGTCACGGCGCCCGACGTGCTGGCATATTGCGTCAGGCCGCCGCTCGAGATGTTGAAGGCGACGGAGCCGAGCGACTGGCCGCTGACGCTGACATTGTTGATGGTGATGCCCGAGCCGGCCGGCGTGGTCAGCGATCCGTCGGCAGCGAAGGTGAAGGCCTGGCCCGTATTGACCCAGCCGACCGTGGTGCCGGTCGCGTTCGGATCGGTCTGGTAGAACAGATTCCAGCTGTCGGAGTGACCTGCGCCCAGCGAGGCGCTGTCAGTCTTGGCCCAGCGCAATTGCAGGTTCACCGGCGTACCGGCAGCGTTGTAGGCGGTCACCGCACCGCCGCTGATCGACTCCTTGGTGAAGGTCGCGATGTCGTTGCCGATCACGCCGCCGGTGCCCGCGGTGCCGCCGCCGTTACGGTTCTTGGTGATGGTCGAGGTGAAGCCGAGCGCTGCGAAGGCGGCGCTGTTGGAACTCGACACCGACAGGTTGGACACGGTGCCCGTGTTCAACGTGATCACACCGCTGGTGCTGACGGACGAGCCGGTGGCGCCGGAGAGCGCGTCGATCTTGCTGAGCAGGGTCGTGATGTTGTCGGTGATGTTGATCTGGTTCGGGCCGGACGCGCCCGAAGCCACGAATGTCAGCGTCTGGCCGTTGACCGTGATCGTGTCGGCGGGCGGGCCCGCCGAGAAACCCGAGGAGAGCACCTGAGCGCCGCCTGCCGTAGCGCTGCCGCTCAGCACCGTCGATCCCGAGATCGCGGGGGAGGACAGCACGTTGCCGCCGCGCGTCACGCTGGTGATGCCGAGCGCCGTGGCCGCGGTTCCGCTGTTCACCGCAACGTCCGTCGTGGTGCCGCTCGAGATCACGATGTTGCCGCTCGCGTTGAGCGAGGCGGTCACGCCGGCACCGCCCGCGTTCTGAATTGCGGTCAGAATGTCCTGGACCGTCGCAGGCGTGCCGGCTCCCAGGCCGATGGTCGAGTTGGTGCCGAGCGTGACGGTGTTGCCGGCGTTGAAGGTGATCGTGTTGCCGTTGATGGTCAGCGTCTGGCCGCTCAGCGCGGTGAGGATGCTCGACGCGAGATGCGTGCCCACCGCATTGTCGAGCGACGTGGTGGTCGAAGCCACGGCCGCCGAGTTGTTCTGGAGAGCGACCGAGCCGGTGTTCGTCGTCGACGAATAGGGCGAACGGAGGTTGCCGGTGGCCGCGGCGCCCGACGCGGTGTTGTTGGTGTAGGGCGCGGGCGGCGTGCCGACCGGCAGCGGGTTGGCAGCGAAATCCGATGGGTTGAGGCCGCCGGCCGCCAGCAGCGTGCCGGGCGAGGCGGTCGAGCTCGCCGCAGTGTTCGGCTGGGTCGGCAGGTTGGCCGCATACTGGATCGAGGTCGTGGCCTGGGCGGGGATGAAGTTATTCTGGAATTTCAGGACGTTCGCAACGTTGCCGGTCGGGTTGCCGGTCTTGGGGTCGACCGTGACGCCCATCAGGTAATAGCCGGCACCGTTGACGAGATTGCCGTTGGCATTGAGCTGAAAGTCGCCGCGGCGGGTATAGTAGGTGACGCCGCTGAACACCGGGACGTTGTCGACGACGCCGGTCGCCTTCTGGATCGAGAAGAAGCCGTCGCCGGTGATCGCCATGTTGGTGGCGACGGTGGAGCCGGAGATCGTGCCCTGCGTGGTGATGGTGGCCTTGGCGTTGGCCGTCACGCCGCCCGCGACCTGCTTGCTCGGGACCGAGGAGTCGGGAATGAGATCGACGAAGCTGGTGCCGATGCCCTTGTAACCGGTGGTGGACGAGTTCGCGATGTTGCCGGAAATGTTCTGCAGCGCGTAGGACTGCGCCTGCAGGCCACCCACCGAGGTGTTCATTGCATCGAAGATACCCATAACTTTGTCTCCAAATCCGATCTCGGCGGCCGGTCGACCATGGCCGCAGTCGGGGGAGACTGTCGCAAGGGCTATGCCAATGCGGGTATCTTCGTAGAATCAATGACTTGACGAAAATGCCCCGGTCGGGTGACCGGGGCACAATTGCCGGGACCGGCAACTATTGCCGGGGAGGATCGTCGTTCCGGAGCGATGCGAAGCCTCGAATCCGGAACGACATCTAACCTTAAGTCGCGGACGCGGCGGCCGGATGGAACACCAGCCCGAAACCGTCGATGCAGTAGCGCAATCCGGTCGGCTTCGGACCGTCGTCGAAGACGTGGCCGAGATGGCCGCCGCAGCGCCGGCAATGCACCTCGGTGCGCAGCATGCCGTAGGTGCGGTCCTCGGTCTTGCCGACATTGCCCTCGATCGGCTGGTAGAAGCTCGGCCAGCCCGTGCCGCTCTCGAACTTGGTGTCGGAGGCAAACAGCGGCAGGTCGCAGCCGGCGCAGGCGAAGGTGCCCTTGCGATGCTCCTTCAGCAGCGGGCTGGAGCCCGGCCGCTCGGTGCCATGGTTGCGCAGGATCTCATATTGCTGCGGCGTGAGCTGGGCGCGCCATTCAGCCTCCGTCTTCGTGATCTCGAACTTTTCCGCGGCTTTCTCACCGGCCTCGGCAGGCGTTGCCCTCAGCCAGCGAAAGGCCCCAAGGCCGAACAGGCCGGCGGCAGTCGTCAACAGGATGCGGCGGTCAAACATCTCATTCTCCGTGTGGGAGCTCCACGCCCTGAGATACGGGTTCTAACGGCCGACGTTACACTTCCGGGCGGAATTTTTCTTCAGTCTAACGCGACAAATCGGCCTCGTGCGAGGCCGGTTCCGCGGTTCGTTCTTCCCCCTCGGCCGCGGGTCTTGGCGGCGGGGCCGGCCGCGGCCGGACGCCGGGCGGTGGGCGGCGCGGACCGGTGCCGGCAGCCCGATTGGCCTCCGCGAGGCGGGCTTCGCGCTGGCGATCCCTAGTCCTGGCCCGTTCGCGGTAGCGGGCGAGCGAGCCCGCGGCGGCGGAACTCGCCCTGCCCCAGATCCCGACCAGCTGGCCTGCGACCCGCCCGGTGGCTCCGCCCGCCCAGACCAGCTCGAACGGCGAGAACAGCTTCCAGCGCTCGTCGCCCCACAGGATGCTGCGGGCGATCATCTGCCCGGCCATGGCCGAGGTGTTCATGCCCTGGCGGCCGAACCCGCTCGCCACCCACAGGCCTTTGCGCAACTGGCCGATCTGCGGCATGCCATGCACGGTCTGGCCGGTGGCGCCGCCAAAGGTTTCGGTGACCTCGACATGGCCGAGCGCGGGAAAGATCGTGCGGATCCGCCGCCTGACGGCGCCTGCAAAGCGCTGCGGCCGCGCCGCCCAGGTGGTCTCCGGGCTCTCCCACATCAGCCGGTCGCCGTCGACGATGCGGAAATGATCGACACCGTCGGAATCCATCACCGATCCCTTGAAGGCGATGATCTCGTGCACGCGCTCGCCGAGCGGCGCGGTGATGCCGGCATAGCGCCAGACCGGCAGCAGCGTTTCCGACAGGCGCCGCAACGGCGCGCCGAGATGAATGTTGCCGGCCAGCACGATATGGGTCGCGCGCAGCCGCGCCGAGGGCGTGACGATGCGCTTGCGGATACCGGAATGATCGATGCTGACGACCGGCGTGTCCTCGAAGATGCGGGCGCCTGCCCGCCGCGCCAGCGCCGCGACCCCGTGCACGTATTTGCGCCCGTCGACCTGGAACGCTTTGGGATAATACACACCGTGGAAGTAGTGATCGGTCTTGAGCACGTCGCGGACGCGATCGACCTGCCAGCCCTCGACCTCGGTGTCGAAATCCTCGTTCAGCATCTGCAACCGGCTGATCAGCCGGTCGCCGGCATCGACGTTGGAGACCTCCAGCACGCCGTCGCTTCTGGCGATCCCCGGCATGTTCTCTTCCGTGGCGTTGGCCCGGACGAACTCGGCGCCCTCCTTCGACAGCGTCCACAATTCACGCGCGTCCTCGAAGCCAATGCGCTCGATCAGCTCGGTGAGCGGCAGCGCAAAACCCGGCATCACCGTGCCGAGCTGGTTGCCGGATGCGTTCCAGCCGACGTGCCGGCCCTCGAGCACCGCGACGCTGGCCCCGAGCCGGGCCGCCTCCAGCGCGATGGTGAGCCCGGCCAGCCCCGCCCCGATGACGCAGATGTCGGCGTCAAGGTCGAACGACAGCCGCGTGCGGTCGCGAAAGCCGGCTTCTTCCTGGGACACGCTTGTGAAAGTCTCGCTCATGTCGTTTTCTTAGAGCATGATCCGGAACAGTGTGCAGCGGTTTTTCCTCGTGACGAACGCAAAATGCATTTGCGCGGAGATCATGCTCGAAACGACAACTTAAATGGACCAATCGGGCCCCCGTCACCTTGTCCTCGACCGGCGCCTGTAGATTATTCTGGACGAGGAACGATTCGAGAATGCCATGCGCCGTTTGATGCTGCTGCGTCACGCCAAGACCGAGACTGACGCGCCGAGCGGCCGTGACCAGGACCGCCGGCTCGACGACCGCGGCCACAGGGATGCTGCCGAGATCGGCGACTGGATCGCCAGCCATCCGCCCTTCCCCGATACCGTGCTGGTGTCGCACGCCGTCCGTGCCAGGCAGACCTGGGACATCGCCTGGCAGGCGATGAAGGACCGCGTCCCGACGCCGCAGGTCGAGATCCTGCCGGAACTCTACGGCGCCGATCCCGCGCAGATCCTGGATTCCATTCGCACTGCAACCGCCCCGGCCGATCCGAAGCAGCTGCTGCTGGTCGCCCATAATCCCGGCATGCACGAGGCCGCACTCATGCTGATGGGCGGCGGCGATCCCGCCGGTGCCAAGGCGCTTGCCGACAATCTCCCCACCTCGGGGCTTGCAGTCTTCGACTTTGACGTCGAGGATTGGGGGGACGTGGCCTACCGCCGCGGCAAGCTGGTGCTGTTCGTCAGCCCCAAGCTGCTTCGATCGGGATGATCGCGCGACGGGCCGGCAAGTCCTGCTGACCGAAAGATTTGGAGGCGCAGATGTTCAAGTCCATCCTCGTGCCCATCGACCTCGCCGACACCGATCTCGCCAAGCCGGCGATCGCGACTGCGGCCACGCTGTCGCAGACCTGGAACGGCCAGGTGCGGCTGCTCAACGTGCTGCCGATGACGCCGGTGATGCTGGCCGAATACGTACCGGCCGATTTCGACGAGCAGCAGCGCCAGACCTCGGAAGAGGCGCTTGCCATCGTCGCGCGCGAGTCCGGCATCGAGCCGAGCCGCATCTCCAGCGTGGTGCGCCAGGGCGGCATCTACCACGAGATCCTGGAGGAAGCCGCGCACATGAAGGCCGATCTGATCGTGATGACCTCGCACCGCCCGGCGATGCGCACCTATTTCCTCGGCTCCAATGCCGGCCACGTCGTGCGCTACGCCAAATGCTCGGTGCTGGTGGTGCGGCACTGAGGGGGTCCGTCATTGCGAGGAGCCCGCGACAAATTGCGAAGCAATTTGCGCTGGCGACGAAGCAATCCAGACCGCCTCTGCGGAAAGACTCTGGATTGCTTCGCTTCGCTCGCAATGACGGCTTGGTAAACATCGGGGCTTGTCCGAGAAATCTCACACCTTGATCGGCGCGACGTCGATCCAGCGCCGCTCCTTCCAGCTCTTCAGCGCGCATTCGGCAAGCTGCACGCCCTTGGCGCCTTCGAGCAGCGTGAACTTGTAGGGAGCATCCTCGTAGACGTGGCGGATGAACATCTCCCACTGCTCCTTGAAGCCGTTGTCATAAGCGACATTGTCGGGCAGCTTCTGCCAGTCGCCGTAGAAATCGTGCAGCCGCTTCTCGTCGGGATTCCACACCGGCCTCGGGGTCGCCTGCCGGGCCTGGATCATGCAGTCGGTGAGGCCCGCGACCGCCGAGCCGAGCGTGCCGTCGACCTGGAAGGTGACGAGGTCGTCGCGGTAGACGCGCGTGACCCAGGACATGTTGATGTGCGCGATGACCCCGCCCTCGAGCTGGAAGGTCGCATAGGCGGAATCATCCGCGGTCGCCTTGTACTTCTTACCCTGCTCGTCAAAACGCTCGGGGATGTCGGTGTTGCCGATGCAGACCACGCTTCTAACGTTGCCGAAGAGATTGTCGAGCACGTAGCGCCAGTGGCAGACCATGTCGAGGATGATGCCGCCGCCGTCCTCGTCGCGGTAGTTCCAGGACGGCCGCTGCGCCTCCTGCCAGCCGCCCTCGAACACCCAATAGCCGAACTCGCCGCGCACCGAGAGGATGCGACCGAAGAAACCGCTATCGCGCAGGAAGGCGATCTTCTTCAGGCCGGGCAGAAACAGCTTGTCCTGCACCGTGCCGTGCTTGACGCCCTTGGCATTGGCGAGCTTCACGACCTCGACGGCTTCCTCGAAATTCGTCGCGATCGGCTTCTCGCAATAGACGTGCTTGCCGGCATTGATGGCCTGGGTCAGCAGGCCCGGGCGCGCCTGCGTCGTCGCGGCGTCGAAGAACATGGTGTCGTTCTTGTCGGCGAGCGCGGCATCGAGATCGGTGGTCCAGCGCGTGATGTTGTAGCGCTTGGCGAGCGCCTCGACCTTCTCGGCGCTGCGGCCGACCAGGATCGGATCGGGCATGATGCGGTCACCGTTCTTGAGGCGGACGCCGCCCTGGTCGCGGATCGCGACGATCGAGCGGATCAGATGCTGGTTGAGCCCCATGCGGCCGGTGACGCCGTTCATGATGAGGCCGAGACGTTGGGTGGTCATGCCGGATACTCCTGAAGTGATCTTGGCTGTTCGAGCGGGCGAAGCGCCGTCCAGTCCGGATGGACCGACGTCGCAAATCCCACTGTGTTGAGCGATCCCGTCAGGAGATCGCCGTTGTGAATGGAGAGGCGGATGCCCTGCCCGGCATCGGCGTAGAGATCGGGATGCGCGGCGGCGAAGGCCTGTGCCTCTGCGAGAGGCGTCTCGCCAAAGCCGCTGACATAGTGGTGGCCGTTGCGTTCGGCGTGGGGGACGCCGATGAAGGCGCCGAGCGCAAGGTCCTGCTGCACGGCGAGGCCCGCCTGGCAGGTCAGGTCTTCACCGGTCACGAAGAACCGTGCGCCACTTGCGCTCCATTTGGCCGCGCGTGTCGCATTGACGATGGATTTGTAGAGCCCCTTGCAGGATTTTGACGAGATGCCGCAATAACCGAGCGCACGCGCCGCGGGGAAAGCATCGTAGGAATCGTCGGCCTCGTCGATGATAAATCCGCGCGCGGCGAGCGAACCGAGTGGCGATTGCCGTGTGATGTCGCGTGGCATCGGCTGCTCGACATACAGCAGACGCGATGCGATCGGGTGCAAGGCGGCATCGTGATCGAGCCGATCCATCAGCGCCTGCAGCACGGCCAGGTCAGCGTACTGCTCGTTGGCGTCCAGCGTCACTTTGGTATCGCGCCCAAGCGCGTCGAGCTCCGTACCGATCCTCGCCAGCCGCGCAGCATCAGCAGCGGGATCGCCCGACAGTTTCAGCTTGAAGTAGCTTGCACCAGCATTCTCACGGGCATCGGCCACACCGCCCTCGCCTTCAACGGTGTCGTCGAGGCCGACGGTATGCCTGATCGCAACGCGTGGCAGCGGTTTGCGACCAGTAAGAAATGTCGTGAGGTCCGCGTCCTTCAGGTCCGGCGACAGCCGGGTATCCATGCCGGCAATGTTGCCGGCCATGCCGTCAAAGAAGTTGGTCTCCACACCGCGCAGCAGCGCATCGAGGATGGCTTTATCGATTTCAGCGGGACCATAAGCGGCGGCAAGCGGTGGAATGTTCTCTTTTGCACAAGCCGCGACCTGATCGCCGATACACGAGGCGTGCAGGCCGAACGCCGTCTGGAGGCCGGCTTGCGCCAGATAAAGCCCGCGCGCGATCTCCAGCGAGCGGCGCAGCCCGTCGACGGTCTGCGCCGGCGACAGCTCCGGCCGCTTGTCGAACCATTTCGGCACCAGCAACTCGGCGCTGGCACCGACCGCGCTTCCCCTGCCCTCCACCTCGATCTCGGCCCGCACGAACAGTTGCGGCGTCGCGTGAAGCGTGATCGCTCCAAACCGGAACGGCCGCGCGAACTGCACGGGACGTTCGAAGAAGGCGATGTCTCGCAGCTTCAGGCGCGGCGCCATAATTTCAGTCCAGCGAACCTTGCGAGAAGAAATGCTTGCGGATGCGTTGTACCAGCTCGGTAAAGACCGGATCGGCCATCACATCGAGCGAGCGCGGACGCGGCAGCGGCACGTCGTAGATCGCCGCGACCGCACCGGGCCGTTCGGTCATGACCAGCACGCGATCGGCGAGGAACACGGCCTCGGGAATCGAGTGCGTGATCAGCAGCACCGTCTTCTTCGTCTCGCGCTGGATCCGCATCAGTTCGACGTTCATGCGCTCGCGCGTCAGCGCGTCGAGGGCGCCGAACGGCTC
>NZ_CAKZJO010000017.1 GCF_936943645.1 uncultured Bradyrhizobium sp. | reverse complement strand
CAAGGCGCTAAGTCGCTTCCATCGCACAAATCATGGCCATGCAGATACAAGGGGGGGCTCTCCGCGGGGGCGGTGGCAGTTGGACTCGCGGAGAGTCCCCCTCACCCGGAATCCGCGCTAATTGCGCGTATTCCGGCCTCTCCCCGCACGCGGGGAGAGGCGAAGAGTGGGCGCCATGAACGCCCCGGCGCGATCCCGCGACAAAGCCCGGAGATATTCACGCATCCGGACATCGATCATGGCACCCAGACTCTCTCAGCCCCTGAAATGGGTCGTTCTCGCCGCTATCACCGGCATCTCGGTTTTCGGCATCCTGACCATCGGCCCGACGCAGGAAGTCGTGGCGGAAGACCGCTCGCCGATCGTGGATGTGCGTACCACCGATCCCGAAATGAATGCCGCCATCGCGCGCGCCCGCGGCACGCTGCCGACCTTCTGGGCCTCCTATGCATCGCCAAAGCCGTCGGAGGAGGGCCATTCCCTGAAGGTACGCTTTCATACCCGCAAAGGGGGCGAGCACATCTGGATCGCCGAGGTGACGAAGCTGCCGAACGGAGGCTATTCGGGCTTCTTCGCCAACCAGCCACGGGACCTGCCGGGCAAACGGGCAGGCGACAAGGTCGAGTTCACGGAGGCCGACATCTCGGATTGGATGTTCATGCGCAACGGCAAGATCGTCGGCGGCGAGACTATCAAGCCGACGCTGAAGTCACTGCCCAAGGCGGATGCCGATGCGCTCCGGGCGCGGATGGAGACGCCGTAGAGGCGGCGCGGGACGCTCTCTCACCCCCTCGCCCCGCTCTTGCGGGGAGAGGTTAAGAAGCCGGCGGTTGCCGCCTCGCGCCCCGGCTGGTAAACGCCCCGCATGGCCGAAAAACCCAAAAAGCCCCAGAAACTGAAGGCGCGCCTGCCGCGCGGGCTCGAGGATCGCGATCCCGCCGCGATCCGGGCGACGCGCGAGATGGTCGAGAAGATCCGCGCCGTTTACGAGCTCTACGGGTTCGAACCCGTCGAGACGCCGGCGATGGAGTACACGGACGCGCTCGGCAAATTCCTGCCCGACCAGGATCGTCCGAACGAGGGCGTGTTCTCGTTCCAGGACGACGACGAGCAATGGATATCGCTGCGCTACGATTTGACCGCACCACTGGCGCGCTATGTCGGCGAGCGCTACGGCACCGATGCGCTGGTCCTGCCCTACCGCAGCTATCGCGTCGGCTACGTCTTCCGCAACGAGAAGCCCGGCCCCGGCCGCTTCCGCCAGTTCATGCAGTTCGATGCCGACACGGTCGGCTCGGCGACGCCGGCGGCGGACGCCGAGATCTGCATGATGGCGGCCGACACGATGGAGGCGCTCGGCATCGCGCGCGGCTCCTATGTCGTGAAGGTGAACAACCGCAAGGTGCTCGACGGCGTGCTGGAAGCCATCGGGCTCGGCGGCGAGGAGAACGCAGGCCGCAGGCTGATCGTGCTGCGCGCGATCGACAAGCTCGACAAATTTTCCGCCGACGAGGTGCGCAAGCTGCTCGGTCCCGGACGCTGGGATGGCGGCGAGGAAGGCAAGGGCGACTTCACCAAGGGCGCCAATCTGAGCGCCGCCGAAGCCGATGTCGTTCTCGCCATCACCAAGCCGCGCGACGATTGGAAAGACGCAATTGCTGCCGCTGAGACGTACCTCGCCAAGAGCGAGATCGGTCAGGCCGGCGTAAGCGAACTGGAAGACATCGCAAAACTGGTGACGGCCTCCGGCTACGGTGCCGATCGCATCAAGATCGATCCCTCCGTCGTGCGCGGGCTCGAATATTACACCGGCCCCGTCTACGAGGTCGAACTACTGCTCGAGACCAAGGACGAGAAGGGCCGTCCCGTGCGCTTCGGTTCGGTCGGCGGCGGCGGACGTTATGATGGTCTCGTCTCGCGCTTCCGCGGCGAGCCGGTGCCGGCGACCGGCTTTTCGATCGGGGTCTCTCGCTTGCAGGCCGCGCTGACGCTGCTCGGCAAGCTCGACACGCGGCCCGAGTTCGGCCCTGTCGTCGTCACCGTGTTCGACCGCGACCGCGTCGCCGACTACCAGAAGATGGTGGCGTCCCTGCGCAGCGCCGGCATCCGCGCCGAGCTTTATCTCGGCAACCCCAAGAACATGGGCAACCAGCTCAAATACGCCGACCGCCGCCACTCGCCTTGCGTGATCATCCAGGGCTCGGATGAAAAGGCGCGCGGCGAGCTGCAGATCAAGGATCTGATCGAGGGCGCCAAGGCGGCGGCCGCGATCGCCTCCAACCAGGAATGGCGCGAGAGCCGGCCGGCACAGTTCTCGTGCAGCGAAGCCGATCTCGTCGCGAAGGTGCGCGAGGTCCTGGCCCGCCATGACGTAAAGTGGGGATAGCCATTCGCCCATTCGTCATGCGCGGGCTTGACCCGCGCATCCATCTTCCCGAATGATGGATGGCCGGGTCAGGCCCGGCCATGACAGGGAGAGAACAATGCCTGAGATCACCGTCAGCATGGCCGAAGGCCGCACCGACGAGCAGAAGGCCGGCATGATGCGCGACATCACGCAGGCACTCGTCAAGAATCTCGGCGTCGATGCCGACGCCGTCGTCATCCAGATCAACGAAGCCCCGCTCCGCCACAAGATGAAGGGCGGCAAGACCTTCGTGGAGCGCGCGGCGGCGGCGAAGAAGTAGCGAAGGCTGTAGCGGCAATTTCCGCTGTCGTCCCGGACAAGCGTCAGCGCAGATCCGGGACCCATAGCCACAGGAAGTGGTTATTTGGTGAAGCGGTAACTCATAGTCCTCGAAACACCACGACGTCCTGTGGTTATGGGTCCCGGATCTGCGCGCGCTTAAGGCGCGCTTGTCCGGGACGACAGCGGAGTTTGAGGCAAGATGGACGCACGCGACTTCATCACGACAGGCATGAGCGCCGAGCGCACGCTGGTGGTGCCGGCCGAGCGCACGGTCGGGCATTTCGTGCCCGGCATGCCTTTTGTCTACGCGACGCCGATGATGATCCTGGAGATGGAGATGACCGCGGGCGATGCGATCCGCGTCGCGCTGCAGCCGGGCTGGGTCACCGTCGGCACCGAGGTCGATATTCGCCACCTTGCTGCGGCGCTGGTCGGTGCGACGGTGCGAACCACCGCGAAGGTGGTCGCGGTTGAGCGCCGCGTCATCCGCTTCGAGGTCGAGGCGTTCGAAGGCACGCGCAAGCTCGGCGAGGGCCGCCATGCGCGCGGGCTCGTCAATGTCGAGACCTTCAACAAGCGGCTCGGGGCGTAGCCAAGAACTCGGCGCGGCAAAGACGCAAAGCGCCGTGCCCGCCCTACAGCACGTCTAGCGCGCTCCGAGCGACGAATAGAACGCTTCCTGCTCCCTTCGGATGCGCACGGCAGGCAACGTCTCGTCGATCGCCACGTCGGCCCAGGTGATGCAGGAATCCTTTGCGACGGCCCTGGTCAATCGCACATTGTGAGCGAGCCCGAGCGGCAAATAGCCCTTTGCGAGCGACGTGCTCGCCGGCGTCAGTTTGCCGAAGACCATGTAGCCGCCTTCTCCGTCCAGCGTATCTCCCGCGCGCAGATCTTTCTTGGCTGTCGCGGCAACATCGGCGTTGAACGTCGTTGCGACCCCCGTTGCCTCCTTGCGCAGTGCGATCGAGGCGACCGAAATTCCGAGCTCGAGACCAATCAGGTGCCATTTCTTGTAAGAACTCATGTAGCGGCCGCTCGGATCGGTGACGACGCTGTATTCCTGGAAGCAGTTGCGGATGTATTCGCTGTCGCCTTCGAAGCAGACCCAGACGCCCTTGCGGATGTCGTTGGGGATCGGTTTGCCGTCCGCCGTCAGGCAGGACACGACTTCGACCTGTCCCTTGGCTTCCAGGATGCCGCCCTCGGAACGGGGACGCATCAGCGTCGGGATGTCGTCGACCGATCCCGGCGGAAATGCGAGGCCTTGCGAGGGCGCCTGCAGTCCGGTCGCGTTTGCGATCGCGGCGGATTCGATCGCCGGCTTGGAGCCGTCGAGGAATGCGTTGAACATCTTCGGGTTCATGCCGCCGCGCGCGGCTTGCTCGGCGGTGAGGCCCCAATGGTCCCAGACCGTCTCGGGCGTCGACTCCCGATAGTGCGGCAGCCATTTGTGGCCGCGGCCGGCCGCCACGACCGGGAAACCGCACGCTCTTGCCCAATCGACGAGATCGCAGGCGAGGGCCGGCTGATCGCCATAGGCGAGGCTGTAGATCACGCCGGCCTGCCTTGCTCTTTGCGCGAGGATCGGTCCGCAGAAGGCGTCGGCCTCGACGGTCACGTTGATGACGGGCTTGCCGTTGGCAAAGGCGCCAAGGCAGTGTTCGACGGCTGCGACGGGATTGCCGGTGCACTCGGCGATCACCTCGATGCCGTCGCACCTCATCAACGCGTCCCAGTCCTCGGTCACGTAGGTCGTGCCGTTCTTGAGCGCATCCTCGAGCGAGGTCGCGGCGAATTGCTCGGGGCGCCAGCCGACGCGGTTCAGGTTTTCGCGGGCGCGAGACGGCGACAGGTCGGCAATTCCGACGAGATGGACGCCGGGTGTGCGCAGAACCTGATGAAGGTACATCGCACCGAATTTGCCCGCCCCGATCAGTCCGATCCTGACGGGGCGACCGCCGGCTTGTCGTTCGAGAAGTTTTGCGTAGAGGTTCACGATCGCTCTCCCCGTCGACAACAGCCAGGATCGCCTCGCATTCGGACTGCCCCGGAGGCCGGGGCCGAAGCGCTCTCTGCCTACTTCGCCAATTCCTTCGATCGCTTCGTCGCGGCGGCGATCGCGCGGATCATGAGGTCGCGCAGGCCCGGCTCGCCCATCAGCACGCCGAGCGCTGCGGCGGTGGTGCCGCCGGGCGAGGTGACGTTCTGGCGCAGCGTGGCGGAGGGCAGCTCCGACTGGTGCAGCAGCTCGCCGGAGCCGGCAACGGTTTCGCGCGCAAGCTTGGTCGCCAGCGCTTCGGGCAGGCCCGCCTCGACACCGGCGCGGGCGAGCTCCTCGGCGAGCAGGAATATATAGGCTGGCCCCGAGCCGGAAACGGCGGTCACCGCGTCCATCAGGCCTTCATCCTCGACCCATTCGACCGAGCCGGTCGCGCGCAGCAGCGCATCGGCCACCGCGCGCTGCGCGGCGCTGACGTTGTTCGCCGCGACGGCAACGGTGATGCCGCGGCCGATCGCGGCCGGTGTGTTCGGCATCGCGCGCACCACGGCGCCGCCGCAGACCTCCTGAAGCGATGTGATCGTGGTTCCCGCCATGATGGATACCACCGACGTCTTGTCCGAGACGAACGATTTCAGCTTCGCGCCGGCCTCGCGGAACATCTGCGGCTTCACCGCGACGACCAGCGTCTCGACCGTGCCGACCGTGGCGGCATCGGGATTGAGCGCGATACCCTTGGCGGCGAGCGCGGTGATCTCGGGCGAGATGTGCGGATCGATCACGGCGACGCGGCGCGGATCGAGTCCGCCCGCCAGCCATCCGGTCAGCATCGCGCCGCCCATCTTGCCGGCGCCGGCGAGGAGGATGGTGCCGGTGATGTTTTGGAGGGGATTGTTTGCCATCGCCGTTGCCACACACTCAGGCGTCATCCCCGCGAAGGCGGGGATCCATAACCACAGGCGGTTCTAGTGGATCGAGGTGTTGGCAACAAGCCGCGTGTCACAAGAGACATCACGCAGTATGGATCCCGGATCGGCGCGCGCTTTGGGCGCGCTTGTCCGGGATGACGTAGGGAGGGAGCTGCGGCTCCCCCATGCATTGCGAGCCCTACGCCTCTCCGACCGTATCGAACATCGCCGCGTCCATGGCTTGCGCGGTGGTCTTGCCGGCCCACACCACGAACTGGAACGCGGGGAAATAGCGCTCGCAGGCGTGGATGGCGCCGGCCAGCATGGCCTCGCATTGCGCGGTCGAGGCGGTCAGCCCACCCGGCAGCACCAGCGCCTGGCGGTGCATGATCATTCCGCTGTTGGTCCACAGATCGAAATGGCCGACCCACAGCTGCTCGTTGACCGCAGCGACGAGCCGCTGCACCTCGCCGCGGCGCGCGAGCGGAATCTTCATGTCGAAGGCGCAGGCCAGGTGCAGCGCCTCGATCTCGCCCATCCAGGTGAAGGAGAGCTGGTAGTCGGTCCATTGTCCCTTCGAGACAATCGTGAGTTCGTCTTCGCCGGAGCGTTCGAACGGCCAGTTATTGCTGGCAGCGATATCCTCGACCACCGCGAGCGGATGGCTTTTGGAATCGATAGTGCTTTCGAGCAGGGACATGCCGTCTCGACCTCTTGCCTTCTTGTTGTCCTTGATACGCACGCGGTTGGGCCCGGCGCGCTCCCTAAACGTCGCTACGGCGTCCCCTCGGAGTTGCCTTTGCGATCTCCTTGGAGTCTTGCGATCCTCGGATCAACGCGGGCCTGTCGCGGATCAAGTGATGTGATTTGCGGAATCTGCGCAACGGGGTCCCGAGTCCGTCCACAAGCCAGGACTCGTTCGTCCACAGCTCATCTCCGCCACAATTCTTAACGGGAAGAACAAATCGGAATCGAAAACGCCCGCCGGCGCCGATCGCTAATTCCGCCGTGCGAGGGCCGAACCGCAGCCCGGGCATGGGACCATGCGGTTTACCCATGCGGAACACGCTTGCCGCGCCGGTTCGCCGGCTGCATATTTCCTGCCAGGCCGTTCATTCCGGACGGCCGATGTTCTCAGGGCGGGGTGAAAGTCCCCACCGGCGGTAAGGGCCGAAAGGCCCAAGCCCGCGAGCGCCTTCCTCAAGGGATCTCCCGAAGGGAAGGGTCAGCAGATTCGGTGCAACTCCGAAGCCGACGGTTAAAGTCCGGATGAAAGAGAACGGTCGGTGGCGGACGCATCGTGAGGATGCGGCCGTTTGTCGTTCCGTGTGCCCTGATTCTGGTCCTTAAACCGAGGAAAGCCATGAATCAGATGTTGCAAGATCCCCAAGCCGAAGCTTCCAAAGCCGAAACTGAACCCCTCCAGCCGCCGGTTCCGCGAGGACCCGCGACCGAGCACCCGCGCTTCGCGAAGCCGCAGCGGGTGGCTTTCGTGCAGGCCTGCTGGCACCGCGACGTGGTCGAGGAAGCCCGCATCGCCTTCATCAAGGAAGCCGAGGCGCGCCACCTCACCCATGTCGATGTGTTCGAGGTGCCGGGCTCGTTCGAGATCCCGCTACATGCGCAGGTCCTGGCCAAGACCCGGCGCTACACCGCGATCGTCGCGGCCGGCCTCGTCGTCGACGGCGGCATCTATCGCCACGAGTTCGTCGCCGACACCGTGATCAAGGCGCTGATGGACGTGCAGCTGCGCACCGAGGTGCCGGTGTTCTCGGCCGTGCTGACACCGCAGCAATTCCACGAGACCGAGGTGCACTACGACTTCTTCCGCAGGCACTTTGCGATCAAGGGCGTCGAGGTGGCGGCTGCCTGTGCCGAGACGTTGCTGGGACTTGAGCGCCTGCGCGGCCAGGTCGCGGCGGGGATCGTGGGGTAGGCAGGCTGCCGTAGGGTGGGCAAAGCGCAAGCGTGCCCACCTTCTCTCGCAAATGAAAAAAGGTGGGCACGGCGCTTTGCGCCTCTGCCCACCCTACGAGACCTTTCGGTTTGGAAATCAGTCGAACAGGCTCGAGACCGACTCTTCGGCCGCGGTGCGCGCGATCGCGTCCGAGATCAGGCTGGCGATCGGCAGGGTGCGGATGTTCGGCGCCTTGGTCACCGCATCGGTCGGCAGAATTGAGTCGGTGATCACGAGCTCCTTCAGCCGGGAATTGGTGATGCGGGCGGCCGCGCCGCCGGAGAGCACGCCATGGGTGATGTAGGCGTAGACGTCCTTGGCGCCCTTGGCGATCAGCGCGTCGGCCGCGTTCACCAGCGTGCCGCCGGAATCGACGATGTCGTCGATCAGGATGCAGGTGTAGCCGGCGACGTCGCCGATCACGTTCATGACCTCGGACTCGCCCGCGCGCTCGCGGCGCTTGTCGACGATCGCGAGCGGGGTGTTGATGCGCTTGGCAAGGCCGCGCGCGCGGGCCACGCCGCCGACGTCAGGCGAGATCACCATCGTCTTGGAGAGGTCGAACTTGTCCTTGATGTCGCGCACCATCAGCGGCGCCGCGTAGAGATTGTCGGTCGGGATGTCGAAGAAGCCCTGGATCTGGCCGGCGTGCAGGTCGAGCGTCATGACACGGTCGACACCGGCCTGCGTGATCAGATTGGCGACGAGCTTGGCCGAGATCGGCGTGCGCGAACCCGATTTCCGGTCCTGCCTTGCGTAGCCGAAATAGGGCAGCACCGCGGTGATGCGGCGCGCCGAGGAGCGGCGCAGCGCGTCGGTGATGATCAGCAATTCCATCAGATGGTCGTTCGCGGGGAACGAGGTCGACTGGATGATGAAGGCATCCGACCCGCGGACGTTTTCCTGGATCTCGACGAAGATCTCCATGTCGGCGAAGCGCCGCACGACCGCCTTGGTCAGCGGCAGGTCGAGCCCTTGCGCGATGGCTTGGGCGAGAGCCGGATTGGAATTGCCGGCGACGAGCTTGATGGAGCCGTTCTTGGCCGACATGGACGCTTCCTCCCGCGCTTTGCTGGATACGACGTTCAACATCTCAGATCCCACTGGAAGCACGGTTACGACGGGCGAGGAAATATCAGGCCGAGGGCCGCGATGGCAACCCGGGATGCTACGTTTTCCCTTTGAAAATCCTGAGTCGGGCCAACGGCTTGGCCGCAACTTGAGGCCGTGGTTTAGCGGGGGTTATTGCTCGGCATAGCCGAGCGCCGAGGCCGGCATCTCCGACGCGATCGGAACGGAGCTCGCCACCGCGGGGCCTCGCAGGCCAGGCGCCGTGCCCGGCGCATCCGGCGTTCCGTTGATCATGTTGGAAAGTCCGCTGAATCCGGCCTGGGCGATCTTCCGTAGCACGAGGTCGTCAGCCGCGTTCCAGGGATCGCGGCCGCCCTTGGCCGAGGTCGGTTCCTCCCCGGACAGGCGCAGCGCCCGCTGCTGGTTGGCGTCGTAGACGTCCCAGACCCAGGCGATCACGGTCTTGCCGCGCACGACCTGGGCGGAGAGATAGCTGCGCACGCGATAGGCAGCCGTTCCCTCGCGGGAGACCACGGACAGGCTACGCAGCTTGGATTCGCTGTCGAGCACGCCGACCATGCGGTCGAACACCTGCGGCGGTGGGCCGTCGATCGATTCGAAGGCGACCGTCGCGCCTGAGCCGGTGCTCGGCGCCATCGCGTAGGAATTGGCAGCGCCGCCGCCACCGGCGCAGCCGCCGAGCGCGGCTGAGGCCGCCAGCAGCATGACCGCCAGCACGCGCGAACCCGCACGGCCCAGGATGATTGACGCGTCCCTCATTATGGAGGGCAGCGATATCGTTAAAATCGATTAAGGTCTAGGGCAGGGGCGACACAACACACCGCCGTCGTGTCTATGCACCCCGGAATGACGATCGCTGATGTTGCCGGTGTGTTCACGCTTCGAGCGCGATGGCGTGAACGTGGCGGCCGTAATCCGGCTCCTTGCGATGCACCGAGCGGCGATAGCTGAAGAAGCGTTCGTCGGCATAGGTGTCGAGGCCGAGATCGTCGATCATCAGGATGCCGGCAGCTTCCAGCCGCTTGCGAATGAAGCCGGCGAGATCGAACATCGCATGTCCCTCCCGCACCGACGGGATGAAGAACATCGAATTGTCCGCATCCGCCTCGATGAAGCGCGCCGCGAACTCGTTGCCGACCTCGTAGCTGTCCTGCTGGATCAAGGGGCCGATCGCGGCGATGATGCCGCCGCGCGTGGCGCCGAGCTTTTCCATTGCTGATATCGTTGCCTCCAGCACGCCTGATAGCGCGCCCTTCCAGCCGGCATGCGCGCCGCCGATCACGCGCGCCTGGGGATCGACGAACAGCACCGGTCCGCAATCGGCGGTGGAGACGCCGAGCGCGATGCCGGGTGTTTTCGTCACCAGTGCATCGCCCTTCGGCCGCGGCCCGCTCGGCCATGGCGTCTCAGCAACGCGCACGTCGGGCGAGTGGATCTGGTGCAGGCTGAGGAAACGGTCCGCCGCGACGCCGACATGCTCGGCCATGCGGCGGCGGTTCTCCGCGACGAGGCCCTGGTCGTCGCTGGAGCCGAGCCCGCCGTTCAGCGCAGAATAGATGCCGCTGGAGACGCCGCCTTCGCGGGTGAAGAAGGCGTGGCGCAGGCCGGGCACCGCCGACAGCAGCGACGAGGTGAGGGTCATCAATTGCCTCCGGCCTGTTCGAGATCGCTGAGGCCGGCAATGCCGGTCAGCCGCGGCTCGGAGATGCCGAGCACCTTGAACATCGAGCCCATGCCGCTGCGACCGGTGTCCGTCAAGCGCTTGAGGGCGATCGAAATGTCGGTGCCGACTTCCGGCGTTGCCTTCTGCATCAGGGCGGCGGCCCTCGTGTCGATGCCGATGCGCTTGAGGAAGTCGCCTTGCGTCACCGGCCCGTGCACGCGCGCCCCGACATCCTCGGCTGCGCGCGCCAGTGCCTGGAAGTCGACATGGGCGGTGACGTCGGCCTGGCCCGGTGCCTTCAGGGGATCGGCGAAGGTGTGGCGCGCAATGGCCTGAAAGGTGTCGCCGGCATCGCTGCGCAGATGGCCGTAGTCGATGATCAGCGCCGCGCCGTCCTGGTCGCGCACGCGCGTGGCGAGCTTCATGATCTCGCCGTCGGGCCGCCATTCGAACACGGCGCCGATGGGTGCGGCGCGCACCAAGGGCGGCAGCAGCACGTCGAAGCGCGGCGTCGGCTCCGGAGCCGCGCCGAACTGAAGCTTTCCGTTGCCGTCGATCTCGATCACGCGCTCGTGCCAGCCGTTCTCGTGGCGGACCATCTGATGAATCGGCAGCACGTCGAAATATTCGTTGGCGAGGATGATGCTCGGGCCATCAGGCACGTCGTCGATGCTGTCGTGCCAGGAGATGTTGCGCACCGCCGACAGCGTCGCACCCTGCCGCTCGCGCAGCACGGGATTGACCTCGACCATGTGGATGTGGAGCGCCTGGTAGAGCGGCGGCAGCACGCGAAGCGCGCGCAGCGCATCCGCCATCATGGTGCCGCGGCCGGGACCGAGCTCGATCAGCCGCAGGAATTGCGGCGAGCCCATCTGCTTCCACACCGAGGCGGTCCACAACCCTAAGAGCTCGCCGAACATCTGGCTGACCTCGGGCGCCGTGGTGAAGTCGCCCTCACGTCCGAGCGGATCGCGCGAGACGTAATAGCCGAAGCGCGGATGCATCAGGCACAGTTCCATGTAGCGCCAGACCGGCATCGGGCCCGAGGCTTTGATCAGCGCCTTGATCTCGTTCAGTAGCGGCTGGTCGGTCACGATCTGTCTTCTCGAAATGAACTAATTGATAGCCCCGACGGGCTTCGGCGCACCGCGCCTGACTGCCAATACAATAAGTATGAGGCCGACGATAAGCATCGGGATCGACAGCAGCATGCCCATGGTTAACCCGCCCCAGAGGTAGCCGAGCTGCACGTCCGGTTCGCGGAAATGCTCGCCGATGATCCGCGTCAGGCCGTAGATCAGGATGAAGCTGCCGAGGATCAGCCCCGGGCGCTTCAAGGCGCCGCGGCGGATCATCACCGCGAGCACGACGAACAGCAGGAAGCCCTCCATGCCGGCTTCGTAGAGCTGGCTCGGATGGCGCGGCACGTTACCGCCGGTCGGGAAGATCATGGCCCAGGGCAGGCCGGGATCGGCAGCGCGGCCCCACAGCTCGCCATTGATGAAGTTGGTCAGCCGCACCAGGAAGATCCCGATCGGCGCAACGCCGCAGGTGATGTCGCCGAGCGACAGGATCGAGATGCCGTTCACGCGGGCGAACCCCATCACCGCGACGACGCAGCCGAGGAAGCCGCCGTGGAACGACATGCCGCCTTCCCACAATTTGAAGATGGCCGCGGGATGCTCGATGAAGAAGGGCAGATTGTAGAACAGCACGTAACCCGTGCGGCCGCCGATGATGATGCCGAGCGTCACCCACAGGATGAAGTCGTCGATCTGCACCAGGCTGATCGGCGACGACGTGCTCCATAGCCTGTCGTTCTTGATCAGGGCGCGGGCATAGAGCCAGCCGAACGTGATGCCGCAGATATAGCCGAGCGCGTACCAGCGGACCGCGAGCGGTCCGATCTCGAATGCGATCGGGCTGAACGATGGAAAGTCGATGAGCAGGAAGGGCATCACGCTTTCTATATCTAGACGAGATTGCGGCGATAGAGCGCCAGCAGGCGTTCCCAATGCCGTTCGGCGGCGTCGCGGTCGTAGGCCGGGCGCTTGGGGAAGGCGAAGCCGTGATGGGTGCCGGGATAGATTTCGACCTCGGCTTTCGCGCCCTCCATGCCCGCTTTGACCTTCTCGATGATTTCCGGCGGCGCGTAGATGTCGGTCTCGGCGCAGGCGAAATAGAGCTCGGCCTTGGTCTTGCTTGCTGCGAGATGCGGGCTGTCGTCCTGATCGGTCGCGAGCTGCACGCCGTAGATCGAGGCGGCCGCCTTGACGCTGGCGGGGAAATGCGTGGCGGCGTTGACGGCATAGCGTCCGCTCATGCAATAGCCGACGGTGCCGACGATTTCAGTGTTCGCGGCCGCCTGGCCCTCGGCGTAGGCGAGCAGCGCGCGCGTGTCGTCCATGATCATGGGAATCGTGAGCGAGCCCATCAGCTCGAACATGCGCTTGCGCTCCGGCGCGTTCGGATCCGCCGGCAGTGCGCCGAGCTCCATCACGCCGGAGCGGTAATAGAGGTTCGGCAGCATCACGTAATAGCCTGATGTCGCGAGCCGGCGCGCCATGTCGCGCAGCTCTTCGCGGATCGCCGGCGCGTCCATGTAGAACAGGATGACCGGAAACGGCCCGCCGCGTTCGGGATGGCTGATGAAGGTTGCTGTGTGGCCGTCCTTGGTCGGGATCGCAATCTGCTGGTCGATCATCCGTTCGATCCTTACTTGCGCCTTGTGATTCTTCTTATGCAGGGACGTCGAATACGATTGCAAGGAAACCGGTTCATGACAAGGATACCGCCGCTTCGCACTTGAACCGTTCGGCCCGGATTGCCATTGTCTTTCCGAGCGTTCGCGCGAAGTTTATCTGAGCTGCCTGGAGGCCGACATGACCCAGACCAACAACCGGTTTTTCGACGAGATCGGCCGCCTGATGAACGACGCCGCCGGTGCCGCCCAGGGCGTCAAGCGCGAGTTCGACACGGTCATGCGGACCCAGGCCGAGAAATTCCTGCGCGACATGGATTTGGTCAAGCGCGAGGAGTTCGAGGCGGTCAAGGACATGGCCCGCTTAGCGCGTGAGGAGAACGAGGCCCTGAAGGCGCGCATTGCGGCGCTGGAGGCCAAGCTCGGGGGCTGAGGCCGGCGAGGCTCCCTCGATTCGTCATGGCCGGGCTTGACCCGGCCATCCATCCTTTTCGGAAGGCCGTTCTGGTTGATGGATG
>NZ_CAKZJO010000016.1:0-12500 GCF_936943645.1 uncultured Bradyrhizobium sp. | reverse complement strand
TCTGCGTCCAACGCGCAGCGGCGTTTTCGCTCATCTGCCGGGATGGAATAGAAATAAAGCGGCGCGTCGGCCGAATAGCCCGGCATGCCTTCGTGCCATTCATCGCAGCACGTGCATTTGAAGCGGAACATGGTCTCACCGTTTCGTGACGCGTTTGGCGGCAGCATATCAGGAAGCGCGGTTCGATGGATCGAGCGGGGCAGCCACCCGGCTCCCACCAAGTCGTGATCATTCAGCCACGATCTCCCGCTAGCACAAAGCGATGGAGTTCATGCGCGATGGAGTTCATGCGCAGTTCATTGCGAGACCCCTAGCGTCCGACCACCCAAGGCCAACATTTCCCCCTGTCCGGAGGAGACTTCCATGCCAGCATTGCTTCGTCCCGCTCTCACCGCGCTCGGTGTCGCGTGCCTCCTGTCCGGAGCTTCGCTTGCCTCCTCCGGCACCGCATTCGCACAGGCCAAGCAGCCGCCGGCTTCGAGCCAGGCCGCGCCCGCACCGACCCAGCAGCAGGCTCCGCCACTCAAGCAGATTGCGCTGACCGACAAGCAGATCGATGGCGTGCTTGCCGCCCAGAAGGACATGGACGCGATCACGGCAAAGCTCCCCGAGAACGCCGCGCCCGACCAGAAGGTCGTCGCGCAGCTCGAGGACGTCGCCAAGAAGTACGGCTTTGCCGGCTATGACGACTACAACAACGTCGTCGACAACATCAGCCTCGTGATCGGCGGCTTCGACCCTGCGACCAAGAAATATGTCGGCACGGAAGCCGTGATCAAATCGCAGATCGCGCAAGTGCAGGCCGACAAGAAGATGCCGGCCAAGGACAAGAAGGAAGCCCTCGACGAGCTCAACGAAGCGCTGAAGACGCCGGCGCCTGCGGTCGAGAACAAGGCCAATATTGATCTCGTCAGCAAGTACTACGACAAGCTGATCGCTGCGCTCGGCGATGACGAGAACTGAGGCCTTCGCTCGTGTCCCGGACGCGCTGCAGCGTGCAACGCTGCTGCGCAGAGCCGGGACCCAGAGAGCCGCGGATTCGGAGTAGCATGGGCCCCGGCTCTGCAGCGCACCGTCGAGGGGACGCTGCGCTGCGTCCGGGGCACGAGCGTCTGCCTCAAACAAGAAAGCCCCGGAGACATCTCCGGGGCTTTTGTCGTTCTGCGCTGCGCCGCGCGTCGCGGCTATGTCCGCGTCCGCATCCGCATCATGAAGCTGTCGAAGCTGAGCTCGGCGACCTGCATCCAGGCCAGCGACTCCGCGCGATAGGCGGTGAGGCTCGAATACATCTTGCCGAAATGCGGATTGGTCTTGGCGAGATCCGCGTAGATCTCGTTGGCCGCGGCGTAGCAGGCCTCGAGCACCTCCTGCGGGAACGGCTTGAGCGTTGCGCCGGCCGCCAGCAATCGTTTCAGTGCGGGCGGATTGACCGAATCGTACTTGCCCGTCACCCAGGTGAAGGTGTCGAGCGAGGCCGTGGCGATCGCGATCTGATAATGCTTCGGCAGCGCATTCCACTTCTCGAGGTTCATGACGTTGTGGCCCTGGCCGGTGCCTTCCCACCAGCCCGGATAGTAATAGTACTTCGCCACCTTCACGAAGCCGAGCTTCTCGTCGTCATAGGGGCCGACCCACTCCGCCGCATCGATGGTGCCCTTTTCAAGGGCGGGATAAATGTCGCCGGCGGCGATCTGCTGCGGCACGCCGCCGAGCTTTGCGATGATGGTGCCGGCGAAACCGCCGACGCGGAATTTCAGGCCCTTGAGATCGTCGATGGTCTTGATCTCCTTGCGAAACCAGCCGCCCATCTGGGCGCCGGTCGAGCCCGTGGGCACGCCGATCGCATTGTGCTCTTTCAGGAGATCGTTGAGCATCTCCTGACCGCCGTTCCACAACAGCCAGGAAATGTGCTGGCGCGTGTTGAGACCGAACGGCAACGACGTGCCGAAGGTGAATGCCGGGTTCTTGCCCCAGTAGTAATAGAGCGCGGTGTTGCCCATCTCGACCGTGCCGTTCGAGACGGCGTCGAGCACTTGCAGGCCGGGGACGATCTCACCGGCCGCGAAGGGCTGGATCTGGAAGCGATTGTCGGTAATCTCGGCGACGCGCTTGCAGAAATATTCGCAGCCGCCATAGAGCGTATCGAGTGATTTCGGCCAGCTCGCAGCTAACCGCCATTTCACTTCGGGCATCGACTGTGCAACGGCCGGTGCGGCAAACGCTGTGCTCGCAGCGAGACCCACGCCCGTCCCTTTCAGGAAATCACGACGTTTCATGCGTATCCCTCCAATGTGCCGAGTGCTCGACTAAGGGAACGATCTTGATGTCGTCTTGGCTTCGCCGATAACCGACGTTGTTTGTGACGATAGGAATATGTCAGGCGGCCCTTGAGGGCTTCTTTGTGGATTCCGGTGCGTTGCGGCTCCGGCGGCGAGGATGACCGGTCGCCTTGGGATAATCAAGCGTCGCGGCAATGCTCGCAGTTGCGAAGAGGCCGTGCGGACGAACCACGCGGCGACGCCGTCTGTTAAGAGCATCGCTCCCGTAAGATGGACAAAGGCGCGACAGCGCCGTGCCCGCGATCTCATTCAACTGGATAGGGCGGTGGGCATGCGCTCGCTTTGTGTCCCCCCTGCGGGAGCGGCGCTGGAAGAGAGAAGCCCCGGAGACGTCATCATCGCCGGGGCCTCTCATTCTTTAGTCGTGTACGCGGTTACCGCCTCACGTCTTCGCCCGCATCCGCGCCATGAAGCCGTCGAAGCTGAGCTCGGCGACCTGGGTCCATGGCAGCGCTTCGTTCTTGAACGCGTTCATGCTCGCCAGCATCTTGCCGAAATGCGGATTGGTCTTGGACAGATCGGCATAGATCTCGTTTGCCGCGTTGTAGCAGGCTTCGAGCACCTCCTGCGGGAAACCCTTGAGGATCGCGCCGCCGACGATCAGCCGCTTCAGTGCCGGGGCGTTCACTGCGTCGTACTTGCCGGTGATCCAGGTGAAGGTATCGCGTGACGCCGCATCGATCGCCGCCTGGTAGTGCTTGGGCAGCGAATTCCACTTCTCGATGTTCATGATGTTGTGGCCCTGGCTCGTGCCTTCCCACCAGCCGGGATAGTAGTAGTATTTCGCGACCTTGGCGAAGCCGAGCTTTTCGTCGTCGTAGGGACCGACCCATTCGGCGGCATCGATCGTGCCTTTCTCCAGCGCCGGATAGATGTCGCCGCCCGCGAGCTGCTGCGGCACGCATCCGAGCTTGGCGAGGATGGTGCCGGCGAAGCCGCCGATGCGCATCTTCAAGCCCTTGAGATCGTCGATCGACTTGATCTCCTTCCTGAACCAGCCGCCCATCTGCGCGCCGGTCGAGCCGGTCGGAATGCCGTAGACGTTGTATTCCTTGAGCAGGTCATTGACGAGATCCTGCCCGCCGCCCCACAGCAGCCAGGAGATCTGCTGGCGCGTGTTCAATCCGAACGGCAACGCGGTTGCGAAGGTGAAAGCGGGGTTCTTGCCCCAATAATAGTAAAGCGCGGTGTTGCCGATCTCGACGGTGCCGTTCGACACCGCGTCCAGCACTTGTAGGCCGGGGACGATCTCGCCCGCCGCAAACGGCTGAATCTGGAACTTGTTGTCGGTGATGTCGGCGACCTGCTTGCAGAAATACTCGCAGCCGCCATAGAGCGTATCGAGCGACTTCGGCCAGCTCGTGGCATAGCGCCACTTGATCTCGGGTGAGCTTTGAGCGATCGCCGGCGCGGCGACGGCAGTGCTGGCGGCGAGGCCAGCGCCCGTCACCTTGAGAAAATCACGACGTTTCATGCGTATCCCTTCCATTGCGTCGATGCGTCGAGCAGGGAACGATCTTGGTGTCGTCGTTCGTCGTCGAGGATCGACGTTCTTTTGTTGAAATGGTTTAGACGTTTCCGAATGGCCCTGATGGGCTCTTGTTGCTGGAAGCCGAGCGTTGCGGTTCCGTCAGCAAGGATGACTGTTCGTCCCGCGTTAATCAAGCCGCATGCATCTCGCGACTGCGAAGCGGGCCAGACACAAGTCGGGCCCGTGGGCGGTCTGCTAAAGGATGAGGCAACAATCGAACGGAGGCGCGCAATGACGGGCAAGAAGGTCGTGGTCGCCGGCGCGACCGGTCTCGTTGGCAACGCCGCCTTGCGACACTTCGGCACGTCGGAGCCTTGCGACGTCGTGGCGCTGTCGCGGCGAAGACCGCGCAACCTCCACGGCGCCCGCCACGTCCCGATCGACCTCACCAGCGCCGCGGATTGCCGCCGCGCCGCCGCCGAGCTCGCGGGCGCCAGCCATCTGGTCTATGCCGCGCTCTACGAGGCGCCGCAGCTCGTCGACGGCTGGCGCGACGAGCAGCAGATCAAGACCAACGACCTGATGCTGCGCAATCTGATGGGCGCGCTCGAGCCGGTGGCGCCCGGCCTCAGGCATGTCGCCCTGTTGCAGGGGACCAAGGCCTATGGGGTCCACGTCCGCCCCCTGACCGTGCCGGCACGCGAGGGCCGCTCCGAAATGTACGAGCAGCCCAATTTCTACTGGGCCCAGGAGAACTTCCTGCGCGAGCTGCAGAAGGGCAAGGCGTGGCACTGGAGCATCTTGCGTCCCGTCCTGATCGTCGGCCTCGCCATGGGCGGCGCGATGGACCTGATTCCGCCGCTCGGTGTCTACGCGGCGATGCTGCGCGAGCAGGGCCGGCCGCTGGATTTCCCCGGCGGCGCCGCGCGTGTGGGGCAGGCGGTCGATGTCGATCTCCTGGCGCGCGCGATCGCCTGGTCGGGCGAAGCCCGGACGGCGCAGAACGAGGCCTTCAATGTCATCAATGGCGATGTCTTTACCTGGGAGAACATCTGGCCCGCGGTAGCCGACGCCCTGGAGATGAAGCCCGGCAAACCGGTGCCGCTTTCGCTGGCGAAGGAATATCCAAACTGGATCGACGCCTGGGACAGACTGCGGGCGAAGCACAACCTCATATCGCCCGGTCTCGCCGACTTCGTCGGACTCTCATTCCAGTACGCCGACTACAGCATGCGCTACGGCCACACTGAATCCGGCCCGCCCTCGATCGTCTCCACCGTGAAGATCAACCGCGCCGGCTTTACGGAGATGATGGACACGGAAAAGATGTTCCGGAAGTGGTTCCGGCAGGCGAAAGAAGAACGGCTGTTGCCGTAGCGGTTGTCGTGTTGCTGGCGTACTGTTTCGCCGCAAAAGGACGTCATGCCTGGGCCTTTTCCGGGCATCCACATACTTTGCGCCGCGGAGGTCTCACCCCTCCTTTGCGAACGCCCCTTCCATCGCCTTCCGCGTCCTGATCGTCTCATTGTTCGCGTCGAACTCGACATCGTTCCAGCGCACGATCTCGCCATGGGCGACGTCGTGCTTCAGCTTGAGGCGATGTGCAAGGCCGATCGGCAGCGCGCCGGCCTTCAGGCTCGCGGCCGCCGGCACCAGCTTGCCCCACACCGTGTAGCCGCCTTCGCCGTCCAGCATCTCGCCGGCGCGCAGGTTGCGTTTGGCGACCGAGGCGACGTCGCCGCGAAAGCCGTAGGGCTGCCCGGTCGGCTCGCCCCGCAGTGCGGCCGAGAGCACCGAGATGTTCAGCTCCAGCCCGATCAAATGGTAAGGCTTGTACATCGCAGCATAGCGCCCGCTGCCGTCGGTCTTCAGTCCGTATTGCCTGAAGCAGTCGGCCGCGTAGTCGTTCGGCGCCTCCAGCACGACATAGACACCCCAGCGCAGGTCGCGGAACACCGGCCGTCCGTCGCGCTCCAGGGAGGAGACCACCTCCACCACGCCGGACCGTTCCAGCACGCCGCCGTGCGAGCGCGGCCGCATGATATGCGGGAGATCGTCGACGCCGCAGGGTGGAAACAGCAGGCCGTCCGCGGGCACGTCGAGGCCGCAGGCGTTCGCAATTGCGGCCATCTCGATCGCCGATTTGGTGCCGTCGAGGAAGGAATTGAACATCTGCGGATTCATGCCGGCCGACTGCGCTTCGCCTGCGGTCAGGCCGTAATGCTGCCAGACACCGTCGGGCGTGACGTCGTGATAGGCCGGCAGATATTTCGTCCCCTTGCCGGCGGCAACGACGCGGAAACCGGTGGCGCGGGCCCAGTCTACCATCTCGGCGGTCAATGCCGGCTGGTCGCCATAGGCCAGCGAATAGACGACGCCGGCATTGCGTGCTTCCTCGGCGAGCAGGGGGCCTGCGAGCACGTCGGCTTCGACATTCACCATCACGATATGCTTGCCCGCCGCGATCGCGGCGCGCGCGTGGCGGATCCCTACGGCGGGATTTCCGGTTGCCTCGACCACCACGTCCATCGCGCCGCCGGCGATGGCGCGCGCGCCGTCATCGGTGAAGACGGTCTTTGCGATGAGCTCGGCGCTCCAGCCCACGGTGCGGCACGCCTCGCGCGCGCGCTCACGGTCGATGTCGACGATGATGGGCACCTCCAGCCCCGGTGTGTGCGGCACCTGCGACAGAAACATCGAGCCGAATTTGCCGGCGCCGATCAATGCGACCCGGACCGGCTTGCCGGCGGCGGCGCGGGCCTGGAGGAGGCGGAAGAGGTTCATGGTGCTACCCGATCAGTATCGTGTCCCGGACAAGGTGCAGCGTGCAACGCTGCGCCGCAGAGCCGGGACCCAGTGTGAGGGAATTCCGTGTGGCATGGGCCCCGGCTCAGCAGCGCACCGCTGAAGACGCGCTGCGCTGCGTCCGGGGCACCAGAGGCTACTCCGCCGCCTGCCTTGGCGCACGGGCAAGCCGCAGCAGGGCGTCGTCGTCCACCGTCTTGATCGGCGCGAAGTCGCGATGGGCGATGTAGTCCGGCCGCGTGGGGTTACGGATGTAATTCGAGATCGCGTTCAGCGTCAGATACACGATCTTGCGCGGGTAGGGCGTGATGTTGCCGGCGGATCCGTGCACGAGATTGCCGTGGAACATCAGCATGCCGCCCGGCTTGCCGGTCGGCGCCACGATGCCGCCTTGCTCGACCAGCCGCGTCACGGTGGCCTCGTCCAGCGTCCACAGCGGATAGGAGGTGGTGGCAAGGTCGTGCGAGGCTTCGAGATCGCCGGCGTTCTGGCTGCGCGGCACCAGCATCAGGGGACCGTTGATCGGCATCACCTCGTCGAGGAAGATCGCGATGTTCATCGCGCGCGGCTCCGGCATGCCGTCGTCGCGCTTCCAGGTGCCGTAATCCTGGTGCCATTGCCAGACGTCGCCGGTGAAGGCCGATTTCGCGTTGATCTTGAACTGGTGCATGTAGACGGGCTCGCCGAACAGCTGCTCGACCGGCTCGATCATGCGCGGATGCGCGCCGAGGATTCCGAATGCTTCGTTGTAGAGATGCGCAGCAAAGGCCGTGCGCGGCGCGCCGCTCTTCTCGCGCCAGACCTCCGGCCGGTTGGCGTCGTAGATACCGACCGCCTCGCGCGCGAGCAGATCGACCTCCTCCGGGGTGAACAGCTCGGGCAGGAATAGCCAGCCCTCGCGGTGGAAGAACTCCAATTGCTCCTGAGACAGTTTCATGGGTCGTCCTCCTTGGTCTTGCTTGTTGTTTCTCTCTCTCGTCATGCCCGGGCTTGTCCCGGGCATTCACGTTCTTCGAGCACTCGAGCAAAGACGTGGATGGCCGGGTCAAGCCCGGCCATGACGGCGCAGGCGCGGCGGGCTACGCCGCCGCCTCGTTCGTCGCCCTCAATCTCTCCTCGGTCATCCGTCCCGCCGTCTGCGCGTGCGCCAGCGCGGCAGCTTCGGCCGCCTTCGAGTTCCCTGCGAGAATGTATTTTGCGATATCGGCGTGCTCGGCCCAGGCGCTGCCGCGATAGTCGAGCTCCGACAACACCGTTGCCATCGAGCGGCGCATATGCGGCCATTGCGGCGCGATGGTCTCCTCGATCACGGGATTGCCGGCGAGCTGATAGATCGCGCGGTGAAAATCGACATCGAGCGCGATGAGCTCGGCCAGCGTCGTGTTGCGGTCGATGTGGCGGCCGGCGGTCAGCGCCGCGTCGAGCCGCGCGCGTCCTGCGGCGTCGCTTGCGGCGCGCTCCGCGGCAAGCCGTGCCGCCAGCGCATCGATCGCGCCGCGCACCTCGTAGAGCTGGCGGATGCGCGAAGGATCGAGCTGGGTGACCTCGAAGCCGCGCTTTCCGCTCTCGGCGACGAGACCCTGCCGGTGCAAGAGATGCAGCGCGTGCGACACCGGCTGGCGCGAGACGCCGAGCCTGTCGGCGAGCTCGTTCTGCCGGATGCGCTGACCCGGCTGAAGCGTGCGGTCCGAGATCGCCTCCAGGATGCGCGCATAGACCTGGTCGATCAGGTTCGGAAGCGGGTCGAGAGGGATCACGCCGGCAGCTCCGAAAAAGAAAAGGGAATACGGAATTCCGTATTCGAAGCTACGCCTCACTTGTATGACGCGTCAAGCGGTATCCCAGGGTGGATCCAGAGGCCTTTTCAAGCCTGGTAAGCCAATGATTTCCTTACGCCTTTCTACTGTGCATGGGGTTGTTTTCGCAAAATTGCGTTGGGCCTCAGCCTTCCAGCACCTCCACATCCAGCGCGGCGACCCGCTCCGCATCGGCCAAGGCCTCGATCCCGGCGATGCGGTCCCCCCTGAACGTCACGCGCAGCGCGATGCGCAGCCGGCCGCCGAAGATGACGGCAACGCCGATCTCGCCGTCGACCAGTGCCGTCCGCGCGGCCTGGGCGCGGCCCTTGTAGAGCTGTGCGACCGCATCCGCGCCGCGGATCTCGGCCAGCGTGCCGAGCCGCACCGCGGCCTGATCGGCGCGGAAGACGACGTCGGGATCGAGCACCGCGAGCAGGCCTTCGAAATCGCCTTCACGCGACGCCTTGAGGAAGGCATCGACGATTCCGCGCTGGCGTGATTGGTCGGTCTCGGGCACCGGCGCTCCCTGCACGCGCCGCCGCGCCCGGCTCGCGAGCTGCCGCGATGCCTCGACCGAGCGGCCGACGATCGGCGCGATCTCCTCGAAGGGCACGGCGAACATGTCGTGCAGCACGAAGGCGAGCCGCTCCGCCGGCTGCAGCGTTTCCAGCACGACGAGCAGCGCCGCGCCGACCGAGTCGGCCATCTCCGCCTCGCGCAGCTGCGCGTCGTCGACGGGCTCGGGCACATGCGGGCCCATCGGATCTTCCTTGCGCGACTTCCGTGCGCGCAGCATGTCGAGGCAGATGCGCGCGACCACGGTTGTGAGCCAGCCGCGCAGATTCGCGATATCGGACATGTCGTAGCGGCTGACCCGCAGCCAGGCCTCCTGCACGGCATCGTCAACCTCGGCGCGGGAGCCCAGCATGCGGTAGGCGACCGCGCGCAGATGGTCCCGGCTGGCCTCGAACTGGTTGGTGAGAAGATTTTCTTCGGTCATCGGTCACATTCCCTCATCGCGATCCGTCATGCCCATGACGAAGCCGATCCGGCCGATGTGACCGGAACCTTCGAGATTTGTGAGATGGAGACGAAAATGATGCACGCCCGCATGAATCACCCTGTCATGGTCCTGCCCGAGGCCATGAATGTCCTGCAGTCCCTCGGCAACCTGACCAAGCAGGGCCTGCCGGAAAAGCTCCTGGAACTGGTGCACCTGCGCGCCAGCCAGATCAATGGCTGCAGCGTCTGCGTCGACATGCATCCCAGGATCGCCCGCAAGCTGGGCGAGACCGACGAGCGCCTGTTCGCCGTATCGGCCTGGCGCGATGCGCCCTATTTCACCGACGCCGAGCGCGCCGCGCTGGCGCTCACCGAAGCCGTCACGCGCCTCGCCGATCGCGAGGATCCGGTGCCCGATGCGATCTGGAACGAGGCCGACAAGCATTTCGACGAGCGCGAGCTCGCAACATTGATCCTCTCGATCGCGACCATCAACGTCTGGAACCGGCTGAACGCGACCATCAAGATGCCGGTCGGTGTGCGGACGGTGTGAGGCCTCTTCGCCTCTCCCCGCTTGCGGGGAGAGGCCGGAATTTGCATCGCAAATTCCGGGTGAGGGGGACTCTCCGCGAGTCCCATGCTCATCGTCTGCGCGAAGGCTCCCCCTCACCCCACCCTCTCCCCGCAAGCGGGGCGAGGGGGATCAACGACGGCGCGCTCCTTACAATCAACTACTCGGCCAAGAACTTGCTCACCACATCGCCGAACCCCAGCGGGTCCTGCTCGAACATCCAATGCCCGGCGTTCGGGATCACCGCCGTCTGCGCGCCTCCAATGTGCTCGGCCAGCACGCGCCACATCACCGACAGGCTGCCGGTCGTCGCGCCGCCGCCGATCAGTAATGTCGGCGTCCTGATCGCCTGCGCATCGCCGAGCGTGTAGGGCCGGCGCTGTTCGTTGATCTGGCCGAGAAAGGTCAGCGCGTTGTCGCGGAGCTGCTGCTTGGCCGCCGCCGGCACGCGCCGCCAGGAGCCGTCGCCCTCGATGCCCTCGTAGAAATTCTGCAGCGCGCCTTCGAGATCGCCGGCGCGGATCATCTCGACCGAGCGCGCAGTGCGCGCCGCCAGCGGTGGATGTGCGGGCGTGCCTTCAGGGAGCGGCAGGCTGGCGTCGAGGTCGCCGCCGGGCTCGGCCAGCACCAGTTTTCGCACCAGATCCGGCCGCGCCTGCGCCACGCGGAACGCGATGTGGCCGCCGCGCGAATGGCCCATGAGGTCGACGGGCGCGGGCTGGATCTGTTCGATAAAGGCGATCGTGTCAGCGACGTGCTGCGCCATCTTGTAGTCGTCGCCGACGGCATCCCAATGCTCGGGAAAGAAATGCCGCAGGCTGACCGAGATCACGCGATGGCTCTTCGATAGCGGACCGAGGACAGAATACCAGGTGCGGAAATCGCCGAGCGTGCCGTGCACGCAGACCAGCGGATGGCCGTCGCCGACTTCGAGATAGGCCATGTCGTAACCGTTGACGCGGAATGTCTGCATGATCAGCTCGCCAGAAAATCCAGGACCACTTCGGAGTATTTCTGCGGCGCCTGCTCGAACATCGGATGCGTCGCGTTCGGGATGATCGCCGTCTTGGAATAGGGCACATGCGCGGCAAGCGCATGCAGCACCTTCGGCAGCAGGCCCTTGGTCCGCGCGCCCAGGATGAACAGCGTCGGCATCTTGATCTGCTCCGCATCCGCCTTGGAGAACGGCGGACGATTGTCGCGGACTTGCCCGATCAGCGTAGTGGCGTTGTCGCGCAGGTTCTGCTTCACCATCGCCGGCAGCCGGGGCCAGGTGCCGGGGCCCTCGAGCGTGTCGACGAAGACGGCAAGGCCGCCGTCGACGTCGCCGGCCGCGATCTTCTCGGCCGAGGCGGTGAAGCGTGCCAAGAGCGGCGAGGGCCCGCCGACATAGTCAGGATCGAGGCTGGCATCGAGTTCGCCGCCGGGCTCCGCCAGGACCAGCCGGCGCAGCAGATCGGGGCGCGCTTGCGCGACGCGAAAACAGATGTGGCCGCCGCGGGAATGGCCCATCAGGTCGACCGGCCCGAGGTCGAGCTTGTCGATGAAGGCGATGACGTCCTGGACATGCTGGGCGATCGAGTAGGTGTCACCGAGGCCGTTCCAGCGCTCGGGGAAGAAGTGCCGCAGGCTGACGGCAATCACCCGGTGCCGCTGCGACAGCGGCCCGAGCACGCAGCCCCAGACCCGGAAGTCGTTGAGCGAGCCATGCACGCAGACCAGCGGCGCGCGGCCCTTGTCCTCGCCCACGTCGAGATAGGGCATGTCGTAACCGTTGACGTGGAGGCTTTGCATTCGGGACTCGCGAGGCGGGGCGGAACTCCTGTGCAAGATTCCCGGAAACCGGGTGGATCGCAACTATTTCCAAGCCTAGATTTAGGCCGAGATCACATTGGGGGCATGCGACAAGGACGCAAGCGGGAAACACGCCATGACCGACCAGCATTTTGCCCTGTTCGACACGAAGATCGGCCTTTGCGCCATCGCCTGGGGCCCGCGCGGCATCAACGGCACGCAATTGCCGATGGGTGGCGAACAGAAGATCCGCACCCGTATCAGCCAGCGCCACACCGAGGCCACCGAGGCCGAGCCGACGGCCGAGGTGCAAGAGGCGATCGACCGCATGACAAAGCTGCTCGCGGGCGAACCCGATGACCTCATCGATATCGAGCTCGATCTCGACGGGGTGCCCGAGTTCAACCGCGGCGTCTACGTGATCGCCCGCGCCATTCCGCCGGGCAAGACCGTCACCTATGGCGATATCGCCAAGCAACTCGGTGGCGTGCAGCTGTCGCGCGACGTCGGCCAGGCGCTCGGCCGCAACCCGTGTCCGATCGTCGTGCCCTGCCACCGCGTGCTCGCGGCCGGCAACAAGCCCGGCGGCTTTTCTGCGAACGGCGGCGTGGTGACGAAGCTGAAGATGCTGGAAATCGAAGGCGCGCTGGTGAACCACACGCCGAGCTTGTTTGATTGATCTCCGCTTCACCCTCCCCTGGAGGGGGAGGGTCGGCGCG
>NZ_CAKZJO010000015.1 GCF_936943645.1 uncultured Bradyrhizobium sp. | reverse complement strand
AGCCCGGCCACGACGGAAATTGGCCAATGACTCCCCGTACCGCCACACTGATCGGTTTGACTGCGATCCTGATGTGGTCGCTGCTCTCGGTGATGACGGTTGCGACCGGAAAGATCCCCGCGTTCCAGCTCGCTGCGATGACGTTTGCGATCGGCGGCCTCGTCGGCCTGCTGACCTGGATCGGCCGCGGCGATGCGGCGAAGAGCCTGCGCCAGCCGCTCGTCGTCTGGGTCGTCGGCGTCGGCGGCCTGTTCGGCTATCACGCACTGTATTTTCTGGCGCTGCGCTTTGCGCCGCCGGCCGAAGCCGGCCTTCTGAACTACATGTGGCCGCTTCTGATCGTGCTGTTCTCGTCGTTCCTGCCGGGCGAACGACTCGCGCCGCATCACATCATCGGCGCGGTGCTCGGGCTCGTCGGCACCGTGTTGCTGTTCGCCGGCAACACCAGCGGCTTCGCGCCGGGGGCGGTGCCGGGACTGATTGCGGCCTTCGTTGCCGCGTTCGTCTGGGCCGCCTATTCGGTGCTGTCACGCCGCCTGAAGGCAGTGCCGACCGACGCCGTCGCCGGCTTCTGCCTCGCCACCTCGGTGCTGGCCGCGCTGATGCATGGCGTGGTGGAAACGACGGTCTGGCCGGAGACCACGCTGCAATGGCTCGCGGTGATTGCGCTCGGCATCGGCCCCGTCGGCGCCGCGTTCTACGCCTGGGACATCGGCATGAAGCGCGGTGATATCCGCGTGCTCGGCGCCGCCTCCTATGCAACGCCGCTGCTCTCGACCGGCTTCCTCATTGCCGCCGGTTTTGCCACGGCCAGCGCCAACATCGCGATCGCCGCGATCCTCATCGCCGGCGGCGGCCTGATCGCGGCCAAGGACATGGTGCTGCGGAGGCGATGATCCGCTCGTTCGCCACACTGTTGATGTTGGCCGTGGTGCTCTCTGCCACAAGTGTCGTCGCGCAAGTCAGCGCTCCGTCCGAAACGTTCACAGGCATTCATCGGAACGAAGCCGTGAGCGGCCGGCCCGAGACGGTTACGATAACCGATGGGAAATCCTTCATCCAGCTGACAGAAAGAGAATATCGAGCCAGCGGTTATCGGCCGGCCTACGAAAAGCTTCCGACAAAGCTCGTTCGCCGAGTACCCGTGCGGAAGCCCTTTCCAGCCGACCAGGATTGATCTGCGACTACAGCGCCGGCTGCCAGCCCGGCGGCCGATACATCGCCTCGGGAATCTGTCCGAGCTCGGAGCGCTGCAGGCGCTGCGGCGTCAGGCCGTAGAATTCCTGGAAGCTGAGGATCAGCGGTCGCCATTTGTCGGGATCGATGCGGTTGGGCACGCTCTCCATCATGATCTCGGGGTGGGCATGCACGCGCGTGATGCGGAGCTCGATCGCAGCCAGATTGCCGCGCCAGATCGCGTCGTCCTGCGCCATCTCGTGCACATAAGCGACTTTCGCTTCCATCTGCACCGGGCACTCGGCAGCGCGCGGAGCGCTGACCGTTTCGCCCAATTGTGCCCTCAATCCACTGAGGCCGAACTTGTCCTTCTCGTGCCGGTAGCCGCGATGGCGTTTTCCGGGAGGCACGGGATCCGAGCCTGTGGTGCGGGCGAGGCGGTCAACCGCAGCGACGAGATCGGCCGACGGCAGGTTGAGCGCGCATTCGCCGGTGCGAATCATGTTCTCGGTGGTCTTGGAATTGCGGGCGAGCCCGAGCATGCAGCGCCATCCGACCCACCAGGCCGAGGACATCGGCGCGAGATTGTACGAGCCATCCTCATTGGTCGTCCCGATCAGGACGACGGGTGTTCCGAAATACAAAATCGCGGGGTCGATCTGGACGGCCGAAGGACCGAGTGTTCCGTGCATCATGCGCTCCTCTTGACTGGAAGCGCCGTCCTAGAGCCGGAAGCGGATTGAACCCACCCGATTCCGGATCACGACCTACGGCTCCCAGCCTTTTGGTGCGAGCTCGAAGCCTGCGAACTCGAACGCAGGTGCCACGGTGCAGCCGACCAGCGTCCACTCGCCGGTGGTCGCCGCCATCTGCCAGGCCTGTGCCGGCACGATCGCCTGCGGCCGTTCGCCATTGGCGAGGTCGGTGCCCAGCCGCACCTCGTGCTGCGAGCAGCCGTCATGGGCGATGCGGAGCATCAAGGAGCTGCCGGCGTAATAGTGCCACGTCTCGACGGCATCGACGCGATGCCAGTGCGAACGCTCGCCGCGCGCGAGCAGGAAGTAGATCAGCGTCGAGCGCGAACGTCCGTTGGCGTCCGTGGCCTGATCGCGGAACGTCTCGCGGTAGTGACCGCCCTCGGGATGGGGCCGCAATTCGAGGCGTGCGATGATCTCGGCTGCAGTCGGCATTGATCCGGTCGAGACTTTGTTTTCAGGATTTATTCTTGCGTTCGCGCAGCTCGCCGAACACCGCGGCGGCGTCCGCGCCCTTCATGTGCAGCTTGGCTGCGACTTGCGGCTCGTCGGCACGCAGGAACACGTTGGCCCGCTTCTCCTCGCCGAGCAGCGTGGGAATGGTCGGCTTGTTCTCGGCCCGCAGCTTCGCCACCTCGGCTGCGCGCGCCTGGAGCGCCGCATTGTCGGGCTCGACGGTGAGGGCGAACTTGACGTTGGACGCCGTGTATTCGTGGCCGCAATAGAGCTTGAAGTCGTCGGGCAGGGCACGCAGCTTCAGCAGCGAATCCCACATCATCGGGTAGGTGCCCTCGAACACCCGTCCGCAGCCGATCGAGAACAGCGTGTCGGCGGCGAACACCGTCTTCTCGTTGTCGAACACGTAGGAGACGTGGTCGAGCGTGTGGCCGGGCGTCTCCAGCACGCGCGCCAGCAGATTGCCGATCTTGACCACGTCGGCATTGGCGACGCGCAGATCTACGTCCGCGATCTTCGCCGCCTTGTCGTGCGGCGCGACGACGCGGCAATTGTATTTTTGCTTGAGCTCGGCGACCCCGCCGACATGATCGCCGTGATGATGGGTGATCAGGATGTCGGTGAGCTGCCAGCCCTCGCGGTCGAGCGCCTTCAGGATCGGGCCGGCCTCCGGCGCGTCGATCGACGCTGTCGCCCCGGTTTCCGGATCGTGGATCAGATAACCGAAATTGTCGTTTAAACAGCTGAAAGTACGAATTTCGGCGGCCATGTCATCTCCATCGCGCTCAGCCCCGCCAGACAAATATGGCGTTAACGTTGCGCAGGCAATGCAATATTCCGCGCGCAGGCGGAGCCCGGCGCATGTTACATTGCGGTCATGACAATCGACGTCGTCGACCTCCGCGAGTTCTATTCCCGCCGCCTCGGGATCGTGGCACGGCAAATGATCAACCGCGGCATCAGGCAGCGCTGGCCGGGCGCGCAAGGCCAGCGCGTGCTCGGCATCGGCTATCCCACGCCCTATCTGGGGTTGTTTCGGGAGGATGCCGAGCGCTGCATCGCCTTCATGCCGGCGGCCCAGGGCGTCCTGAAATGGCCGACGGGACGTCCGGCGCTGGCCTCGCTGGTCGACGAATTCTCGCTGCCGCTTCCCGACGCCGCGGTCGACCGCATCCTTTTGATCCACGCGCTGGAGATGTCGGACGATCCGGCCGCGCTGCTGCGCGAGGTGTGGCGGGTGCTGTCGCCCTCGGGCCGCGTGATCGCGGTGATCCCGAATCGGCGCGGGGTGTGGACCCGCACCGACAGCACGCCGTTCGGTCACGGCCGGCCCTATTCACGCTCGCAGATCACCGACCTCTTGCGCCAGACCTGGTTCACGCCGACCGCATGGGGCGAAGCGCTGTTCATGCCGCCCTATGCCGGTGGCTGGGTGCTGAAATCGGCGCAGATGTGGGAGCGTGCCGGCGCGGCGCTGTCGCTGCCCTTTGCCGGCGTGCACATCGTCGAGGCCACCAAGCAGGTCTATCGCGCAATCCCGGCCAAGCGCGAACGGGCGCGGCTGATTCCCTCGCTGGCCAAGCCGGTGCTGGTGCCGTCCTCGACCACGGTGACACGCAGCTGAAAACAAAACGTCCCGGCGCGAGGCCGGGACGTTTGCAGTTCAAATCATCAGACCAAGCTCACTCGCCGGGTGCGAGATCGTCGCTCGAGGCCGCCGGAGCTGCCTCGCGCTCGGGGCGCGGGCCATGCGGCCGGCGCCGCCGTCGCGGATAGCGTTCGCCACCGCCGCCGCCACCCTCGAATCCGGGCTGATTGCCATTGGCGCCGTTATTCGCCTGCGGCTGCGCGCCGGTGATGAAGGAGGGCAGGCGATCGACGCTGCCGGCGTCGCCGATGACGGGCTGCGGCTGGTTGGCAGGCTGCGGCTGATATTGCGGTTGGGGCTGGTATTGCGGCTGCGGGCGATGGTCGCGTTCGCGATGCTCGCGCGGCTGCTGGTTGTCGCGCTGCTGATGGTCGCGCTGATGATGCTCGCGCTGGCCGTCGCGCTCGCGCATGAAGGGCTGTTGCTGCTGCGGCTGCGGGACGAAGCCCGGCTCCTGGCCGAAATTCGAGAAATTCTCGCCGTCATCTTCGCCGTCGTCGCTATGGCTGCTGACGGGCTCGTCGCCGCGCGGCTGCTGGTTCTGGCGGAACTGCTCCTGGGCGGCCGCGATCAGGCGGAAATAATGCTCGGCATGCTGGTAGTAGTTCTCGGCCGCAACAGGGTCGCCGGAGGAACGCGCGTCGCGCGCGAGCTGCAGATATTTTTCGGCGATGTGCGAGGCGGTGCCGCGGATCTTGATGTCGGGTCCGTTGGATTCGTAGACCCGGGTCATCGGGTTCTGGCTGCGCCGGTTGTTGTTATTGTTGTTGTTGCGGTTGCGCATCCGCTGCTTGTTCTGACCGTTTCTCATGTCCTGCCTTTAATTCCAGCCCTAAAGGTTGCACGCATTACTGATAGCTCGGAGTGACCTGGTGACAGCGGATCACATCGCCCGCGCGCGACCAGCGCACCAGAGCGGATTGATCCCTGCCGATGTTCGTCGACCGTCGCGCTCAACAAAGACGCGTTCCCCACCCGCCAGCACTGATCGCCAGCGAACCCATTCATTTTGCCTGCCGAAACAAGCCCAGCTTTGTTGCGTAAGTCTTCAAGCGCAATATCAGGCTTTCGTTCACTTTGCGGTCGGAGAGCAGCGCAGCTCCAATGGCCATCGCGCTCAACAGGACCTGCGGCTTGGAACCTTTAATCAGTAAAGCTCTCGCCCGAGAGCCCGGCTTTCGCCCGTAGGTCTACGGGGCCGGCACCGATGTGTTGACCGGAACGTAGTCGTTCCCAAGGGATATTCCAAGAGCTTTTTGCAAGCCAATCCGGCTTTTATGGGGGCATTTTTCGGGCCGAAACGGCCCGCGGAATGCCCGCCAGGTCGGCCTTGGGCGGCCTGTCCGGCGTTAACCCGGCGCCGACCATCAGGGTTTCGATATTTCTGGCCTGGCCTTGGCCGGCCTCGACGATCAGTGCGCCGCCGCTGGCGAGACGCTCGCTCGCCTGCGGGATCAGGGCGCGGTAGGCGTCATATCCGTCATTGCCGCCGTCGAGCGCCAGATGCGGATCGTGCTCGCGCACCTCGAGGCTCAATGTCGGGATTTCGGCCGAGGGGATATAGGGCGGGTTCGACACGATGAGGTCGAACGGGCCGCGCAGCGCCGACGCATAGGAGCAGGCGACGAAAGCGGCGCGGCCGGCAAGGCCGAGCGCGGCGGCATTGCCTCGCGCGGTGCCGAGGGCGGTGAGGCTGAGATCGGTGCCGACGCCGAAGGCATCGGGAATTTCGTGCAACAGCGCGAGCAGGATTGCGCCGGAGCCGGTGCCGATGTCGGCGATTCGCGGCGACCGTCCCGATATCGCGAGCCCGCGAAAAATATCGAGCGCCAGCTCGACAACGGTCTCGGTGTCCGGCCGTGGCACCAGGGTCGCCTCGGACAACCGGAACGGCAATCCCCAGAACTCCCGCGCGCCGAGGATGCGCGCGACCGGTTCACGGGCGAGCCGGCGCTGCGCATATTGTTCGAGACGCGCGGCCTCCTCAGGCGTGAGGTGTCGCGTGGCCTGCGTCACCATGCCGGTCAGATCAAGCTGCAGAGCTGCGCCGACGAGCAGACGCGCATCGAGGGCAGGCTCCTCGATGCCGGCCGATCGCAGCCGCGCGGTGAGGGCGCGCCGCGCACTCTCTATGCTGTGTCCGGGATCGAAGCCTGTCGTCAATGGAACCATCCTGCCGGCATCGTGGATAGATCGGCGGGCTTGCTTGCGTCAACGGAAACGAGCGCGTTTGATCGTGCCTCGCGAGCGTGGAGCGGATTCATGACGGCCTATGACGATCAGAACGTTTTCGCAAAGATCCTGCGCGGCGAGATTCCCTGCTTCGAGGTTTTCGGGGACGAGCGCAGCTTTGCCTTCCTCGACATCATGCCGCGCTCACCGGGGCACACGCTGGTCATTCCCCGAGCGCCGGCACGCGGCATCCTCGACATCGCCGAGGATGATCTCGCCGCGGTCGCCAGAACGGCCAGGCGCGTCGCGATTGCGGCGATGAGGGCGTTCGACGCCGAGGGCATCATCCTGCAGCAATTCAGCGAGCCGGCCAGCGGGCAGGTGGTCTTTCACCTGCACATGCACGTCATGCCGGTCAGGTCCGGTATCGAGCTCTTGCCGGCGCAGACGCGCAAGGAAGACATGGCCGTGCTGGCCGATCACGCCAGGCGGATGATCGCAGCGCTCGCCGGCTGATCAAACGCCGAGATAGCGCTGCAGCAGTTCCGGCTGGGCTTTCAGCTCCTGCGCCGGCCCCTCATGCACGATGTGGCCGTTGTTGATGATGTAGATCCGGCTCGCCAGCGCCAGCGTTGCCGCGAGATTTTGCTCGACCAGCACGATGGTCTGGCCGGCGGCCGCCAGCTCGCGGCAGGCCTTGACGAGATCGTGGACGATCACGGGCGCAAGGCCCTCGAACGGCTCGTCCAGCAGCACGATCTTGGGATCGCGCACCAGCGCCCGCGCGATCGCGAGCATCTGCTGCTCGCCGCCGGAAAGCTCGGTGCCGCGGTTGGTGCGCCGCTCCTTCAGCCGGGGAAACATCTCGTAGATGCGGCCGAGCGGCCAGCGTTTCGGCGCGGTGATGCCGGCAAGGGTGATGTTTTCCTCCACCGACAGGCTGCCGAAGATCCGGCGCTCCTCGTGCACGAGCTGCATGCCCGCCTGCGCGATCTTGTGGCTCCTGCGTCCAGCGACATTGACGCCGTCGAACTTCACGCTGCCGCTGCGGGGCGTCACGACGCCCATCAGGCTCTTCAGCGTGGTGCTCTTTCCGGCGCCATTGCGGCCGAGCAGGGCCACCACCTCGTGGCGTTCGACATGCATCGAGACGTCGAACAGGATGTGCGAATCGCCGTAATAGCTGTTCAGGCCGTTGACCTCGATCAGGCTCATGCGGCGATCTCTCCGTGGACGCCGCCGAGATAGGCTTCCTGCACCGCGGTGTTGGTCTTGATTTCTTCGGGCGTGCCGGAGACCAGCACGCGGCCTTCCTGGAGCACGGTGACGCGCTCGACCAGCTCGAACAGCGAATCCATGTCGTGATCGATGATGATCATGGTGCGGCCGCGCGCGATCGACTTGAGCAGCTTGACGGTCTCGACCCGCTCGCGCGGGCTCATGCCGGCAAGCGGCTCGTCGAGCAGCAGCAGGCGCGGCGAGGTCGCGAGCGCAAGTCCGATCTCCAGCCTGCGTTTCTCGCCATAGGCGAGCTCGGACACGGGCGTGTCGGCGCGGCGGGCCAGATTGACCAGTGCCAGCGTGTGCTCGACCTGCTCGGTCAGGCCCTTGACGCTGGAGAGCTTGCGGAACAGGTCGAGCCGGAATTTTCCGCGCAGCTCGGCGAGCGCGGCGATCGTCAGGTTCTGGCGAACCGTGAGGCCGGTGAAGAGCTGGTTGACCTGGTAGCTCTTGGTGAGGCCGAGCTGGCAAACCTCGGTGACCTTCAACCCCGTGATGTCGCGGCCTTCGAACACGATCTGGCCCGACGTCGGCGCGATCTCGCAGGTCAACATCTTGAAGAAGGTCGACTTGCCGGCGCCGTTGGGGCCGATGATGCCGCGAAGCTCGCCCTGGTTGACGCTGAAATCGATGTCGCTGTTGGCGACGAGGCCACCATAGCGCTTGGTGAGACCCGTGGCCTTCAGGATCGGCCCGGAATAGGCGGGATGCTCGACCTCCTTGGCCTGCATCGGCGCCGGCGCCGGTTGTTGTGTCGCTCCGGCGTCCTCAGCTTCGGTCTCTGCTTCCGTCCGCCTGCGCTTGCCGGAGGCGAGACGATAGAGGTCCGCAATCCCTCCGATGATGCCGCCGCGCAGGAAGCAGACCAGCAGCACGAATACGACACCGAGCACCAGTTTCCAGGCGGCGCCGAGGCCCAGCGCGGACTGGAGGAAATCCTGCAGGAACAGCCAGACGGTCGCACCGACCAGCGGTCCGAACAACGTGCCGCGGCCGCCGATGGCGGTCTGCATCACCAGCTGGCCGGAGGTGTCGAAGGTGAAGGCATCGGGCGGCATGAAGGCCTGGAGCACGCCGAGCAGGCCGCCGGCAAACCCGGCATAGGCGGCTGCGATCACGAAGGCCGTCAGCTTGTAGCCGTGGATGTTGTGGCCGACCGCCGTGGCACGCAGCGGATTGTCGCGGATCGCGCTCAGAATCGCTCCCACCGGCGAGCGCACGATCCTGAGCGCGATGATGACGCCGATGAAGTAGCACAGCGCGATGAATTGATAGAGCGACCAGCCGTTGGTGAAGTGGATGCTGGTGAAGCCGAGATCGAAGCTCGGTGTCGGCACGCCCGGCAGGCCGTTCTCGCCGCCGGTGAAATCCGAGAGCGGATTGAACTCGACGAAGAAGAACACCTCCGCGATCGCCACTGTGATCATGGCGAAATAGATGCCGGTACGACGCAGCGCGATCAGTCCGATCAGATAGCCGGTCGCGGCGGCCGCGATCATGCCGATGATCAGTGCGCCCAGCACGTTGCCGAAGCCCGCCCGGGTCAGGAGGTAGGCGGCGACGAAGCCGCCGGTGCCGTAGAAAGCGGACTGGCCGAACGACAACAAGCCGGTGAAGCCAAACAGGATGTCGAAGCCGAGACCGAACAGGCCCCAGACCAGGATCCGGTTCACGGTATTGGGCGCGAAGCCGAGATGAGGCAGCACGAAGGGCGCTGCGATCAGTCCGATGGCGGTCAGCGTCTCGATCAGGAACGGGCGTTGCTTGAGCATCAGGAAATCGCTTATTCGCGGCCCTGGACGCCGAGCAGGCCATGCGGTCGCACCACGAGCACGAGCGTCATCGCCGCAAACAGCATCACATAGGCGTAGCCGGGGTTGAACATGGAGGTGACGCTGATGATCTCGCCGGCGATCAGGCCGCCCAGGATCGCGCCGGGGAAGGAGCCGACGCCGCCGATCACCACCACCACGAAGGTCTGGACCAGGATGTCGTCGCCGATGCCCGGCGTCAGCGACACCACCGGCGCGTTGACGATGCCGGCAAAGCCCGCCGCCATCGCGCCGATGCCGAACACGATCATGAAGACGCGGTAAACGTTGATGCCGAGCGAATCCACCATCACGGAGTCCTCGATGCCGGCGCGTACGATCATGCCGAGCCGGGTCCGGTACAGCACGAGGAACAACGCGCCGAGCGCGACCGCAACGATGCCGACCACCGCGAGGCGATAGGTCGGGTAGAACATGAAGCCGAGATTGGTGATGCCCTGGAACAGCGCCGGCGGCGGCACCAGCTGTGATTGGCTCGAGAAGATCAGGCGCACCAGCTCGACGAAGCAGATGCCGAGCCCGAAGGTCACGAGCAGCTGATCCTCGTGCGGGCGATGATAGAAATGCCGGATGATGAGGCGCTCCATCGCAACACCAAGCAGCATCACGAACAGCGAGCCGGCGATCACGGCGATGATGAACGATTCCGTGTACTGGTAGGCGACGAAGCCGGCATAGCCCCCGATCATGAACATCGCGCCATGCGCGAGATTGAGCACGCCGAGCGTGCCGTAGATGATGGTCAGGCCGGAGCTGATCAGCGCGAGCAACGCGCCGAGCGCCAGCCCGTTGAAAAGCTGCGAAACGAGATTGGGCCAACTGATCATGAAATGGTCACTGTTGTGACGCGCGGCAGAGCGCGTCAAAAAAGGTGACGCCGCGGGAGCATAGGCAGCCCACGGCGTCACTGGGGTTGGCGCGGGCTCAGCTGTAGTCGCCGGGATGGCAGCCGAAGGCGTCTGGCTTCTGCATCAGGCTTTCGCCCGGGACGATGTCGACCACGTCGTACCAGTCTTCCTTGCCCTTCATATCCTTCTGCTGCTTGCCCTTGACGATGATCACCGGGCGGACGCACTGATGGTCTTCGGGACGGTAATGCACGTCGCCGACGAGCGAGGGGATCGTCTCGCCCTTCTCATAGGCCTTGATGACGTCGGGTGGGTTGAAGCTGCCGGCCTGCTCGCACATGCGGGCCCAGTGCGCGAAGCTGACATAGGCGTTCTCCGCACCCCATTCCGGCTTGTAGCCGTACTTCTTCTCGAAGGCCTCGTTGAACATCTTGGCGAGCGGGAATTTGTCCTCGAGCGTCCACCAATAGTCGGTGGCGGCATAGACGCCCTGCATCAAGCCGCCGGTCTCGCGCGCGATGAACGGCACTTGATAAGGAACCACAAGCTTCATCTTGTCGAGCACGCCGAACTGCTTGGCCTGCTGGGTCGACAGCACCGCGTCGTGACCCCAGTTGACGTTGATCAGCACGTCGGCGCCGGAATTCGCGACGTTCAGCAGATACGAGGAATAGTCGGGCGCGCCGAGCGGCGCGACCTGGTTGGTCACGGTGGTCCAGCCGGCGGTCGCAAGGAAGTCCTGCATCGACTTGGTGACGGTGTGACCGTAGGTGTAGTCGGGCGTGAGATACGCAGCCTTCTTGCCCTTGCCGAACTCCTTGACCATGACGGGCCCGATCGCCGCCGCGGCGGTCTGGCCGAAGAAATTCTGGCGGAAGCCGTAGCGGACGCAGTCCTTGCCGGTGGTGTCGTTCGAGCCGGAGATACCGCACACGAAGATCACCTTCTCGCGCTGGGCGAGCTTGTTGAGCGCGACCGCGACGGCGCTCGAGGTGCCGCCGGTGATCATGATCGCCTTGTTCTCGCTGATGAAGCGCTGCTGCGCCTGCACGGCCTCGTTCGGTTTGGCCGCGGAATCCGCGACGCCGAACTTGAGCTCCTTGCCGAGCACGCCCTTGCTGGTCTTCGGCGAGATCTTCTTGATCAGGTCGTGACCGCTGTTGATGTGCTCGATCGCGAGTTGATAGCCCTTGAGCTCGTCTTCGCCCTGCACGGCATAGGTGCCGGTGCGCGGCACCGAGATTCCGATGAAGGCGGTGGAACCCGAGACGCCCGCGGGATAAGTGCCGATCGGCTTGTCCTCGGCAAAAGCCGGCATCGCCGGCAGCACCGAGCCGCCGATGAGGCCTGCGGTGGTCTGGAGCAGGCCACGGCGTGAGAGACCGCGGCGAATGGGATCGTCAGTCATTATGGTTCCTCCGATATCGTTCTTGTTTGTAGGCAAAGCACGACCCGGCCGACGGAAGCTGGCCTCGAAAGCCTGCCCGCGCCGAGCACGTCACGTCCGCGTGTAGCTCTTGTGCGTAAACAGGGCTTGTAGAGACGTTCTGTCAATTTCGCCTTTGGTCGAACGATCGAGATTATCGCGTGAAAACATATCGGAGAGCGATATATGTTAGTCTTTGTGAGTACGAGGCTGGCGGGTTCGGCGGAGGAAAATGAGGCGGCAATCACCAGTGGCGGGTTCCCGGAAGCAACAAGCACGGCCGCAAGCGGCGGGGCGGCAGGCAACGGAGGAAAACAATCATCACGGGGAGGCGCAACTTGGCGATGCCTCCCGCAGTGCCGGGTCTCGCAACCGCCTCACTGGCCGGCACGAGCTCGGCGTTGGCACCGTTCGTTCGAAGCGCGAGCCTTGCCCGATGCAGAAGCTCAGCGTTCGGGCCCAGAACGTGCTGAAGGAACTCGCGGTCGAACTCACCGGCGAACAGCCGCCGAAGGGAGCTTGGTCGCCCTCGCGCAAATTGCTGCGCGCTCTGACGGCCGAGCGCCTCGCGACCGCACGTAATTGCGGTCCTCATACCATGCGGGAGATCGTCGACTGGGCGCAGGGGTGTGGGGTGACGATCAGCCCGGTCATCCCGGCCGGCGGCTCGCTGGCGCAGATGTGGGGCGAGCTGATCGCCAATGCGTCGGCCGGTAGCCTGACCGGCGCAGAGGTTGCCGGCGCATTGCAGCGCTCAATCCGGAGGAAGAGCGTGCGCATCCCGATCGCATTCCAGGTCATCCTGGTGAAGATGCTGCTGTCCAGCTTCGAATAGCCATTCGGATAGCTGTGCATCCGTGATCCCGGCCAGTTGGTTCCGGTATGGCCGTTTGCTACTTTAGACTATGTCCTCCGCGCTGCCGGGCGGCATGGTCGAGGTTACGATGGTCCAGGCGAAGAAGGTGCAGCGGTCCAAAGCGGTGACGTCGGACGGGCGCAAGCCGAGCGCCATGCGTGATTCCGATTACGCGGCGCTCGCGCAGTTTCGCTACCAGATTCGGAGTTTTCTGGCGTTCAGCGAGATGGCGGCCGCGGAACAGGGACTTACCCCGACGCAGCACCAAGCGCTGCTCGGGATCAAGGGCTTCGTCCGTCCCGGCCCCGCGAGCGTCGGTGATGTGGCGCGGTTCCTGCTGATACGGCATCATTCCGCGGTCGAGCTGATCGATCGATTGGCCAAGCTTGGGCTGGTCAGCCGCGTAGCCGATCCAGAAGACGCCAGGCGCGTACATCTCAAGCTGACGAAGAAGGGCGAGCAGAAGCTTCAGGCGCTCTCGCGGAAGAACCTCGAGGAGCTCCGGCGCGCCGCGAGCCCGGCGCTGAGCCGTCTGTTGAAATCGTTCGGAGAGGCCAGCGGGGACTGAGCGTCGCGCCGCAGGTCAAGCCGCTGCGCCCTGTGCGGCGAGCTGCGCGGCCTGATGCTCGGTGGTCAGCGCGTCGGTCAGCTCGCCGAGCGCTTCGCCGGCGATCACCTGCGGCAGCTTGTAGAGCGTCAGGTTGATGCGGTGATCGGTGACGCGCCCTTGCGGGAAATTGTAGGTGCGGATGCGCTCGGAGCGGTCGCCGGAGCCGACCTTCTCCTTGCGCTCGGCCGAGCGCGCGGCGTCGACGCGCTGGCGCTCGGCGTCGTAGATGCGCGAGCGCAGGATGTTCATCGCCGAGGCGCGGTTCTTGTGCTGCGAGCGGCTGTCCTGCATCATCACCACGATGCCGGTCGGAATGTGGGTGATGCGGATCGCCGATTCGGTCTTGTTGACGTGCTGGCCGCCGGCGCCCTGCGCGCGCATGGTCTCGATGCGCAGGTCGTCGTTCTTGATCTCGACGTCGACGTCCTCGACCTCCGGCAGCACGGCGACCGTCGCGGCCGAGGTGTGGATGCGGCCTTGCGTCTCGGTGTCGGGCACGCGCTGGACGCGGTGCACGCCGGATTCGAATTTCAGCTTGGAGAACGCGCCGCGGCCCTGCACCTCCGCGATGATTTCCTTGTAGCCGCCGACGGTGCCTTCGCTGGCCGAGATCACCTCGACCTTCCAGCCCTGCAGGGCAGCGAAGCGCTCGTACATCCGGAACAGATCGCCGGCGAACAGCGAGGCCTCGTCGCCGCCGGTGCCGGCGCGGATTTCCAGCACCACGTTGCGATCGTCCATGGCGTCCTTGGGCAGCAGCGCGACGCGGATCTTCTGGACCAGCTCCTCGATCTTCGGCGTCAGCTCGTCGCGTTCGGCTTCCGCCATGCCGCGCATCTCTGCATCGGTTGCGGGATCGGCGATCAGCGCCTCGGTGTCGGCGAGCTCCTTGACGGCGGAACGGTAGGTCTTCACCGCTTCGATCAGCGGCGTGAGCTCGGCGAGCTCGCGCGTGATCTGGACATAGCGTTCGGAGGCGAGCTGCCCCAGCGATTCGGCCTCGAGCGAGGCGTGATGGGCGAGCAGGACGTCCAGTTTGGCTTCGGGGAGTGACGACATTGGTACGGTCTCGAATGCGGAAAAGGGGCGGGGCGGCAGGGAGGGGGCGACAGGCCCGCTACAATGCCAAGCCTTCGGCCTCGGCAAATTCCGTCAGCTTCTGCCGGATCGAGACGCTGCCCGCCGGCGCGTCCAGCAGCGGGCCGAGCATGGCTTCGGCCTTCCTGGCATCGAGATCGATGACCATGGCCTTGACCGGGCCGAGCGCGGTCGCCGAAAGCGACAGCGAGCGGTAGCCCAGCGCGATCAGCGCCAGCGCGCCGATCGGCTTCGACGCCATCTCGCCGCAGAGCGAGAGCGACTTCTTCGCCGCCTGGCACTTGCGCGAGATCTCGCGCAGCGCGCGCAAGATCGGCGCCGACATGGTGTCGAAGCGCTCGGAGACCTTGGCATTGCCGCGGTCGACCGCGAACAGGAACTGGAACAGATCGTTGGAGCCGACCGAGATGAAGTCAACCTTCCGCAAGAGCTCGTCGAGCTGATAGAGCAGCGCGGGAACCTCGACCATGGTGCCGATGTCGATACGCTCAGGCAGCGTGTGGCCGTGCTGGCGCAGATAAGTCAGCTCGCGCTCCACCAGTGCCTTGGCTGAATCGAACTCGGCGACCTCCGAGATCATCGGGAACATGATGCGCAGCGCGCGGCCGCCGCCGGCGCGCAGTAGCGCGCGGATCTGGCCGCGCAACAGGCCGGGACGGTCCAGCCCGAGCCGGATCGCGCGCCAGCCGAGCGCGGGATTTTCCTCGATCACCGCTTCCATATAGGGCAGCGCCTTGTCGCCGCCGATGTCGAGGGTGCGGAAGGTGACGGGCTTGGTGCCGGCGGCATCGAGCACGGTGCGATAGAGCGCCAGCTGGTCGCTGGTGCGCGGCAGGCTCTGGCCCACCATGAATTGCAGCTCGGTGCGGAACAGGCCGATGCCGGCGCTGCCGGTGTCCTCGATATGCGGCAGGTCGATCGCGAGCCCTGCGTTGATCATCAGCTCGACCTTCTGGCCGTCCCTGGTGACGCAGGGCCGGTCGCGCAGCGCGAGGTACTGCGCCTGGCGGCGGGCGCGGAAGCGCACGCGCTCGGCGAAAGCCGCTTCGACCTCCTGCGAGGGGCGCACATAGATCGAGCCCGAGGTGCCGTCGACGATGATGGCATCGCCGGGATCGGCAATGCCGGGCGCGTTCGGGACTTCGCCGACCGCGGGGATGCCGAGTGCGCGCGCCACGATCGAGACGTGGGAATTGGCGGTGCCCTCTTCCAGCACGATGCCGCGCAGGCGCTTGCGGTCGTAGTCGAGCAGCGCCGCCGGGCCCATCGCGCGCGCGATGACGATGGCGTTGTCGGGCAGTTGTTCGCGTGACGGCGCGTGGTCCTGGCCGACCAGCTGCCGCATCAGGCGGTAGCCGAGATCCTCCAGATCGTGCAGCCGGTCGCGCAAATAGGGATCGGTCGAGCGCAGCATGCGCGCGCGCGTGTCTGACTGCACGCGCTCGACCGCGGCTTCCGCGGTGAGGCCCGTGGCGACCGCCTCATGCAGCTTGTGCGACCAGCCCTGGTCGTTGGCGAACATTCGGTAGGCTTCCAGCACCTCGCGATGCTCGCCGCCCTCGGCGACGTCGCCGCGCTCCAGCATGCGGTCGAGATCGGCGCGCAGCTTGGCGAGCGCGGTGTCGAGCCGCTTGATTTCCTTCGGCAGGTCCTCGGCGATGTAGTCCTTGATGACGACGCGTGGCTCGTGCAGCACGACATGGCCGAGCGCGATGCCTTCCGAGAGGATGGCGCCGACCTTCTGCGCGGAATGGCGCGCGGCCGGCTCCTGGCCCGGCTGGGCCAGCGCGGAGAGCTCGCCGGAGGCGATCAGCTCGGCCAGCACCATCGCGGTGGTCTGCAGCGCCTCGAGCTCCTCCTCGACATAATTGCGCTTGGCGCGGTTCTGCACCACCAGCACGCCGAGCGTGTTGCCGGCCCGCAGGATCGGCACGCCGAGGAAGGAGTGGTAGATTTCTTCGCCGGTCTCGGGGCGGAACGAGAAGGCCGGATGGCTCTGCGCATCGCTCAGGTTGAGCGGCGTCGCCTCGCTGGCGACGAGGCCGACCAGGCCCTCATGGGCGCTCAGCACGGTGTGGTGCACCGCCTCGCGGTTGAGACCTTCGGTGGCGTAGAGCTCGAGCGTGTTGTCGATGCGCAGCACATAGACCGAGCACACCTCGGCCACCATGTTGGCGGCGATCAGCACCACGATCTTGTCCAGCCGCTCCTGGGCCGAGACCTGCTCCGCCATGGTCTCGCGGAGCCGTCTCAACAAGACGCGGGGACCTCCCGACGTGCTCCGCATGAACCGTCAATCTCCTCCGTCTGCCGGGCCCGGCGGTATCGGCCGGCGGCTGGCCCAAAATTCCAGAAAAACAATCAAATTGTTCGTCCGGCGCAGGCGCAAACCCAATCTTCTTTAGTGCTTGCACCGAATCAGCGGCCTGAACTGGGACACAGTCTGCGGCAGCCCACCCTGTTCGCCGTATAGCGAATTGGGGCTTGTTTTGCCAAGCAAAACGCCTGCCAAACGCGAATGTGTGGAGACCTCAGCGTTTGCTGCGACCGCTAAGAGAAAATCCGTCTAGGCTTGGTCGAGGCCGTAGAGCGTGTGCAGCGTGCGCACCGCAAGCTCGGTATAGGCTGTGTCGATCAAAACCGAGAATTTGATCTCGGAGGTTGTAATGGCCCGGATGTTGATATTCCGCCCTGCGAGGGCCGAGAACGCCTGGGCGGCGACGCCGGCATGGCTGCGCATGCCGCTGCCGATCACCGAGATCTTTGCGACGTCGGTGGCGGTATCCAGCCGTGCATAACCGATCTTGCCCTTGGCGGCGGTAATCGTGTCCTTGGCGCGGGTATAGTCGGCGGCCGGCACCGTGAAGGTCAGGTCGGTGGTCTTGCCGTCTTCAGAGACGTTCTGAACGATCATGTCGACGTTGATGTTGGCATCGGCCAGGGGGCCGAAGATCGAGGCGGCCACGCCCGGCTTGTCCTCGATCTGGCGCACCGAGATCTGGGCCTCGTCCTTGGAGAAGGCGATACCGGTGACGACGTGGTTTTCCATGATCTCCTCCTCGCCGCAGATCAGCGTGCCGGGCGGCTGGTTGGCATGCGGGTCGATATCCTCGGGCTTGTCGAAGCTCGAGCGGACGAAGATCGGCATGTTGTGGACCATGCCGAGTTCCACCGAGCGGACCTGGAGCACCTTGGCGCCCTGGGAAGCCAGTTCCAGCATGTCTTCGAACGCGATCTTGTCGAGCCTCTTGGCCTTCGGCACGATTCGCGGGTCGGTGGTGTAGACGCCATCGACGTCGGTATAGATGTCGCAGCGGTCGGCCTTGACGGCTGCGGCGACCGCCACGGCCGAGGTATCGGAGCCGCCGCGGCCGAGCGTGGTGATGCGGTTGGTCCTGGGATCGATGCCCTGGAAGCCGGCGATGACCGCGACCTCCTTGCGCTCCTTGAAACGCTTGATGATCTCGCTGCCGTCGATGTCCTCGATGCGGGCCGAGGCATGGGCGTCGCTGGTCTTGATCGGGATCTGCCAGCCCTGCCAGGAGCGGGCCTGGATCCCCATGCCCTGCAGCACGATGGCCAGCAGGCCCGAGGTCACCTGCTCGCCGGAGGCGACGACGGCGTCGTATTCGCGCGCATCGTGCATCGGCGAGGCCTCGGTGCACCAGGCCACCAGCTCGTTGGTCTTCCCGGACATCGCCGAGACGACCACGGCCACTTCATGGCCGGCGTCGACCTCACGCTTCACATGGCGTGCGACGTTGCGGATACGTTCGATGTTGGCGACGGATGTGCCGCCGAATTTCATCACGAGGCGGCTCATGACGACGCGTGCATTCCTTCAAAGGGATCAGTATGGTGACCCGCGCAAGGCGATGCTGCGGGCACCCGACCGCGCGTATACAGAGGGGCGGGGCCGGGGGCAAGCGGGTTCCTGCTCCGGCCAATCCGGGCAATGGGTTATCAGAGGTTATGGCGCGCTATATTGACGAAATCCTGCAGCCGGGCGAGCGGGTGCTGTATTCGACCAATGCGCACTGGATCTTCTATTTTCCGGCGATCCTGGCCTGGATCGTGGCCCTGGGCCTGCTGGTCTTGTCGGGACAATTCGTCGGAGGGCTTGCGCTGGTTTGCCTCATTGGCGCCGGCCTGGTGGCTCTTGCCGCCCTGTACTGGACCGTGAAGGGCTGGTTCCATCGCCTCACCACCGAGACCGACGTCACCAATCTCAGGGTTGTGCACAAGATCGGCTTCATCAAGCGCCGCACCTTTGAAATGGCGCTGGACAAGGTCGAGAGTGTCGACGTCAACCAGTCGATCCTTGGACGTATTCTCAACTACGGCGACGTGACCATCAACGGCGTCGGCGAAGGTCGCGAAACCATCCGGACGATCGCCTCGCCGCTCGCCTTCCGTAGTTCGATCACCACGCGGTAGGACCGCGCGTAACCATGAGCATGCAGCAAAATACTTCCGAAACCACCGGCCCGCAGCAGGGATCGACCGTCGACGCTGCCGAGATCGCGAAATTCTCAAGACTCTCGGCCGAGTGGTGGGACCCCAACGGCAAGATGGCGCCGCTGCATCGGATCAACCCGCTGCGGCTCGGCTATATCCGCGATGCCGCCTGCCGCAAGTTCGAGCGCAACGTACGCAGCCTCAACTGCCTCGGCGGTTTGCGCGTGCTCGACATCGGCTGCGGCGCCGGCCTGTTGTGCGAACCGCTCTCGCGCCTCGGCGCGCAGGTCATCGGCGTCGATCCGTCGGTGAGCAACATCGCCGCCGCGAAGCTGCATGCCGACAAGGGCCATCTTGCGATCGACTACCGCTGCACCACGGTGGAGGAGATCGACCCGCGTGAGCGCTTCGACATCGTGCTGGCGATGGAAGTGGTCGAGCACGTCGTCGACGTCGGCGTCTTCCTCAAGCGCTGCGCCGCGATGCTGAAGCCGAACGGCCTCATGGTGGTTTCGACGCTGAACCGCAACTGGAAGAGCTTTGCGCTCGCCATCGTCGGCGCCGAATACGTCCTGCGCTGGCTGCCGCGCGGCACCCACGAATGGAACAAGTTCGTCACGCCCGACGAGCTGACGAAATACCTGCTCGACAACCGCCTCGTCATCACCGAGCAGACCGGCGTGGTCTACTCCCCCTTCGCCGACAAATGGTCGCTCTCGTCCGACATGGATGTGAACTACATGGTGGTGGCGGAAGCGATGGTGTGAAGCGTGTAAGTGATATGCCAGCTCGAGCCTCTAGGATGCTGTCGTCCCTGCGCACGCAGGGACCCATACCGCGTGATCTCTCGGTGGGGCGCGGTGTTGGATACGCGGATTGGCAGCCGTCGCAAAACTACTCCCTGGGGTAATGGGTCCCTGCGTTCGCAGGGACGACATCGAATTCGTCGCGTGAGCATCGCTCCCATGACATCGCTGCGGTTGACCGCATGGGCTGCAGCTTGCAGGTTGGTCTCATCCTTCCCATCCCACCTCTCAACCCCACCCCATGCTCACCGTCGCCAGCCTCTGGATTCCCTTCACCATCGTCGCTGCGCTCGGCCAGGTCGCGCGCAATGCGATGCAGCGGTCGCTGACGAAGCCGCTGGGGACCTGGGGGGCGACCAATATCCGCTTCCTGTTCGGCTTTCCGTTCTCGCTGCTGTTCCTGGGCGGGGTGATGGTCGCGACCGGCGATCACATTGGCATGCCGCCGACCGTGTTCTGGCCGTGGCTGCTGCTGGGTGCGCTCAGCCAGATCGTCGCGACCGGGCTGATGCTGCTCGCGATGAACGATCGTTCCTTCGTGGTGACGACGGCTTACCTGAAGACCGAGGCGATCCAGACTGCGATCTTCGGCTTCATCTTCCTCGGCGATCACCTCAACTGGCTGAAGGTGCTGGCGATCGTGATCGCGACCATCGGCGTCGTCATCACCGCGCTGCGGCCGGGCGGCGAGAAGAGTTTTGCCGAGCTGAAGCCGACCATCACCGGCCTCGTCGCGGCCGCGGCCTTCGCGCTGTCGGCGGTCGGCTTTCGCGGGGCGATCATCAACGTATCAGGCGTCTCCTTCGTGACCGCGGCCTCGTTCACGCTGGTGCTCGGCCTGTTCGTGCAGACGCTGATCCTGACGGTCTACCTGCTCTGGCGCGCGCCGGACGTGCTCCGGGGAATTCTCGGCCTGTGGCGGCCGTCGATGCTGGCGGGCTTCACCGGCGCCTTCGCCTCGCAGTTCTGGTTCCTGGCGTTCGCGCTGACCGCCGCCGCCAATGTCCGCACGCTCGCGCTGATCGAGGTGCTGTTCGCGCAAGCCGTGGCGTACTACTCGTTCAAGCAGCCGATCGCGCCGCGCGAAATTCTTGGCATTGCGCTGATCGTGGTCGGCGTGGCGGTGCTGGTGGGGGCTTAGTTCCGGTCTTCCGGCAGCGTCGGCAGGGGCGAGACTTCGATGCCCTCGTCGATCAGCGACTTCGCCTCTTCCGGGGAGGCCTCGCCGTAGATCGGGCGGTGCTCCTTGTCGCCGTAATGCATCGCGCGGGCTTCGTTGGCGAAGCGCTCGCCGACATTGTCGGCGTTCTTGACGATGTGGTCGCGCAATTCCTTCAGCTTGGTGCGCAGCTCTTTCTCCTGCGCCATCAGCAGCGAGGTCGGGCCTGACGGCGCAGGCTCGGGTGCGGCGGTGGTCGTGGTCGTCTCCGGTGGCGGCGCCGCGCGCCCGCGACCCTTCTTGCCGACGATGCGCGGGGCCATGATCGCCTTGTCGACCTTGGCGGAGCCGCAGATCGGGCACGTCACGAGCTTGCGCTTGACCTGCGAATCATAGGCCGACGAGTTCTGGAACCAGCTTTCGAAATCGTGGTCCCGGTCGCAGCGGAGCGCGTAGCGGATCATGCCGATCCCCGCACGAGATGCAGATGATCCGGCCCCGCCTTGGGATCGGACACGCCGAAGCGGCGGCCGTGCTGCAGCGAGGGGATGGCGCCGCGCGCGGTCTCGACCTTGGCCGGATCAATCCTGGCCATGATGATGCCGGGCTCGACGTCGCCCTCGGCGAGAATCTCGCCCCAGGGATCGATGATCAGCGAATGACCATAGGTCTCGCGCTTGTTCTCGTGGGTGCCGGCCTGCGCCGCCGCGAACACGAAGCAGCCGGTCTCGATCGCGCGTGCGCGCAGCAGCACATGCCAATGCGCTTCGCCGGTCTTGCGCGTGAAGGCCGAGGGCACGGTGATGAAGTAGGCGCCGCTCTCGGCAAGGGCACGGTACAGCGCCGGGAAGCGCACGTCGTAGCAGATCGTCAGGCCCACCCGGCCCCAGGGCAGGTCGGAGATCACGGCGGTCTCGCCCGGCTGGTAATTGGCGGATTCGCGATAGCTCTCGCCGTCCGGCAGTTCGATGTCGAACATGTGGATCTTGTCGTAGCTCGCGAGCACATTGCCCTCGGGCCCGATCAGGAAGGAGCGGTTGACCGCCTTCTCGGCTGAGAAGCGCAGCGCCAGCGAGCCGACATGAAGGTGGATCTTCAGCTCCGCCGCGAGCGCGCGATAGGCCTTCAGCGAGCTGTCGTCCTCTTCGCTCTGCAGATGCTCGAACAATGCCTTGCGGTTCAGCTGCATCATGTTGCTGACCTCGGGCGTCTGCACGTAGTCGGCGCCGTTGGCTGCCGCCTGACGGATCAGCTTCGTGGCCTGCGCGAGGCTCGGCCCCGGCATCAAGCCGGTGCGCATCTGCACCATGGCGGCGGTGAACGTGCGGTCTCGAGTTTGATCTTGGCTCATGACACTGCCTTCACGCTTTCGAGCATGCCGTCGAGCTTGCCCTCGCGGTCGAGCGCATAGAGGTCGTCGCAGCCGCCGACATGGGTGCCGCCGATCCAGATCTGCGGGAAGGTCGAGCCCTCGCCGGCACGATCATACATCTCGGCCCGCCATGACGGGTTCTTGGCGACGTCGAATTCCGTGAAGGCCGCCTTCTTGCGGGTCAGCAGCGACTTGGCGGCGGAGCAATAGCCGCAGCCTGGCCTGGTGTAGATCTCGACAGCAGCGGTCATCTCGTCTGGCGCTTTCGTGTCATGAATTCATTGAATTATATGGGACTTTACCTGATCTCGACAACCCGGGCGAAGACCAGCACGTCGACCTGGGCGGCCTTGGCGCGTAACAGCGCCCGCGCACAGGCATCCAGCGTCGCGCCCGAGGTCAGGACATCGTCGATCAGGACAATCCGGCGGCCCTGAACCTCGGCCTGACGGTCGGGGGATACCTGGAATGCGCCCTGCACATTGGTAGCACGCTGGGCCCGCGACAGGCCGATCTGCTGCTCGGTGGCGCGGACCCGGCGCAGCACCTCGGGCCGCGCCCGGACGCCGCTCTGCCGCTCGATCACGCGCGCCAGCGCCCCGGACTGGTTGTAACGGCGCCGCCAGGCCCGCCGCCAATGCAAGGGAACAGGCACCAGCATATCGGCCCCGGCCAGCAGCTCGCCGCCCGCCCGCGCCATCCAGCGGCCCATGGCGGGCGCCAGATCGGTGCGGTCCTGATATTTCAGCGCGTGCACCAGCGTCCGGGCGATGTCGTCGTACCGTACCGCGGCGCGGGCGCGCATGTAAGCCGGCGGGCTCGCGATCGCCTCCATCGACAGCATGTCGGGGCCGGGGTCATAGACGAAGGGAATGCCGAGCCGCGGGCAATAAGGCCGCTCGATGAACGACAGCCGCGCCCAGCACGAGGCGCAAACACCCTCACCATCGACCGGCTCGCGGCAGGACACGCACAGCGTCGGCAGCGCGATGTCGAGCGCGAGCCGTGCGGCCCGCGACAGCACGTGGCGGCCAGCCGTCCACGCGGCACGTAGCGGTGCGGCGATGGAGCGGGTGGAGGCAGTGTCGGCTTCCATGAGGGGGAGGCTAGCGGTCCGAGCTTCCGGGCTCAAGCGACTCTCTCGTGCCCCGGACGCAGCGCAGCGCCCCCGGCGATGCGAAGCATCGTCCGGCGCGGTGCGCTGCAGAGCCGGGGCCCATCTCTCGGCATCGTGCGGTGTTGCTTTCTGGGTCCCGGCTCTGCGCAGCAGCGTTGCACGCTGCAGCTCGTCCGGGACACGAGAGAGGAGATTGCAATGACCCGCATGATCGGCGTAACCAGCGGCATGGCTCAGCCCTCGCAAACCCCGCCCGCTTTGTTCGATCGCGCCTTGCTGCATGCGCGGCAGCGGCGCGCGGGGACGCAGGGCGGGGTGACGTTCCTGCTCGACCGTGTCGCCGAGGACATGACCGACCGGCTGGCGGCGGTGATGCGGGAGTTTCATGCGCCGGTTGATCTCTGGACGCCCGGTGAGGGGCTCGCCGGCTTGCGCGCGCGGCTCCCCTCCATCGAACGGATCTCGCTCGACGCGGCCGGCGCAGAAAAGCTGTCCTTCGCACCCGAAAGTCTCGACCTCGTCGTCTCTGCGCTGGCGCTGCAATTCGTCAACGACTTGCCGGGCGTGCTCGCGCAAATCCGCCGTGCGCTGAAGCCGGACGGATTGTTGCTCGCCGCGATGATCGGCGGCGACAGCCTGACCGAGCTGCGGCAGGCCTTCGCGGCGGCGGAAGCCGAATGCGAGGGCGGCGTGTCGCCGCGCGTCGCGCCGTTCGCCGATTTGCGCGACATTGGCGCGCTGTTGCAGCGGGCCGGTTTCGCGCTGCCGGTGACCGACGTCGACCGCGTCGTGGTGCGCTATGGCAACGCGTTCGCCCTGATGCAGGATCTCCGCCGCATGGGCGCCGCCAATGTGCTGATCGAACGCCGCCGCACGCCGAGCCGGCGCGCGACGCTGCTGCGCATGGCCGAAATCTATGCCGAGCGCTTTGCCGATGCCGACGGCCGCATCCGCGCGACGTTCGACATCATCTGGCTCTCCGGCTGGGCCCCGCATGCGAGCCAGCAGCAGCCGCTGAAGCCGGGATCGGCGAAGGCGAGTCTCGCGGAGGCGGTGAAGAGGGCGGGGAAGGAGTGAGGCGTTCTCTGGGCGATTGGCCGAGATCGTTGCGAGAGTTCAGTGTCGTCCCGGACAAGCGTAGTCCTGGCAACGCGCAGCGTTGTCCAGAGCGGAGCGCCGATCCGGGACCCATAGCCACAGGACGTCGTTTGGCGAGGACTCGGAGTTGTCATCTCGCGCTATAGCGTAATCCTGTGTTTATGGGTCCCGGATCTGCGCGCGCTTGGGGCGCGCTTGTCCGGGACGACGCTAGAGATTGAGGCGCGGTTCGCGCCAACTCACATCAGCAGATCGATCAAATGCGGGATCAGCGGAATGTCCGCGGGCGGCATCGGGTAGTCGCGCAGCTTGTTGGCGCGGACCCAGGCCAGGGTCTGGCCTTCGCGCGGCGCGACCTGCCCTTCCCAGCGCCGGCAGATGTAGAGCGGCATCAACAGATGGAAGGTCTCGTAGGCGTGGCTCGCAAAGGTCAGCGGCGCGAGACACGGCTCGGCGACGGTGATGCCGAGCTCCTCGTTGAGCTCGCGGATCAGGCTCTGCTCCGGCCGCTCGCCCGGCTCGAGTTTTCCGCCGGGAAATTCCCAGAGGCCTGCCAGCGTCTTGCCCTCGGGGCGCTGCGCGATCAGGACGCGCTTGTCGGCATCGACGAGCGCGCAGGCCACCACCAGTGTCAATTTGAGATCGGCCATAGGTCCCTGTCATCAACTCAAGATCGTTCGCAATGGTTTGTTAACCCCGTTGCGGCTCCACCGTTTTCGCGGTTTGCATAAGTCATATTTAATCAACGGTTCCTAGAGTGGAAACATATTTAAACCATTCCAGGCCAGTCCATGCGCGTCGTGCTTTGCACCACCATCCGCCGGTTCGCCCGCGACCGGCGCGGCAATATCGCGGTGATTTTCGCGCTCGCCTGCGTTCCCCTGATCACGGTGGTTGGCTGCGCCGTCGATTACTCCCGCGCGACGCAGGTTCGGGCCAAGCTTCAGGCCGCAGCCGACGCGGCCAGCGTCGGTGCGGTCGCCAAGGCCTCGCCGGGATTTGCGGCCGCGGGCACGATGACCTCGGATGGCTCGATTGCGGTCGGCGTCACCGACGCCAAGAACATCTTCAATGCCAACGTCGCCAACCTGACCGGCTACACGCTCAACAGCGTCACGCCGGCGGTGGTCAAGAGCGGCTCGACGGTCACTTCGACCGTTGCGTTCAGCGCCAGCATCAACACCATGTTCCTCGGCGTGATCGGCAAGACGGCGCTGACCATGACCGGCACGTCGACGGCGACGGCCAGCATGCCTCTCTATGTCGACTTCTATCTCCTGCTGGACAATTCGCCGTCGATGGGCGTGGCGGCGACGCCGGCCGACGTGACCAAGATGGTCAACAACACGTCGGACAAATGCGCCTTCGCATGCCACGACTACAACGACTCGAACAACTACTATAATCTCGCCAAGACGCTCGGCGTCACGACGCGAATCGACGTCTTGCGCAGTGCGACCCAGTCGCTGATGGACACCGCCGCGGCCAGCGAGACCTATTCGAACCAGTTCCGCATGGCGATCTACGATTTCGGCGCATCCTCGAAGACCATTGGCCTGCGCGCCCTGTTCTCACTGTCTGCGAGCCTGTCGAGTGCCAAGACGGCGGCGGGCGGCATCGACCTGATGGGCGTTTACGGCAACAACGATTCCTACACCGCCGACAAGGACACGCAGTTCAGCACGGTCTTTCCGGCCATCAACTCCGCAATCACCGCGCCGGGTGCCGGCACGTCGTCTGCGCCCCTGAAATATCTGTTTTTCGTCTCTGACGGCGTCGCCGACGAATACAACACCGGTTGCTCCAAGCCGCTCGTGAGCGGCGGACGCTGCCAATCGCCGATCGACGTCTCGCTCTGCACGACCATCAAGAATCGCGGCATCAAGATCGCGGTGCTCTACACCACCTATCTGCAGTTGCCGACCAACTCCTGGTACATGACCTACATCGACCCCTTCAACAAGGGCCCGTTCGGTCCGTCGCCAAACAGCGAGATCGCCGACAACATGCAGAGCTGCGCCTCGCCGGGACTGTATTTCGAGGTGAGCCCGACCCAGGGCATATCGGATGCGATGAACGCGCTGTTCCGGAAAGCGGTCGCGGACGCCCGGATTTCGGGGTGATCTTGTTCACCTCTCCCCGCAAGAACGGAGCGAGGGAGAAGACTCAAGACCTGTAGTCCCCGTTGATCGCCACATATTCCTTGGTGAGGTCGCAGGTCAGCACGCGGTCGCGGCCCTTGCCGAGGCCGAGCGAGACCAGAATCGCAATCTCCGGCGCCTTCATCGCTTCCGACACCTGCGCCTCGTCATAGGACGGATCGCGCGCGCCGCTCTTGGCGACGCGGATGCCGTTGAAGGAGATCGAGAGCTTGTCGCGATCGGCCGGCTCGCCGGCCTTGCCGACCGCCATCACCACGCGGCCCCAATTGGCGTCCTCGCCGGCGATCGCGGTCTTCACCAGCGGCGAGTTGGCGATCGACATCGCGATCTTGCGGGCGGAGGCCTTGGTCTTGGCGCCCTCGACCGTGATCTCGACCAGTTTTCGCGCGCCTTCACCGTCGCGGGCGACCTGTTCCGAAAGATTGGCGAGGATCTGGTTGAACGCCTTGACGAAGGCCTTCAGGCGCGGATCGCTGGCGCGGCTGATCTTGGGCGCGCCATGCTTGGCGGCAGCCCCGGTGGCGAAGGCCAGCAGCGTGTCGGAGGTCGAGGTGTCGCCGTCGATCGTGACCGCGTTGAACGTGTCCTCGACACCGGCCTTGAGCAGCGCCTGCAGCGCTGCGGGCGCGATCGGTGCGTCGGTGAAGATGAAGGACAGCATCGTCGCCATGTCGGGCGCGATCATGCCGGCGCCCTTGGCCATGCCATTGATGGTGACCTTGGCCTTGCCGAGCTTGACGGTCGCGGTCGCGACCTTCGGGAAGGTATCGGTGGTCATGATCGCCTTGGCCGCGGCGAGATAGTCGCCTGCTTCCGCGGTCTCGGCGAGGCGGCCCAGAACGCCGTCGAACTTGGTCGCATCCAGCGGCTCGCCGATCACGCCGGTCGAGGCCAGGAAGATCTCGCTTTCGCTGCAGCCGACTGCCTTGGCCGCGATCTTGGCGGTCAGCGCGGTCGAGGCGCGGCCGGTCTTGCCGGTGAAGGCATTGGCGTTCCCGGAATTGACGACGAGCGCGCGCGCCAATCCCTTTTTAGAAGATCCGCCGCCCTTCAGCTTGGCGCGGCACCATTCGACCGGTGCGGAGGGGCATTTGGACTTGGTGAAGACTCCGGCAACCGTCGTGCCCTTGTCCATCACCGCCAGCAGCACGTCGGTGCGGTTCTTGTAGCGGATGCCGGCCTCGGCCGTCGCAAGGCGGATGCCCGCGATTACAGGCATGTCAGGAACGTTCTTGGGGGCGAGGGGGGAGACGGAGGAGGACATCGCGGGGTGCCTTGATCAGGTCTGGATATGCAGATGGCCGGACCATCAAGTGGCCCGGCCATTGCGACGTTAGATACTATTGGCGTCCGCGAAGTGACAGCGAATTCTTACTTCTTGGCGGGCGGAGCCATCTTGCTGTCGGACGGCTTGGCCGCGTCGGCTGGCTTGGCATCCTTCGATGCGTCGGCCGCCGGCTGGTCCATCCGCTCGACCTTGGCCTCGGCACGCAGCTTGGCGACGTACTCGGCCTGGGCCTTGCGGGTGACATAGCTTTCGATCTGGGTCTTGACCTGCTCGAAATCCGGCGCCTTGCGGTTGCGCTTTTCCTCGACCTTGATGATGTGCCAGCCGAACTGCGACTTCACGGGGTCGGAGATCTTGCCCGGCTCCAGCGAGAAGGCCACCGCCGAGAATTCCGGCACCATCTGCTCCTTGGTGAAGAAGCCGAGATCGCCGCCGTCGGCCGAGCCGGGATCCTTGGACTTCTTCTTGGCGAGCTCGGCGAAATCGCCGCCCTTGTCGAGCTCGGCCTTGACCGCCTTGGCCTCGTCCTCGGTCTCGACCAGAATGTGGCGGGCGCGCACCTCCTGCTCGCCGGTGATCTGCTTGGAGGCCTCCTCATAGACCTTCTTCATGGCGTCCGGGGTGGTGGCGGCCTTGCCCTCGCCCGCGAGCAGGCTGTCCATCAGAAGCCGGTTGCGGGCGAATGCCAGGCGCTTCTTGAACTCCTCGCTGTCGGCGACCTTCTTGTCCTCGGCAGCCTTGCTGACGATCTTCATGTCGATCAGGAAGGACAGGACGTTCTCGTCCTTGGTTGCCGGGTCCATCTGGGCGAGGCTCGGTCCGAGCTCCTCCTCGGCCATGGCAACGTCGCTCTTCTTGATTTCAGCGCCATTGACCTTCGCCAGGACCGGATCGTCGGCGGCCCGGAGCGGGCCCGCAAACGCCAGGGACAGCGCCAGAGCGAGCCCGCCAGCCAGGGCGGACGCATGGCGGAAACGCTGGCCGGTGGATACCGGGAACGAGGTGGTCATGGAAAATCCTTTTGTTGAAGCAGGGGGCTGCTCGAGCGCGGCGGACACTCGCCCAATTCAGGGGGCCTTGGCAACGCGAAAAGTCTGTCAAAATGATGAATTAGCCGCAATGCGCCCGCCGTTGACAAGGCCCTGACCGGGCCATATCTCTGCCCGGTCGCGACCATGGCGATGGCGTTTATTTTGCTGCGTTTTTGGCCGTTGAACCCAGACTTGCCCAATTCCCACCCATATGGCGGACGACCCCGCGGTCCGGGCCGAAGGCGCCATCAGGCGTCACGGTGAGTTGATAGGCAGGCGGGTGACAACTTCTTGGCTGCAACGCGGTTAATTCGCGAACACAGGAACTAGGCATGATCGGCGCGCTCGCCCGCAAGTTTTTCGGCTCCGCCAACGACCGGCGGGTGAAGGGATACCAGTCCCGCGTCAACGCGATCAACGCGCTGGAGGCGGAGGTCTCGAAGCTCTCCGACGAGGCGCTCAAGGCCCGTACCGCCGAGTTCAAGAAGCAGCTTGCCGAGGGCAAGACGCTCGACGACCTGCTGGTGCCCGCCTTCGCCACCGTGCGCGAGGCCGCCAAGCGCACCCTCGGCCAGCGCCATTTCGACGTCCAGCTGATCGGCGGCATCGTGCTGCACGAGGGCGACATCGCCGAGATGAAGACCGGTGAAGGCAAGACGCTGGTCGCCACCCTCGCGGTCTATCTCAACGCGCTCGCCGGCAAGGGCGTCCACGTCGTCACCGTCAACGACTACCTCGCCCGCCGCGACTCCGGCTGGATGGGCCAGATCTACAGCTTCCTCGGCCTGACCACCGGGGTGATCGTCCACGGCCTCGACGATGCCGAGCGCAAGGCGGCCTATGCCTGCGACATCACCTACGGCACCAACAACGAATACGGCTTCGACTATCTGCGCGACAACATGAAGTACCGGCTCGAGGACATGGTCCAGCGGCCGCACTTCTACGCCATCGTCGACGAAGTCGACTCCATCCTGATCGACGAAGCGCGCACGCCGCTGATCATCTCCGGTCCGCTCGACGACCGTTCCGATTTCTACAACACCATCGATTCGTTCCTGCCCAAGCTCGATAAGACCGACTACGAGGTCGACGAGAAGCAGCGCACGGTGACGCTCACCGAAGCTGGCATGGAGAAGATCGAGGGGCTGCTGCGCGATGCCGGCCAGCTCAAGGGCGAGTCGCTCTACGACGTCGAGAACGTCTCCGTCGTGCACCACATCAATCAGGCCTTGCGCGCCCACACGCTGTTCACCCGCGACAAGGATTACATCGTCCGTGACGACGAGGTCGTCATCATCGACGAGTTCACCGGCCGCATGATGCAGGGCCGCCGCTATTCCGAAGGCCTGCACCAGGCGCTGGAGGCGAAGGAGCACGTTACGGTCCAGCCCGAGAACCAGACGCTGGCCTCGATCACCTTCCAGAACTACTTCCGCATGTACGAGAAGCTGGCCGGCATGACCGGCACGGCGCTGACGGAAGCCGACGAGCTGTTCGACATCTACAAGCTCGAGGTCGTGGAGATCCCGACCAATCTGTCGATCGCGCGCCTCGACGAGGACGACGAGGTCTACCGCACCCAGAACGAGAAATACGCCGCGATCCTCGCCGAGATCGAGCGTGCCAATGCGCGGTTGCAGCCGGTCCTGGTCGGCACCGCCTCGATCGAGAAGTCGGAAGTGATCGCCGAATACCTCAAGAAGCACGGCTATCGGCAGATCGATTTCGGCAACGAGAATTCGATGCAGAAGCTGTACGCGGCCGCCCGCGCCGGCAAGCCGGCGAAACTGTTCGCGGTGCTGAACGCACGCTTCCACGAGCAGGAAGCCTATATCGTCGCGGAGGCCGGCGTTCCCGGCGCGATCACGATCGCCACCAACATGGCCGGCCGCGGCACCGACATCAAGCTCGGCGGCTCGCTCGAGATGCGCATCCAGCAGGAGGCCGCAGGGATCGAGGACGAGGCCGAGAAGGCGAAGAAGATCGAGCAGATCAAGGCCGACATCGAGCACTTCCGCGACATCGTGCTGAAGGCCGAGGAAGAGGTCGAGATCGAGCCGGCGAAGGGCAGCAAGCCCGCCAAGACCGTGAAGAAGCCCGGCGGCCTCTACATCATGGGCTCCGAGCGCCACGAATCGCGCCGCATCGACAACCAGCTGCGCGGCCGCTCCGGCCGTCAGGGTGACCCCGGCCGCTCCAAGTTCTTCCTGTCGCTGGAAGACGACCTGATGCGCATCTTCGGATCGGACCGTCTCGACAGCATGCTGCAGCGTCTCGGCCTGCAGGAGGGCGAGGCCATCATCCATCCCTGGATCAACAAGGCGCTCGAGAAGGCGCAGCAGAAGGTCGAGGCGCGCAACTTCGACATCCGCAAGAACCTGCTCAAATTCGACAACGTCCAGAACGACCAGCGCAAGGTGATCTTCGACCAGCGCGTCGACCTGATGAAGGACGAGAGCGTCGCCGAGACCGTCGCCGACATGCGTCACGCCTTCATCGACGACCTCGTCGCCAAGCACGTGCCCGAGCATGCCTATGCCGAGCAGTGGGACGTCGCGGGCCTGAAGGAAGAGCTCAAGCGCGTGCTCGATCTCGACCTTCCGGTCGAGGACTGGGCCAAGGAAGAGGGCATCGCCGACGAGGAGCTGCTCACCCGCATCGAGACCAAGGCCGACGAGCACATGGCGGCCAAGGTCGCGCAATGGGGTCCCGACGTGATGCGTTACGTCGAGAAGACCATCCTCTTGCAGACGCTCGACCATCTCTGGCGCGAGCATCTGATCATGCTCGACCATCTGCGCCAGGTCATCGGCCTGCGCGGCTATGGCCAGCGCGATCCCTTGCAGGAGTACAAGACCGAGGCCTTCAATCTCTTCCAGGAGATGAGCGCGCATCTGCGCGAGGCCGTCACCGCGCAGCTGATGCGCGTCGAGATCGTGCCGCCGGAGCAGGAAGCTCCCGTGCTGCCGCAAATGGAAGCGCACAAGTTCGATCCGAACACCGGCGAGGACGAAATGGCCGTTGCCAACGTCTCGCTCGGTGCGCAGGCCTCCGACGCGGCGCTGCGCGATCCGAAGAATCCGGCGAGCTGGGGTAAGGTCGGCCGCAACGAGGACTGCCCCTGCGGCTCGGGCAAGAAGTACAAGCACTGCCACGGGCGGTATGCGTAAGGGCTGAATGCGTTTGTGAGGCGCGACCTGAGCGCCTCACATTCCGCCGTCGTCGCCGGGCCAGTGCGTAAATTGCGCACTAGGCGGGGGCTGACACTGAGTGTGTGGCGCGCAGCAATTTCCACACCGTCGTCCCTGCGAACGCAGGGACCCATACCGCGGAATCCATCAATAGCGCGCGATCGTCGTACCGCGCGAAACATCGCAACTATTGATCTTTGAAAGAACCACAGCCTGTGGTTATGGGTCCCGGCGTTCGCCGGGACGACACTTTTTGCTGGGTTGGCAACGTCGCAACTCTCGGGACGCACGCCCGTTCAATTCGAGCTGTCGATGAGGCTCTCCAGCAGCCGCTTCAATTCGCTGGTCGGCTTGTCGCCGTAGCTCTCCAGGATGTGCTCCTCCTGGTCGACCGCGAGCGAGTTGAGCTTCTTGCACAGCACCTTGCCGCGGTCGGAGATGAACATCAGCACCTTGCGGCGGTCGTTCGGGTCCTGCACGCGATAGACCAGCGTGTCCGAGACCATGCGATCGATCATCTTGGTCAGCGTCGGATGGTTGAGCAGCACGGCCTCCGCGAGCTCGCCCATCGAATGGCCGTTGCCATCCGACAGCACCTTCAGGATGCGCCATTGTTCCACCGGCACACCTTCCTTGCTCAACCGCAGTTCGAGCTGCCGGTTGATCTCCCGGTTGGCTTGCGCGAGCAGATAGGCGAGGTGTTCGGTGATCGGGGTGTTTGTTTTGGTCGGTTTTGCCACGGCTAAGACTTCGTCTTGACCCAAATGAGTGAATGTCTTGCAATCAATGCTGCATCTATATGCACTTCAATTGTTGAATATTCAATATTTTCAAAATAGGATCATTGCCCAACAAAAGGGCGGATGCCGCGGCCGCCCGCAGAATGTGCTTTCAGGTCTGCTGCCAGACAGGAGTTGGCGTGCGCGCGACGGTAAACTTCCCGGCTCACGGCGGTCCGGCGTTGCCGCCGTCCATGCTGCTCAGGAATCTGTCGTCATCGGCGGCTGACGGTGCGTTGTCGCCGAGCGACCACGCTCTCCTCAGGCGGCGCGGCAGCAACAGGCTCCGCATCGGCGGCTTCATCTGCTGCTCCGGCTCGCCCGGCGTCTGGGGGCCCTGCGCCACCAACAGCGCGCAGCTCGCCGTCGCCGAGATCAACAGGCGCGGCGGCATCCTCGGCCGCGAGATCGAGCTGTCCATCTATGATGCCGGCGGGCCGCTGGATGAGGTCCTGGACCGTGCCGAACAGGCGATCGCGTTCGACGAGGTCGACCTCATCGTCGGCTTGCACACCAGCGCGGTGCGCGTGGCCTTGCGCGACGTCACCACGCGCCATCGCATCCCCTACATCTACACACCGGTCTACGAAGGTGGCGAACGCACGCCCGGCGTGATGGCGATCGGCGAGACCCCGCGCTGGCAGAGCCGCCCCGCCATCCACTGGCTCGCCGACGTCAGGAAGGCGCAGCGTTGGTACCTGATCGGCAGTGACTACGTCTGGCCCTGGCAATCGCACCGCGCGGTGAAGAACTACATCCGGGAAACCGGCGGCCACGTCGTCGGCGAAGAGTTCGTTCCTCTCGGCGAGGACAATCACGAGCCGCATCTGGCGCGCATCCGCGCCGCGAAGCCCGACGTGGTGCTGATTTCGCTGATCGGTACCGACAGCGTCACCTTCAACCGCGCCTTCGGCGAATGCGGGCTCGGCGCCACGACGCTGCGGCTCGCGGGCGCGATGGACGAGACCGTGCTGCTCGGCATCGGCGCCGACAACAGCGAGAACATGTTCTGTGCCTCCGGTTATTTCACCGGCACGGGTGCCCGCGCCAACGACGAATTCCAGAGCCGCTATCACGCGATGTTCGGACCGAACGCGCCGCCGATCGGCTCGGTCGGGCAGTCCAGTTACGAAGGCCTGCGTTTTCTCGAAGCCGTCGCGAACAAGGCCGGTTCCTTGTCGATGGGCCCGATGCTCGCCGCCGGCCGCAACATCGTCTATAGCGGCGCCCGCGGCCCGGTCACCGTCCGCGATGGGCGCGCGCGGATGCCGATGCATCTCGCCGAAGCCGACGGTCTCGATTTCAAGCTGATCAAGCCGATCTGACCTTGCCGCGGCAATCGCCGCAGGCCGGCTCGCAAAATAATACTTGAAAAGGAAAATATTTCCGTTTTGAATGTTTCCGCCGGGCCGGTGCGCTCGTCGCGCCAAACGCGACCGCACGCCCAAGGACTGATCCAGAAAACTTCAGGAGAGCGCCGTGACAGTTGTCCTTCCCACGCCAGCCCAGCTTCGCAGTGTCGCCGAGCAATGCGGCCTTTCGCTCACCGACGAGGACGTCACCTCCTTCCGCGGCCTGATGCAGGGCTCGATCGAGGCCTACAATCTCGTTGCCGCGATGCCGGACGAGCTGCCCGAGGTGAAATATCCGCGCACGCCCGGCTACCGGCCCTCGGCGGAAGAGAACCCGCGCAACGCCTGGTATCGCAAGTCGGTCGTGAAGGGCGCCGCCGGCGGCAAGCTCAAGGGCAAGACCATCGCGCTGAAGGACAACATCATGTTGGCCGGCGTTCCCATGACCAATGGATCGTCGACGCTGGAAGGCTTCGTGCCCGACTTCGACGCCACCATCGTCACGCGCATGCTGGATGCCGGCGCCGAGATCAAGGGCAAGGTGCATTGCGAGCATTTCTGCCTGTCCGGCGGCAGCCACACCGGCTCTTACGGGCCGGTGCACAATCCGCACAAGATGGGATACTCGGCTGGCGGCTCGTCGTCGGGCTCGGGCGTCGTGGTCGCGCTCGGCGAGGTCGACATGGCGATCGGCGGCGACCAGGGCGGCTCGATCCGCATGCCGTCCTCGTTCTGCGGCACCTACGGCATGAAGCCGACCTGGGGCCTCGTGCCCTATACCGGCATCATGCCGATCGAGATCTATGTCGACCACACCGGTCCGATGACCGCGACGGTTGCCGACAACGCGCTGCTGCTTGAAGTGCTCGCCGGCGACGACGGCTACGATCCCCGCATCAAGGCGCCGAAGGTCGAGGAATACACCAAGGCGCTCGGCCAGGGCGTCAAGGGCATGAAGATCGGCATCGTCAAGGAAGGTTTCGAGCAGCCGGTCGCCGAGGCCGCCGTGAATGAAAGCGTGCGCGAGGCGGCGAAGCGCTTCAAGGATCTCGGCGCCACCGTCGAGACCGTGTCGATCCCGATGCATCTGCTGGGCGGCGCGATCTGGACCCCGATCGGCACCGAAGGCCTGACCCAGACCATGATGTTCGGCGACGGCTACGGCCTGTCCCGCGGCGATCTCTATTCGACCTCGCTGATGGATTTCCATCGCGGTTGGCGCCGACAGGCCGATTCGCTGTCCGAGACTACGAAGCTGTTCATGATGCTCGGCACTTACATCAACAACAATTTCGGTCCGCGCTTCTACGGCAAGGCGCTCAACATCTCGCGCCGCCTGACCGCCGCCTACGACAAGGCGTTTGGGGATTACGATCTGCTGCTGATGCCGACCACGCCGATGAAGGCGACCAAGCTGCCGGAGCCGAACGCCAGCCGCGAGGAATACGTTGCCCGCGCGCTGGAGATGATCTCCAACACCGCGCCGTTCGACATCACCCACCATCCCGCGATGTCGCTGCCCTGCGGCATGGTCGACGGCCTGCCCGTCGGCCTGATGCTGGTCGGACGCATGTTCGAGGAATCCACCATCTACCGCGCCGCCCACGCCTTCGAGCAGATCGGCGACTGGAAGAAGATGTGAGCGCGGCACGGATGCAGACGGACGAAATCTATGGCTAACGCGTTCGTCGCAGCGTTCGAGATCCTGAGCTTCGGCGCGATCATCGTCCTGATCGTGCTGGGGCTCGGGATCATCGCCAGCATGATGGGCATCTTCAACTTCGCGCAGGGCGAGTTCGTCCTGCTCGGGGCCTACATCACCTATCTCGCCTATGCCAAGGGCCTGCCGATCTGGGCCGGAATGGTTGCCGCGCCCTTCGTGGTCGGCGGGCTCGGCTTCGTGCTGGAGGCGCTGATCATCCGCCGCTTCTACGCCGCGCCGATCGTGGCCATGCTCGGCACCTATGCGCTCGGCCTCATCATCCGCGAATCCGTGCGCGGCCTGATCGGCGGTTTCTATCTCACCGTGCCCGAGCCGATCGGCGGCTCGATCGACATCGGGGCCATGCACATCTCGGCCTGGCGCTTCACCATCATCGTCATCACGCTGCTGGTGATGGGCTTCTGCTATCTCCTGCTCTCGCGCACCAGCTTCGGTCTGCGCATGCGCGCCACGCTGGAGAACCCGTCGCTGGCCCGCGCCTCCGGCATTTCCACGCCCCTGATGTACGGCGCCACCTTCGCGTTCGGCTCCGCGCTCGCCGGTCTCGCCGGTGCCCTGATCGTGCCGGTGTTCAGCCTCTACGCCGATTTGGGCCTGCGCTTCCTGATCCAGGGTTTTGTCGCGGTGATGGTCGGCGGGGTCGGCTCTTTCATCGGGCCGGTCGCGGGCGCCGGTGTCATCGGAACGCTCAGCGCGGCGCTGCCATGGATCATGGCGCCCGTCGTCGCCGACGTCCTCGTCTTCGTGCTCGCCATTGCCTTCATCAAATTCCGCCCACAGGGCCTCATCGCTGGAAAAGGGGTTTAGCCATGTTCGATCGCACGCAGCTCTCACGCCGCCGCTTCCTCTCCAATTTCGCCTTTGCTTCCGGCGCGGTCGCGACCGGTGTCGGCAGCTGGGTGATTCCGGCGCCCTGGGCCAATGCGGCCGAAGCGCCGATCAAGGTCGGCATTGCCACCGATCTCACCGGCCCGATCGCCTATGCCGGCAATGCCGACGCCAACGTCGCGAAAATGGTGATCAAGGAGATCAACGCCGCCGGCGGCCTGCTCGGCCGTCCGCTCGAGCTCTACATCGAGGACACCGCATCGAACGAATCCGTCGCGGTCGGCAACGTGCGCAAACTCATTCAGCGCGACAAGGTCGACATGGTGCTCGGCGGCATCACCTCGTCGATGCGCAATGCGATCAAGGACCCGATCGTGGCGCGCGGCAAGACGCTCTACATCTATCCGCAGCTCTACGAGGGCAAGGAGTGCACGCCCTATCTGTTCTGCACCGGCCCGACCCCGGCGCAGCAATGCGACGAGTTCATTCCCTGGCTGATCAAGAACGGCGGCAAGAAGTTCGCGCTGCCGAGCGCCAATTACGTCTGGCCGCACACGCTCAACGTCTACGCCCGCAAGGTGATCGAGGCGAACGGCGGCGAGGTCGTGTTCGAGGAATACTACCCGCTCGACCAGGTCGACTTCTCCGCGACCGTCAACCGCATCGTCTCCAACAAGGTCGACGTGGTCTTCAACACCGTCATCCCGCCGGGCGTCGGTCCGTTCTTCAAGCAGCTCTATGAAGCCGGCTTCCTCAAGAACGGCGGCCGGCTCGCCTGCGTCTACTATGACGAGAACACGCTCAACATCAATCAGGCCGCCGAGATCGAGGGGCTCGCCAGCTGCCTCGACTATTTCAAGGTCCTGACCAAGGAGAACCCGTTCGACGCCAAGATCCAGGCGGCGTACGAGAAGGACTTCCCCGGCAACTTCCTGTTCGCGGCCGGCAGTGCCGCCACCGGCACCTATCGCGGCCTCAAACTGTGGGAAGCCGCGGTCAAGGAAGCCGGCAAGATCGACCGCGAGTCCGTTGCCGCCGCGCTCGACCACGCCAAGATTGCCGAAGGTCCGGGCGGTCCCGCCGAGATGGTCCCCGGCAAGCGGCATTGCAAGATGAAGATGTACACCGCCGTCGCCAAGGGTGGGAACTACGAGATCGTCGGACGCAGCAACGGCCTCGTCGATCCCAAGGAATGCTGAGCGCGAATGCCGAAAGTGATGGGCGCAGTGAAGCAGGCGATCCCTGCCGAGATCGGCGGGGAGGCGGTTGCCGTCGTGGGTAGCAGTGGAGCGCCGGCGAAAGCCGCCGCGGGACGAAAGATCCTGCCGATCGTCGAAGGCGTCGTGCTCGTCGCGGCGCTGCTCGCGCCGCTGGTGCTGCAGGACTATCTCACGGTGTTCGCGACGCGCGTGATCATCCTCGCGCTGTTCGCGCTGTCGTTCGACCTGGTCTGGGGCTATGCCGGCATCATGAGCTTCGGCCAGGCCCTCTTTTTCGGCTCGGCCGGCTATGGCGTGGCGCTGCTCGCGCGCGACCTCGACATCACCAACATCTTCCTGGTGCTGCCCGCGGGCACGCTGATCGGCCTTACCTTCGCACTGCTGCTCGGCGGCTTCCTGCTGCTGGGCCGGCATCCCTCGAGCGTCATCTTCGTCTCGCTCGGCACGCTCACCGGCTCCTACGCGGCCGATCGGCTCGCACGCGGCTGGTATTACCTCGGCGGCCAGAACGGCATCCCCTCGATCGCGCCGATGTCGCTCGGGTCTTACGAGTTCACGGAAGGCCCGGCCTTCTATTACCTCGTGCTCGGCATTCTCGTCGTCGTCTACCTGTTCTGCCGCTTCCTGGTGCGCTCGCAATTCGGCCTTGCGCTCGCGGGCCTGCGCGAGAACGAGCAGCGCATCGCCTTCTTCGGCTACAAGGCGCAGCATCTGAAGGCGATCATCTTCACCGTCGGCGGCGCCATCGCAGGGCTCGCCGGCAGCCTCTATGCCTTCCACGAAGGGTTCGTCTGGCCCAACATGGTCGGCGTGGTCGTTTCGACGCAAGTGGTGCTCTACGTGCTGTTCGGCGGCTCCGGGACGCTGATCGGCGCCGTCATCGGCGCGGTCATCGTCGAAGGCGTCAGCTTCTGGCTCTCGGACAATTACCGTGACGTCTGGCCGATCATTTTGGGCTTGCTGCTGCTGCTCGTGATCCTGTTCCGGCCGCTGGGGCTCATCAGCTTCGTGCTCGGCGAACGCGAGCGCGTCGGCAGCTTCGGCGCCAGACCCAAGGAGAAGCGCAATGCTCCTTGAAGCCGCCGGCATCAGGAAGGTTTTCGGCAAGCTTACCGCGCTCGATGGCGCCGCGCTCAGCGTCGGCGAGAACGAGTTCCACGGCCTGATCGGCCCGAACGGCTCCGGCAAGAGCACGTTGATGAAGTGCATCGCCGGCGCCGAGGTGCCGACCACCGGCAAGGTGTCGTTCGTCAACACCGACATCACCGCTTTCACGCCGACCGAGCGCGCGCGGGCTGGGATGAGTCTGAAGTTCCAGATCACGTCCGTGCTGCCGTCGCTGACGCTCTACGACAACATCCTGCTCGCGTTGCAGGCCCAGTCATCGCTGGTCGATCTCGTATTCTCGCGCACGCGGGCCGCGCTGCACGACCAGGTCATGACCATGCTGACCCAGTTTCGCCTTGCGAACCGCGCCTTCGAGGCCGCGGCGGCGCTGTCGCACGGCCAGCAGCAATGGCTGGAGATCGCGATGGCGCTTGCGGGCAGGCCGAAACTGCTGCTGCTCGACGAGCCGACCGGCGGCATGAGCCTCGAGGAGCGCCGCGTCACCGGCGAATTGCTGCAGCCGATCAAGCAGCATTGCTCGCTCGTCATCGTCGAGCACGACCTCGATTTCATCCGCGACATCTGCGACCGCCTCACCGTGCTCGACCAGGGCAAGGTGCTCGCGTCAGGCACGGTATCGGAGATCCAGGCCAACACATCCGTCCAGGAGATCTATCTGCGCCGTGCCTGAATTTTTGGACATCAAGCATCTCGACGCCGGCTATGGCCGCAGCCAGGTCCTGTTCGACGTCAACCTCGGCATTCCCTGGCGCGGCGGCGTTGCAGTGCTCGGACGCAACGGCGCCGGCAAGACCACGCTGATGAAGACCATCGTCGGCGAGCTGCCGGCCTGGAAAGGCGAGGTCGCCTTCGACGGCCGCGACATCAGCCGCCGCGCCACCCAGGAGCGCGTGCGCGCCGGCATCGGCTACGTGCCGCAGGAGCATTCGGTGTTCGCGCGCCTGTCGGTACGCGACAATCTCGCGGTCGGCTCGCTCACGAACAAGAAGGCCGATGCCGTCGACCAGGTGCTGACGATCTTCCCAAAACTCGGCCAGCGGCTCGACCAGCCCGCCGGCACGCTGTCCGGCGGCGAGCGCAAGATGCTCGCGATCGGCCGCGCCATGCTGGGCGATCCAAAACTGTTGCTGCTGGACGAGCCGACCGAAGGCGTCTGGATCGGCGTGATCGAGGAGATCACCGAGCGCCTGATCGAGCTCGCCAAGAGCATCGCCGTCATCATCGTCGAGCAGCACCTCGATCTCGCGCTGCGTGTCGCCGACTATGCCTATGTGCTCGACCGCGGCCGCGTCGCCCTGCAGGGAGAGGCGGCGGAGGTGAAGGGCAATCCGGAGCTGATGCGCTATCTGGCGCCGTAGCTCCGGCTGCTCGCGCTTGAGCGAGGCGTGGCGTACCTCCAATCCCGACTGATACGCCGCGCGCGTCGCCGGGACGGCACGCCGCCGTTGAGACGAATGCTCCGCCGTACGCTTCCCTACCGAATGACGCAACGTGTCGACGTGTGGTTGATGGTTACTCTTTCTCGCGAGCGCTTGTAGACGATCGTTGACAGGTCCCGGAAAGTGCATTCGTCCCGAGAAATCCGTTTCAATTCCATCTTGCTGACGTCTTGAACCGTATATTTTTCATGCGTCTCCAAGACCAGCACGAGAGCTCCGTCCGGATAGCTGAGCTCTGCCGTGATGGTTGCATCGCCCGACGGTAGCGTGTGGTTGCTCCTCCCGATGACGATCGGCTGATCATCGCCGACCAGCGAACCGTGAGACGGGATGATTGATCCATCTTTTGCGATGGTGAGGTTGAGCGGAGGGGGGACTATGGTTTTCGTCACGACCCCATCTTTTGATTCGTTTCTGTAGTCGGCCTTGCGCTCTATCGTGATTGACTTTCCAGCCCATCCATTGGGCGTGGCGCCCTCGTCTTCATTGCGCCGGCTTTCTGGTGCTCGGCTGGCGCCGCTGCTGGAGCCGCTGACACCGGAGTCGCGCCATTTCTTTTCCTGCATGCGCTTCAGAGTCAGGGTCTCTCGTTCTTTGACGAGATCATCGATCTGTTGCTGTATTTCTCGTTCTCTTGCAATATCTGACGGAGCGTCCTCGTACCTGTTGCCTTTTAGCGATCCCTTGGGCACGCACTCTCCCTCCGTTGGCGAAAGCTGATTGAAGTGTTCCGGAGGAGTGCGCTTCTCGCACCGACGACAGCTTTCATAGAGATCGTTCAGTTCAGCCGAAATCATCTTGCATGACCAGGTCGGGCCGAACTTCAGGTTCAGATTCTCGGCACGTGTCGGGCCTGAGTCAAACACGCCTGCGCCCAAAACGCCGACGAAAGTCACTGCAATCAACGTCCGCATCGGTCGACTGTCCTCGTTCAGATTTGTTGGTGCAGAATCCGCATGCTAGCCGCCGCACTTCTCGATGGCGGCCCGCCAGCCGGCCGCATCGATCCTGGGAAGCTGGTAACTTGCCGTCCCGCTCGAGATGGTCAGCGGCGATGCCCGCTCCATCAGGTCCAGCAGGCGCGCTTCGGCCCGCGCCCAGCGCTTGCCGAACAGGTCCGGGTCCTGCCGTGAATAGCCGAGGTCCCATTGGACGAAATTGGTCGCGTCGTCGTCTGCCGAAATCTCCTCGAATTCGCCGACGAGCTTCATCGACTTGCGGCCGTTCCCGATCGTGATCGTCGCCTTTCCGGCGTGGCCGGCCTCGCCGGGATATCTTGCATGCAGGCCCAGGGCGCGTCCGCAGCCCAGCATGAAGGTGACCTTGCCCTGATCCCTGTAGCTCAGCGAGGGAAGATCGCGATTGTCGAATTCGAGCTTCCAGCTTCCGGCGCTCGCGAGCGAAGGAGCAGTGAGGAGAGCCAGAGCAAGGGCGGCGGCCTTCATGGTCACGTCCTCCGCGGGTTCGGAATGATCTTGATGTGCCGCGCGATGGCGTTGATCCGTTCCTGGTCTTCGGCCGTGGGCGGTGGTGGCGGCGGCGGCGGCTTGTCCTCGAGCGCCTGGCTGATCGTATATCGTGCGTCGTCCCTGACCGCGATCTTGTCGCGATGAAAGGCAACGATCTCGGCAAAGGGATATCCCAGCTCTTCGGCCGTCAATTCGACAGCCAGCGCCTCGGCGGCCTCCCAGCTGGACGCCCGCCGCAGAACGTCGAGGAGGAGCAAGCGGGTATCGATCGAGGTAATCCGGGGTCCCTCGAGATGACGCGCGGCCCGGAGGCGAAGGGAGGCCGCCTCAGTCGGCTGGTTGGCGTCGTCGGCGACCCAGGCCGCCGACAACGTGCTCAAGAACGCCAATCTCCGCTCGCCCTGATAAGCGCGCTGCGCAGCACGCACCAGGAAGCGGCGCGTGACCGGATCGGGCGAAGGGTCGAGCGAGGCGACGCGGAATTCGTCGCTCTCGAAAAATTTCCGCGCCTTCGCATCGCCCTTGTCGATGCTAGGGGCGACGTAGCCGCAATAGGGACACTCCTGCAGCCAGCTTCCGATTGTCCAGCGGTACATCTTCGGCGGCCTCTGGTCGAGGTCGGGTGAGCCGCGCGAGTTCGAGCTCATGAGCACGGAGTGCTCGGAGGCCTTGCCGCAGCAATAGCATTGCAGCTTCTGGGTGCTGTAATCCGTCATCCGAGGTCCGACCTACGCTCCCCATCGCTTTCGCAAATTGCCGCGCAGCGTCTCCGACGCCTGGACCAGCGTTTCGAGCACGCCTTTCTGACGACCGCCGTAGAGCACGTTCCGGTTGCCGGCCATGTTCACGATGCTGCGGTGGAAGATCGGCTTGCCGACATCGAGGAAGGTCCGCAACACCGCGAAGCCCCGTTCCAGGACCGGCTCGGCCTCGTCGACCCGTTCGCACGCATAGCCCGCGGCGAGCTCCGCAAGGATCCAGAGCAGGGCCGCAGCGTCGTCTCCATAAGTGCGCTCGCAGATCTCGAGCAGCCGCTTCAGCAAGGGCTCGGCGCTCCAGAACTCTCCACAGTCGAGATAGGCCAAGATCATGGCTTCGAGGGCCTTCTGTACCTCGAGGCTGTCGGGGCCAAATCGTTCCTCGATGATGTCGAGGCCGGACGCGAAGGCGGTCTCGGCCTTGCGCAGACGCTCGAACCTGGCCCCATGCCGCTTCAACTTGCTGGAATTGGCGTGGACGATGGCAGAGGTGAGCAGCGTCCGGCCCGCTTGCTCGCTTCTCTTCCCGAAGATCGTCTCTTTCAGATGCAGGCTGCGCTGCAGACTGGCTTCGGCCTCCGCCCATTTCGTCAGGCGTGCGCCGATCTCGGCGAGCGCGTCGACGGAGGTTGCGACTTCGATGCTGGCCGCGCCATGGAGCTTCTCGAGGATCGAGATGTTGCGCTCCAGAAAAGCCCTGGCGCGGGAATAGTCCCCGTGGGAGGCCCATCGGCGGGCGATGGCTTCGCATTCCCCGGCAGCTTCCGGGCTGTTTTCGCCGAAGAGCTTCGACTTGATGGCCAGCCGCCGCAGCTGAAACGGCTCGACCAGCTTGAAGTCGACATGACCTGCCCGACCGATCCAGTCATCGAGGTCGCCCATGATGGATTGCGGCCCATGCAGGCTCTCCTGGATCGAGATGCAGCGGTCGAGAAAGGGGATGGCTTCGGCGGGATTTTCACTGCGCAGGATCAACTTGATCAGCGTGCGCAGGGCCGTGACGACCTCGTCGCTGATCGGGCCGTGGCGCCGTTCCAGCCCGGCGATGTGAGGAAGGTGGCTCGCTGCGTACAAGGATGCCATGGATCGCCCCGTTCAACCCAAGCCGCTCAAAGCCGCATCCTGGCCAGTTTTTCGCTGCGAGTCCGGCTCGGTCGCGAGCCGAAGGCTTTCCGGCACAGCGGCCCGAAGGCTTCGATGGATGCGAGGGCGCCGGCCCCGACATCCGCAGGGCGCGCTTCGAAGGTCTTGACCCGCCCGTTCTGCCCGACGATGGCGGTCACATCGCAGAAGAAATCCTCGCGCCGCTCGCCCTGGTCGGCTCCCTCGAAGGAGGCCGTCGTCTTCATTCGCCAGTGATAGGCGCGGTCCTGGTCCTTGCGGCCGAAAGGCACGATCTGATCGGGGTGACCGTATTTCTGCATCAGCGCGACGATGCTCATGCCCTTGAAATCGTCGCGCGATCCCGCCAGCGCATGCTGGCTCGGAATTGCGACCACCGACAGAAAAATCACCGTGCGAAGGAAAGTGCGTTGCAGCATGCCTTTGGCTCTATGGGAGGCAGCGGAAAGACATCTGGTTACGTCCTCGCGGTGCGGTTTGCACGCGCAACTTTCGGCGGAGCATGCAGGGACGGTCAAGCCTGAACGGCAACGGACGAGGCACGCAAGAAAGCTCCCGCCGCGACCAAGCGCCCGGGTCTTGCTTTGCCTCTGGCGCCCTTCGGAATCGGAAGGGCGCAGGGAAGGCCGGGTACCGGCTGGCACCCGAGAGCCCCTGTGCAATGATGCGTCAGTCAACGCTCACAGGGGAAACACAGGTGCAGCCCGATAACCGGCCTTCCCTGCGCAGTGGCTTTACGGCTTATGTCGTGCTCTCCCCGGGGAGCGATGCACTCTTGCCCCCGTCGTCTCGCGAGATCGCTGATGTGCAGAGCCCGGTCGGGCACGCACACCACCGCGGAGACTTGACGCCAGCCTGCGGGCGCCAGGACCACACGATTTTGCCGTACGCAAGCCGCGCTGTCGTACACGCGCCCGCTGATCGCTCACGGGGGGCACCCCGCCCTGCGACCGCACCTGGCGCCAACACCGCCCGCGTCCACCGCAACTCACCCCACGAACCGTGACGATCGCGACCCGCCCCTTCCGGCGGGATGAGATGGCATGGGAGTATAGGGTGTGTCGCGATTCGGGTAAAGAGAAATTTTATTTATCCGAAGTGACGATCGCGTGGGTCCTCGTTCGGGCTACGCACCCTGCCGGCGCCGTCATCCTGAGGTGCGAGCAGCGCGGGTGCACCAGCACCGCGTATCGAGCCTCGAAGGATGTACGGCCGAACTACCAGCCGGGCCGTCGCCCTTCGAGGGCCGCTGAAGAAGCGGCCACCTCAGCGTGACGGAGAGACATGGTCGATCGTGAAAACAGCTGCGCGGTGTGCCCGCCTACTTCATCGCCCCAAAGCGGCTGTCGAACGAGTTCGACGAGATCACCGGCGCGGCGCCCATGATTTGCGTTGCTTCACCGGCACCATCGCTCACCGACGGCTTCAGCGCGGGCCGCGTCTGGGCGAGGCGGGTGTCGGGCTTCGCAGGCTCGGCGGGCTTGGAAGCCGCAACAGCCGGCTTCGACGCTTCCTTCGCGGCATCCTTGGACTTGTCATGCCCCGGCACGAACCGGGTCACGGCAGCCTTCAGCCGCGACGCTGCTGTCGGCGGCGTCACGGGCGTCGCGGCCGGGGCGACGGAAGCGGTGGCTTGCGGCGGTGGCGTGGTCGCAGTCGTCTCGGATGAGCCCATGCCCATCTTGCGGCCGAGGTTGGAGAAGAAGCCGCCAGACTTCTCGGTGGGCTGAGCGGTGGCGACGCGGGTGCTTGCCGCGGGCGCGCTGACGGCGACGACGGGCTCTTCCTGCGGCGCCGGTGCGGACGCGACGGAATCGAGATTGGGCTTGGGCGGATTGACGTGGCCGGGGATCGTGCCCGGCGCCTTCGCCATCGCGAGCATCTGCAGCGTGGTGCCTTCGGCGCCCTCGGACAGGCCGGTCGAGCCTTCCGGAATCTTGGCGGCGAACACCTTGTTCATGCCGCCGTCGATGCCGGTGTTCATGCGCGCCACCGGCGTGCCCTTGGCGACCAGCCTCGCGTACTCCGCCTCGTCCTTGGCTTGCTTGCCCCGCACGGCGGCGACGACGTCTTCGGGAATCACATAGGCCGGGCACTTTGCCGAGGCGTCGAACACCGGATCGCGCTTCGCATCGGGCGCGCGCGTCGCGTCGAAAACGTACTTCTTCTCGCAGAAATCGACCTTCGGCTCCTGCCGCGTCACCTCGAAATGATCATAGCCTTCCTTGATCATCTTCCAGAACGGCATGTTCGGATTGTTCCGGTGCTTGGCCATGTTCACCGGCGTCATCTTGAACGGATAGGCCTGCAGCTGGAACGCCTTCTGGCCGCCGAAGAAGGATTCGCGGCCGAGCGAGTAGATCTCGGCGATCTGCTCGTCGGTCATCGCGTAGCAGCCGCGCGAGGAGCAATCGCCGTGCACCATCAGCTGCGAGCCGGTGCGGCCCAGCGCCTTGTCGAACGCGTTCGGATAACCCGTGTTGAAGGACAGGTAGTACGCCGATTGCGGATTCATCTGGCTCGGATTGATCGAGTAGAATCCCTCCGGCGCCTGGCGGTCGCCTTCGCGCACCTTGGGGCCGAGGTCGCCCGACCAGCGGCAGATCGGATAGGTCTTGAGCAGCGCGAACTGGCCGGAGCGGGTCTGCTTCCAGACTTCGAGCTCGGCCTCCTGCTTGAACAGGCGCACCAGGATCGGCGATTGCAGATCCATGTCCTTCTCGGCCATCGCGGCGAGCAGCTTTGGCGGCACCGGCTGGTTGGCCTTGGCGTTGGTCGCGAGCGAGACCTGGTCGGTGTCGCAGCCGGACAGCACAACGCCGGCCGTCATCAGCGCAACCGAAGCCAAGAGCGCGCGAGCAAGCGAACGAGAAATCAAGATGGACCCCACACCGTGCCGGGCAGAAAGCGCGAACCCCAAATCGTTTGGCGCATGATCCGACCGGAGAACCGGGCCCGTCACGACGGGCTTTTTCAGCTCACGCCCCAGCGCTTATGCCCTGAAGCCATTGATTAAAATTCTAACCTCTGGGTCATGTGGTCGCAACCCGAGCGGGGATCACGAGCCCGTTGCCCCATTGGCATGGTCAACGAAGACTGAATGGACGCGACTTTGGGCCTGACTTGGGACGGAACTTGGGCTTTTCGGCCCTGACAAGACTCAGATCGCTGATTTGGGCAAAAAAAGGGTTAATGCGGGGTTACCGGGGCTGCGCGGGAGGTCTTGTAGGGTGGGCAAAGGCGCATCGCGCCGTGCCCACGACCTGTTGGTGACTGGGGAGAATTCGTGGGCACGTCGCGCAAGAGCGCGCCTTTGCCCACCCTACAGCACCGGAATCGCAGCGAATCAGCCCAGTTTCCGGCCGATATCGAGAAATTTCTGCCGCCGCTGCTTGCGGATGGCGTCGCCGTCGAGGCCGCGCAGCTCGTCGAAGGCCTTGGCGATGGCGTCGCCAGTGGTGGCAATCATGGCGGCGGGGTCGCGGTGGGCGCCGCCGACCGGCTCCTTGAGGATGGCGTCAATCACCCCGAAGCGGAGCATGTCCTGGGCGGTGATCTTCATGTTGTTGGCGGCTTCCTGGGCCTTGGTGCCGTCGCGCCAGAGGATCGAGGACGCCGCTTCCGGCGAGATCACGCTGTAGATCGCGTGCTCCAGCATCAGGACCTTGTTGGCGGTGGTGATGGCGATGGCGCCGCCCGACATGCCCTCGCCGGTGACGATGGCGACGTTCGGCACGGTCAGCGCCATGCAGGCATCGGTCGAGCGCGCGATCGCCTCGGCTTGTCCCCGCTCCTCGGCGCCGATGCCGGGATAGGCGCCAGCGGAATCGGCCAGCGACAGCACGGGGAGGCCGAACCGCTCGGCCATCTCCATCAGCCGCACGCATTTGCGGTAACCTTCCGGCCTCGCCATGCCAAAGTTATGCTTGATGCGGCTCTCGGTGGAATCGCCTTTTTCCTGGCCCATCACGCAGATCGCCTCGCCGCGGAAGCGGCCGAAGCCGGCGACCAGCGCCTCGTCCTCGCCGAACTTGCGGTCGCCGGCGAGCGGGGTGAATTCGGTGATCAGGCCCTTGATGAAGTCGTTGAAATGCGGCCGCTGCGGATGCCGCGCGACCAGCGTCTTCTGCCAGGGCGTCAGGTTTTGATAGAGATCCGCCAGCGCCTGCGCCGCCTTGTCCTCGATCTTGCCGATCTCCTCGGAGATGTCGGTGCCGGAGGCGGCAAGCGCGCGCAATTCGTCGACCTTGGAGTCGAGCTCGGCGACGGGCTTTTCGAAGTCGAGATAGCTGCGCATCTGGTCTTGCATCAACTCAATATAGGGGGACGGGGCGAGAGAGCGAAGCGGGGTTGGCTTCAGGATAAGAAGTGTAGCTTCTTCAAGGGCTTGACCTGTGCGCTCCCAGGAGCGCGCCAAATCACGAATGAGGCCCCGGCTCTTTCTGCGGAGATGTGGCCGAAGTCAAGGCGGTTTCGGTTACCTGGCCCGGCTCTCGTGTCCCGGACGCGCTGCAGCGCCTCTTAGCGCTGCTGCGCAGAGCCGGGACCCAGCCAGTTGCGTGGGCCCCGGCTCAGCAGCGCATCACTTACGTGCTGCGCTGCGTCCGGGGCACGAGACCTCTCACTTATCCCTACTTCTCCGCCAGCGGATGCAGGTCGCGCACCAGGCTCTTCAGCCGCTCCTCGACCACATGGGTGTAGATCTGGGTCGTGGAGATGTCGGTATGGCCGAGCAGGGTCTGCACGATGCGCAAGTCGGCACCATTGTGCAGGAGGTGGCTGGCAAAGGCGTGGCGCAGCACGTGCGGGGAGACCAGCCGGGCCTGCAGGCCCGAGGCAACCGCGAGCTCCTTCAAGTCGCGGGCAAAATGCTGCCGCGTCAGATGTCCGCTCTCGCCGAAGGAGGGAAACAACCACTTCGACGCGCCGAGGCTGTCCTTCTTCTCCGTCTTCGCGGCTTCCGTCGCCGCGAGGTAATCCGCCATCGCCTGCCGCGAGGCATCGTTGAGCGGCACCAGGCGTTCCTTGTTGCCCTTGCCGCGCACCACGATCATGCGCGCATCGCGCTTGGCCGCCGTGCGCGGCAGCGCCACCAGCTCGGAGACGCGCAGGCCGGTGGCGTAGAGCACCTCGAGCAGGCAATAGAGCCTCAAAGACCGCAGCCGCTTCGCCGGCGAGGCATCCTCCGCCTCGCTCAATTCCTTGGCGCGGCGGAGCATGCGGTCGACATCTGATATCGACAGCACTTTCGGCAGGCCGCGGCCGCGCTTGGGGCCGGACAGGATCGCGGCGGGATCCTCGGCCCGGATGCGCTCGTTCAGCAGGAAGCGATAGAGATGCCGCATCGCCGACAGCCGCCGCGCCACGCTGGTGGATTTGAAGCCGCGGGCGTCGAGATCGGCGAGATAGTCGCGCAGCGTTTGCGTCTCGGCGTCCGCAAAGCTGCGGCCGACGCGGCCGAGAAATTCCGAGAAATCATTGAGGTCGCGGCGATAGGCGTCGAGCGTGTTGGGGCCGGCCCCCTGTTCCGCGGCGAGCATGTCGAGGAACAGGCCGGTGAGCTTGGCATCTGAGGGCGGGTTGCGCATGCCCTTCAGGCTAGCTCCTATTTCTTGAGAAACTTATCCGGCGGAATCGTCACCGTCATTTCCCGCGACTTGGGACTGACGAAATTGGCCAGTGCGAAGACCACGCCATAGACGATGCCGGCGATCACGGCGACGACCGTCAGGAAGCGGAACAGGCTGGGCATCGGCAGGATCTCGGGAGCAGGTCCAGGTCAGGGTCGAGGCGGGCAAATTAACCAATGAAATCATCCAACATGTTCGCCGTTTCGTGGCAAGAGTCCTCTGGCGAGGGCCCCCTCGGGGTCGTATAGGTGGCCAAAGCTGCCGCCTTTGGCGGCAGATCGAGCGAGATCCAGCCGAGCGAGACATGTCCGACGCCGCGTTGCCGATACCAGCTTCGCCAGAGGCCGACATCCTGTCGGCGCTCGGGACGCGCTCGATCGTGCTCGTCGGTATGATGGGGGTGGGCAAGTCCACCATCGGCCGCCGCATGGCTCTCCGGCTCAAGCTGCCCTTCGTCGATGCCGACACCGAGATCGAGACGTCGGCGCAGATGAGCATCCCGGAGATCTTCGAGCGCCATGGCGAAGCGTATTTCCGTGACGGCGAGGCGCGGGTGATCGCGCGGCTGCTCGACGGCGGGCCGGTGGTGCTGGCGACCGGCGGCGGGGCCTTCATGCGCGAGGAGACGCGCGCGCGCATCGCGGCCAAGGCGATCTCGATCTGGCTGCGGGCGGACCATGACGTCATCATGCGCCGCGTGCGCCGCCGCGCCGACCGTCCGCTGCTCCAGACCGCCGATCCCGAAGGAACCGTGACGCGCCTGCTCACCGAGCGCGAGCCGGTCTACGGCAAGGCCGATCTCACCATCGCATCGCGCGACGTGCCGCACGACAGAATCGTCGAGGAGTGCATCGCGGCGCTGCACGCCCATCTTAGCGGCGAGCATGCCGCCCAGCCCCCTGCCGACGTTGCGAGTGCGTTGAGATGACTGCCCCGTTGAAGCATTCCGATCCCGTCACGGTCGACGTCGCGCTCGGCGATCGCGCCTATGACATCGTCATCGGCCGCGGCGTGCTGGCCTCGATCGGCGAACGGATCGCGGCCTTGCGCCCCGGCGTGCGCACCGCGATCGTGACCGATCGGACCGTGGCCAAGCACTGGCTCGAGCCGACCGAAGCCTCGCTCGCAGCTGCCGGCATCCCGACCTCGCGCATCGTGGTCGAGGAAGGCGAGATCTCCAAGACCTATGCGGGCCTGGAAAAGGTCAGCGAAGCCCTGATCGCCGCTCGAATCGAACGCAACGATCTCGTCATCGCGCTCGGCGGCGGCGTGGTCGGCGATCTCGCCGGCTTTGCCGCGGCGATCCTGCGTCGCGGCGTCGACTTCGTGCAGGTGCCGACCTCGCTGCTGGCGCAGGTCGATTCCTCCGTCGGCGGCAAGACCGGCATCAACTCGCCGCAGGGCAAGAACCTGCTCGGGGCGTTCCACCAGCCGGTGCTGGTCATTGCCGACACCGCCGTGCTCGACACGCTGTCGCCGCGCCAGTTCCGCGCCGGCTATGCCGAGGTCGCCAAATACGGCGTGCTCGGGGATGAAGCCTTCTTCTCCTGGCTGGAGAAGAACCATTCCGACATCGTCACGGGCGGCTCGGCGCGCGAGCATGCGATCGCGACCTCCTGCCGGGCCAAGGCGGGCGTCGTCTCGCGTGACGAGCGCGAGACCGGCGAGCGCGCATTGCTCAATCTCGGCCACACCTTCGGTCACGCGCTGGAAGCCGCGACCGGCTTCTCCGACCGCCTGTTCCACGGCGAAGGCGTTGCCATCGGCATGACGCTGGCGGCGCAATTTTCGGCGAAGCTCGGCATGATCGGCGAGCAGGATGCCGCGCGCGTCGAACGGCACCTGATCGAGGCGGGGCTCCCGACACGGCTGCAGGATATCGCCGGCTTCGCGCAGGAGGGGCTTGCGGATGCGGACGCGCTGATGGCGCTGATGGCGCAGGACAAGAAGGTCCAGCGCGGCAAGCTCACCTTCATCCTGCTGGAAGCCGTCGGGCGCGCCGTGATCGCAAAGAACGTCGAGCCTGCGCCGGTGCGCGATTTCCTGAAAGAGAAGCTCGCGCAAAAGGCTTGATGCGCGATTGAACTTCTGTTGAGTGGTTCATGGACTGGCTCGGATTCACCATCGTCATTCTCTGCCTGCTCGTCTCGGGCTTCTTCGCCGCGAGCGAGACTGCGCTGACCGGCGCCTCGCGCGCCAGCATGCTGCGCCTCTCCAAGCAGGGCAATCGCGACGCCGACGTCGTCTCGGATCTGCTCGACATGCGCGAGCGCCTGATCGGGGCGCTGCTGCTCGGCAACAACATCGCCAATATCGGCTCCTCGGCGATTGCGACCGCCATCTTCACGGCCTGGTTCGGCGATGTCGGCGTGCTCTACGCCACCGGCGTGATGACCGCGCTGGTCGTGATCTTCGCGGAGGTGTTGCCCAAGACCATCGCGATCAATGCGCCCGACCGTATCGCGCTCGCGGTGGCGCGCCCGATGCGGCTCACCATGTACGTGCTGGGGCCGCTGCTGCGCATCGTCGAAGTCATCGTGCGCCTGTTGATGCGGCTGTTCGGTCTCGCCGGCGAGCACCAGGCGATCCTGTCGCCGACCGAGCGCCTGCGCGGCGCGGTCGACCTTTTGCATCACGAGGGCAAGTTCGAGAAGCAGGATCGCGACATGCTCGGCGGCCTCTTGGACCTGCGCGAGCTCCAGGTCTCCGACGTCATGATCCACCGCACCGAGATGATGATGATCAACGCCGATCTGCCGCCGGAAGAGCTGGTGCGCGAGGTGCTGGCGACCGAATACACCCGCATCCCGCTCTGGCGCGAGAAGCCGGAGAACATCATCGGCGTGCTCCACGCCAAGGATCTCCTGCGCGCGATCCGCGCCTCCGACGGCGACACCTCGCGCATCGACGTCTCCACCATCGCGCTGCCGCCCTGGTTCGTGCCGGAGATGCGGCCCGTCTCCGAGCAGCTCAAGGCCTTCCGCCGGCGAAAAACCCATTTCGCGCTTGTCGTCGACGAGTACGGCGAAGTCGAAGGTCTCGTGACGCTGGAAGACATTCTGGAGGAGATCGTCGGCGACATCTCCGACGAGCACGACGTCGTGGTCGCCGGCGTGCGCGCGCAGCCGGACGGCTCGGTCGTGGTCGACGGCTCGGTGCCGATCCGCGATCTCAACCGCGCCATGGACTGGCATCTGCCCGATGAAGAGGCAACGACAGTCGCCGGCCTCGTCATCCACGAGGCGCGCTCGATCCCCGACCGCGGCCAGAGTTTTACGTTCCACGGCTTCCGCTTCCGCGTCCTCCGCCGCGAACGCAACCGCATCACCGCGCTCCGTATTTCACCGGTGCCGCGCGAGGCGGAGCTGGAAGAGGCCAAGCCGAGACGGGCCGGAACGTCGTTTTAGTTTCTTACCCTCCCCTGGAGGGGGAGGGTCGATCGCGCGTAGC
>NZ_CAKZJO010000014.1 GCF_936943645.1 uncultured Bradyrhizobium sp. | reverse complement strand
CCCCCCCCGTCTCATATTTCGCTGCGCTCCATGTGAGCCGACCCTCCCCCTCCAGGGGAGGGTAAGAGAAACGTCCCTACACCACCTTGCTGCTCCCTTGCGTGATCAGCCGCGCCGCGCGCTGGTCGCGCGCGTAGATCCAGAGCCAGCTCAGCGCGACGCTGAGCCGGTGGCGCAGGCCGATCAGGAAGTAGATGTGGGCGATGCCCCAGATCCACCAGGCGATGGCGCCGCGCAGCTTCACCCTGCCGAAGTCGATCACAGCCAGCCGCTTGCCGATCTGGGCGAGGCTGCCGGAGTGCTTGTAGCGGAACGCACCCTTGTTCTCGCCGCGCAGCCGCGCCCTGATCGTCTCCGCGACATGACGACCCTGTTGCTTCGCCGCCGGCGCGATGCCGGGCACCGGCTTGCCGTTCCAGGCGTTGATGCTGGTGGTGTCGCCGATCGCGAAGATCTCGGGATGGCCTGGAATGGTGAGGTCGGCTTCCACCTGCACGCGCCCGGCGCGATCGGCGGGTGCACCCAGCCATTCGGCCGCGGGCGAGGCGCGCACGCCGGCGGCCCAGATCCGTGTCTTGGCCTCGAGCAGCTTGCCGCCGAACACCACGCCCTCGCGATTGATCTCGGTGACCGCCTGCCCGAGCACGACTTCGACGCCGATCTTCTCCAGCGAGGCCTGCGCGTAGGCCGAGAGGTCGTCGGGGAAGCCCGCGAGTACGCGAGGTCCCGCCTCGATCAACACGACGCGCGCCTTGTGGGTGTCGATGTTGCGGAAGTCGGCGGGCAAGGTGTGATGCGCCATCTCGGCGATGGTGCCGGCGAGCTCGACGCCGGTCGGGCCGGCGCCGACGATGACGAAGGTCAGCCGCGCCGCGCGCTTTGCCGGATCGGTCTCGCGCTCGGCGCGCTCGAACGCCACCAGGATGTGCCGGCGCAGGGTGGTCGCATCCTCCAGCGTCTTCAGGCCGGGCGCCCATGCCTCCCATTCGTCATGGCCGAAATAGGCGTGGCGTGCGCCGGTCGCGAGCACCAGCGTGTCGTAGGGCACCTCGCTGCCGTCGTCGATCAGTACGCAGCGTCGTGCGGAATCCACGCCGCTCACGGTCGCAAACAGCGTCGTCACCTCACGCCTGTCGCGCATGAGATGGCGGATCGGCCAGGCGATCTCGCTGGTCGCAAGCGAGGCGGTCGCGACCTGATAGAGCAGCGGCTGGAACAGATGATGGTTGCGGCGGTCGATCAGCGTGATTTCGACCGGAGCGCCTGCCAGCCGGTAGGTCGCCTCCAGCCCGCCGAAGCCGGCGCCGACGATAACGACGCGATGGGGATGTGCGGCCATGATACGCCCTCGAATCTCGCTGCTGCTTTGTCCTCATTTAAGTGCGGATCGGCCGTCGCGGTCCAATAGAGGTTGTCAATCGCGGCATAGGCGGGGTGTATCGATCCGGCGCGAAAAAGCGCCGCAGGCCTGGTCAGGCCTTGGCCGAAGTAAGTAGCATTATATTTCTTGCCATCTCCGATCGGGGCGAAATATGGTGCAGGGGCAGGCGCTGAGCCATTGGCGGCTCGACAGATTTTGCGTTCAATAGAGAAGGCCCAAGGCGGCGATCACCCCGCTTGCGGGCTCAATCATAAGGAGGGGAGTGATTATGAAAACGGCATTCTGGCTGGCGGGCGCAGCGGCGCTGGTGCTGGCGAGCCCGGCTTTCGCCGGCGACACCATCAAGATCGGCTTCGTCTCGACCTTCAGCGGCCCGACCGCCGTGATCGGCAACGACATGCGCAACTCCTTCGAGCTGGCGCTGGACCACATGGGCCGCAAGATGGACGGTAAGCCGGTCGAGGTCATCTACGAGGACGACGGCCAGAAGCCCGACGTCGGCAAGCAGAAGACCGAGAAGCTGGTGCAGTCCGACAAGGTCGATTTCATCGTCGGCTACATCTGGTCGAACGTGCTGCTGGCTTCGCTGAAGACCGCGGTGGATTCGCAGACCTTCCTGATCTCGGCCAATGCCGGCCCCTCGCAGCTCGCCGGTGAGCTGTGCTCACCCTACGTGTTCTCGACTTCCTGGCAGAACGACCAGACGCCCGCCGCCATGGGCCTCTACATGAACCAGAAGGGCGTCAAGAGCGTGTTCCTGATCGGGCCGAACTACGCGGCCGGCAAGGATATGCTGGCGGGCGTGAAGAGCACCTTCAAGGGCGAGGTCAAGGGCGAGGAATACACGGTCTGGCCGAGCCAGCTCGATTTCTCCGCCGAGCTCTCCAAGGCGCGCGCCTCGGGCGCGGAATCGATCTTCGTGTTCTATCCGGGGGCTGCCGGCGTGCAGTTCCTCAATCAATACGCGCAGGCGGGCCTGAAGAGCACGATGCCGCTCTACACGGCCTTCACCGTCGACGAGCTGTCGCTGCCGCTGCAGAAGGACAACGCGCTTGGCGTTCCCGGCGCGCAGGAATGGGTCAACGACCTGCCCAACGAGCAGAACAAGCGCTTCGTCGCCGACTACCGCAAGAAGTACACGGGTCTCCGCCCGACCTATTACGGCGCGCAGGCCTATGACGCGGCGCAGTTGATCAACAGCGCGGTGGTCGCGGTGAAGGGCGACACCAGCAAGAAGGACGCGATGAAGGCCGAGATGGAGAAGGCCAACTTCAAGTCGCTGCGCGGTCCCTTCAAGTACGGCAAGAACCACATCCCGGTGCAGAGCTTCTACCTGCAGGACGTGGTCAAGGACGGCGACGGCCAGCTCTCGCTGAAGACGGTGGCGACCATCGTCGAGAACGATCAGGATCGCTTCCACGATAAGTGCGCGATGAAGTGAGGTTGATGCCTCCCGCTGCTTCTTCCCCTCTCCCCGCGTGCGGGGAGAGGGTCAGGGTGAGGGGGAGTCTCCGCTGGGACGGTGACAGCGAATTCCTCGATAGTTCCCACATCGTCATTGCGAGCGCAGCGAAGCAATCCAGGGTCTTTCCGCGGAGGGATTCTGGATTGCTTCGTCGCTCCGCTCCTCGCAATGACGGCGTGGAGAGAGCCTACACCCTTGGCATGCTGGCCGACCGCACCTCGCGCGCCTGCGCTGCCAGGCGGATGCCGGCATTGGCTGCGCCAAATCCCTGATAATCCCTCCGCTCGACGATCTCGAAGAAGAAGCGCTCGTCGAAGATGTGGGTGTAGACCTGGAAGAACTCGCCGTCGCCTTCGCGGTCGTAGAGGATGTGGTTGGCGCGCAGCTGCGCCATCAGCTCCGGCGCGAGATCGTATTTGGCTTCGATGTCGTCGTAATAATTGGCGGGGATGTCGAGGAAATCCGCACCGCGCTTGCGCATCGCCGCGACCGTCGCGAAGATGTCCCGGCACGAGAACGCGACGTGCTGCACGCCTGAGCCGAAGAACTCCGAGATGAAGCGCGCCGGCAGCGTGCGGTTGGCGGAGGAGCCGTTGAGCACGAAGCGCAGGCTCTGGTCGGCATTGACGATGGCCTGGCTCTGCACGAGGCCCCTGGGATCGGCGATCTCCATCTGCGGCAGGCGCTTCAAATCGAGGATGCCGGTGTAGAACAACAGCCAGGACAGCATCTCGTCATAGGGCATCGACTGCGCGATGTGATCGACGGCGAGCAGCGCATCCGCGCTGGCATCGCCAGGGACGGGGACGGGCTCGAAATCGGTGTCCCAATTCTTGCCGGCCTGATCGAGGAAATAGAGCAGGCTGCCGCCGACGCCGTGGATCGCGGGGATTTCCAGCTCTCCCGGCCCGACCGGCTGGTAGAAGGTGCGCGCCTTCAGCGTCTCGGCGCGCTGCATGGCAAGGCCGGCATTGTCGACGTCGAGCGCGATGGCGCAGACGCCGGGGCCGTGGGTGACGTAGTGGGAATGGGCAAAGCCGTCGGTCTCGCTGTTGATGACGAGCTCGACCTTGCCCTGAGACCAGCGCTCCACGGCCTTGCTGCGATGCGCCCCGGTCTTGCGGAAGCCGAGCTGCGAGAACAGGCGGGCGAGGTCGCCGGCCTTGCTCTCGTTGACGGCAAACTCGACGAAGCCGGTGCCGCGGCTCTTCGCCTTCGGGGCCAGCGGCTCGGCGGCAAATTTCGGCCAATCCGGCGCAAGCTGGTCCTCCAGCAGGATCAGCGAGCGCAGGCCGTCGAGTGCGGTCTGCGCGGCCGAGCCGGCGCGGAACTGGTCGTTGAAGATCTCCAGCGACAGCGGTCCGGCATAGCCGGTTGCAGCAATCGCCGCCATGAACGCGCCGACCGGTAGATCGCCCTGGCCGGGGAAGGAGCGGAAGTGCCGGCTCCATGACAGGATGTCGAGCTCGAGCTTCGGCGCGTCCGCGAGCTGCACCAGAAAGATCTTGTCGCCGGGGATCGAGGCCATCGCACGGGTCGGAAACCCCGGCGCCAGCGCGTGAAAGCTGTCGAGGATGACACCGATCGCGGGATGATCGGCGCGCCGCACGATCTCCCAGGCATCGCGGTAATCGTTGACGTGGCGGCCCCAGGCCAGCGCTTCGTAGCCGACGCGCAGGCCCCGCTTGGCGGCGTGATCGCCAAGCTCGCGAAAATCGTCCGCGGCACGGTCGATGCCGCCGAGCGAGGCGGGCGAGACGTTGGAGCAGATCAGCAAGAGATCGGTGCCGAGCTCCTGCATCAAATCGAACTTCCGCTCCGCGCGGGCGAAGTTGCGGGTACGCTGCGGCTCCGGCATGCCCTCGAAATCGCGGAACGGCTGGAACGCCGAAATCTTCAGGTCCAGATCGCCGCAGAGCTTTGCGATGTCGCGCGGGCCTGCGCCGAACGAGAGCAGATCGTTCTCGAAGATCTCGACCTCGTCGAAACCTGCGGCGGCGATGGCGCGGAGCTTCTCGTCGAGAGGGCCTGAGAGGGAGACGGTGGCGATCGAGCGCTTGTTCATGCGGCCTGCTCCATGATCCGCCCCGGTGAAACTTTTTGGCCCGTGCGCGCGGCCTCGCTGACGGCTTCGACGACGGCGAGTGTTCCCATCGCATCCTCGGCCGTGATCAAAGGCTGTTCCTGACCCCGGATGACCGCGCAGAAATGCCGGAGCTGCTCGACCAGCGGATCGAACGCCGCTGGTGTCATCGTCTCGCGCGACAGCGGCGCATACCAGCCGGGCTGCTGGGCGTAGGACCACAGCTCCATGTTCGGAACAGAGAGCGATCCCTTGGTGCCGGAGAAAATGTAACAGGGTTGATCCTGCTTGGGGTACGCAGCGTTCTCGCCCGATGCCAGCTCCCAGCTCCACGGTGCCGGAGTGGCATCGGACACTGTCACCGTTCCCAGCGCGCCATTCGCAAAACGCAGCAGCAGCGCGGCGGTGTCCTCGACGGCGAAGCCGCGCACCTTGTTCGAGGTCAGCGCTTGCACCTCGGCGATCTCGCCACAGACGAAGCGGAGATTGTCGATGTCGTGGATCAGGTTGATCAGCAGCGGCCCTCCGCCGGGCTCGCGGCGCCAGGTCACCTCGAAATAGTCGTCGGGCTTCTTCAACAGCCACAGGCTGACCACGGCGGTGAGCTGGCCGAGCCGGCCGCTCGTCACCGCCTCGCGCGCGGCCTTGATGATCGGATTGTGCCGGCGATGGTGGCCGACCAGCATCGGCACGCCGGTCTGCCTGACGGCGGCGCAAAGTCGTTGCGCGGTGGCGACGGTCTCGGTCACCGGCTTTTCGATCAGCGCCGGCACCCCCGCCGCCGCGCAATCGAGTGCCATCGGCAGATGCAGCGTATTGGGCGAGGCGATGATCAAGCCGTCGGGCTTTTCCTGCGCCAGCAGCGCCCGATGGTCGGCATAGCAGGCGACATTGCGGGCTTGCGCATAGTCCTTCGCAGCAGGCGAGGGGTCGGCAATGCCGGCGAGCTCGCAATCGTTCGAGGCTTCGATCAACTCGATATGCCGGCGGCCGATCAGGCCGGCGCCGGCAACGGCGATGCGCATGCGCGCACTCATGCCGCGCTCTCCTCCATGGCGCCGCCGAGGAAGAGCTGGCCGATGCGGGGGTCGTTCAGGATGCGCTTGGCGTCGTCGACCATGCGGGTCTGGCCGAGCTCGAGCACGATCCCGATGTCGGAGATCTCCAGCGCCGAGCGCGCGTTCTGCTCGATCATCAGGATGGTGACGCCGCGGTCGCGCAGGGATTTCAGGATGTCGAAGGTCTGCTGCACCATCAGCGGCGACAGGCCGATCGAGGGTTCGTCGATCAGGACGAGCTTCGGCTCCAGCAGCAGCGAGCGCGCGATCTCGAGCTGCTTCTGCTCGCCGCCGGAGAGCGTCGAGGCTTGCTGCGCGGATTTGCGGCGCAGCGCCGGAAACAGATCCAGCGCCGCCTCGATACGCGCGGGCAGATCGAGGCCCTTGCCGGCCGCGACGCCGCCGAGCTCGATGTTGCTGCGGACGGACAACTCCGGAAAGATGTTGCGGCCCTGCGGCACGTAGCAGATGCCGGCATTGAGCAGCGCGCGCTGGCTCAAGTTCGTGACGTCGCGGCCGGCGAAGCTGATCTTGCCTTCGCGCAGCCTGAGCAGGCCGAAGATCGCCTTGAATACGGTGGACTTGCCGGCGCCGTTGGGGCCGATGATCGTGGTGATGGTGGCCGGCGGCACCGAGAAATTGGTGCCGTTCAAGATCGTCATCTTGCCGTAGCCGCCGACGAGATTGTGCACCGAGAGGATCGGCTCGCTCATGGTCTCCTCCTCAATGTCCGAGATAGGCTTCGATCACGGCGGGGTTCTTGCGCACCTCGTCCGGGCGTCCCATCGCAAGCACCCTGCCTTCCGCCATCACCATCACGCGCGAGCATAGCGACATCACGAATTCCATGTTGTGCTCGATCACGACGAAGGTTGCGTTCTTCTCGCGGTTGATCGCGACCAGCCGGTCCTTGAGGTCCGCCAGCATCGACGGGTTGACGCCGCCGGCGGGCTCGTCGAGCAGCACGAGGCGCGGGCCGCCCATGAAGGCCATGGCGGCGTCGAGCAGCTTCTGCTGGCCGTAGGAGAGGCCGCCGGCCGGCTCGTCGGCGAGATGGTCGAGCTTGAAGAAGCCGATCATCTGGTTGGCGGCATCCGTCAGCCCGGCGTCGGAGCGGCCGACCAGGCGCGAGGCCATGTTGCCCTGGTGCTCCTGTCCCGCGAGGATCAGGTTCTCGCGCACCGAGAGTTTCGGGAACACCTGCAGCAGCTGGAAGGTGCGGCTGACGCCGAGCTTGTTGAGCTCGGAGGGACGCAGGCCCGTGACGAGCTTGCCGTCGAGCTTCACTTCGCCGCCACTTGGGGTGAGCTGGCCGAGGATGCAGTTGAACAGCGTGGACTTGCCGCAGCCGTTCGGTCCGATCAGGCCGAGGATCTCGCCCTCGCGCACGTCGAAAGAGACGCCGTTGACGGCGTGGATGCCACCGAAGCTCTTCTTGATGTCGCTGACTTCGAGGACCGCGCTCATTGTGCCGTCTCCAGGCGCGATTTTGCGACGGCGCGCAACGCTGAGGCGGCCTTGGTGCGGCGTTCAGCGAGATAGCGGTCGAGGATCCCCAGAATGCCGGTCGGCGACCAGATCAGCAGCAGCATCACCGCGATCGCGTAGAGCATCAGATAATACCCTTCCGTGAAGCGCAGCCATTCCGGCAGCAGCACCGCGATCATCGCCCCCAGGAACGGGCCGAAATAGAAGCCGGCGCCGCCGACGATCACCATCATCAGCAGGTCGAGCGAGAGCGACAGGTTGAAGGGAACGGGATCGATATACTGCGTCAGCGGCGCATAGAGCGCGCCGGCGACGCCGCCCAGCGCCGAGCCGATCGCAAAGGCCATCAGCGTGTAGCGCCGCGTGTCGATGCCGAGCGATTGCGCGCGCAAGGGGTTTTCGCGCAGCGCCATGAAGGCGCGCCCCCAGGGCGAGCGGATCAGCCACCACACCGCGAGCGACACGATTGCGAGTGAGCCGAGACAGACATAGTAGAACGGCAGCGGCTTGTTGGTCGCGAACCCGAAGACGTGCGGGCGCGGAATGTTGGAGATGCCGTAGATGCCCCCGGTGAGCCAGCTCTCGTTGCGGAACACCAGGAAGGCGAGGGTGGAGAAGGCCAGCGTGACGAAGGCGAGATAGTGGTGCTGCACGCGCAGCGCGGGATAGCCGAGCACCCAGCCGACCGCGAAGCTCAAGGCAATCGCGACCAGGATCGCGGCCGGCAGCGGCCAGCCATGGGTGGTCATGATCGCCGCGGCATAGGCGCCGATGCCGACGAACGCGCCCTGCGCCAGCGAGACCTGGCCGGCATAGCCGAGCGTGAGGTTGAGTCCCATCGCGGCGATGCTCATCACCGCCCATTGGCTCAGGATGAACAGGCCGTAGCGGTTGAAGTTCATGGGAATCACGATCAGTCCGACGATGACGATGAGGCCGAGCGCGATCTTCAGGGGTTTGGCGAAGCCGCTCATACGGTGCGCTCCTCGGCGCGGCCGAGCAGTCCTTGCGGCCGGAACAGGATGACGGCAATCAGGAAGATCATCGGTACCGCCGCGCGGTACTGCGTCGAGACATAGGCCGCCGCGAGATTGTCGAGCACGCCGATCAGGAGGCCGCCGGCGATCGCGCCGCGTACCTGGTTGAAGCCGCCGACGATCGCGGCGATGAAGGCGGCCTGGCCCAGCACCTCGCCGGAGGAGAATTTTGCCAGGTAAATCGGCGTGATCAGCAGCGAGGCCAGCGCGACCAGGAAGGCGTTGATCAGGAAGGTCAGCAGGATCATGCGTTCGACCGGCACGCCGATGATGCGCGCCACCGTCGGATTCTGCGCGGCCGCCTGCATCTGATGGCCGAGCGAGGTGCGGTTCAGCAGCGTCGTCAATCCGACGACGGCGAGGATGGCGACGACGAGGACGCCGATGCTTTGCAGCGAGACGGCATGGCCGAGGATGGAGACGTCACCGGTCGGCACGATCGAGGGGAAGGGCGAGGCTTCCGCGCTGAAGAACTGCTTGACCGCTTCCTTGATGCCGATGGCCAGCGCCATGGTCGCGATTGCCAGCGGCAGCACGCCGTGGCGCATCATCGGGTCGACCAGCAGCATCTTGAAGCCGAGTCCGAGCAGGATCATCGAGAGCAGGATGCCGAGGATGATCGCGAGCCAGAACGGCGCGCCCGCATGCATCGCCGCCAGCATCAGGAAGGCCGGCAGCATCACGAACTCGCCTTGCGCGAAATTGATGGTCTGCGAGGTCTGCCACAGCAGCGTGAAGCCGACCGCGACCAGCGCATAGATCGCGCCGGTGGCGAGCCCCGCGACCAGAAGATCGAATAGGTTGGACATGTTCCCCTCTATCTTCTCCCTCGCCCTGATCTCTCGTCTCCCTCGCCCCGCTTGCGGGGAGAGGGCGGGGTGAGGGGGAGTCTCCGCAAGGACGGTGACAGAGAGACTCGCGGAGAGTCCCCCTCACCCGGAATTTGCTGGCGCAAATTCCGGCCTCTCCCCGCCTGCGGGGAGAGGCGAAGTAATCTCACTTCACCTTGGGCAGCACCTGCTTCACGACCTGCTTGCCTTCGACCACCTCGACCAGGAAGCTCTGGCGGTCGATGTCGCCGGTGTCGCTGAAGGTGACGTCCATCAGGATGCCCGGCTCGTCCGCGGCCTTGATGGTGAGGCCGTGCAGCGTGTCGGCGAACTTCTTCGGATCCACCTTGCCCATCTTCTCGGTGGTGGCCTTCACCATGTAGACGGCGAGGTAGCCCTTCAGGCCGTTGTGATCAGGCACATAATTGTACTTCTTGGAGAACTTCTCGCGGAATTGCTTGACCAGATCGACCGGCGCGTCGGTGGTGAGGCCGACATGGCCGCGCGCACCGTTGGCGGCGTCGCCAGCGAGCTCGATCACCTTCTGGCCGATCAACGTGGTCTCGCCCATCAGCGGCGCGGTGACACCCTGACGCTTCAGCTCTTTCAGGATACGCGCGCTCTCTTCTTCGTTGAGATAGACGAACACGGCGTCAGGATTGGCGGCCTTGATCTTGCCGACGTCGGCGGCGAAATCGGCCTGGCCGGCTTCGGTCGAGAGGTCGGCGACCACCTTGGAGCCGAGCCGTTCGAGCTCCTTGCTCACCATGTCACGTCCGCCGCGGCCGAAATCATTGTTGACCCAGACCACCGCGACGGTCTTCGCCTTCATCTCGTCGTGGATGTATTTCGCGACCTTCGGCATCGAGGATTGCTGGCCGAACGAGGTGCGGAACAGGAACTTGTTGCCGGCCTGCGTCAGCTCGGCGGCTTCGCCGCCCATGATCTGCGCGATGCCGGCTTCGGCGGCGAGGGGCGCCGTCACCTTCACCGAGCCGGAATAGCCGGGCCCGAGCAGCACATAGGGCTCGGCGTCGAGCGCCTTCTGCACCTGGGCGCGCGCCACGCCCGGGTTGGACTGCGAGTCGGCATGGGTGACTTCCAGCTTGCGGCCGAGCACGCCGCCCTTGGCGTTGATCTCCTCGATCGCGAGGTCGATGCCGTTCTTCCAATTGGTGCCGACGGTGGCGCCGCCGCCGGACAGTTCGGCGACGTCGGCGAGCTTGATCGCCTGGGCGTGGACGCTGGTTGCAGCTGCGAAGGCAAGCAGGGCGCCTGCCAGAATGGTCGTCTTCATGGTCTCTCCTCCCATTGTCTGTCGATGTGGTCCGCGGCCTTGTGTCCGGCCGCTTCGGTTACGCTGCGTGATAGGCCGAGCTTCGTGCCGCCATCACCTCGTCGAATGCCTCTCCCATGACCTCGGTCGATGGGGCAAGGCCCGTGAAAAGTTCGAACGCGTCGGCCGCCTGATAGATCGCAAGCTCCCGCCCGGTCATGATCCGCGCGCCCTTGGCCTGCGCCGCCGCCAGCAGCGGCGTGATCAGCGGCGAATAGACGGCATCCGCGACCCACAGGTTTTCGCGCAGCAACGCCGCTGGCACCGGCGTGTCGCGGTTCGGCAGCATGCCGACCGGCGTGCCGTTGACGAGGCCGGTCGCGCCGTCGAGCGCGTCCTTGACGCTTCCTGCCACCCGCGCGCCGCCATGCCTGGTCAGCAGCGCGGCGAGCTTTTCGGCCCGCGCAGGCTCGCTGTCGAAGATTCGGAGGTCCGTCACCTCAAGGCTCGCCAGCGCGAACGCGATCGCCTTGCCGACGCCGCCGGCGCCGATCACCGCCACCGCATTCCCGGCGGGCGCCAGCAGCGGCGCCACCGCGCGGGCAAAGCCCGTGGTGTCGGTGTTGTGGCCGATCAGCCTGTTGTCCCTGACGACGACGGTGTTGACCGCGCCCATCGCGGATGCGCCGGGCGCCAGCTCGTCGAGCAGCGGGACCACTGCTTCCTTGTAGGGGTAGGTGACGTTGACGCCGGCAAAGCCGAGCCGCCGCACGCCTTCCAGCATCAGGCTGAGGCCGGTCGCATCGGCGCCCGCCACCTCGATGAGCTGATAATGGCCGCGCAGGCCGAGCGCCTCGGCGGCGCGCTCATGCATGGCGGGGGAGGCGGAATGCGCGATCGGCGCGCCGATCAGGCCGGTGAGGAGCTTCTTGCTGGCGGCGTATCCGCGCTTGGACATGGTTCGCTATCGTCTCAAAGGGAGCGTTCGGTCCCGGTCATTAGCGGGGAAACCCGCGGAATTCCAAGGGGGCTTCCAACACTGACGATAGCCTTTCCCTAGGCTAACACAATTACCCATTTATCCGACAAACCTAACATCATGTTATTTCTTCCGCGCGCGCGCCGGCGCGGCTTTGCCGCTGCCGCCCGGCACAGCTTTGCTGTTGCCGCGGGCCGGCTCCACCGCGCGCATCTCGGCGCGCAGCGCCTCGATGAAGGCCTCGGCATGCAGCGACAGCGGTGCGCCGCGCTTGACCGCGATGTAGGTGTCGAACCGCGTCGGCTCGGTGATCTTCAGCAGCTCGATCCCGGGATAGCCGCCATGGGCCACCGTGAACTGGTCGATGATGGCGATGCCGAGCCCCGCCTTCACCAGGGCGCAGACCGTGGTGCCGAAGCGCGCGCGGATGGTGATGTTGTAGTCCAGTCGGTGGCGCGCGAAGATCTCGGCCATGATCCGCCCATAGGGGTCGTTGGGATCGATGCCGATCAGCGGATAGCGGGTGATCTCGGCGGCCGAGACCTGCTTGCGGCCGGCGAGCTCGTGGCCCGGCGGCACGATGCAATACAGCTCGCCCGAGGCGAGCGGCATGAAGTCGAGCGCGGAATGCTCCAGGCGGTAGCTCATCGCCACGCACTCGCCGCGGCCGAGCATGAGATAGTCGATGGCCTCCTCTAGCTTGAGGATGTTGATGTCGATGCCGAGATCGGGATAGCGGTGCCGCACCCGCTCGATCGCGCGCGGCACCATCACCTGCGAGATGCTGGGCACCGAGCCGATGCGCAATTCGGAGAGGCCGCCGCGGCCGATCTTGGAGATGATCTCGGAGAGATCGTCGACCTTCTTGTAGACGCCGTTGATCTGTTCGAAGATGTTCTCGGCTTCCGGGGTCGGGAAGTAGCGGCCGTTCTGGCGCTGGAAGAAACGGATGCCGAGCGAGCGTTCGGTGTATTTGACGAGACGGCTGATACCGGGCGCCGAGACGTTGAGCAGCTTGGCCGCGCCGCCGATGGTGCCCGTCACCATCACGGCGCGGATCACTTCAACCTGGCGCAGCGTCATCATCGCTTTATGTCCCGAATGTTCTCTCGGGATCATCTCACGGAAGCGGCGCCGCCATCCAGCGACAATATGTCAGGAGTGGAAGTGGCCGTATTTCGGAATCAGGATCTGGCAAACCACGCCGGTCGGCCGGTATTCCAGCTTCGTGCCGCCGTTGGGGCCGCTGCCGAGGCTGCGCGAGATCAGCGTCTGGCCGAACCCCGAGACCGTCGGCGGAGTCACGAGGGGGCCGTCGCGCTCTTCCCACTCGATCTGCAAGGCACCGTCGTCGAGCAGACCGATCCGCCGCACCGACAGCTTGCCGGCCCGGGTCGACAACGCGCCGTATTTCACCGCGTTGGTCGTCAGCTCGTGGAAGACGAGCCCGAGCGAGACGGCGGTCTTGGAATCAACGGAGATGTCCAGCCCTTCCAGCGTGATGCGTCCGCTGGAGAGCGTCGCGTAGGGCGCCAGCTCGACGCTCAGCACGTCCTTGATCTCAAGGTTTTCCCAGGACGCGTTGGACAGCAGCGTGTGGGTCGCCGCCAGTGCCTGGATGCGGCCGGAGAAGGATTTCTGGAAGTCCTCGATCGTACGCTCGTGGGATGCGGTGCGCGCGGAGATCGCCAGCACCATGGCCAGCGTGTTCTTGACGCGGTGATCGAGCTCACCCATCAGGAGCGCCTGGCGACGCTCGGCGGCCTTGCGCTGCGACAGGTTGATCAGCGTCACCACGCAGCCCTGCGTCCGCTCGCCGGACACGACGAGCGGTGCTGCGCTGAGCATGACGTCGGTGACGTCGACCGCCGATGTTTTCACGGCGGCCTCGAGCCCTTGCACCGGGGTGCCGCCGGCGGCCATCGCGACGATGTCGCCGCCGGACATCAGCTCGGACGCATCGGCGAAGGTCAGCTCGATCGCCTCCTCGAAACGCTTGCCGATCGGAGCCTCGGCACAGATCCGCTCGGCGGCGGCATTGATGTGGGTCACCCGGCCGGCGCGGTCGCAGACGATGACGGCCTCGTTGGCGGATGCGAGCACGGACCGCGCGAGGCGCTCCGATTCCTTGGCGGCGGCGATCTGCTCGCGCTCGCTGATGTCCGTGAAGGTGACGGCGACGCCGCTGACGACGCCGAAATCGATCGGAGCGCCGGTGAGCAGGAAGCTGCTCTCGTTGTCACCGACGCGCACGTGGATTTCAGCGGATTGCCGTTCCTGCAGCGCCTGCGTGAGAAGCCGGCGGAACGTGGTCTGGTTGACGGCATCGAGCATGCCGAGCAGCGCCTGTCCCGAGAGCATGCCGGCCGGCCGGTCCAGCAAGGTGCACAGGGCCTGGTTGGCGTAGAGCAACTGTCCCTCGGCGTCGAACGCGGCGGCGCCGATGTCCATGGCTTCCATGAAGGTGCGGTAGGAGTGGCCGTCTCCTTCGAGCGTGAACACCTGTTCGGTAGCCCCGCCCTTGATGACGACGGCGTCGATCTCGCCCTCGCGAATGGCCCGGAGCGTCTCCTCGGCCTCGTAAAGCCGAGCCTCGAGTTCATCCCGGGTCAACGCCGATGCGAGCGATACCACCGTCATCATTCCTCGACAGACAGATGAACTAGAACCTTCTGGGTGTCGGAAAGGTCCCCGATGATCTTGCGAATCGGGACGGGAAGCTCCTTCACCAGGGTGGGGATCGCGACGATGCCGTGCTCGCGGGCAAGCTGCGGCTGCTTCTTGAGGTCGATGACCTCGACCCGGTACTTGCCGGCGAGGTGCTCGGAGCAGATCTTTTCGAGATTGCGGATCGCGGCGAGCGATTTCGGCGTCTCGCCCGCGACGTAGAGGACGAGCTTGACGGGCTCGTTGCTTGATGCGGCCATAGTTCAGTCCTGCTTCGTCTTGCCGGCGGAGTTGCTCATCCCGCGTCCGCGCGCCATTTCCGCGGAATCGGTCCGGCTTTGCCGGAGATAGACTTCTTCGGCCTTGACGAGGCGCTTGAGCTCCGCCTCGTCGGCGTCGATGTCGGCCCTGAGTGTCTCGATCTGGGCCAGTGCACGCCGGCGGCGCTGTCCGACCTGATCCTGGATCCGCGCGACCTCGGCCAGCCGGTCGACTTCGGCGCGCCGTGTGCGGGCCTCCTCGTTGCGCCGGGCCGATCCGGTCAATGCGCCGCTCTCGCCCAGATACGGCTCCAGCAGGTGGATGCCTTTGTTCGACATGACGAACTCGCGCACCTGGTTGGAATGGGAGATGCCGCGTGCCTTCAGCAGATAGAGCTCGCGGTTGAACTCGCCGTTGGCTTCACGGTTGAGCAGCAGGATCCAGCCGTCCATCAGTGACGACAGGCCGGCATCAGTCTCCGCCTGCTGGACATGAGCCAGATGGGTGAACACGGCGGTGATGCCGTTGGACTTGAGGTAGTCGACGATGCGCAGCAGCATCGCCTGCACCTCGCTGATGTCGGCCGCTCCGGTGAAGGCGGAGATCGGATCGAGCACGACGAGCTGCGGCTTGAACCTGCCGATCTCGCGCAACATGATCGCAAGATGCATCTCGAGCGAATAGAAGGTCGGTCGCGCCGCGATATAGCGCATCTGGCCGCTCTTCAACCATCTGCCGAGATCGGTGCCGATCGACTTCATGTTGCGGACGGTCTGCCCCTCGGACTCCTCGAAGGAGAGATAGAGCGCGCGCTCGCCGCGTGCGCAGGCGGCGTCCGCCATCATGCAGGCGAGCGAGCTCTTGCCGGAGCCGGCGACGCCGGTGAGCAGGATGCTGCTGCCGCGATAGAAGCCGCCGCCGGTCAGCATGGCGTCGAGGTCGGGCACTCCGGTCGAGATGCGCTCGTCGAACACCTTGTGACCGAGGCCGAGCGAGGAGACCGGCAGCACCGAGAAGCCGTCCTCGTCGATCAGGAACGGATATTCATTGGTGCCGTGCGCGGTGCCGCGATATTTGACGATGCGCAGGCGCCGCGTCGAGATCTGGTTGTCGACGCGATGATCGAGCAGGATGACGCAATCGGAGACGTACTCTTCGAGGCCCTGTCGCGTCAGGCTGCCGTCGCCGCGCTCGCCGGTGATGACCGCGGTCAGGCCCTTCTGCTTGAGCCAATCGAACAGGCGGCGGATTTCGGCCCGCAGGATCGCCGGATTGGAGAACGCCGAGAACAGGCTCTCGATCGTGTCGAGCACGATGCGCTTGGCACCGATCTGATCGACCGCGAATTCGAGCCGCAGGAACAGTGCCTCCAGATCGTAGTCGCCGATTTCGGCGACTTCGGAGGGATCGATCTCGATATGCTCGATATGGATCTTCGACTGATCGATCAGCCCCTGCAGGTCGAAGCCGAGCGAATCCACGTTGGCGACGATGTCGACGGGGCGCTCCTCGAAGGTCACGAAGACCCCGGGCTCGTCGTAGAGCCGCGCGCCGTTGAAGAGGAACGTCGATGCGAACAATGTCTTGCCGCAGCCGGCCGAGCCGCAGACCAGGGAGGGCCGTCCCGTGGGGAGACCTCCGAGTGTCAGATCGTCAAAGCCTTCGATGCCGGTTGCGGATTTCGTGATGCCGTCAGTCATGCCCAGTCCTGGTTCCGGGCGTTTTTTCTAAGCAAAGAATGACGGATCGCCTAGAGGGGAGTCACCGCAATTTTGTCGCGCTCCGCGGGAACGAAAGCGGCCGTTCCTGGTTGGCCCGCTTCGTCTGCGTTGGCGCGGCCACAATCGAGCTGGCAGTATTGGGCCACCGCTGGCAGCTTTCGGACAGCCGATCGCTTCTGCATGAGACGGTGGTGATCTCGGCCATCGGCTTCGTGATCGCCTCTCCGTTCACTTGTGAACATACGCCCTTGTTGCGCCGGCTCATAAGGGCCGTGACGGAGCTGCCGTGGGTCGGTGACGAGATGAGCGAGTTCGAAGGCCGCATGCAAACCATCCTGGATGCGGCGCTTGATGCGGCCTTCAGTCACGTCAGGCATGGCGGCGATCATGAGAGCAGGAAGCTGATTGCCGCGCGGCTGATGGAAGCCGCGCGCTCCGGTACGACGGCTTTGGATGAATTGACGTCGCTGGGCCGCAATGCGCTCACCGATCTCGGACATGGATCGTCGGGTTGAGATCGGACAGGGGCGCGATCCCATCCGCCCGCTCGACGCGTGCCCGAAGGCGGGATGACTGAGGGCTTCCGCTGAAATCGATTGACCATGCGCGCGTGCCGATGGTCGGGCATGCGGAGTGGCTCGCGCTGACGGCACTCACGCATCACACGACACGGCTCAGCTCGCCGGGCCCTCCGGCAACAGACTGTCAACCAGCTCCGCGTGCTCGCTCTGCAGGACCTGGCGCGCGAACTCGATGATCTTCTGCTTGTTTGCCGTATCGCGGACGGCGAAGAACACGCGGTTCAATTCCAGGCCGAGCACGCTGTTGAGGGCGATGTCCTCGTCTTGCATTTGGTTTTCCCGCTGCGGACGCGTCAGGTGTATCGTGACGTCAATTCTGCCACAAGTAGTTTAATTCTTCAGGCCGGAAGAGCACCGGGAAACTACGGTCGCAGCGAATTGAGGCAGCCCCCGAATACGTGCTATATGAAAGGGCGAAGGTCAGGAAACGTACCGATGTCCGCCGCAGACGCCGTTGATTATGGCCGGGAGGCACTCGACTTCATCGAAGGCCTGGGTATCTATCGCAAGGTGCCCGATGCCATGCATGCGCTCGAGACGGCGTTCGGTCGCTTCGGTTTCGAAACCATCATCGTGACGGGATTGCCCAATCCCGACCAGCGGTTCGCGCAGATGGTGCTTGCCAAGCGCTGGCCGGCGGGATGGTTCAGCCTCTACACCCAGAACAATTACGACCGGTTCGATCCCGTGGTGCGGCTCTGCCGCCAATCGGTCAATCCGTTCGAATGGTCGGAAGCGCCCTACGATGCCGAGCTCGAGCCGAACGCGGCCGAAGTGATGAACCGCGCCACCGATTTTCGCATGTCGCGGGGCTTCATCGTGCCGATCCATGGGCTCACCGGCTACGAGGCCGCGGTGTCGCTGGGCGGCGTTCATCTCGACCTCAATCCCCGCAGCAAGCCGGCACTGCACCTGATGGCGATGTACGGCTTCGACCACATCCGCCGTCTGCTCGCCCCGGCGCCTCATCCGTCGACGCGTCTCACCCCGCGCGAGCGGGAGGTGATCTCCTGGGCCTCGCAAGGCAAGTCAGCCTGGGAAATCGGCGAGATCCTGCACATCACGCAGCGCACGGCGGAAGAGCATCTTGCAACCGCCGCGCGCAAGCTCGGGGCCGTCAACCGTACGCATGCAGTGGCGCTTGCGATTCGGAACAAGATCATCAATCCCTGAGCGACCTACTGGGAAATTTCCCAATACCGAACCCCGCCGTTTTCGAAGAGTCTGCCCCCATTGAGGCTCACTGGGGGTTTTCATGATTCACGCCATTTCTGCGCTAAATCGCCACCTTTATGAAGACGTGATCGAGCAGCATTTCCGGCTGCGCCATGAGGTCTTCGTCGAGGAGCGGCGATGGGAGACGCTGCGCAAGCCGGATTGCCGCGAGATCGATTCCTATGACGATGAGGATACTGTCTATCTGCTCGCGCTCGAGGGCCGACGGGTCATCGGTGGCCATCGGCTCTATCCCACGACAAAGCCCTCGATGATGAGCGAGGTGTTCCCGCATCTGGCGTCGGTTCGCGGCTGCCCCGCGGATCCCTTGATCTGGGAATGGTCGCGCTATTTCGTCGTACGCGATCGTCGCGACGGTGCGCTCAACCTGCAACTGATGGCCGCGGTGCAGGAGTTCTGCCTCGCGCAGGGCATCACGCAGGTCAGCGCGATCATGGAAACCTGGTGGCTGCCGCGCTTCCACGAGGCCGGCTTCGTGGTGACCCCGCTCGGCCTGCCGGCCCTGGTGGAGAATGCATGGACCATGGCGGCCACCATCGACATTCGTCGCGAGACGGTCGACGCCCTGCACGATCGTATCGGCATGGCTTCGGTCGTGTGTCAGGACGGCCCGCATCTGGATGCCGTCGCCCGTGCCAACCTCTGCGGCGCCACTGCCGCGCAACGGAAGAGTGCCTGAGATGTCGAACATGATGCGGGACAGCCAGATCATGGCGCAGACCAGGGACGAGAATCTCGGCTACATGTCCGACATGGCGCTCGAGCTGGCGCAGATGGCGGAAGACTCGGGGTTGGCGACGCTCGCCTATCTGTTCCGGATGGCGGCGCTGGAGGCCTCGACGGCCAACAGCGTGCTCACCGAACCGGGCGACCTGCCCGAGCAGATGACGTCGCACTAGACGCCGCTCTTCGCTCCAACACATTGCGGCACCCTCTCCCCGGCAACGGGGGGAGGGTGATCGTTTGGGTGCGGCAGGTTGCCCCAGCCGGCTCGGCAGCCTTCTTGCAGGGGCGTTTCGACCGCATGCACCCGCATGCAACAAAGTGCATGTTGGGTGTCGAATCGCTCTTGCCTCGGAACGATACTGCCATTACCCATTTTTCCGCCTTGATGAGGCAGGGGGAGCTCTTTCACTGATGGCGACTGCGTTCGAACATCGGCGCGACACCGCGTGCGCCTGAAAGAGTCTTGATGCTGCTCGTCGTCGAACAGTTCCTGAACGGATTGCAGTTCGGCCTGCTGCTGTTCCTGCTCGCCGCCGGCCTGACGCTGGTGTTCGGGATCATGGATCTCGTCAACCTCGCGCACGGCTCGCTCTACATGATGGGCGCCTATTTCGCGGCGACCTTCGCGGCCTGGACCGGCAGCTTCTTGGCTGGTGCGCTGATGGCGCTCGGGGCCACACTCGTGCTCGGCATCGTGCTCGAGATGAGTGCGCTGCGGCATCTCTATGGCCGCGACCATCTCGACCACGTGCTCGCAACCTTCGGCCTGATCCTGTTCTTCAATGAAGCCGTGCGGCTGATCTGGGGCCCGGCGGGCCTCGCGCTGCCGCTGCCGGCCTGGCTCACGGTGCCGGTGCCGATCCTGCCCGGCATTCACTATCCCGCCTATCGTCTCGCCATCATCATCGTGGCGCTATTGGTCGCGCTGCTGCTCTATCTCGGCGTGATGCGCACCCGGATCGGCATGCTGATCCGCGCCGGGGCCTCCAACCGCGAGATGATCGGCGCGCTCGGCATCAACATCAAGCTGCTCTACACGCTGGTGTTCGGACTTGGTGCCGCGCTCGCGGGCCTTGCCGGACTGATGCAGGCGCCGATCCTCACCGTGCAGATCGGCATGGGCGAGAACATCCTGATCCTCGCCTTCGTCATCATCGTGATCGGCGGCATCGGCTCGATCCGCGGCGCCTTCCTCGCCGCGATCTTCGTCGGCATGATCGACACGCTCGGCCGGGCCTTCCTGCCCAATCTGCTCCGGCAGGTGCTGAGCGGCGCCGCCGCCTCCACCGCCGCGCCCGCATTGTCGTCCATGCTGATCTACCTCTTGATGGCGATCGTGCTGGTGGTGCGGCCGGAGGGGCTGTTTCCGGCCAACCGTCGATGAAGAGCTTTACCGTGAGCAAGGCCGTCACGGCCCTGATGCTGGCCGGTCTCGTGCTGCTGCCGCTCTATTCGCAGGCTTCCGGCAACATCTTCATCCTGACGCTGTTCACCCGCATCATCATTCTGGCGCTGGCGGCGGCGAGCCTGAACCTCATCATGGGGTTCGGCGGCATGATGAGTTTCGGTCACGCCGCCTATCTCGGCATCGGCGGCTACGCCGTCGGCATGCTGGCGCAGGAAGGCGTCGGAAGCGGCTGGATACAGTTTCCGGTCGCGCTCGCTGCCTCGGCGATCTACGCCCTCGTGATCGGCGCGCTCTCCTTGCGCACCCGCGGCGTCTATTTCATCATGATCACGCTCGCCTTCGCGCAGATGGCCTATTACGTCGCCTCGGGGCTCGCGCGTTACGGCGGCGACGACGGCCTCACCGTCTACAAGCGCAGCGATTTCTCCGGGCTGATCAACCTGTCGAACCGCACGCAGTTCTATTATCTCTGTCTTGCCTGCCTGCTCGGCGTGATCTTCCTGATCTGGCGCATCGTCAATTCGCGCTTCGGCCTCGTCGTGCAGGGCCTGCGCTCCAACGAGCAGCGCATGCAGGCGATCGGCTTCCCGGCCAAGCGCTACCAGCTGGTCTGCTTCGTCATCTCAGGCACCATGTGCGGTCTCGCCGGCGCGCTGCTCGCCAACAACACCGACTTCGTCAGCCCGGCCGTGATGTACTGGACCCGTTCCGGCGATCTCATGGTGATGGTGATCCTCGGCGGCATGGGCACGCTGTTCGGCCCTGTGATGGGCGCGGTGGTGTTCCTGCTGCTGGAAGAGTTCCTGTCGCAGATCACCGAATATTGGGCGCTGATCATGGGGCCGCTGTTGCTGCTGATCGTGCTGTTCGGCCGCGGCGGCATCATGGGCATGCTGGGGAGGGCTAACCGTGGCTGAACCCCTGCTCCGTGTCGAAAAGCTGGTGCGCCGCTTCGGCGGCATCATCGCGACCGACAACGTCTCGCTCGAGGTCGCCAGCGGCGAGCTGCACGCCATCATCGGCCCGAACGGTGCCGGCAAGACCACGCTGATCAGCCAGCTCACCGGACATCTGGCGCCGCATTCCGGCAGCGTTTCGCTGGCGGGCCGCGACATCACGTATTTGCCGGCCTATCGCCGCTGCGCGCTCGGCCTTGCGCGTTCGTTCCAGATCACCTCGCTGCTGCTCGACTTCACGGCGGCCGACAATGTCGCGCTGGCGGCGCAGGCCCATGCCGGCACCTCGTTCCGCTTCTTCGCCAATGCGCGCAAGGAGAAGGATCTGCGCGATGCCGCGCATGCCGCGCTCGATCGCGTCGGTCTCGCCCATCGCGCCGATGTGCTGGTGTCGAAGCTGAGCCACGGCGAGCGGCGTCAGATCGAGCTGGCGGTCGCGCTCGCCAGCAGGCCGAAACTGTTGCTGCTGGATGAGCCGATGGCCGGGCTCGGCGTCACCGAATCGCAGGGCATGGTGAAGCTGCTGCAGGAGCTGCGGAAAGAGGTCTCGATCGTGCTGGTCGAGCACGACATGCCCGCGGTGTTCGCGCTCGCCGATCGCATCTCGGTGCTGGTCTATGGCCGCGTCATCGCCTCGGGCGACCCGGACTCGATCCGCGCCAACGAAGACGTCAAGCGCGCCTATCTCGGCGATCAGCATGTGGTGACGCATCATGGCTGACACGTTGCTCGACGTTGACGGCATCGAGACCTGCTACGGCCTGTCCCAGGTGCTGTTCGGCCTGTCCTTGTCGATCAAGCCGGGCGAGATGGTCTCGCTGATGGGCCGCAACGGCATGGGCAAGACCACGACCATCCGCTCGATCATGGGCCTGACGCCGGCGCGGGCGGGCGCGATCCGCTTCGCGGGCACCGAGGTCAGGCTGCTGCCGTCCTACCGGATCGCAAAGCTCGGCGTCGGCCTCGTCCCCGAGGGACGCCAGATCTTTCCGAACCTCACCGTGCGCGAAAACCTGGTGGCGGCCGCCGCCGATCGCTTCGGCAGCCCCAATCCCTGGACGCTGGCCGCGATCTACGTGATGTTTCCGCGCCTCGCCGAGCGCGCGGCCAACATGGGCAACCAGCTCTCCGGCGGCGAGCAGCAGATGCTCGCGATCGGCCGCGCGCTGATGACCAATCCGAAGCTGCTGATTCTCGACGAAGCGACCGAAGGCCTCGCGCCGCTGATCCGCGAGGAAATCTGGAGCTGCCTCTCACTGCTCAAGAGTCGCGGCCAGTCGATCCTGGTCGTCGACAAGAACGTCGACCATCTCGCCCGCATCTGCGACCGCCACTTCATCATCGAGCGCGGCAAGACGGTGTGGAGCGGCACCTCCGACGAGCTGATGGCCGAGCCGGATCTGCAGCACAAATATCTGGGGATTTGAGGCGCAGCCCTCGCCCCGTCATTGCGAGGAGCCTTTGCGACGAAGCAATCCAGAAACCCTCCGCGGAGATAGTCTGGATTGCTTCGCTGCGCTCGCAATGACGGCGGAGCGTGCTGCCGCGCTCAAAACACCTCGAAATACTCCCGGTGCTCCCAGTCGGTCACTTCGCTCAGGAAACGGTCGATCTCGGCGTTCTTGATGTGGGTGTAGTAGTCCACGAATTCGGCGCCCAGCTTCTCGCGGAAGAACGGATCGTCCTTCAGCGCACTCACGGCATCGCGCAGGCTCTTGGGCAGCAGCGGCGCCTTGGTCTCGTAGGGCGTGTCGGCGGACGGACCGGGATCGAGCTTGCGGTCGACGCCGTCGAGGCCCGAGAGGATTTGCGAGGCCATGTAGAGATAGGGATTGGCGGCGGGCTCGCCGATGCGGTTTTCCAGGCGCGTTGCGGCATCGCCTGCGCCACCGAGCACGCGGATCATCACGCCGCGATTGTCGCGGCCCCAGATCGCCCGGTCCGGGGCCAGCGAATAGGAACGGTAGCGCTTGTAGCCGTTGATGGTCGGGGTGGTGAACACAGTGGAGGCGCGGGCGTGGTCGAGCAGGCCGGCGAGCCAGGCTTGGCCGAATGCGCTGAGCGGCTCGCCGCCGTCCTTTGCTGTTTCCTTGGCCATGAACAGATTCTCGCCGCTCGCGCGCGAGACGACCGACTGGTGCAGGTGCCAGCCGCTGGCGAAGACGTTCGGCAGCTTCGGCCGGCACATGAAGGTGGCGTGGTAGCCATGGCGGCGCGCGATCTGCTTCACGGCGCTGCGAAACAGCACCATGTTGTCGGCGGGCTCCAGCCCCTTCTTCGGCGCGAAGGTGAATTCGCACTGGCTCGGTCCGAACTCGACCTCGACGGAGCGCAAGGGCAGGCCGAGCGCGACGATGTCCCGGCGCAGGATCTCCAGCACCGGCTCCATCTGATCGAAGCGCTGCTCGGTGAGGTATTGATAGCCGTGGCTGAGCAGGCTCACCGAGGGCGGCGTGCCGGGCTGGCCGGCGTCCTCGGGGCGCATATGCGCATCGTCGAGCTTGAAGATGTGGAATTCGACCTCGAGGCCGGCGACGAAATCGTGGCCGCGGGCGCCGAGCTCATCAAGCACCTTGCGATAGAGCGAGCGCGTCGCGAACGGCACCGGGCGGCCGTCGCTGAAATAGAGATCGCAAAGCACCCAGCCCGTCGTCGGCGTCCAGGGCAGCACGCGGAAGGTGGTGGGATCAGGCACCATCAGCACGTCGGCCGCGCCCTCCATCTCCTTCATGCCGAAGCCGCCGCCCGCGGTGAACACCGGAAATACCGTGCGGTGCGAGGTGTCCTTGGCGAGCATGGTGGTGGTGATGGAGCCGCCGCTCTCCAGCGACGCTATCGCTTCGGAGGCGATGATGGTCTTGCCGCGCAAAATGCCGTGCTGGTCGGGGAAGGCGAGGCGGATGACCTCGAGATTCCTCTCCTCGACGATCCGGCGCATGCGCGCCGCGGCGTCCCTCTGCTCATCCGACCACAGCGCATGACGCGCGACGAAAGTCACTTTTCAAGTCCTCCAGTCGTGAGGCGCGAAGCATGCGCCACATCCTCCGTCATTGCGAGGAGCCCCTGCGACGAAGCAATCCAGAGTCCCGCCGGGGAGGCAGTCTGGATTGCTTCGCTGCGCTCGCAATGACGAGGAGAGGCCGTCGCATGATCTCCACTGCCGTAGGGTGGGCAAAGCGACTTGTCCGCCGTAGCTCGAAGAGCGAAGGCGGAAGCGTGCCCACGATCTGTATCCTTCATGGAGAAATGGTGGGCACGGCGCTTTGCGCCTTTGTCCACCCTACGGGGTCCGTGCAAGAACGTCACTCCGCCGCCGTCAGCCGGTGCACGTTGTCGGCGATCTCCTTCGGCACCGGCGGGGCCCAGGGTGCACCGCGGCGGCGCTTGACGTCGACCTCCATCCAGTAGAGCTCCCAGCCTTGGGTCGGCCCGATGCCGTCCATGGTGGCCGGCCCCTGGATGCTGCGTGCTTTGCTCTCGTCCAGGAACAGCATCGGCTTCACGCCACCGCCGACCTTCTCGATTTCCTGCCGCAGCAGGCGGCGATACTGCACGATCGCCTTGTCGCTGGAGCCGAGATGCTCCTTGGTGCGGTCCTGGATCGCGCCCATCGATTCCACCGCCCATTGGTCGTGGACGTTGATGTCGTTGCCCATGCCGGTATAGGTCGCAGTCTGCTGCTCGTGCGGATCGAAGCCGTAATCGTTCGCCCGGTTCTTGCGCGACTTGTAATCGGGCAGCTCATAGAGCTCCAGCCGCTGGTCGCGCATCTTCTGCTTGTCGACCGGGCTCGAATAGCTGGTGAAGATCGCGTACCAGTAGCAGTTCTCGTCATCGACAGGCACATGCCACTGCGTGATCGTCATCTCCGTGCTCATGGGGATGACGAAGCCGTGCGGAAAGAGCTGGTTGGTGACGCGCACATGGGTGCGCTCCTCGTCGATCTCGCGCAGCGCGATCAGCCGCAGGCCGTATTCGGTGTGCTCGACATTGATGATGGGCCGGTCGTATTCGCGCAGGATCTTCGTCATCGGCAGGTCGGAGCCTGCCGACGCGCCGCGGAACTGCTTGCCGTAGGCGGTGGAGGTGTCCTCGTCCTCGAAGAAGCGATGCAGGTAGGAGGCGTGCGCGGGATCGATGCCGACCTCCAGCGCCTGCAACCAGTTGCAGGCCATGTGGCCCTTGAAGGCGAAAGTGTGCGTGCCGGGCGCGACGAAGCAATCGATCTCCGGGAAAGCCGGCGGCTCACCTTCACCGAGATAGGCCCAGAGGATGCCGCTCTTCTCCACCACGGGATAGGAGCGCTGCCGGATGTTCTGGCAGAGGTTTGAATCCTTCGGCTCGGCCGGCGTCTCGATGCACTGTCCGGTGGCGTCGAACAGCCAGCCGTGGAAGGCGCAGCGCAGGCCGCCATGCTCGAGCCTGCCGAAGGCGAGGTCGGCGCCGCGATGGGCGCAGTGGCGATCCATCAGGCCGTAGCGCCCGGTCTCGTCGCGGAACAGCACGAGGTTCTCGCCGAGCAATCGCACCGGGCGGATCGGCCGCGCGCCCTCCAGCTCATCCACCAGCGCCGCCGGCTGCCAATAGCTCCGCATCAGCTTGCCGCAGGGATCCCTAGGCCCGGTGCGGGTGATCAGGTCGTTCTGCTCCTGGCTCATCATGGCGTATGCATCCTTGTGGAGTGGCGTTTGTTCGCCTATTGAACGAATGGGCGAATTATGACATGCCTCGGATCGGCAGCAAGTACTATTTTGCAGGATTGTCCCAAGGCCATGCCGAAGCTGAAGCGGAGTGAGACCGACGAGCGCGCGACGGATTTCGTCGAGGCGCTCGATCGCGGCCTGCGGCTGCTGCAGTGCTTCGGCACGGCTGCCGGGCCGATGACACTGAGCGATCTCGCCCGCGCGGCCGATCTGCCGCGCGCCACCGCGCGGCGCATGCTGTTCACCCTCCAGCGCGGCGGCTACGTCTCAGGCGATGGCAAGCTGTTCTCACTGACGCCGCATGTGCTGACGCTCGCGGCGTCCTACCTGCGCTCCAATCAGCTCGTCGCGGTGCTGCAGCCCGTGCTCGATCGCGTCGCGACCGCGGCGAACGAAATCTCCTCGCTCGCGGTGCTCGACGGCGACGACGTCGTGTTCATCGCACGCAGCAGTCCGGCGCGGATGTTCTCCGGCGGACTGGAGATCGGCTACCGGCTGCCGGCGTTCTGCACTTCGGTCGGCCGCACCATGCTCGGCCAGCTCGACGATGCCGATCTCGCTGTGCGCCTGAAAGCCATGGCACGCGAGACGCTGACGCCGCAGACAATGACGGATCCCGAGGCGCTGCTCGCCCGCATCGTCGCCGACCGCGCGCAGGGCTATTCGCTGGTGGACCGCGAGGCCGAGCCGCATTTCCGCTCGATCTCGGTTCCCGTGCGCCGCTACGACAATGTGATCGTCGCCGCCATCAATATGGGCGCGCATGTCGACCGCGTGCCGGCGCAGGAATTGATCGAGCGTTTCCTGCCATTGCTGCGCGAGGGCGCGGACTCCGTGCGCTCGCAATTGCTGTGAGCTGCGACCCGCGCGCACAGGTCGCGGTGCATGGCTGGGCCTGCTGTGTCAAAAGGCAAAAATGCCGCATGACACACCTCTCATCGCCACCATCGTCGTTGGACTCGGACTAGCCTTCGTACTTGGAACCATCGCGCAGCGGTTCCGCATTCCGCCGCTGGTCGGCTATCTCCTCGCCGGCGTTGCGGTGGGTCCGTTCACGCCGGGCTTCGTCGCCGACCAGGCGCTCGCCATCGAGCTCTCGGAGCTCGGTATCATCCTGCTGATGTTCGGCGTCGGCCTGCATTTCTCGCTGCAGGATCTGCTCAGCGTCCGCAACATCGCCGTTCCCGGTGCCGTCGTGCAAATTGCCGCCGCGACGCTGATGGGGCTCGGTCTTGCGTGGCTGATGGGCTGGAGCATGAGTGCCGGCCTGGTGTTCGGCCTCGCTCTGTCCGTCGCCAGCACCGTGGTGCTGCTCCGCGCGCTGCAGGAGCGGCGCCTGATGGAAACCGATCGCGGCCGCATCGCGGTCGGCTGGCTGATCGTCGAGGACCTCGCGATGGTGCTCGTGCTGGTGCTGTTCCCCGCCATCGCCAGCCTGCAGGGCGGCGGCGACGGCAAGCCCGCGTTCGAGCCGCTCGCCGCGCAGCTCGGCCTCGGTCTTGCCGGCGTCGTGATGCTGACCATCGTCAAGATCGTCGTCTTCATCGGCTTGATGCTGGTGGTCGGACGCCGCGTGATCCCCTGGATCCTGCATTACATCGCCCATACCGGCTCCCGCGAATTGTTCCGCCTCGCGGTGCTGGCGATTGCGCTGTGCGTTGCCTTCGGGGCGACGAAGCTGTTCGACGTCTCGCTGGCGCTGGGCGCGTTCTTCGCCGGCATGATGCTGCGGGAATCGCCGCTCAGCGCGCGGGCCGCGCAGGAATCGCTGCCGCTGCGCGATGCCTTTGCCGTGCTGTTCTTCGTCTCGGTCGGGATGATGTTCGATCCGATGAGCGTGGTGCGCGAGCCCTGGCCGCTGTTGGCGACGCTCGTGATCGTCATGCTCGGCAAATCGGTCGCCGCGTTCCTGATTGTGATCCTGTTCCGCCATCCGGTCGCGACTGCGCTGACGATCTCGGCGAGCCTGTCGCAGATCGGCGAGTTCTCCTTCATCCTGGCCGAGCTCGGCGTCGCCTCGCAGATCCTGCCGCGCGAGGGCCGCGACCTGATCATGGCCGGTGCGATCCTCTCCATCATGTTCAACCCGCTGATGTTCGCGGCCGCCACCTGGCTCGCGCCGCGCCTCGATCCCCGGCGGGATTCGCCGCAAGCCAAGGCTGCCGTGCCCGAGCCGATCCGCACCACCGATCTCACCGACCACACCATCGTGATCGGCTATGGCCGCGTCGGCGCGCTGGTCGGCGACGCCCTGCAGCAGCGGCAATGGCCGTTCCTCGTCGCCGAGACCGGCGAGAGCGCGCTGGCGAAGCTGAAGCAGGGCGGCATCGAGACCGTCACGGGCAATGCCGCGCAGCCCGAGATTCTCGGCGCCACCAATCCGTCGCGGGCGCGGCATCTGGTGATCGCGATCCCGGAAGCGTTCGAGGCGGGGCAGATCGTGCAGCAGGCACGCGCGGCCAATCCCGACATCCGCATCATCGCGCGGGCGCATGCGGATGCCGAGGTCGATCATTTGAAGGGGCTGGGCGCTGACGTCGTCATCATGGGCGAGCGGGAAATCGCACGCGGCATGATCGAGGAGCTGGAGAGGCGAGTTCCGGATGCTGCCCAGCAAGATCCCCGCGCGCTCGCGGTCGGTTCGGTCGTTTGACCGCGGGCACCTCCGCGCTACCGTTGCTCCGCCTCGCGCTCCATGTCGCGGTTTGAGAGATCCTCGCCCTGCATGTTGGCGTAGTCGCGCGCCATCTCGCGCATCAGGAATTTCGCCGGGACGTCGTGATAGGTGCCGCGGTCGTTGACATATTGCATGTAGGCGCGGCCCTCGCCGTCGAAGGGATGCAACAGCGCGTCGCTGTGGCCGTCGAAATCGAGCGGCGCCACGCCCACCTTGGCGCAGAGCGTGTCGTTGAAGGTCGGCGTCGCCTTGCGCCAGGCGCCGTCGACATGCACCTCGGTGAAGCCGTGCCAGGTGAAGATGTCGGTGCCCATGCTGGCGCGCAGCTTCTCCGTGGTGAGGTGGTTCTTCACGTCGGCAAAGCCGACCCGGGCGGGAATGCCGTGGACGCGGCAGGCGGCGGCATAGAGCGCGGCCTTGCCGACGCAATAGCCTTGCCCCGCGGCGAGCACGCTCGAGGCGCGAAACGTCTCGGCGACGCGCATGCTGACATAGGGGTTGTAGCGGATGCCGTCGCGCACCGCCTTGTAGAGCACGCTCGCCTTCTCGCGCGCGTTCGCATCCGCGCGCACGGCGCCGTTCGCGAATTGCTGCACGGCTGGATGATCGCTGTCGATGTACTCGCCGGGATCGGTGTAGAGGCGGCGGATCGTGTCGGGAAGGATGTCGGTCATGCCTGGAGCTTAGCAGGCGATGGCCGAGGAACTCAAATCACTCACTGAGGATGCGCAGCTTCGAATTGCGTCGAGGCGCTGCCGCCAACTCACTGCCGGTTGCGCATCCAGTCCGCGAGGCCCGATATCGCCTTGTCCAGCTCCTGTCGCGCCGCGGGGTCGGCGATCGTCTCGTCCATCGCACCGCGCATGCACAGCATCCACGCGTCGCGCTCGGCATCGCCGATGGCAAAGCCCATATGGCGCTGCCGCAGCCGCGGATGGCCCTTCTCGGGCGTGTAAAGCCGCGGGCCGCCGGTCCATTCGGTGAGATAGCGCTTCAGCACGTCCGTGATCAGACCGAGATCGCCAGCATGCATCGCACGGATGATCTTCGCCTCCGGCAGCGTGTCCATGCGCTCATAGAAGCGATCGACCAGCGCGTCGATGGTGGCACTGCCGCCGATCCGCTCGAACATGGAGGTGGTGATTTCGGTGGAGGTCATGGGAGGTCTCAAGCTGGCTCTTGGGCTCGCATATAAGGGTGTTGTGGCGCTTCCACAAATTCCACTGTCGTCCCGGACAAGCGAGCGTCAGCGAGCGCTGATCCGGGACCCATAGCCACAGGGAGGTGTTTGGCGAAGACTCGTGGTTGCCATCTCGCGCCGCCACTCTTCCCTGTGGCTATGGGTCCCGGATCTGCGCTTGCGCTTGTCCGGGACGACAGCGGAAGGCTCGCCCTACAGCGCCACACTCCGCAGCCCGAAGCTACGGGCTTCGTTCTGCAGCACCGGGCGCACGGCATCGATCAGCCGCGCCGCCGCCGCATCGACGGAAAGCCCCGCGGTATCCACCACCGCCGTCGCGCGCGAATACAGCGGTTCGCGGCTGAGCAGGATGTTGCGCAGCTCGGCCATGGCGGAGCGGTCGTCGGCCATCGGACGCAGATCGCCCTGGCGGCGTACGCGGGCCATGTGCTCCTCCGGCTCGGCCTTCAGCCAGATCGTGTAGAACGAGTTCAGGATCTGGTCGAAGGTCAGCGGCTCCGAGACGATGCCGCCGCCGGTCGCCAGCACCATCAGCTCGTTGCGCGCGAGCAATTGCTGCAGCGCCGCCTGCTCCATGCGGCGAAAACCTTCCTGGCCGTACAGCGCGATGATCTCGGCGACCGAGAGGCCGTTCTGCTGCTCGACCTCCTTGTTGAGCTCGACGAAGCTCCAGCCGATCTTCTTCGCCAGCATCCGCCCGAGCGTCGACTTGCCGGCGCCGCGCAGCCCGATCAGCGCGATGCCGCAGAACGGCGCGCGCCGCGGTGCGTTGGCGCCGCCGCCGGCGAGCAGATCCTTGGCCTGCGCGATCTGGCTGGGGGTCGCCTTGCGCAAGAGGTCGCGAAACATCTGCCAGTCCGGCGTCGGCTCGACGCTCGGCAGCAGGTCTTCGAGATGCGCGCCCATTGCGTCGGAGACGCGCCGCAGCAGCACGATGGAGACGTTGCCCTTGCCGCTTTCGAGCTGCGCGATGTACCGCTCCGAAATCCCGGAGACCTTGGCGAGCACTTTGCGCGACATGCCGCGCAGCGCGCGCATGGTGCGCACGCGTTGGCCGAGCTGTTCGAGGAAGTGGGATTCGGCGTCGGGACTGTCGGTCATGAGCCTTCTTTACAGATGTCCTGCGGCGCGTTTTAATGAAACATAGTGCCTGCTGGCATTGACAGCAAGCCGCCGCGGTGTCTTTCTATGAATTATAATTCTAAATTCGGGGGAGAAGTCCGTGAGCGAGGGATCCTACAACGCGGTGACCTGGCTGCTCGACCGTAACGTCGAGCAGGGCCGCGGCAGCAAGCTGGCCTTCGACGACACCGTCTCGCGGCTCACCTATGGCGAGCTGCAGCGCGAGACCTGCCGCGCCGCGAACATGCTGCGCCGGCTCGGCGTCCGCCGCGAGGAGCGCGTGGCGATGATCATGCTGGATACGGTCGACTTCCCGGTCGTGTTTCTGGGCGCGATCCGCGCCGGCATCGTGCCGGTGCCGCTGAACACGCTGCTGACCGCGGACCAATACGCCTACATCCTCGCCGACTGCCGCGCCCGCGTGCTGTTCGTGTCCGAGGCGCTCTATCCTGTCATCAAGGACGTCGTCGGCCGCATGCCGGATCTCGAGCATGTCGTGGTGTCCGGCGCCAAGCAGAACGGGCACAAGCAGCTTGCAGAAGAGCTCGCCGGTGAGAGCGACCAGTTCACCACCGCCGCGACGCATCCGGACGAGCCGGCGTTCTGGCTCTATTCCTCCGGCTCGACCGGCATGCCGAAGGGCGTGCGCCACATCCACTCGAATCTGCAGGCGACTGCCGACACCTACGCGAGCCAAGTGCTCGGCATCCGCGAGAGCGATGTGTGCCTGTCCGCGGCAAAGCTGTTCTTCGCCTATGGCCTCGGCAATGCGCTGACCTTCCCGATGTCGGTCGGCGCCAGTGTGATCCTCAACAGCGAGCGTCCGACCCCGGCGCGCATGTTCGACCTGATGAACCGCTACAAGCCCTCGATCTTCTACGGCGTGCCGACCCTGTTCGCGGCCATGCTCAACGACGAGACCATGAAGGCTGAACGTGGTGGCGGGAATTTGCGCATCTGCACCTCCGCCGGCGAGGCGCTCCCCGAGTCCGTCGGCAACAGCTGGAAGGCGCGCTTCTGCGTCGACATTCTCGACGGCGTCGGCTCGACCGAGCTGTTGCACATCTTCCTGTCGAACGCGCCCGGCGACATCAAATACGGTTCATCAGGCAAGCCGGTGCCGGGCTATGCGGTGCGGCTCGTCAACGAGGCCGGGCAGGACGTCGCCGACGGCGAGGTCGGCGAGCTGCTGGTCGATGCGCCCTCGGCCGGCGAGGGCTACTGGAATCAGCGCCACAAGAGCCGCCGCACCTTCGAGGGGCCGTGGACGCGCACCGGCGATAAATATGTCCGCGACGGCGAAGGCCGCTACACCTTCTGCGGCCGCGCCGACGACATGTTCAAGGTGTCAGGCATCTGGGTCTCGCCGTTCGAGGTCGAGAGCGCGCTGATCACGCATCCCGCCGTGCTGGAAGCGGCCGTGGTGCCGGAAGCCGACCCGGAAGGCTTGCTGAAGCCGAAGGCATTTGTCGTGCTGCGCCCGGGTGCGACCACCACGGAGCTGCAGGAGATGCTCAAGGAGCACGTCAAGCAGAAGATCGGCCCGTGGAAATATCCGCGCTGGATCGACGTGGTGGATTCCTTGCCGAAGACGGCGACCGGCAAGATCCAGCGGTTCAAGCTGCGTGAGGGTGCGCATTGATGATGCGAACTGCACTTGCTTACCCTCCCCTGGAGGGGTCCGGGACGAGCTACGTTCGTCCCGGACCCCTCCAGGGGAGGGTGGGCATCTCGGCCCTGGCTAGGAATGGGACTTCGACCATGACCAATCTCACCCCCACCGGCTTCCTCGGCATCGGCGGCGCCAGCCTCGAATACAAATGGCTCGCGCCCGCATCGGCCGATGCTCCCACCATCGTGATGCTGCATGAAGGCCTCGGCTCGGTCGGCCTCTGGGGCGACATGCCGGAGAAGCTGCAGCAAGCGACCGGCGCCGGCATCTTCGCCTATTCGCGTGCGGGCTACGGCCAGTCGAGCAAGGTCGCATTGCCGCGGCCGCTGGACTACATGCAGCGCGAAGCGCTCGACGTGCTGCCGAAGATCCTCGATGCAATTCCGTTCAAGCGCGGCCTCTTGCTCGGCCATTCCGACGGCGCCTCGATCGCAACCATCTATGCCGGTTCACACCAGGATCATCGTTTGCAGGGCATCGCGCTGATCGCGCCGCATTTCATCGTCGAGGACGTCTCGGTGGCATCCATCGCCGAGATCAAGACGACCTTCGAGACCACCGACCTCAAGGCAAAGCTGGCGCGCTGGCACAAGGACGTCGACAACGCCTTCTACGGCTGGAACGGCGCCTGGCTCGATCCGAAATTCCGCGACTGGGACATCTCCGAATACCTCGCCTATATCCGCGTACCCGTCCTGATCCTGCAGGGCGAGAATGATCAATATGGGACATTGCGACAGGTCGAAATTGCCAGGGAAGAGTGCTACTGTCCGGTAGATTTTAAATTCATTTCAGAGGCGGGCCATTCCCCGCATCGTGAAGCGCCGGGGGCGACGCTTGACGCTATCGAGCAATTTGCAAGCGCGGCCCTGCGCGCCGATCAGGGACTTCAGATACACGCCGCATGAGCATGCGGAGGCACATCCATGAATGTGCCTTCACATGTGACCGGCCCATTGCCGTGGCCGCAATGGGCCTATGTGCCCGGCGAGGCCGGCGCGACTGAAGCCGATTCCGGGACGCTGGATATGGCCAAGGCGCTGGTGCCGTCCGCCTTTCGCGGCTACGTACCGGCGCGCCATCCGGCGCTGCGCTATGGCCTTGCGCTCAACGACCGCGGCTATTTCTGGGAGGCGCAGGAGGTGCTCGAGGCGGTGTGGGCGGCTGCGCCCCAGGGCGGCCGCGAGCGCATCCTGCTGCGCGCCTGCATCCACATCGCCAACGCGAATTTGCGGCTGCGCATGCAACGATCGCATTCGGCCGCGCGCCTGTTCGGCGACGCCCTGGCCGAGCTGAGGGCGCTGATCTCGCGCAAGGCGGTGGCGGCCGGCGACGGCTTCGTCGAAAGCTTTCCGGTCCCGGCTTTGGTCTTGCTGCTGCAGGCCAAGCTCGGCCGTCCCGAGCTCTCCAAGGCCGACTGGATCGCGCTCGGGGCGGTTGCGCGGTCCTAGTTTTCATGAAACAAAATGCATGTGGCGCCGGTTAAGGGCTAGACGCGCTCGAAAAGATGCACTATTGTGCATCTAACGCTACGGCGAAATGCATAATCAAGCTCAGGGATGACCCATGGCCGGGGAAGATCGGCGCCTCGCAGGCGGCGCGACATTCATCGATTTCCAGACCGAACCGTCCCGTTACAAGCACTGGAAGCTTGCGGTCGACGGCGACGTCGCGACGCTGACCATGGACGTCGACGAGAACGGCGGCCTGTTCGAGGGCTATCTGCTCAAGCTCAATTCCTACGATCTCGGCGTCGACATCGAGCTGGCGGATGCGGTCCAGCGCCTGCGCTTCGAGCATCCCGAGGTGAAGGTCGTTTTGATGCGCTCGGCCAAGAACCGCGTGTTCTGCGCCGGCGCCAACATCCGCATGCTCGCGGGCTCGACGCACGCCCACAAGGTCAATTTCTGCAAGTTCACCAACGAGACCCGCAACGGCATGGAAGACTCTTCGGAGAATTCCGGCCAGCGCTTCATCACGGTCGTGAACGGCTCGGCGGCCGGCGGGGGCTATGAGCTGGCGCTCGCGACCGACCACATCATCCTCGCCGACGACGGATCGTCTGCGGTGGCGCTGCCCGAAGTGCCGCTGCTGGCGGTGCTGCCCGGCACCGGCGGTCTCACCCGCGTCGTCGACAAGCGCAAGGTGCGCCGCGACCATGCCGATTTCTTCTGCACCATCGAAGAGGGCGTGAAGGGCAAGCGCGCCGTGCAGTGGCGCCTCGTCGACGAGATCGCGCCGAACTCCAAGCTGGAGGGCAAGATCGCCGAGCGCGCCAGGGAGTTCGCGGCGGCCTCGAAGCGCAAGGGCAGTGGCAAGGGCATCGCACTGACGCCGCTCAAGCGCGTCATCGATCAGAACAGCATCCGTTACGGCTTCGTCACCGTCGACATCGACCGCGCCGCCCGCATCGCCACAATCTCGATCAAGGCCCCTGAAGCTGCGCCGCCCGCCGATATCGACGGCATGATGGCGTTAGGGGCTGCGTTCTGGCCGCTGCAGGTCGCGCGCGAGCTCGACGATGCCATCCTGCATCTGCGCATCAACGAGCTCGAGATCGCCATGCTGGTGTTCAAGAGCCATGGCGACCGCGCCCTTGTGCTCGCGCATGACGCCTTCCTCGAAGCCAACAAGGCGCATTGGCTGGTCAACGAGATCAGGCATTACTGGAAGCGCGTGCTCAAGCGCATCGACGTCACCTCGCGCACGCTGGTGACGCTGGTCGAGCCCGGCTCCTGCTTCGCCGGCACGCTCGCCGAGCTCGTCTTCGCCGCGGACCGCTCCTACATGTTGATCGGTACGCGCCAGGGCGACAACCAGCCGCCGCCGGCGATCGAGCTCTCCGCCATGAATTTCGGCCCCTATCCGATGAGCCACGGCCTGACCCGGCTGCAATCGCGCTTCCAGGCCGACCCCTCCGATGTCGAGCGTGCGGAAGCCACCCTCGGCACCAGCCTCGACGCCGAGCAGGCCGAAGAGCTCGGCCTCGTCACCTTCGCCCTCGACGACATCGATTGGGACGACGAGGTCCGCGTGTTCCTGGAGGAGCGCGCCAGCTTCTCGCCCGACAGCCTCACCGGCATGGAAGCGAGCCTGCGCTTCGTCGGTCCCGAGACCATGGAATCAAAGATCTTCTCGCGCCTGACGGCCTGGCAGAACTGGATCTTCCAGCGCCCCAACGCCGTCGGCGAGGAAGGCGCACTGCGCCGCTACGGCAGCGGCCAGAAGCCGAAATTCGATATGACGCGGGTGTAACGACTTTCGTGTCCCGGGCGCGCTGCGGCATGCAATGCCGCTGCGCAGAACCGGGACCCAGACGGACCAGACAATAGGTCCCGGCTCAGCAGTGCAGCACTTCGCGCCGCACTGCGTCCGGGACACGAGACCGATCAAGGAGAGCACGGCCATGAACATGAACATCATGAACGTCGACTACTCGACCAAGATTCCGAACAACGTCAATCTCGCCGAAGACCGCCAGGTGCTCAAGGCGCTGGAGGGCTGGCATCCCGGCTACATGGACTGGTGGAGCGACATGGGCCCGGAGGGCTTCCAGGAATCGCTGGTGTACTTGCGCACCGCCTACTCCGTCGATCCGCGCGGCTGGGCCAAGTTCGACTACGTCCGCATGCCCGAATATCGCTGGGGCATTCTTCTCGCTCCGCAGGAAGAAAACCGCGTCGTTCCCTTCGGCGAGCATTATGGCGAGCCGGCCTGGCAGGAAGTCCCGGGCGAGCACCGCGCCATGCTGCGCCGCCTGATCGTGATCCAGGGCGACACCGAGCCGGCCTCGGTCGAGCAGCAGCGCCATCTCGGCAAGACCGCGCCCTCGCTCTACGACATGCGCAACCTGTTCCAGGTCAATGTCGAGGAAGGCCGCCACCTCTGGGCGATGGTCTACCTGCTGCAGAAATATTTCGGCCGCGACGGCCGCGAGGAAGCCGATGATTTGTTGCGCCGCCGCTCCGGCGACGCCGACGCGCCGCGCATGCTGGGCGCCTTCAACGAGGCGACGCCGGACTGGCTGTCCTTCTTCATGTTCACCTATTTCACCGACCGCGACGGCAAGATGCAGCTGCACTCGCTGGCGCAGTCGGGCTTCGATCCGCTGTCGCGCACCTGCCGCTTCATGCTGACCGAAGAAGCGCACCACATGTTCGTCGGCGAGACCGGCATCACCCGCGTCGTGCAGCGCACCTGCGATGCGATGAAGGCGGCCGGCATCACCGATCCCACCGACATCGCCAAGGTCCGCGCGCTCGGCGTGATCGATCTGCCGACCATCCAGAAGAAGCTGAACCTGCACTACACGCTGTCGCTCGACCTGTTCGGCTCGGAGGTCTCGACCAACGCCGCCAACGCCTTCAACGCCGGCATCAAGGGCCGCTATCACGAGACCCAGATCGAGGACGACCACCAGCTCAAGAACTCCACCTATCCGGTGCTCAAGCTGATCAACGGCGAGATCAAGCTGGTCGACGAGCCGGCGCTGACCGCGCTCAACATGCGCCTGCGCGACGATTACAGCCAGGACTGCGTCAAGGGCATGCTGCGCTGGAACAAGGTGATCACGACCGCGGGCTACGATTTCCAGCTCAAGCTGCCCAACGTCGCCTTCCATCGCCACATCGGCGAGTTCAAGGACGTGCATGCGACGCCCGAGGGCATCCTGATCGACAACGCCACCTGGGCCAGGCGCAAGGACGAGTGGCTGCCCTCGACCGCCGACGGCGACTTCATCACCTCGCTGATGCAGCCCGTCACCGAGCAAGGCAAGTTCGCCTCGTGGATCTCGCCGCCGAAGGTCGGCATCGACAACAAGCCCGGCGATTTCGAATACGTGAAGATCGAGTCGTAAGCGCGGCCTCATCCTCGACTGTCGTCCCGGACAAGCAAACGCCTGGCAACGCCAGGCGCTTGTGCAGATCGGGGACCCATAACCCCAGGGAGAGGTCGTGGCGCGAACAGGCAATCACGAGTCTTCGCCGAACTACTCCCTGTGATCATGGATCCCGGATCTGCGCGCGCTTGCGGCGCGCTTGTCCGGGACGACAGCGGAGTGTGCGGTGAGGGCGGAGCGTAAGCAGCCCCCGCCTACCCCGCAATCTCCAGTCCGGCATTCGCATAGACCACGCCGCCGTCGACGGCGATGGTGTTGCCGACCACGTAATCGCCCGCGCGCGAGGCGAGATAGATCGCAACGCCCGCCATGTCCTCGTCGCTGCCGATCCGCCGCGCCGGGATGCGCTTGGCGACCTCGTCCGCGTGGTCGCGCGCGGCGCGGTTCATGTCGGATTTGAACGCGCCCGGCGCGATCGCGGTGACGTTGATGTTGTCCTTGATCAGCTTGGTCGCCATGCGCCGCGTCAGATGGATCACGGCGGCCTTGCTGGCGGCGTAGGAATAGGTCTCGCTGGGATTGACGAAGATGCCGTCGACCGAGGCGATGTTGATCACCTTCGCCGGCCGTTCTGCGCTCGCGGCCGCGCGCAGCGGCTTCGCCAGCGCCTTGGTCAGGAAGAACAGCGACTTCACGTTGAGGTCCATCACCTTGTCCCAGCCGCTTTCGGGGAATTCGTCGAACTCCGCGCCCCAGGCCGCGCCCGCATTGTTGACGAGGATGTCGAGCTTCGGCTCCAGCTTGATGATCTCGGACGCGAGCCTGTCGCAGCCTTCGATGGTGGAGATGTCGATCGGCAGCGCGATGCACGCGCCGCCATACTGCGCGCTGAGCTCCTTGGCGGTGGCCTCGCACGGTCCGGCCTTGCGTGCGGTGATGTAGACCTTCGCCGCCCCGGCGCTGAGAAATCCCGCCGCGATCATCTTGCCGATGCCGCGCGAGCCGCCGGTCACCAGCGCGACGCGGCCGTTGAGCGAAAACATATCCTTGAACATGGTGCCTCCCTTGGTTGGCGCTGTTTTGGGCGGGGAGGACAGGGGAGTCAAGGAAGGGTGGGATCAGATGGGAGTTGGGCGCGATAAAGGTTCGGCAAACTCGATGTCGTCCCGGACAAGCGTCAGCGCAGATCCGGGACCCGTAGCCACAGGGAGTGCTTTGGCGAGGAGTGGTCGTTCGGGATTGGCCGCGCATACCAATCGAAAGATCACGCGGTATGGGTCCCGGATCTGCGCGCGCTTGGGGCGCGCTTGTCCGGGACGACAGCGGCGCCTACGCCGCCGCGATCCGGCGAAAGCCGTTCCACATCGCGGTCGCCGCGCCCGAGGTCAGCACCGGCAGAATTCTTGCGTCCTGATAATTGCCGTTGAGCGAGACGCGCGGCAGTGCCGTCATGTGGTCGGCATTCTCGGCGAACAGCATGCCCGGCCGCGTCGTCACGGCGGTCTTGAAGCCGGCCGTCGCGGCGAGGCCGAATTCGCGCGTGCCGGCGGCCTCGCGGTCGCCATAGGGATAGGCGAGATGCAGCACGGGGCGCTCCAGCGCCTGCTCGATCCGCGCGCGGCTCATCCCCAGCTCCTGCGCGGCGACGTCTTCCGCCAGCTTGGCGAGATTGCAATGGCTGACGCTATGCGCGCCGATCGTCACCAGCGGATCGGCGGCAAAGCTCTTCAACTCGTCCCAGGACAGACAGAGGCCGCGGCACAGCGCGACCATGTCGACGTCATATCTCGTGCAGAGCGCCTCGATCTCGCGCGCCAGATCGTGCTCGCCCGGCAGCGCGCGCAGCCAGTCGTGCAGGCGGTCGTAGGCGGCCTGCTTGGCCGCGGGCGTCGTCGCATCGAGCCGCAGCGCGGAGTGGCCGATCGTGACGTCGATCTGCTCGGCCTTGGCGATCACGGCCTCCAGCGCCGCCCACCATATCCGTCCGGTGCCCTCGGCAAAGTCGCTCGCGACATAGACCGTCAGCGGTGCGTCGAATTCGCGCAACACCGGCAGCGCGTGATCCAGATTGTCGCGATAGCCGTCGTCGAAGGTGAAGGCGGCGAAGCGGCGCTCGAACCGGCCCTGCACCAGCCGCTCATGCAGCTCGTCCATGGTGACGATGTCGATGTCGCGCGAGCGCAAATGGCACAGCGTCTCGCGCAGGAATTCGGGGGTGACTTCGAGGTGCCGGTTCGGCTGGAACGCGGCCTCGCGGGCCGGCCGGACGTGGTGCAGCATGAAAATGGCGCCGACGCCCGACAGAAGCGGGCGCAGCAGGTGGTGTGCGCCGCTGAAATAGAGTGCTCCCAGCCCGGCGCGGATGACGTTGTTACGCAGTTGTTTCATGACCGGCTGGCGGACTTTGGCATTCCGCCTTCAACTTACGGAAGAACCCTTGAAGAAAAAGTTATCCCGATTGTCCAGCCGGTGCCTTCGGAAGGGCGCCATTTCCGGTTTGACAGCCTGCCAAGGGTTTGTTTTGTCTCCGGTTCCAGAGTTCGGGTCGTCGAATGCAGAAGCTTTTCAGGTGGGCCAGCAAATGGTGGCCGGGGTTAGTTCCCCTGGCCGTCATGTGGGGATTTGCGGCCTGGAATAATACCTTACCGGTCGAGGCCGACCTGTCGGCCCGCAGCTCGGCCGCGCTGAAGGGGACCGTCCTGGACAAGACCCGGATCACGGTGGACGGCCGCGACGTCAGCCTGGTTGCGGACGCCTTCTCCGAGGAAGGCCGCCGCGACGCCGTGACGGCGGTCGAGACCGTCCCCGGCGTGCGCCTGGTCGACGACCGGACCCGCCTTGTTCCCGAGGCCAAACCCTTCGTCTGGAACGCCGAGCGCGACGTGGTGCGGGTGACCCTGTCGGGCTCCGCGCCGCTGCCGTCGATCAAGGGGCGACTGACCGAGGCGGCCCGCAAGGAGGTCGGCGGCGTCGAGGTGGCCGACCAGATGGGCCTGGCACGCGGCGCACCGCCGCGGTTCGAGGCCGCCGCGATGCTGCTGCTCGACCAGATCGGCAAGCTCAAGGACGGCAAGATCACGATCACGGACACCAAGGTCAATCTGTCGGGCATGGCGCGCGACCTCGGCGGCCGCGAGGCGATCGTGGCGGCGCTGAAGAACCTGCCGGAGGGCTTCTCGATCGCTGCCAACGACGTCAAGGCGCCGCCCTACATCTTCCAGGCCTACAAGGATCCGGTCGCCGCGACCGTGACGCTGACCGGCTATGTCCCCGACAACACCATCCACGCGGCGATCGCCACCAGCGCGTCGCGAAAATTCTTCACCGAGAAGGTCGTCGACAATCTCAAGGCCAGCATCGGCGCGCCCGGCTCCTTCAGCACGGCCGTGATCGCAGCGCTCGGCGCGCTGTCGCGGCTGTCGACCGGCACGCTCGTCGTCTCCGACCGCGAGGTGAAGCTGTCGGGCGATGCGCTCTATGAAGGTGCCGCCAACGACATCCGCGCCGGGCTCGGCAAGGACTTCCCGAAGAACTGGCAATACAAGCCGGAGATCACCGTGAAGCCCGCGGCGGGGCCGGTCGACGGCACCGTGTGCCAGCAATTGTTCACCGACCTCCTGGCCAAGGGCAAGATCCGCTTCGCGGCCAAGCGCGCCGACATCGATCCGGATTCCGCCGCCATTCTCGATCATCTGATCGAGACGGCGCTGCGCTGCCCCAATACCAATGTCGAGGTGGCCGGGCATACCGATGCCGACGGCGAGGGCGGCTTCAACCAGGCACTCTCGGAGAAGCGCGCACAGGCCGTGATCGATTATCTGGTCAAGGCAGGGCTGCCCGCCAGCCGCTTCACCGCGGTCGGCCATGGCAGCACGCAGCCGGTCGCCGGCAACGACACCGACGAAGGCAAGGCGCAGAACCGCCGCATCGAATTTCTGGTGAGGTGACGATGCCCTATCTGCTCTCGTTTCATATGGGCTGGCTGATCGGCTCGGTGCTGCTCGGCTTCTGCATGGGCTGGATCTCGGTGGTCCAGCGCGGCAACGGCACCTCGAAGGTGACCGCGCGCTGGCTCGCCGCGCTTGCCGCGGCCCTGGTCGCGGCCTCGTTCGCCCATGTCGTCCCCGGCCGCTTCGGCTACTGGCTCGATCTCGGCCTCGTCATGTTCGCCTGCTACCTCGTCGGCTGCACCATCGGGGCCTGGCTGCGCGACCGGGTGGTCGCGCGCACCGCACCGCCAGCCCCTCTGTGACGTTGCTCCGCACCCGCCCCCTCGGTCGGGAGCGTGGCGGAGCCGCCGCGGCCTTTCGGCACACCGGAAAATCCGTGAACAACAGCGTCGGCCGTCCCCTCTTTCAACAGGCGGCCGCCGCCCATAGATTGACGTCGGCTTAAGGCGTGACGGAACATTGTGCGGCCGAAATCATCAAAACTTCATGGCGCCTGCGCAGGATCGCCAGGGAGATTCGCCTCAAGCCTTGCCGCTAGAGGCGCCAAACCGTGCATCAGGAGCCCATAACCCTGCCTAAAATATTGAAGGCACGTGTTTTTGTTCGAATTGGCGAATTCCACTTCGCCCGAAAACGCGCTAGTGGAGGGGCAGGGGGCATGCGCGATGCCGGAGCCGGCGGCGAGGGGTCGTCGTGTGCCTGTGCGCCGTCCCGTCCGCCGGCCGTTCTGGCCGCTGAAGCGTTGTTCGAGGTCTAGATGCTGGAAGCCATACGCAGGACGACGTCGTTTCTGCGCGAGAAGCAAATCCTGCATAAGCTTGGCGTTGTGATCAGCGTCGCGGTCATCGGCATCGCTTGCTATGTGCTCTACCACATGCTGCGAGGCATCGATTTCAACGAGGTCCTCGAAGCGATCAAGAGCACCGAGCCGAGCCAGATCGCGATGGCGGCGCTGTTCGTCGCCGCGGGCTATTTCACGCTGACCTTCTACGATTTGTTCGCCACGCGCGCGATCGGCCATGCCCATGTGCCCTATCGCATCAACGCGCTTGCGGCCTTCACCTCCTATTCGATCGGCCACAATGTCGGTGCATCCGTCTTCACCGGCGGCGCGGTGCGCTACCGCATCTATTCGGCCTACGGCCTGAACGCGATCGACGTTGCAAAGATCTGCTTCCTCGCCGGCCTGACGTTCTGGCTCGGCAATGCCGCCGTGCTCGGCCTCGGCATTTCCTATCATCCGGAGGCGGCCGCCTCGATCGACCAGCTTCCGCCGTGGCTGAACCGCACGCTGGCGCTGATGATCATTGTCGGGCTGGTCGGCTACGTGGTCTGGGTCTGGACCCAGCCGCGCGTGGTCGGCCGCGGGCCCTGGACCGTGGTGCTGCCGGGCGGCCCGCTAACGCTGCTCCAGATCGCGATCGGCATCATCGATCTCGGCTTCTGTGCGCTCGCGATGTACGTGCTGGTCCCGGACGAGCCCAATCTCGGTTTCGTGGTGGTCGCGGTGATCTTCGTCTCGGCGACGCTGCTCGGCTTCGCCAGCCATTCGCCCGGCGGGCTCGGGGTGTTCGACGCCGCCATGCTGGTCGGCCTCTGGCAGATGGACCGCGAGGAGCTGCTCGGCGGCATGCTGCTGTTCCGCGTCCTCTATTATCTCTCCCCTTTCGTCATCTCTGTAATCTTGCTGACGTTTCGCGAAGTTATCATCGGCGCACGATCGAAGCGCCTGCAGCAGGCGGCGCTCAAGCTCGACCCAGGTCCGGCGCCTGAAGCCGCTTATGTGAGAGAGCGCAGCGACGGCGCCAAATCTTAAGGTAAGCCCTCCAGGAGAAGTCCGCCCGATGGCGATCGACGCCCCTTCTTCTCCCGCCGCTCAGCCCTGGTCCGACCGGCTGCGGCATTCGACCATCATCCTGATCGCCGCGGCGCTGGCGCTGTCCGTCGTCGTCTCGCTCGGCGAAATGTCGGCGCTGCATGCAATTGCCGTGTTCCTCTGCATTGCGGCGGCGGCACTGATCCCCTGGCGCCTGCACGATGCCGCGGCCTCCCGCGAGGACGTCAGGCGCATCAACCCGGTCGAGAGCGCGGCGGTGGCCGCGGTCGTCGCCGGCATGCCGGATCCGGCGGTGCTGCTCGACCGCGCCGGCCGCGTCATCCACCTCAATGCCGCCGCAGCCCAGCTTGCGCCGGCACTGCGCCGGAACGAGCTTGCCCAGTTCGCGCTGCGCTCGCCGGAGATCATCACGGCGCTGCGCGAGTCGATCGCGACCACCGAGCCGCGGCGCGCGACCTATCTCGACCACGTCCCGGTCGATCGCTGGATGGAGCTCATGATCACGCCGGTGCCGGTGCCGACCAGCTTCGGCGGCGCCGACAAATGCATGCTGATGACCTTCCACGACCAGACGCCGCTGCGCCGGGTCGAGGAGATGCGCGCCGACTTCGTCGCCAATGCCAGCCACGAGCTGCGCACGCCGCTGGCCGCGCTGTCGGGTTTCATCGACACGCTGCAGGGCCAAGCCAAGGACGATCCCAAGGCGCGCGAGCGCTTCCTCGGCATCATGCACAACCAGGCCACCCGCATGGCGCGCCTGATCGACGATCTGCTGTCGCTGTCGCGGGTCGAGCTGTCGGCCCATGTCCGGCCCGACACCCTGGTCGACCTGCTGCCGATCATCCGCCAGGTCGCCGACGGGCTGGAGCCGCTGGCGCGCGAGCGGCAGGTCGAGGTCGAGATCCATCTGCCCGAAGGGCCGGTGATGATCGCCGGCGACCGCGAGGAGCTGCTCCGCCTGTTCGAGAATTTGATCGAGAACGCGCTCAAATACGGCGCCTCGGGCGGACGCGTCATCGTGTCGCTGACCTCGGCCGCAGCCACTGATGGAACTCAGGAAATCCGGATCATGGTGCGCGATTTCGGCCCCGGCATCGCGCCCGAGCACCTGCCGCGGCTCACGGAGCGGTTCTACCGGGTGGACGTCGGCGACAGCCGCTCGCAGGGCGGAACCGGGCTCGGATTATCGCTGGTGAAACATATTCTTAACCGCCATCGCGGCCGGCTTTTGATCGAAAGCGTGCCCAAGCAGGGTGCGACTTTCACCGCCTGCTTTCCCCAGGCTAAGACTTTAGTTTAGGCTAAAAACACAAGCGATTTCAGTCGCTTGATGGTGTCATCCGACTGTCACGAAACCTTCGTAAAAGCACAGCCGACCGCTCTTAAAGGGGGCGGCGCGGGGAGCGCGATCGGGCGCGGATGGCGCTTCGCTCCCCCCAATGGAGACCAGCATGAATTTCCTCAAGACGATCGTCGCTGCCGGCATGGTCGCCGCTTCGACGACGGCAGCCTTTGCTGCCGACATCACCGGCGCCGGCGCGACGTTCCCGTTCCCGATCTATTCGAAGTGGGCTGACGCCTACAAAAAGGAGACCAGCAACGGTCTGAACTACCAGTCGATCGGTTCCGGCGGCGGCATCAAGCAGATCCAGGCCAAGACCGTGACCTTCGGCGCGACCGACATGCCGCTCAAGGCCGAGCAGCTCGAGAAGGACGGGCTTGCGCAGTGGCCGATGGTGATGGGTGCCATCGTTGCCGTCGTCAATCTCGAAGGCGTGAAGCCGGGCGAGATGGTGTTCGACGGCGAGACGCTGGCCAACGTCTATCTCGGCAAGATCACCAAGTGGGATGATCCGGCCATCAAGAAGCTCAATCCGAACGTGAAGCTGCCGTCGGAGGCGATCACCGTCGTCCGCCGCTCGGACGGTTCGGGCACCACCTTCAACTTCACCAACTATCTGTCCAAGGCCAGCGCGGACTGGAAGAGCAAGGTCGGTGAGGGCACCGCGGTCGAGTGGCCGGTCGGCGTCGGCGCCAAGGGCAACGAAGGCGTTTCGGGCAACATCAGCCAGACCAAGAACTCGATCGGCTACGTCGAGTATGCCTATGCCAAGCAGAACAAGCTGACCTACACCGGTCTCGTCAACAAGGCCGGCAAGACCGTGCAGCCGACCGTCGAAGCCTTCCAGGCGGCCGCCTCCAACGCCGACTGGGCCAAGGCGCCCGGCTATTACGTCATCCTGACCGACCAGCCCGGCGAGAAGTCCTGGCCGATCACGGCGGCGACCTTCATCCTGATGCACAAGGCCGCGACCGACAAGGCCGCCTCGCAGGAAGCCATCAAGTTCTTCCGCTGGGCCTTCAAGAACGGCGGCAAGGCGGCTGAAGAGCTCGACTACATCCCGATGCCGGACAGCGTCGTCCAGCAGATCGAGAAGACCTGGGCTGCCGAGATCAAGAGCTGAGCAAGGTCTCGTGTCCCGGACGCGGTGCGGCATGAAATGCCGCTCCGCAGAGCCGGGACCCACAAGAGCTGGGCCCCGGCTCTGCGTCGCAGCACTTCGCGCTGCGCCGCATCCGGGGCACGGCACCAAAAACACCAAGAACAAGCGTATATATAACGGGTACAGGGGATCGGCGTGGCAGAGATGGCCGTTCAGAGCGACGTAATCGACGACGCCGGACCGTATGACCGCGCCAAGGCCTTGAGCGCGTTCAAGCTCGGTGACGTCACCTTTTACTGGATCACGCGGTTGTCCGCGATCTCGGTGCTGCTGATCCTCGGCGGCATCATCATCTCCCTGATCGTCGGCGCGTTCCCGGCGATCAAGGAATACGGCCTCTCCTTCCTGTGGACGCAGCGATGGGCGCCGTCGGCAGATCCGCCCGTGCTCGGCGCGCTCGGCCCGATGTACGGCACGCTCGTCACCTCCTTCATCGCGATGCTGATCGCCATTCCGGTCGGTCTCGGCATTGCGATCTTCCTCACCGAGCTCTGCCCGCAATGGCTGCGCCGCCCGATCGGCATGGCGGTCGAGCTGCTCGCCGGCATTCCCTCCATCATCTACGGCATGTGGGGCTTCTTCGTGCTCGGCCCGTTCCTGGCCAACACCTTCCAGCCCTTCATGATCAGGATCTTCGACGGCGTGCCCGTGCTGGGCGCGATCTTCGCAGGCCCCCCGTCCTATCTCAGCCTGTTCAACGCCGCGCTGATCCTCGCCATCATGGTGCTGCCCTTCATCACCTCGATCTCGGTCGACGTGTTCAAGACGGTGCCGCCGGTGCTGAAGGAAGCCGCCTACGGCGTCGGCTGCACCACCTGGGAAGTCGTCCGCAGCGTGGTGATCCCCTACACCCGCGTCGGCATCATCGGCGGGGTCATGCTGGCGCTGGGCCGCGCGCTCGGCGAGACCATGGCGGTGACCTTCATCATCGGCAATTCGTTCCGGATCTCGTCGTCGATCTTCGCCCCGGGCACCACGATCTCGGCGGCGATCGCCTCCGAGTTCGCCGAGAGCGACGGCCTGCACCAGTCCGGGCTGATCCTGCTCGGCCTCCTGCTGTTCGTGCTGACGTTCTTCGTGCTCGCGGCCGCGCGGCTGATGCTGCTGCGCCTGGAAAAGAAGGCGGGGAAGTGACATGAACCCGATCTATTCACGCCGCCGCCGCAAGGACATCGTGGTCCGAGGGCTCTGTATTGCCGCCGCAGCGTTCGGCGTCACCTGGCTCGCGCTGATCCTGATCACGCTGCTCTACAACGGCGTCGCGGGGCTCAATCTCCAGCTCTTCACCGAGAACACGCCGCCGCCCGGCTCGACCGAAGGCGGCCTGCTCAACGCCATCGTCGGCTCGCTGATCATGACCGTGCTCGGCGTCGGCATCGGCGCGCCGCTCGGCCTGTTCGCCGGCACCTATCTCGCCGAGTACGGCCGCAACGACCGCCTGACCTCGGTGATCCGCTTCATCAACGACATCCTGCTCTCGGCGCCCTCGATCATCATCGGCCTGTTCATCTATGGCGCGGTGGTGGTGCCGATGCGCGGCTTCTCGGCAATCGCGGGCGCGCTCGCGCTCGCCGTCATCGTCATCCCGGTGGTGCTGCGCACCACCGAGGACATGCTGCTGCTGGTGCCGAACGCGCTGCGCGAGGCGGCAAGCGCGCTCGGCCTGCCGCGCTCGCTGGTGATCAAGCGCATCGCCTACCGTGCGGCCCGGTCGGGCCTCATCACCGGCGTTCTGTTGGCCACCGCCCGCGTCGCCGGCGAGACGGCGCCGCTGCTCTTCACCGCGCTGTCGAACCAGTTCTTCAGCCTCGGCCTGAACAAGACGATGGCGAACCTGCCCGTCACCATCAACAATTTCGTGCAGAGCCCCTACGCCTATTGGAAGCAGCTCGCCTGGAGCGGCGCGCTGCTGATCACGCTCACCGTGCTTGCCCTGAACATTGGCGCCCGCATCCTCGGCGCCGAGAGGACTGCAAAATGACCGATTTGTCCGTATCCATGAGTTCCAACGCTCACCTCGCCTCGCACCCGTTGCCGGAGGCGCCGGCCAAGGTGACGGTGCGCAACCTCAATTTCTATTACGGCGAGCACCACGCGCTGAAGAACATCAATCTGACGCTCGGCACCAATCGCGTCACCGCGTTCATCGGCCCGTCCGGTTGCGGCAAGTCCACGCTGCTGCGCATCTTCAACCGGATGTACGACCTCTATCCGGGCCAGCGCGTCACCGGCCAGCTGATGCTGGACCAGACCAACATCCTCGACCCCAAGCTCGACCTCAATCTGCTGCGCGCCCGGGTCGGCATGGTGTTCCAGAAGCCGACGCCGTTCCCGATGACGATCTACGAGAACATCGCCTTCGGCATCCGCCTCTACGAGAAGATCTCGAAGTCCGAGATGGACGACCGCGTCGAGAAGGCGCTGCGCGGCGGCGCGCTGTGGAACGAGGTCAAGGACAAGCTCAACGCCTCCGGCCTGTCGCTCTCCGGCGGCCAGCAGCAGCGCCTGTGCATCGCCCGCACCGTGGCGGTTCGGCCCGAGGTGATCCTGTTCGACGAGCCCTGCTCGGCGCTCGATCCGATCTCGACCGCCAAGGTCGAGGAGCTGATCCAGGAACTGTCGGAGAACTACACGATCGCGATCGTCACCCACAACATGCAGCAGGCGGCCCGCGTCTCCGACAAGACCGCCTTCATGTATCTCGGTGAGCTGATCGAGTTCGACGACACCAGCAAGATCTTCACGTCGCCGACCGACCGGCGCACGCAGGACTACATTACCGGCCGGTTCGGCTGAGGAGACGCAATATGGGTACTGAACATACCGCAAAGGCCTTCGACACCGACCTCCAGGAGCTCACCCGCCTGGTCGCCGAGATGGGCGGCATCGCCGAGCGCATGATCGTCGATTCCGTCGATGCGCTGATCCGCCGCGACGTCGCGCTCGGCCAGCGCGTCGTCACCATCGACGCCGATCTCGACGCGCTGCAGCGGCGCATCGAGGAGCGCGCCGTGCTCACCATCGCCCGCCGCCAGCCGATGGCCGTCGACCTGCGCGAGATCGTCGGTGCCATGCGCGTTGCGACCGACCTCGAGCGGATCGGCGACCTCGCCAAGAACATGGGCAAGCGCGTCGCCGCGCTGGAGACCGATTTCCATCCGCTCAAGCTGTTCCGCGGCCTCGAGCACATGACCGACCTCGTGCAGCAGCAGGTCAAGAGCGTGCTGGACGCCTATGCCGCGCACGATCTGCCGGCGGCGATGGCGGTGTGGAAGGGCGACGAGGAGGTCGATGCGATCTGCACCTCGCTGTTCCGCGAGCTCCTCACCTACATGATGGAGGATCCGCGCAACATCTCGTTCTGCATCCATCTGATGTTCTGCGCCAAGAACATCGAGCGCATCGGCGACCACGCCACCAACATCGCCGAGACCGTGTTCTACATGATCGAGGGCCAGGCGATCACCGACAAGCGGCCGAAGGGCGACATGACGACGTTCGCCACGACGATCCCGAATACCTGAAGACCTAAGGAGCGACGACACCATGGGCGCACGCATTATGGTGGTTGAGGACGAGGAAGCTCTCACCGAGCTTCTCCGCTACAACCTCGAAGGCGACGGCTATGACGTCGAGACGGTGATGCGCGGCGACGACGCCGACACCCGCCTCAAGGAACACATCCCCGATCTGATCGTGCTCGACTGGATGCTGCCGGGGCTGTCAGGCATCGAGCTGTGCCGGCGCCTGCGTACCCGGCCCGAGACCAAGCAGCTGCCGATCATCATGCTCACCGCGCGCGGCGAGGAGAGCGAGCGGGTGCGCGGCCTTGCGACCGGCGCCGACGATTACATCGTCAAGCCGTTCTCGGTGCCGGAGCTTCTGGCGCGCGTGAAGGGCCTGCTCAGGCGCGCCAGCCCCGAGCGGCTCGCCACCGTGCTCGCCTTTGGCGACATCGAGCTCGACCGCGACAAGCGCCGCGTGGCGCGTTCCGGCCGGCCGATCGATCTCGGCCCGACCGAATATCGCCTCCTGGAGTTCTTCCTGGAGCATCCCGGCCGCGTGTTCTCGCGTGAGCAGCTGCTCGACAGCGTCTGGGGCCGCGACATCTACATCGACGAGCGCACCGTGGACGTGCATATTGGCCGTCTGCGCAAGCTGCTCAATCTCGGCCGCGAGCAGGATCCCATCCGCACCGTCCGCGGCGCCGGCTACGCGCTGGATGATCGCTTCGCGAAGGCCGAGACGACGTAAGCTGGTTTAGCGAGCTATTGCGACACTCTCAGTGTCGTCCCGGACAAGCGTCAGCGCAGATCCGGGACCCATAACCACAGGGTGTGATTGTCTTGCGAAAAGGTAACTCCGAGTCCCCGTAACCACGCCTTGCGGTGGTTATGGGTCCCGGATCTGCGCACGCTTTTGGCGCGCTTGTCCGGGACGACATCGGATGTCTTGAGCCGTCATCGTGTGACGGCTGCCGTCCTTGCATTCAGCGAAATCCGCGATCTCAGCGCGGGCCCGGCTTGGCCGGCGCACGCCGGCGATCCGCCGCCGGCTGATACGCCACGCGCGAGTGCTGGGCGCAGTAGGGCAGGCCCGAGAGCGCCTTGCCGCCGCAGAAGAAGAAATCCGGGCTCGATGGATCGCCGACCGGCCAGTGGCAGGTCGCCTCGTTCAATTCGAGCAGCGACAGCCGCTGGCTCATCGGCACCACGTTGTCGTAGGTAACGGGCTCGGCCTCGACCTCGACCTCGAAAGCCTGCGCCAGCGCGGTGTTGCCGCGCGCGATCGGGCGGGTCACCCGCATCATGTGCTGCGCGGGACGCGCCTTGCGCGGCCGCGGCGCTGCCGATGAAGGGCTCTTGGCGCGGCCGGACAGACCGAGCCTGTGCACTTTGCCGATCACGGCATTGCGGGTCACATTGCCGAGCTCAGCCGCGATCTGGCTGGCCGACAATCCGGCCTCCCAGAGCTTTTTCAGCTGCTCGACGCGATCGTCGGACCAGGTCAAAACCGTCATTGCACCCTTTCCCTCGCCACGCGGCTGCCGTCCTGGCGCCCTTGCGGCGAATGCCTAAGCCTCGAAAAACCCGTGCCGCCAGAATCCCTTAAGGCTCGCCGGGCGCTTGACTGCCGCCCGAACGTTTACGCCGGTACATGAGGACTCTTGGGATCAGAACCGCTGCACGAGATGTCGTATCTGACAGTCCAAACGCTACAATATGGCGTGACTCACGCGCAAGAGTCCGCCGACTCGCTTCCACATGTTCCGTGGTGAAAAACCCGCAAAATCGCCACCGCAAGACTACGGAATCAGCGTTTCCTGAGGCTTTCCGGGTGGCATTGACACCCGTTTCACCAGGCCTAAGATGCTCCCGCGTGCCGCCCTTAAAAGGCGGCACGTTTCGTTTTCCGGGCCGGTCAATGGTGCGTTGCGCAATGCAACCATCACACCGTCCGCAACATTCAAGTGGCCGTCATGACTAACAGCGCAGCCCCGCATTTGCTCCCCGTTTTTGCCAGGGCCGATCTCGGTTTTGAGCGCGGCGAAGGCTGCTGGCTGATCGCGACCAATGGCGACCGCTATCTCGACTTCACCTCGGGCGTTGCCGTGAACGCGCTCGGCCATTGCCATCCGCATCTGATCAAGGCGCTGCAGGAGCAGGCGACCAAGCTCTGGCACATGTCGAACCTGTTCCAGAGCCCGGACGGCGAAAAGCTCGCGAGCCGCCTGTGCAACGAGAGCTTTGCGGACTTCGTGTTCTTCTGCAATTCCGGCGCCGAGGCGCTGGAGGGCGTGATCAAGCTGGTCCGCCATCATCATTTCTCCAAGGGCCATCCGGAGCGCTATCGCCTCATCACCTTCGAAGGCGCCTTCCACGGCCGCACGCTGGCAACGCTCGCCGCGACCGGCTCTGCAAAATATCTCGAAGGTTTCGGCCCGCCGATGGACGGCTTCGACCAGGTGCAGCATGGCGACATCGAGGCGGTGAAGAAGGCGATCGGTCCGAACACTGCCGGCATCCTGATCGAGCCGATCCAGGGCGAGGGCGGCGTGCGCTCGGCGCCGCCGACCTTCCTGAAGGCTTTGCGCCAGCTCTGCGACGAGAAGGGCCTGCTGCTCGCCTTCGACGAGGTGCAGACCGGCATGGGCCGCGCCGGCGATCTGTTCGCCTATCGGCGCACCGGCGTCACGCCCGACGTGATGTCGCTGGCGAAGGCACTCGGCGGCGGCTTTCCGATCGGTGCTGTGCTGGCGACCGCGGACGCGGCCGCCGGCATGGGCCCCGGCTCGCACGGCTCCACCTTCGGCGGCAATCCGCTGGCGATCTCGGCGGCCAATGCGGTGCTCGACGTCATGCTCAAGCCCGGCTTCTTCGACCACGTGCAGAAGATGTCGCTGCTGCTCAAGCAGAAGCTCGCCTCCGTGATCGACCGGCACCCCGACATCGTCAGCGAGGTGCGCGGCGAGGGCCTGCTGATCGGCATCAAGGCCGTGGTGCCCTCCGGCGATCTCGTCGCCGCCTTGCGCAACGAAAAGCTGCTCACGGTCGGGGCCGGCGACAATGTCGTGCGCTTCCTGCCGCCTTTGATCGTCACCGAAGCCGAGATCGAGGACAGCGTCAGCAGGCTGGAGCGCGCCTGCACCGCGATCTCCTCCAGTCAGACCAAGCGGGCGGCAAGCTGATGAGCAAGTCTCCCACCAAGGCACCGAAGCACTTCCTCGACATCAACGAGCTGCCGTTGTCGGAGCTCAAGCGCATGCTCGCGGCCTCCTCCGCCATGAAGGCGAAGCAGAAGGCGCATCAGCCGGTGCGGCCGCTCGAAGGCAAGACGCTGGCGATGATCTTCGAGCGTCCCTCGACCCGCACCCGCGTCTCGTTCGACGTCGCCATGCGCCAGCTCGGCGGCGAGCCCATCATGCTCACCGGCGCCGAGATGCAGCTCGGCCGCGGCGAGACCATCGCCGACACCGCACGCGTTCTCTCGCGCTATGTCGATGCCATCATGATCCGCATCCTCAATCACGACGCGCTGCTCGAGCTTGCGGAATACGCGACGGTGCCCGTCATCAACGGCCTGACGCGGCGTTCGCATCCGTGCCAGGTGATGGCCGACCTCATGACCTATGAGGAGCATCGCGGCTCGATCGAGGGCAAGACGGTGGCCTGGACCGGCGACGACAACAACGTGCTGGCGTCCTGGGCGCATGCCGCCGAGCGCTTCAAATTCCAGCTCAACGTCGCCACCCCTCCCGAGCTCGCGCCGAAAAAGGCGATGCGCGACTGGGTCAAGGCGACGGGCGCGCCGATCATGCTCGGCACCGATCCGGAAGCCGCCGTGCGCGGCGCCGATTGCGTCGTCACCGACACCTGGGTGTCGATGGGCGACAAGGAAGGCGAGCACCGCCACAACGTGCTCAAGCCCTACCAGGTCAACAGCAAGCTGATGTCGCTCGCCAAGCCCGACGCGCTGTTCATGCACTGTCTCCCCGCCCATCGCGGCGAGGAGGTCACCGACGAGGTGATCGACGGCCCGCAGTCGGTCGTGTTCGACGAGGCCGAAAACCGCCTGCACGCGCAGAAGGGCATTCTGGCCTGGTGTTTTGACGCGGTGAAGTAGGCCGAGCTGGAAGCCCGGCGGCCGCCTCACACACTCCGCTGTCGTCCCGGACAAGCGCGCCTCAAGCGCGCGCAGATCCGGGACCCATAACCACAGGGTCGAGTTTGGCGACGACTCGGAGTTGTCATCCCGTGCTACGATGCAATCCTGTGGTTATGGATCCCGGGTTCGCGCTATCGCGCGCCCAGGGACGACACTGAGTTTGAGACTGCTTGGTACAATCCCAGTCGCATCCGGAGCACCCCACACCACCGCCCGCGCCCCTTCCATTCCGTCCCCTCCGACCCCAGATAACGCCCCATGGTTTCCCAATCCCCTGACATGAAAACCGGGTCCGAAGGCCCGGTTCGTGCGCCATCCGCGGTTCCGATCGACGATGCCGTGCTGCCCTACGAGGTCGACGCGCTCGACGTGCGCGGGCGCCTGGTGCGCCTTGGCCCTGCGCTCGACGACATCCTGACCAAGCACGATTACCCGGCGCCGGTCGGCAAGCTGCTCGGCGAGGCCATCGTGCTGACGACGCTGCTCGGCTCGGCGCTGAAATTCGAGGGCCGCTTCATCCTGCAGGCCCAGACCGACGGTCCGGTGTCGTTCCTGGTGGTGGACTACCAGGCGCCGGATCGCCTGCGTGCCTATGCGCGCTTCGATGCCGCACGCCTCGGCGATACCAGGGATTCCGGCACGCTGCTGGGCCGCGGCCATCTCGCCATGACCATCGACCAGGGGCCCGACATGAGCCGCTACCAGGGCCTGGTCGCGCTCGACGGCGGCAGCCTGGAAGACGCCGCCCACGAATATTTCCTGCGCTCCGAGCAGATCCCGACCAAGGTGCGTCTGGCGGTCGGCGAGGAATGGCGCTCCAATGACGGCGGCAAGCATCGCTGGCGCGCCGGCGGCATGCTGATGCAGTTTCTGCCCAAGGCGCCGGAGCGCGCGCGGCAGGCGGACCTGCATCCCGGCGACGCGCCCGAAGGTGCCGAAGTGCACGCTGTCGCGGAGGACGATGCCTGGGTCGAGGCGCGCTCGCTGATCGAGACCGTCGAGGACGTCGAGCTGATCGATCCCGAGCTCTCCGGCGAGCGGCTGCTGTTCCGCCTGTTCCACGAGCGCGGCGTGCGTGTGTTCAATCCGCTGGCCCTGAAGGCGCAATGCTCCTGCTCGCGCGACGCGGTCGCCTCGATGCTCAAGAGCTTCTCGCCGGACGATCGCGCCGCCATGGTGAAGGACGACAAGGTCGTGGTGACTTGCGAGTTCTGCTCGTCGGTCTACCAGTTCACCCCGCACGAGGCGGGCGTGGAAGACGCGTGAGCGAGCTCTCGTAGGGTGGGCAAAGGCGCAAAGCGCCGTGCCCACGATCTGCGTGTGACTGGTGAGGATGCGTGGGCACGTCGCGCAAGCGCGCGCCTTTGCCCACCCTACGGCACCACCCCTGTGGTCGCGCTCTGTCAATCCATCCGCCCGAAAATATTTCGCTTTACCGAAATTCGGTTTTGGCGTATGTGTTTCCCATCCCGGCTCTACCTTGAGGGGCGATCTCGTCGTCGTCTTGATCGCGAGCCGGGCTTGCGGTGGACGCGGC
>NZ_CAKZJO010000013.1 GCF_936943645.1 uncultured Bradyrhizobium sp. | reverse complement strand
CGCCGCAGAGCGGCGAGACGGGTGAGGGGTCTCCATCAACGAGTCGACCTCTTACGATTTGAGCTTGCTGAAGCAACCCTCATCCGGCGCCATAGCCGAAGCTTCGCTTCGGCGTTCCCGAGAACGGCGGTTGAAGACCGCCTATGCCACCTTCTCCCACAAGGGGAGAAGGAAGGCAGCTGGCATCAAGGGCTGCAAAAATTTCCGACCACGCTTTGCGCGTCGAATTGACGAGCGGCCCGCCTTTACGCCGCCTCCTTCACATCACCGTTGACCAACTTGCGCGCGGCACGCTCGGCTTCGCGGGCGTTGCGAAAGAGCTGGCCTTCAAGGCGATTGAACTGGTGGGATGAGGCGAAGAAGCAGTAGCCCCCGTGGCCGCGGACCACGATGCCCGCGGTCTGAGAATTCACTTCGATGATGTAGCTGTCCGGCATGGCCCGTAGATTCCTCAGTGCGGGCAAATAACGGCATCTCTGCCCAAAGGTTCCCAAGGGCAAATCAACCGGTTTCCACCCCGAATCGACGTGCAATTCAGTACGCCGGGACCTCATCCGTTTTATGACCCGTTCTTGACTGGTTCTTGGCAAACCCGCGACGCGTTGACCCATCAGCGCCGCGTTTCAGTGATCGCAAGATTTCGTGAGATGGGACGGAGCGCCGCGCGCGATTACGTCGCAATGGGCGCGACGGTCGAACGAACTTCCTGCGGGCGGCCATGCTCGTCGATCGAGACATAGGTGAAGTTGCCGTCGGTGACGAGAAACGGATGCTCCTCGCCGCGACGCAGCGCCCACGCTTCCAGATGTACGGTGAGCGACGTGCGCCCCACCCGCACGAGATTGGCGTAGACCGAGACGAGATCGCCGACATAGACCGCTTTGCGAAAATTCATCGCCTCGATCGCGACGGTCACGGTGCGCGACTTCGCGACCTTGGAGGCAAACACGCCGCCGCCGACATCCATCTGGCTCAGCAGCCAGCCACCGAAGATGTCCCCATTGGCGTTGGTGTCGGCGGGCATCGCCAGCGTGCGGATGCAGAGATCGCCGCTCGGCCCGGGGCCGCTGACATGGGTGTGGACGTGCGTGTCGGTCATATCGTCGATCTCCCGCGGTTGTCGGCTCTGGATACAAAGCCGCAGGCCCTTGCGCAACATGGACGCGGGCACGCTTGCGCTATCCAACCGGCCGAGGCGAGGCGACGACGCTTCCGGCGTCGCCCAGCTTGCGTTGCCACTCCGCATCGTCGGCCCGCGGCGCGCGCCCGGTCATTGCCGTGACCAGCCATTCCAGCCTGCTCCATAGCCGGAGACGGTCGCACGGATAATTGGCCCATCCGTTGATGACACAATAACGGATGGTGTGGTCACGGTGATGACACCAATGATGCTCGGGCGAGCAGACCAGATGCAGCCGCTGCGCCATGCGCAGGAGCGGCGGGCGGACCGGCCAGTGCGCGAGATTGTGAAAGCTCATGCCGAACAGCATGCAGGCCGCAATCACGAACCAGACCATCATCAGCGCATAGGTGAGCGCGGATGCCGGAAGCAACGCCGTGACGGCGGCCGCAGCTCCGACCACCGCCGCGCTCGGCGCCGCACCGAGCGACGCCTGGTCGAGGAATCCGTAGAGCAGAACGTGACTGGGGTGGGTGTGATGCTCGCGCGTGATGGCGATGCCGCGGCCGAGCATCCCCTCGTCGAGCCAGGTGTCGACCACCCAATGCACCAGCCCCGAAAAAAGGTCGGCGAGGAAATATCCGGCCAGCAGCGCCGCGATCAACCACGGCCAGCGCAATCCCACCGCTGGATAATTCCCGACGAGATAGCTTGCGCAGCACAGGATCACGACGACATCGGCCCCGCAGCACAGCCGCGTGATGACGATCTCGCGCAGGGTCGCGTGCTTGAAGAACGGGATCGTCGGCATCGGTGATGCTCCCCACGGGCTCCACCACCCATGATAGCATCTTTTTGCCGACGGCCCCCTATTGCAAACTGTCCCAGCCCGGATCGGGCGCGAAACGTCCGCCGAAGCGCTCGGCCAGCCCGCGCAAGGTGGACACGACATTCTCCACGCCGCGCGTGCGCGCATAATTCAACGGGCCGCCGCGGAAGGGTGCATAGCCTGTGCCGAAGATCATGGCGCCATCGACCGCATCGGCATCGTCGACGATGCCCTCGCGCAAGCACGCAACGCAGACATTGGACATCGGCAACGAGAGGCGGTCGATCATCTGGTCCGTGACGCGCGGCCCGGTCTCGGGCAGCGGCGCCTTCTCCGCCTTGCCGTCCTTCCAGGTATAGAAGCCCTTGCCGGTCTTGCGGCCAAGCTCGCCCTTGGCGACTTTGTCGCGCAACCATGCGGGTGTGGGCGGCAGGAGATCACCAAACTTGGTGCGCAGCATGTCGCCGACGTCGAGGCAGATATCGAGCCCGACCTGGTCGGCGAGCTCGATCGGCCCCATCGGCATGCCGAACTGCTCGGCCGCAGCATCGATCAGGCGCTGGTCGATCTTCTCGTCCAGCATCACCATGGCTTCCAGCATGTACGGCGTCAGCGCGCGGTTGACGAGGAAGCCCGGCGAGCTCTTCACGGACAGCGGCAGGCGGTCGATCGCGCCGACGAAAGCGAGGGCCTCCTTCAGCACCTCTTGGTCGTTGCCGTCGTGGTTGACGACCTCGACCAATTGCAGCCGCGACACCGGATTGAAGAAGTGCAGGCCGACCAGCCGCCCAGGCCGCGCCAGCGTCGTTCGCAGATCCTGCAGCGGAATGCTCGACGTGTTGGTCGCAAGGATTGCGCCCGGCTTCATCCGCGGCTCGATGCCGGCATAGACCTTCTGCTTGAGCTCGAGCCTCTCCGGCACGGCCTCGATGATGAGATCGGCATTGCGGACGCCCTCCCCGTCCATGTCCGGGATCAGGCGATCGAGCGCGTCGCGGACGTCGGTCGGCTTGCGGATGATCTTGCCGTAGAGCTCGGCGGCGCGCTTTATTCCGCCCGCGATCGGCTCCGCCTTCATGTCGGCGAGCGAGACGCGCAGCCCCTGCCCCGCGACCCACGCCGCGATGTCGCCGCCCATGGCGCCGGCGCCGATGACGTGGACGTGCTTGATCGTATTGCCCGAGCCTGCGGCCTTCTTCATCTGCTCGCGCAGGAAGAAGACGCGGATCAGGTTCTGCGCGGTCGGCGTCACCATCAGCTTGGCGAACGAGGCCTGCTCCGCCTTGAGCATCGCGGCCTTGCTGCCGCCATGGGTCTCCCAGAGGTCGATCAGCGCGTAAGGCGCGGGATAGTGCTCGCGGGATGCCGCCTTCGCCGCTTCCGCGCGCATGCGTTTTGCCAGTAACCCGCGCACGGGGCCAAAATTGGCTGCGCGGGTCAGGAGGCCGGGACGGGCCCGCTTCAGCCGGCCGAACAGCGCATCCTTCACCGCGCCCTGGACGTGGCGCTCCTGGGTCACGGCATCGACGAGGCCAAGCGACTTGGCGCGGCGCGCATCGATGGTGCGGCCGGTCAGCATCAAGGCCATCGACTGGGTGGGATTGACCAGCGCGGTGAATCGCGCGGTGCCGCCGAGGCCGGGATGCAGGCCGAGCATCACCTCCGGGAAGCCGAAGCGCGCACCGTCGATCGCAATGCGCGATTGGCAGGCGAGCGCAACCTCGAGCCCCCCGCCGAGGCAGAAGCCGTGGATCACCGCGACCGTCGGCAGCTTCAATGCTTCCAGATGATCGACCACGGCGTGCGCGGCGCGGATACGTGTCACCACCATGTCGGGATCGGACACGCCGCGGAATTCGTTGACGTCGGCGCCCGCGATGAAGCCCGACGGCTTTGCGGAGCGGATCACGAGGCCGGCCGGACGCTCGGTCTCGATCGCCGCGAGCACCGCGTCGAACTCCTCCATCACGTCGGAGGACAGCGTGTTGGCGCTTGCATCGGCGCGGTCGAACAGCAGCCAGGCGACGCCGCCTTCATCGCGCGTCAGCTTGAAGTGCTTGTACGGACTGTCAGTCCCCGGCTTGGGTCCCAGCTCGAGGACGCGGTCGCCGAGCGCGGTCATGATCCTGGACTCCATGGTCACACCGCCTCGATCAGCATGGCGCCGCCGAGCCCGCCACCGATGCACTCGGTGGCCACACCCCGCCGCGTGCCGAGCCGCTTCATCGCATTGACGAGATGCAGCACGATACGGTTGCCGGAGGTGCCGACGGGATGACCGAGCGAGATCGCCCCACCGTCGACATTGAGCTTGTCGCGGTCGATCCCGCCGGCCGCGCCGTCGAGACCGAGGATCTCGCGGCAGAACTTCTCGTCGTTCCAGGCAGCGAGGCAGCCGAGCACCTGCGTCGCAAAAGCCTCGTTCAGCTCCCAGGTCTCGACATCCCTGACGGTGAGGCCGTTGCGCTGGAGCAGCGGCGTTGCCGACATCACCGGGCCGAGGCCCATGATGCTGGGATCAAGCGCGGCCCAGTGGCTGTCCACGATCGCGGCTTTCGGCGTGAGCTTGTGCTTTGCGACCGCGGCATCGGAGGCCAGGATCACCCAGGACGCGCCGTCGGTGATCTGCGAGGAATTTCCGGCGGTGACCTGGCCCCAGGGGCGCTCGAACACCGGCTTCAGCTTTGCGAGGGTCTCGGCCGTCGAGTCCGGCCGCACGCCGTCGTCATGGTCGAAGAATTTGCCGTCACGTGCGAAGGCGGTCTCGACCTCACCCCTGAGAAAGCCCGCGCCTTGCGCATGCGCGAGCCGGCGATGGCTTTCGGCGGCATAGGCGTCCGCCTGCGCGCGGGTAATACCGAAGAGATGGCCGACGACCTCGGCGGTCTGGCCCATGTTCAGATCGGTGACGGGATCGGTCAGCCCGCGCTCGAGCCCGATGATCGGCTTGAGATCGCGCGGCCGCAGCTTGAACGCGGCGGCGAGCTTGGCGGCCACGCCTTTGGCGGTGGCAAGGCCTGCGAACCAGCGCACACCCGAATTCGGCCAGACCAGCGGCGCGTGGCTCAGCGCCTCGGTGCCGCCAGCCAGGATCATGTCGGCATGGCCTTCGCGGATGTAGCGATAGGCGGTGTCGATCGACTGCATACCCGAGCCGCAATTGATCTGCACGGTGAAGGCGACCATGTCCTCGCCCATGCCGAGCCGGAGCGCGGCGACGCGGGCCGGGTTCATCTCGTCCGCGATCACGTTGACGCAGCCGAGGATGACCTGATCGAAGCTGTTAGGCGAGAACGGCTGACGCGCCAGCAGCGGCCGCCCGCACTGCACGGCGAGATCGACCGGCGTGAACGGCCCCGGCCCCGAACGCGCCTTAAGGAACGGCGTCCGGCTGCCGTCGATGATGAATACCGGTCGTGCCATCAGCTCGCCGCCCTCTGCTCACCGAGTTCCTGGAAGAACTGATGCACATTCACGGTTTTCTTGTAAATCGGCGACAGCGCCTCCGGCGCGAAATCGTCGACCGCGATCACTGCGGTGACAGCTTCATGCGCAGCCGCCAGTTGCTCGCCCTCGGCCTGCGTGATCACGCCCTTGGCGACGGCATCCTTCCAGTCGCGCAGCTGTGCGGCGCGCAGGCGCTTGGCGATCGCCTCGGTGCCGGTGACCAGCTTGAAGGCGCGCTCCAGCCGCGCTAAACCGCCGTCGTCATCGACATGGGCCAGATCCGGCGTCAGGCGCTCGCGCGCCGCCGACGGCTCCAGCACGATGCCAGCGCATTCGTGCACGACGCGGTCGGAGGGGCCGAGCACGCGGGCGCCGAACGGCTGGACCACGAGCTTGAGGAAGCCGGCGATAAAGCGGTTCGGCAGATTGGCGAGGATCTCGGCCAGCCGGTTCTCGATCGTCCTGGAGCCGGTCGCCATGCACCATTCAAGCGCGGCGAAGTCTTCCTTCTGCCGGCCCTCGTCCTGCCAGCGTTTGAGCGCAGCCGAGAGCAGATACAGCTCGGAGAGAATGTCGCCGAACCGCGCCGACAGCATCTCCTTACGCTTGAGCGCGCCACCGAGCGTGAGCAGTGCCATGTCGGCACAGAGCGCGAAGGCCGCCGAGTAGCGCGAGAGCTGGCGGTAGAATGGCGTGGCATCGCCGGCGTCCGGCGCCATTGCAAAGGCGCCGAAGGTCCAGCTCCGGCCGAAGGCACGGAACAGGGTCAGGAAGCTATGGCCGACATGTTTCCAGAACGCCTTGTCAAAGGCCGTGAGCCCACGCTCGCGATCGGGATCGGCGAGCGCGTTCATCTCGTCGAGCAGATAAGGATGGGCGCGAATCGCGCCCTGCCCGAACACGATGAGATTGCGGGTCAGGATGTTGGCGCCTTCCACCGTGATGCCGACGGGCACGGCGCGATGCAGATTACCGAGATAGTTCTGCGGGCCGTCGATCACGGCCTTGCCGCCATGGATGTCCATGGCATCGTCCACCGCGACGCGCATCCGCTCGGTCGCGTGCAGCTTCATGATGCCGGAGATGACGGCGGGATGAACGCCGGCATTGAGCGCCGCGCAGGTCAGCCGGCGCGCGGCATCGAGCTGATAGGCGGTGGCGACGATGCGCGCGAGCGGCTCCTCGACGCCTTCAAACTTGGAGATGGAGATGCCGAACTGTTCGCGGATGCGCGCATAGGCGCCGGTGGTGCGCGCGGCATAGGCGGCACCCGCAGCAGAGAGCGACGGCAGCGAGATGCCGCGGCCGGCGGCGAGCGCGGTCATCAGCATCTTCCAACCCTGCCCGATACGCTCCTTGCCGCCGATGACGTAGTCGAGCGGGATGAAGACGTCGCGGCCCCAATTGGGGCCGTTCTGGAACACCTGCATCGAGGGCAGATGGCGCTGGCCGATCTCGACGCCGGGCAGATCGGTCGGGATCAGCGCGACGGTGATGCCGAGCACTTCGTCGGTGCCGACGAGGTGATCGGGATCATAGGCCTTGAAGGCAAGGCCCAGCAGCGTCGCGACCGGGCCGAGCGTGATGTAGCGCTTGTGCCAGTTGAGGCGGAGGCCGATGACCTCGCGGCCCTCGAAGCTGCCCTTGCAGATGACGCCGGTGTCGACCATCGAGGCAGCATCGGAGCCGGCCTCGGGGCTGGTGAGACCGAAGCAGGGAATGTCGCGGCCATCGGCCAGGCGAGGCAGCCAGCGCTCCTGCTGCTCCTTCGTCCCAAAGCGCATCAGGAGCTCGCCGGGCCCGAGCGAATTCGGCACCATCACCGTGACGGCGGCGGCGATCGAGCGGGTCGAAATCTTGCGCACCACTTCCGAATGCGCATAGGGCGAGAAGCCGAGGCCGCCGAACTCCTTCGGAATGATCATGCCGAAGAACTTCTCGCGCTTGACGAAATGCCAGACGTCCTGCGGCAGATCGCGCCATTCCCAAAAAATCTTCCACTCGTCGAGCATGGCGCAAAGCTCGTCGACGGGACCGTTGAGGAAGGCCTGCTCCTCCTCCGTCAATCTGGCCGGCGCAATTTTCAGCAGCTTCGACCAATCGGGGTTGCCGGTAAAGAGATCGGCGTCCCACCAGACGTCGCCCGCCTCCAGCGCCTCGCGCTCGGTCGCGGACATCGCCGGCAGCACGCCGCGCGCCCAGGCGAAGATCGGCTTGGTGATTTTGTCGCGGCGGAAGCTCATGGCAGACCTCATGCATCGGCGCGGTTGTCGGGCATTTTAGCGGAAAGTGGCCGGGGGTGCGTGAAGGTTTCGGCTGCAAAATTGACGCGGCCGGGCGGCCCCGGACCATAACGGCCAGGGTGCGCGGGCAGTTCCGGGAGGATGGGCCGAGATGTCTTCTCACGTCATTCCGGGGCACGCGAAGCGTGAGCCATGGTGCGCAATTGCGCACCATAGCTCGCGCCTGACGGCGCGCCCCGGAATGACAGCGCGCCCGGCCTAATCCGGCCGCACCATCTCGAACATGTTTTCCGGCTTGATCTCGAAATAGTCGCCGCGGCGGCCGGCGCGGACGATCGGGCGGGCGGCGGCGGTCTGGTAGACGCCGTCCTTGATCATGGCCTGGTCGATGTGCACGGCGACGACCTCGCCCAGCGTCAGCCAGGCATCGGCCTCCTTGCCGTCGGCGCCCTTGAGGCGGACGATGTCGGACACCTTGCACTCGAAGGCGACCGGGCTTTCGCCGACGCGCGGTACGTTGACGAGCTTGCCGGGGACGGCGGTCAGCCCCGCGAGCTTGAACTCGTCGACTTCAGGGGCGACATGCGCGGCAGTCGCGTTCATGTGCTTGGCGAGGTCCATCGTGGCGAGATTCCAGACGAACTCGCCGGTCTGCTGGATGTTCTCGACCGTGTCCTTCCAGTTGGTGGAGGAAAAGCCGATGATCGGCGGCACGTAGCAGAACGCGTTGAAGAAGCTGTAGGGCGCCAGATTGACGTGGCCCTTGGTGTCGCGGGAGGAGATCCAGCCGATCGGCCGCGGCGCGATGATGGCGTTGAAGGGATCGTGCTTGAGGCCGTGGCCCTTGGAGGGCTCGTAGTAGTACAGGTCTTTCTCGGTCACGCTGGCTTTCCCTTGCTCGTCATTGCGAGCGCAGCGAAGCAATCCAGAATCCCTCCGCGGAGACAGTCTGGATTGCTTCGCTACGCTCGCAATGACGGAGTGTGTTGATCCGTCCTGGCCCGCCACCAGTCGGTCAGCCTGGGGCAGTCGGCCCGCTTATAAGGGGAAACCCGCCGCCACGTCAGTGGCGCGGGGACAGACCCGCGATGACGAAATCGATCATCTGGTCGATGGTCGGGCCCGGCTTGGTGGCGCACTGGGCGATCATCTGGGGGTGGAAGAAACGCATCATCGCGGTGCAGGCGCACAGCGAGGCCAGCTGGAGGTCCCTCGCCTCGAACTCGCCGGAGGCCACGCCCTGGGCGATCATCTGGCCGACAACGCCGGCGATGCACTCCATATGGTTGACGCAGACCTGCCAATCCTCCTGCATCGCGATCTCGACCATCTCGTGCAGCTTGTTGTCGCCGACATAGCGCTCGGTATTCATGCGATGGATGGTGGTGAGCAATTCCCGGAAGCGCTCCGGCACCGGACCGGGCCGCGCCACGATCCGCTGCGCCTCGAGCTCGACCTCGCCCATCAGGCCCCGCGCCACCGCCTGGTGGATCGCCTTCTTCGATTCGAAGAAGCGATAGACATTGGCGGGGCTCATCCTGAGCTCCTTGGCGATGTCGCCGACCGTGGTCTTCTGGTAGCCGATCTGGCGGAACAACCGCTCGGCCACCTCGAGGATCCGATCCCGGGTGTCGACTTCGATATGTTCCGAAATAAGGGCCATCAGTCAGGACTCGTTGGTCAGCAGTCTTCTCATCTATTCAGCCGCTTCGGCAAGCGGAATTGCGTGCTGGTCATCGCTCCCATGCTGCGGCGCGGCAGGCTGCTCAGGGGTACCGGCCTCGTCCAGGCTCTTCCTGAACCAGAGTGCATAGAGGCCCGGCAGGTACAGGAGCGTCAGGAATGTCGCCACAAACAGGCCACCCATGATGGTGATCGCCATGGGACCCCAGAACGCCGAGCGCGACAGCGGGATCATGGCGAGGATGGCGGCGAGCGCCGTCAGCACCACGGGACGGGCACGGCGGACGGTGGCCTCCACGATCGCCTCGCGCCGGGTCAGGCCGTGGGAGACGTCGGTCTCGATCTGGTCGACCAGGATGACCGTGTTGCGCATGATCATGCCGGCAAGCGCGATCAGGCCGAGCAGCGCCACGAAGCCGAACGGGGCATTGGCGACGTTGAGCCCGAGCGAGGCACCGACGATGCCGAGCGGCGCGGTCAGGAACACCAGGATCAGGCGCGAGAAGCTCTGCAGCTGGATCATCAGCAGCGTCAGCATCACCATGACCATCACCGGAAAGAGGATGAAGATCGAGGCATTGCCCTTGGCCGATTCCTCGAAGGCGCCGCCCGCCTCGATCCGGTAGGCCGGCTCGAGGTGATCCTTGATCGCCTTCAGCTTCGGCGTGATCTGATTGGTCACGTCGGGCGCCTGCACGCCGTCGACGACGTCGGAGCGCACGGTGATGGCCATGTCGCGATTCCGCCGCCACATGATCGGCTCCTCATGCGCATACTCGATCTTGGCGATCTGTTGCAGCGGCACGGCAACGCCATTGCGCGAGGTGATGGTGAGGTCGCCGACGCCGCCGAGATCGAGGCGCTCGGACGGGATCGCACGGGCGACCACGCCGATCTTCTCGATGCCGTCGCGCACGGTCGTGACCTGCGAACCCGAGATCAGCATCGCCAGCGCTTGTGAGACGTCCTGCGGGGTCAGGCCCATGGCGCGGGCGCGGTCCTGATCGACGACGAGCTTGAGGTAAGGCGACTGCTCGTTCCAGTCGAGCTGGACGTCCTTGACGCTCTTGTTCTGCCGCATGACGTCGCGGACCTGATAGGCGATCTCGCGCACCGTATTGGCGTCGGGACCGATCACGCGGAACTGGACGGGGAAGCCGACGGGCGGGCCGAAGTTGAAGCGGTCGACGCGGACGCGCGCCTCGGACAACATGCCCTCGGCAACCGCGTTCTCGATCTTGGCCTTGATGCGTTCACGCGCCTCGACGCCCTTGGCGACGATGACGATCTCGGCAAAGGCCTCGTTCGGCAGCTGCGGATTGAGGCCAAGCCAGAAGCGCGGCGAGCCCTGGCCGACATAGGACGTGTAGGTCTCGATGTCCTTGTCGTCCTTGAGAAGCGTCTCGGCCTGCTTCACCGCCTTTTCGGTGACGTTGAAGGCGGTGCCCTCCGGCAGGCGCAACTGGAAGAACAGCTCGGGCCGCTCCGAGAGCGGGAAGAACTGCTGCTGGACATGGCCGAAGCCGACGATCGAGGCGATGAAGACGCCGACGGTCGCGGCCACCACGGTGATGCGGTGGTTGACGCACCATTGCACGATGGCGCGCAAGCCCCGGTACATGCGGGTCTCGTAGACCGCATGCGGATCGTGGTTGTGGTGGGCCTTCATCTCCGGCAGCAGCTTGACGCCGATATAAGGCGTGAAGATCACCGCCACGAACCAGGAGGCGACCAGCGCGATCGCAACGATCCAGAAGATGCTGCCGGCATATTCGCCGACCGCCGAATTGGCAAAGCCGATGGGGAGGAAGCCAGCGGCCGTGACCAGCGTTCCCGTGAGCATCGGAAACGCAGTAGATTCCCAGGCAAAGGACGCCGCCCGCATGCGGTCCCATCCCTGCTCCATCTTCACCACCATCATCTCGACCGCAATGATGGCATCATCGACCAAGAGCCCGAGCGCGATGATCAGTGCGCCGAGCGTGATGCGGTGCAGGTCGAGCGACATCGTGTTCATGACGACGAAGACGATGCCGAGCACCAGCGGCACCGACAGCGCGACCACGACGCCGGTGCGCCAGCCCAGCGCCAGGAACGAAACGAACAGCACAATGACGAGCGCTTCCATGAAGGAGTGCACGAACTCGCCGACGGCGTGCTCGACCACCTTGGGCTGGTCGGCGATGAGCTTGACGTCGATGCCTTGCGGCACGGCCTTCATGAACTCGGCCGTCGCCTTCTCGACCTCCTTGCCGAGCTCGAGGATGTTGGCGCCCTTGGCGGTGACGACGCCGATGCCGATGGCCGCCTTGCCCTCCTGGCGGACGACGAAGCTCGGCGGATCGACATAGCCGTGGGTAACCGTGGCGATGTCACCTAGGCGGAACACGCGGCCGTTGCTCTCGACCGGCGTTTCGGCGACCGCCTTGGCGCCGTCGAGCGCGCCGGTGACGCGCAGCGGCACGCGCTGCGAGGACGTCTCGACCGTGCCGGCGGGCGTCACGTTGTTCTGCTTGGCGAGCGAATCGAACACCGCCTGCGGCGTGATGCCGAGGGTGGCGAGCTTGGCGTGGCTGAACTCGACGAAGATGCGCTCATCCTGGTTGCCGTAGACGTCGACCTTGGTCACGCCAGGCACCTTCAACAGGCGCTGGCGAAAACCTTCGGAGACCTTCTTGAGCTGGGCATAATCGGCGCCGTCGCCGGTCATCATGTAGAGGATGGAATCGACGTCGGAGAACTCGTCGTTGACGACGGGCCCGAGAATGCCCGACGGCAACTGGCCCTGCACGTCGACCAGCTTCTTGCGCAAGAGATAGAAGAGATAGGGCACGTCCTTCGGCGGCGTGTTGTCGCGGAAGGTGACCTGGAGCGCGGTGAAGGCGGGCTTGGAATAGGTCTGCACCTTCTCGAAATAGGGCAGTTCCTGGAGCTTCTTCTCGATGGGATCGGCGACCTGCGTCTGCATTTCCTGCGCGGTCGCGCCGGGCCAGATCACGGAGACGTTGACCACCTTCACCGTGAAGAACGGATCCTCGGCGCGGCCGAGCTTCTCGTAGGAGAAGAAGCCGGCGACGCCGAGCACGAGCATCAGGAAGAGAACCAGCGTCGGATGGCTGACGGCCCAGGCCGAAAGGTTGAAGCGCTTCATCGCTCTCTCCGAAACACGATCCAGTTGCAATAACCACAGCCGCTCAGTTCAAACCGTCGTCGGGAGGCAGCGAAGCAATCCAGGGGGCTGGGCAGGTTCTGGATCGCTTCGCCGCTTCAGCCTTTGCTTAGGGACAAAGGCCGAAACTCACCTCACACGACGTAACCTCTAGAAAAACTCAGAAGGACAGTGACGAGACGACCCGCACCCGCTGGCCCGGATCGAGCTTCTGCACGCCGAGGGCCACGATCTTGGCGCCCTCTTCCACGCCGCCGGTGATCACGACGTCTTTGCTCTCGTAAGACTTCACCACGACCGGCCTCAAGGTGAGCGCGCCGTTGTCGTCGACGACGTAGAAGGACGGCTTGCCGCCTTCGTTGAACAGCGCCGACAGCGGCAGCCGCGCGACGCGTTCGGTCGCGGCGTCCGACAGCGTCAGCGTCGCGGTCATGCCGAGCGCCACCTTGTCGTCGGCCTCGGGCAGCGAGAACTTTGCAAGGTATGTGCGCGTGGCCGGATCGGCCGCCGGTGCGATCTCGCGCAGCTTGGCTGCATATTTCTTGTTCGGCTCGGACCAAAGGGTGACGCTGGCGACGCCCGACTTGGCACGTCCAACCAGCGTCTCAGGGATCGCGACGACCGCTTCCTTCTCGGCAAAGCGGGCGACACGGATCGAAGCCTGGCCCGCGGCGACCACCTGGCCGGGCTCGATCAGCGTTGCGGTGACGACGCCACGGGCGTCGGCAACAAGCGTCGCGTAGGAAAGGGAATTCTTGCTCAGCTCGAGCGCGCGCTCGGCGCGGTTGAGGCGGGCACGGGCCTCGTCAGCGGCGGCGCGGCTGGAGTCCATCTGCGCGTCCGTGGTCCAGCCCTTGGCCTTCAGATCCTTGGCGCGCTGCTCGGCGGCGGCGGCCTGCGCCAGCACGCCGGTCGCGGCGGTCTGCTCGGCAGCGGCCTGCTCGGCCTGCAGCTTCAAATCGACCTCATCGAGGGTTGCGAGCGGCTGGCCGATCTCGACGGTCTGGCCGACTTCCACAAGGCGCTTTGCAACCTTGCCGGCGACGCGGAAGCCGAGGTCACTCTCGATCCGGGGCCGGACGGTCCCGACGAAGCTGCGCTCGGGGGTCTCGGCATCATAATGCGCGGTCGCAACCAGAACCGGCCGCGGCGGCTCGGCCTTCTCGGCGACGGTGTCATTGCACCCAGCCAGGCTGGCGGCCATCAGGGCCAGCGACACACCTGCCAACAGCCTGGAATAGCTCGACAAAACGGACCGGACGAACATCGAAGGACACTCCTGCAGCTCGAATGAGAGGAATGTCGACTAATCACTGATAAAAGTCAATAATCGTCAGTCATCAGGAATGCGTGATCGTTAAGGGGTGGTAGCAAGACGGGTACTGTTGTCGAAAAGGTGCTCTGGTGGGTGAGCCGAAGCAGTCGCGGGCGTCAGGCGAGATGCCGTAGGGTGGACAAAGGCGCGCTAGCGCCATGCCCACGATCTCAGCCGGGGAGAGGTGGTGGGCACGCTGCGCTTTGCCCACCCTACAGGACCGTTTACTTGGCCCTACTGCTCCTGCCCGGCGAACTCGTGCTTGCTGTCGTGGCCGCCGATGAACACCAGGATGCCGGCGAGCAGCGGCAGCACGGCGAGCACCAGGAGACCGGTCGATGTCTGCCCCGTGGCTTCCTTGACCCAGCCGATCAGATAGGGACCGCCGAAGCCGGCGAGATTGCCGATCGAGTTGATCAGGGCGATGCCACCGGCCGCCGCAGTGCCGGAGAGCCAGGCGGTCGGCAGGGTCCAGAACACGCCGAAGCAGCAGAACACGCCAATGGCAGCCACGGTCAGAACGACCATCGTCATGGTCGGATCGGTCAGGTAGCTGGAGACGGCAAGCGCGACGGCGGTGAGCAGCAGGGGCGCGCCGACATGCTTCACCCGCTCGCGCGTCGCATCGGAGTGCCGCGCCCACAGGATCATCGCGATGGTGCCGAACAGATACGGGATCGCGGTGACGAAGCCGGTCTGCGCGTTGGTGAGGCCGAACGCCTTGACGATCTGCGGCAGCCAGAACTGCATGCCGTAGAGCGCGCCGACGAAGCCGAAATAGATCAGGCTGAGCGCGATCACCTTGGGCGAGGACAGCGCCTCGCCGAGCGAGACATGCTTCACCGCCTGCTTGGCCGCGATCTCCGAATCGAGCTTCGCCTTGAGCCAGGCCTTCTGCTCGGCCGAGAGCCAGTCCGCCTTCTCCGGCTTGTCGGTGAGGTAGAACCAGGTGACGATGCCGAGCAGCACGGAAGGGATGCCCTCGATGATGAACAGCCACTGCCAGCCCTTCAGGCCCATCATGCCGTCGAGCCCGAGCAACAGGCCCGAGATCGGCGCGCCGATCACGGTCGAGACCGGCACCGCGATGGCGAAGGCCGCAAGGAAACGGGCGCGATATTCGGCGGGATACCAGTAGGTGAGATAGAGGATGATGCCGGGGAAGAAGCCGGCCTCGGCAACGCCGAGCAGGAAGCGCAGCACGTAGAAGCTGGTGACGCCGCTAACCATCGCCATCAGCGCCGAGATGATGCCCCAGGTCACCATGATGCGGGCGATCCAGCGGCTGGCGCCGAACTTTTCCAGCGCCAGATTGCTCGGCACCTCGAAAATGAAATAGCCGATGAAGAAGATGCCGGCGCCCCAGGAGAAAATCAGCGGCGTGAACTTCAGCTCCGCATTCATGGTCAGCGCGGCGAAGCCGAGATTGACGCGGTCGAGATAGGAGAAGAAGTAGGCCAGCACCAGGAAAGGAATCAGGCGCCAGGAGATGGCGCGGATGGTCGAAGTCTCGATCTCCGACTTGGTGGCGCCGGCGGAACCGGCATAGGTGGTGGTCTGGCTCATGGCTTCCCCCGGGTTGTTGCTTTTGTGGGCTGATCGCGGTTTTGAGCATCGCGGACAAAGAGTCAATGGAGCGAGCAATGCACGGGACGCAGCCGGATCACGCCATTGCATCGCTCCGGACATCGCTGATCCGTGCCGCCCTCGCGCTGATCGTCATTGCCTGCGGACTGTCCCTGCGCTGGTACGGCTTTCCGCTCGGGCTGCCGGCTTTCGTCGTGAAGTATGGCGGCTCGCTGCTTTGGGCCACGATGGTGTTTCTGCTGGTCGGGGTCTTGCTGCCGCGGCTGACGCAAAGCCAGCTTGCAGCCATCGCGATGGTGATCGCGGCGGCGGTGGAGTTTTCGCGGCTGGTGCATATGCCCTGGCTCGATGCGTTCAGGCTAACGACCGCCGGCGCGCTTCTGCTCGGGCGCATCTTCTCGCTGTGGAATCTGGTGGCCTATGCGGCGGGAATTGCGTTCGGCGTGTGGATCGATCGGCTAACGGCGCTGCGTAGGGCGGATTAGCGCAGCGTAATCCGCCTCTTCTCTTCGCCGCGGCTGCAATGGCGGATTACGCCTTCGGCTAACTAATCCGCCCTACGACCTCTCACTCCGCCAGCTGAAACCGCTCGAAGCGATCGAGCTCATCCTCGATCACGCGCTTGAGCTCCTTGCGCCCTGCCGTCCTCCTGCCCTGCCCGACCCACGTCCATTTCTGCATCAACAGCTTCTTCGCCTGCCGGTCTGTCTTCAGATCGAGCGCGGCGACGATCTCGTCGCCGACCAGCACCGGCAGCGCAAAATAGCCGAGCTTGCGTTTGGCCTTCGGCACATAGGCCTCGAACAGATGGTTGTAACCGAAGATGAGGTTGGTGCGCTTGCGCTGGATGATGAGGGGATCGAACGGCGAGAGGATGTGGACGAGATCAGGCGAGACCGTCTCACCGTTCGCCTCGAGCGAGGCGGGCGCTGCCCAATGCTCCTGCTTGCCGGCGCCATCGATCGCGACGGGCATGAGCTCGCCGCGGCGGACGCGCGAGGCGATCAGGCCGGCCACCGCCTTCTTGCGCGGCGCATCGAGATGACAGATCGAATCCAGGCTCACCACGCCTTGCGACCGCAAGGCGCGGTCGAGCAGATAGGCGGTGATCTCCTTGGCCGAAGCCGGCCGTGGCAGCTTGCCCCAGCCGAAATGGCGCGTCATCAGCTCGTAGGTCTTGAGCATGCCCTGGCGCTCGCTGATGGTCACGGCGCCGGTATAGAAGGCGAGCTGCAACGCCCGCTTCGAGGGCTTGCGGCTCTGCCACAGATGCTCCTTCTCGGTGAGGACGTCGTCCTCGATATCGCGGATCGTCAGCGGACCGGCGCGTACCAGCCGCATGACCTTGCGCGTGTCCGCAGGCTTCACCGAGGCGAACCATTTATGACCCTCGCGGCCGTGCTCGCGCATCGCCGGCAGGAAGAAGCGGAAGTCGCCGGCCGGCACGTACGAAAGCGCGTGCGTCCAGTATTCGAACACGCTTCTGTCGACGCTCTGGGCGTGACGCAGATCAGCGCGGCGATAGGACGGGATGCGGCTGAACAGGATGTGGTGGTGGCAGCGCTCGATGACGTTGATAGTGTCGATCTGCACGTAGCCGAGATGGGCCACCGCATCCGCGACGGCCTGTGCGCCCTCGCCGAACGGGGTGCGCTCATCCAGCCGCTGCGCATGCAGCCAGATCTGCCGGGCCTGTGTCGTGGTGAGCGGAAACGGTTTGGGCGCGCGTGACATTGCAGAACGCAATGTAGCGGGATTCGCTCCGGGAGAAAGAACCCGATCAACGCCGGAAACGAAAAAGCCGCGCTGCCATCTGCTGACAGCGCGGCTCGATGAGGCTGCCCAGGCCTACTTCGCCATCATGGCCTTCTGCGACTTCATGTAGTGCATGCAGGCGCTCTTCATCTTGCCATTGCTCATGTCCGTGTTGGCCATGGCCATTTCCTTGTTCGACGCCATCTTGGCCGGTGTGTCGGGCGTGCCGCCCATCATCGCCGCGGACTTCATCATGTTGTCCTTGGTGCACGCCATCATCGCAGCGGACGCCGGGGACAGCGACAGGGTGAACGCGACAAAGGCTGCGGCGGTGAGCAAGATCTTCATCGAAAAGTCTCCTCCGTAAAACGAAACCGGCGTCATGCCGGCCTTCGCAATTACGTATTCTCTCGCGCCGACGTTTCGCGGAGAAGACAATTTTCTTGCTGCGATGCAATGAACAGACACCTGAGCGGGCATCCATTGGCGATAGGCATGCAGAGGTTTCCGGACGCGGTGCCGAAGGCGAGACACATGACCGGGCTCTCTCTGCCGGGACGGTCCAAGAGCCCGTGACCTCAGTGATTTCGATCACACAAGGCCGGCCGCCGCATGAACCTTTCCCGCGGAGATGACGACCACTGCTATTGGGACGATCGACCCTGCCCCCGGAGCGGCCGCGAAACATGCCGGTTCACCGCCCGGAACGCCGGGAAAGACACAAGACTGAGCCTGCAAGCGCTGTAGCCACCGTGACCAAGATCACATCGGGGCGTTTGAACCCAGCCTATGCTCGCAGCATCAAATCGCTATCAGGCGTAACACCGAGGATACGACAATGACCCGTTTTGATAAGTTTTTTGGACTGAAGGCGATGACCCTTTCCGCCGCGCTGTCGATGACGGCGGGCCTGGCTCTGGCCGGCGACAACAACGTCACCACTGGCCAGATCCTGGATGCACTGAAGCCGAAGCCGGCGACCCGCGGCCTGTCCGTCGGCCCGCAGGCCGACACGACGGCGCAGGCCAAGGAGCAAGCCAAGGAAGCGACCTTCCTGAACACCGTGCGCAACCGCTCGACCCGGTCACTCTCGACGGGCGAGCGCGAGCAGATCGCCGAGCTCGCCGCGACCAAGCCGAAGATCGATCTCGAGATCCAGTTCGACTACAACTCGGCCAACATCGCCAAGACCTCGATGTCCTCGGTGCAGGCGCTCGGCAAGGCCCTGTCCGACCCGGCGCTCAAGGGCTCGACCTTCGTGGTCGCCGGCCACACCGACGCGATCGGCGGCGAAGAGTACAATCAAGGGCTCTCCGAGCGGCGCGCCGACACCATCAAGAAATATCTGATGCAGAACTACGGCCTCAACGGCACTGATCTGGTCACCGTCGGTTACGGCAAGACCAAGCTGAAGGACACCGCCAACGGTGCCGATCCGATCAACCGCCGCGTCCAGGTCGTGAACATGGACACCAAGACCGCGTCCAAGTGATCCAGCGTCAAGTGATCTCGCGTCAAGTAATCTGACGACGACCGCCTGCCGCCACGCGGCAGGCGGGTCGCAGCTCAGACCAGCACTGGTGCTGCGAGCGCCTCCCGGACCAGCCGCGCGAGTTCGGCCTTGCGGTAAGGCTTTTCCAGGATCAGAGCACCCTGCCGGACATGGCCGTTCGCCGCCAGCGTTTCGAGGGCGTAACCCGAGGTCAGCAGCACGTGCAGCTCCGGCCTCTGCTTGCGGGCGAGGCCTGCGAGTTCCCACCCGTTGACGCCCCCGGGCATGACGACGTCGGTGAACAGCAGGTCGACCTGCGGCGTTGCGGCAAGCGTCTGCAATGCTTCCTTGCCGTCGATGGCGGACAAGACCTTGTAGCCCAGGCTCTCGAGGCTCATGACCGCATAGGAGCGGACGAACGGATCATCCTCGACGACCAACACGATTTCCGAACCACTCTGGACCACCTCCCTCTCGACCGCGAGCGGCACGCCCTGCGACCTGCTCAACACGGCCGGAAGATAGATCCGCACGGTCGTTCCCAACCCCGGCTCGCTATAGATCGTAACATGGCCGTTGGATTGCTTGACGAAGCCGTACACCATGCTGAGCCCGAGCCCGCTGCCCTTGCCGACCTCCTTGGTGGTGAAGAAAGGTTCGAACGCGCGTTCCAGTACCCGCTTCGGCATGCCGGAGCCGGTGTCGGTCACGGCGATCACGACATATTCGCCCGCCGCCACGTCGGGATGAACGTTGTGGTCGCCGGCATCGAGCGATGCATTGGCCGCCGAAATGGTCAGGCGCCCACCTGATGCCATCGCATCCTGGGCGTTCAGCGCGAGATTGAGGATCGCCGATTCGAGCTGGACGGGATCGGCAAAGGCGTGCCGAAGCGTGGCGTCGGCCTGCGAGGCGATCTCGATGTCCTCGCGCAGAGTTCGCCGCAACAGCTTGTACATGGACTCGACGAGCTTATGGCATTCGGTCTCGACCGGCCGCAGCAATTGCTTGCGGCTGAAGGCGAGCAGGCGCTGCGTCAGCTCCGCACCGCGTTCACCGGCACTGCAGATGTCGTCGGCGAGACGCTTCAGGTCGGAGCGCGGCACCAATTGCTCGGCCAGATATTCGGCATTGCCGACGATGACGGTGAGGAGATTGTTGAAGTCGTGAGCGATGCCGCCGGACAGCTGTCCGACCGCCTCCATCTTCTGCGCCTGGATCAGTTGCGCCTCGGTGCGCTTGCGGTCGGTCAGATCGTGGATCATGCCGACGAAGATGGACGAGCCGTCCTGCTTGGCTTCGCCGACCGACAGGTCCATCGGGAAGGTCGTGCCGTCCTTGCGCCGGCCCAGCACCTCGCGACCGATGCCGATGATCTTCTTGTCGCCGGTCGCGATGAAATTGCGGATATAGCCGTCATGCTCGGATCGGTAGGGCTCCGGCATCAGCACCCGGACGTTCTGTCCGAGCACCTCGTCGGCTTCGTATTTGAACAGCCTTTCGCAGGCAGGATTGAACTTCAGGATGATGCCGTCGGAATCGATCAGGATCACGCCGTCGACGGCGGTGTCGACGACCGCGCGCAATCGCGCCGCGCTCTCGCGCAGCTCGCGCTCGACCCGCTCCCGCTCGGTGAGATCGTGAATGATGCCGACGAAGATCGAATCGCTATCGGCCTGCTGGCTCTCGCCGACCGACAGATGCATCAGAAAGGTCGAGCCGTCCTTGCGCTGCCCCACGACTTCGCGGCCGATGCCGATGATCTTGCGCTCGCCGCTGACATGGTAATTGTGAAGATAGCCGTCATGCGCGTCGCGGTAGGATGACGGCATCAGCACCTTGACGTTCCGCCCGATGACTTCCCCGGCGGAATAGCCGAACAGCTTCTCGCAGGCCGGATTGAACATCAGGACGCCGCCGCGCGCGTCGATCAGGATCACGCCGTCCACCGCGGTATCGACGACGGCCCGCAACCAGTCAGCGTTCGAATAGTCCGGACTAGCGATGCGATCCTCTATGCTCACCCGCCCCCCCAGTTCCGAGGATGACGGCCAGTCCACACGCACCGATTGATTCAGGCAAGTTAATTCTACCTGCCATATGCACGCAAGCGGGCACTAGATCCAGCTCTGGAACAGCATCAGCCGGCTGAAGCTCCGCATCGAGGTGCCGATGAAGGCCGCGGAGATCGGCAGCATGACCGCAAAGCCGATCGCCGCAACACCGACATAGGCCCAAAGCAGCCAGCGCGGCAGGCCGTCCCGGCGCAGCACATAGACCAGTGCGAGCGAGGTCGCCGTGGCTGCCGGCAGATAGTAGTAAATGAAACCCAGCGTGCGCGGCAGCAAGGCCCAGGCAAGCCAGGGACCGAAATAGAACGCCGCGATCAGGAACGCATCCCAGCGGCGCTCAACGACGAAATCGCGCAGCACGACCACGAGCGCAAGCAGGGCCGGCCACAGCACCAGGGGATTGCCGAGAAAGACGACCGCGGAGACGTTGTCCTCCGCGCTCTTGTCGAACAGAAACCACACCGGGCGCGCGAGCAGCGGCCAGGACGGCCACGCGCTCATATAGGTGTGGCCGGCAATCGCAGTCGTGGTGTTGTCGGCGAAGATCCGGCGCTGCGCCTCGATCAGGTCCGGCAGCGACAGCCCGTAGAGCGGAACGAAAGCGGCAAGATAGGCCATACCGGGCAAGACCGCGAAGCACAGCCCGAGATGATGCAGCTTCAAGCCGGGCCAGAGGTCCGGTCGATACCAGTCGTCCGGCTTTGCGTCGGCGAACAGCGTGCGCCAGCCTTGCATGAGACGGATCACCGTGACGACGACGATGCAGACGCCGAGCGGAAACAGGCCGCTCCATTTGCAGGCGGCGGCACAGCCGAACAACGCCCCCGCGAGCGCGAACAGCGCCTGCGGCCGCGCGCGTCGAAATCCGTGCATGAAGGCGGCGATCGCGAGCAGGCCGAAGCCGAGCGCAAAGATATCGAGCATGGCGATGCGCGCCTGCACGTAGAGCATCTGGTTGAACGCCGCGATCAGCGCCGCGGCGATGGCGGGTGCTTGCGCGGCGAACAGCGCGAGACCGCACAGATAGATCGCGACGACCGCCAATGCGCCGAACAATGTCGCGGGGTAACGCCAGCCGAGCGCGTTGTCGCCGAAGGCCGCGATCGAGATCGCAATCAGCTCCTTCGCCAGTGGCGGATGCATCGGATTGAGCATCGGCTGGGACATTACCGGCGCCAGCATCTGCCGCGCCGCCGGCACGTAGTGCACCTCGTCGAAGACGAACTTATTCGGCGTCGTCAGGCCGATCAGCAGCGCGAGATGGGCGACCAGGAAAATCGCGACAGCAATAACTGCGCTCCGCGACACCACTGGAACTGCGGATGGTTGAAGCGGCTGCTGTGGGGCTGTTTTGCGTGGCAAATTTGCGTCACCGGACAAAAATGGAAAGCGCGGTTTTCATTGAACGCATTCTGCCGCAACTGTCACTAAGCATAGCGCACGTCCCGCGCCGCTTGTGATAATTCCGCCACATCGCAAGCGTGCGCGATCCGGTACGATCAGGGACACATCGATCGGTTGCGAAATGAATTTGCGTTTCTGGCTTTTCCCCACTCTGCTGTCGGCCGCATTGTGTGCCGCGCCTTGCGCGCAGGCGCAGACGCGGGTCGGCGAGGCCGTCGTGATCCAGAACGAAGTGGTGCGCGTCGCCGCGACCACCACGCCGATCAATGTCGGCGACAGCATGCTGCGCGACGAGACTGTGCGTACCGGCGCCGACAGCGCCGCGCGCTTCGTGATGGCGGACAGCACCAATCTGTCGCTTGGGCCCAGCGCCACGCTGAAGCTCGACCGCACCGTCTTCAACGACGAGCACAGCTATCGCGACGTCGCGATCCGCATGACCACCGGCGCGTTCCGTTTCGTCACCGGACATTCCGAGAAGACCGCCTACAAGATCACGACGCCGCTTGCGACCATAGGCGTGCGCGGCACCACGCTCGACATCCTCTCGCAGCGCGGCCGCTCCGTCGTGGTGCTGCAGGACGGCGCCGCCAGCGTCTGCACGACGAACTTCCAATGCGTGCAGCTGACCCAGCCGGGCGACACCGCGATCATCACGTCGACCGGCGGCAAGGTCAGCATCACCAAGACCAACACCCCGCCCTGGACTTTCGCCGCCAATTGCGCTGCGAGCGCCGGGCTGTGCTCGGTCAACCAGTATGCCGACGCCTCGCCGACCATCACGCCCGCCGTCCATGACGACGGCATGCTGTGCGGGCGCTGACGATGGCAAGGCTCCCTGTCCGCGAGATGCTTCTTGCCGCCGCGCTGGCGGCCATGGCCACCATGACTTTGGCATGGGGCTTTCAGCAGCCGGTCTCCGCCGCGACCCTGAACCTCACCAATTGTGAGGAAGGCTGCTCGCCGTCGCCCTCGCCGAGCCCATATCCTTCGCCTTCACCCTCGCCCAATCCCTATCCGTCGCCGAGTCCGACACCGACCGGCGCCGATTCCAGCGGCAATTCGGTCGGCGGCCTCGCCGACCAGCGCTTCAACCAGATGATCACCAACCGCGTGCTCGGCACGGTCCTGCTCGGCGTCAACGAGCAGGTAAATTGCAGCGATTGCATCAGCGCGTTCGGCTCGGCCGGCTCGTTCTCGGCCGGCATCCACGGCCGCAAGGAATTGACCAACAATCTGTCGCTGCTCGCCGGCATCGCCTACACGCAATACAACGAGGGCGGATACAAGATCACCAGCGCCCCGATCGGCGCTTTCGCCTTGCGCTACGACTTCACCGACTGGGGCTCGTCACGCCCGTTCTTCGACGTCGGCACCATCCTGACGCCGTGGGAAAAGGCGCGCTACACCCGCAGCTACGACACCAGCCTCGGGCCGGTGAGCGTCACGAGCTCGACCAATGCCTCGAACTACGCAGTCTATGGCCGCGCCGGCTGGATGAGCCGTATCTCGCCGCGCGACGAGGTCGCAGCCTCGATCGAGATCTGGCAGCTCTGGCAGCGCGTGTCCGGCTACAGCGACAGCGCGGTGGCCTTCAACCCGTTCGACGCCAGCATCGCCACCGGCACCGACCGCACCAGCCTCGTCAAGATCGGCGGCCAGTGGACGCATCTGTTCGGCGGCAATATCGAGACCAACATCAATGGCGGCTGGGTGCAGTCGTTCGCGAGCCATAGCGGCATCGTCGCCACCGTGACCGGCCAGGGCATGGTGGTACCAACCATGGGCAACCAGGGCTGGTTCGAATATGGCGGCCGCCTCGGCTTCCGCGTGCAGAAGGGCTGGATCGTGGATCTGTTCGCCAACGGTACGCTCGGCCCACAGCCGGTCGGCAACACCATCCACGGCGGCGTCGGGCTGCGGATCAATTACTAGCGGCGAGATCTCGCCTCAAATTCCGCTGTCATGCCCCGGCTCGTCCGGGGCATCCAGTACGCCGCAGCCCATCGGTTTGGTCACTGCCTTCTCGGAGTACTGGATCGCCCGGTTCAAGCCGGGCGATGACAGTGAGTATGTGGCAAGAGCGCTCCCTCACGCCGCCGACTTGCCCTCGAACGCGCGACGCAACACGTCGACATCCAGCTTCACCATCTTCATCATGGCCTGCATCGCGCGTGCGGCAGCGGCCCTGTCGGGGCTCGACAGGAATTCGAACATCACTTTCGGCACCACCTGCCAGGCCACGCCCCAGCGATCCCTGAGCCAGCCGCACTGCTCTTCCTTGCCGCCATGGGCGAGAAACGCATTCCAGACGCTGTCGACCTGGGCCTGGTCGTCGCAATGGATCATCAGCGAGATGGCGTGGGTGTATTCCATCTTCATGCCGCCGTTCAGCGCGACCAGCGGCTGCCCTGCCACCGTGAACTCGACGACGAGCACGGAGCCTTCCTTGCCGGACGGATTGTCCGACACATTGCGCTGGACGTGCGTGATTGCCGAATTCGGCACGAGCGAGGTGTAGAACTTCGCGGCTTCCTCGGCGTCGCCGTTGAACCACATGCAGGGGACGAGCTTGGACATTGTGACGGCTCCCTTCGGTTGAGCGTTCGGAGGACGGCGATCAGGACTCTGCCATGGCGGGCTGCGGCGGAGCGGCCGCCATGTCCATCCAGTTCACACCCCACATGTGGCCGTCCGGATCCTCGAAGCTGCGACCGTACATGAAGCTGTATTCGTCCTTCGGGCTGGGATCCGCCACGCCGCCCGCCGCCTCGGCCCGGTCAACGATCATGTCGACCTCGTTGCGGCTGTCGGCGGAAATGCAGAACAGCGCCTGGTTCGATGTCTTTGCATCCGCGATCGGCTTCGGCGTGAAGTGACGGAATTTGTCGTGGGTCGTCAGCATCACGTAGATGGCCTCGGAAAAGACCATGCAGCTCGCCGTGTCGTCGGAAAATTGCGGGTTCCGGGTGGCGCCGACCGCCTCATAGAAGGTGGTCGCACGCTTGAGATCGGTTACCGGCAGATTGAGGAAAATCATCCTGGGCATCGGAGGCTCCTTGGGCGGCTTCTGCCCAAGGACGGACGGGCCGACACCCATCCGACATCGCCTCCGGATATTTTTTGAATCACGTCTGCCGGCCCTGGCGCGCAGAACCAGCAAGGACCGTCAGGCCCTACTTCTTCTCGTTCGGGTCTCGGTGCACCGGATCGATCCACAGCACGGTCTCGGGCTTCTCGACCGGCTCGATGTCGAGGTTGATCGCCACCGCCTCGCCGTCGCTGCGCACCAGCACGCATTCCAGCACCTCGTCCGGGCTGGCATTGATCTCCTGGTGCGGCACGTAAGGCGGGACGAAGATGAAATCGCCGGGACCGGCCTCCGCGGTGAATTGCAGGCTCTCGCCCCAGCGCATCCGCGCCTTGCCCTTCACGACATAGATCACGCTTTCGAGATGGCCGTGGTGATGCGCGCCGGTCTTGGCGTCGGGCTTGATGCTGACGGTGCCAGCCCACAATTTCTGCGCGCCGACGCGCGCGAAATTGATGGCGGCCGCGCGGTTCATGCCGGCCGTCGACGGCACGTTGGTATCGAGCTGGTTGCCGGGAATGACGCGCACGCCGTCATGTTTCCAACGATCGTCGTGATCGTGGTCATGGTGGGAATGCGAATGGTCATGGCCGGTCATGGGACTTGCTTTCTGTTGGTTCCGTGCGCGGCAAACTAACCCAAAGCCGCGCTCGCGAGCCATACCAAAATCGGAACTCTCGTAGCCGTCAAACGTTGTCATTCCAAGCAAACCGGAAGGAGCGTTTCATGGGTAGCACGACCGACAAGATCAAGGGTACCGCCAACGAGGCGATCGGCAAGGCCAAGCAGGGCATCGGTGAGGCCACCGGTTCCGAGCGCATGAAGGGCGAAGGCGTGGTCCAGGAAGTCAAGGGCAAGGGCCAGCAGGCCATGGGCGATGCCAAGGACGCCGCGAAGGACGCGATCGATCGCGCCGCAGCCGCGGCCAAGCGCGCGGCGGAATGACGCGTCAAAGCTGAAAGCGAAAAGACCGGCCGAAAGGCCGGTCTTTTTGTTTGTGCTGAGCTCGATCCGTTACTTCACCCCGAGCAATTCCACGTCGAACATCAGCGTCGCGTTCGGCGGAATGACACCGCCGGCGCCGCGGGCGCCGTAGCCGAGCTGCGGCGGGATGATCAGGGTGCGCTTGCCGCCGACCTTCATCGAGGCGACACCCTCGTCCCAGCCGGCGATGACGCGGCCCTTGCCGATCGGGAATTCGAACGGCTCCTTGCGATCGACGGATGAGTCGAATTTCTTGCCCTTCTGGCCGTTCTCGTAGAGCCAGCCGGTATAATGCATCACGCAGATCTGGCCGGGCTGCGGCGAGGCGCCGGTGCCGACAGCGGTGTCGATAATCTGCAAGCCTGAAGCTGTGGTCATGGTCTTTCCTGCGGTCTGGGCCGAGGCCGTGGTGGAAACGAAATGCGACACCCCGGCGATCACCGTGATCGCGAGTGCCGACATCAGCGTGAGGAGCGCGCGTTGGAAACGCTGCATAAGACACCTTCCGTTTGAGGCGGAAGGTGTCTAGCGCAAGGTGGCGGCGGTTTCCACCCTCTAAACCTCGATATTTTCCAGACGGACCGGGAGCTTGCGGATGCGCTGGCCGGTGGCGTGATGGATCGCGTTGCAGATCGCGGCATTGGTGCCGACATTGGCGAGCTCGCCGAGGCCCTTGACGCCGGCCGGATTGATACGATCGTCCTGCTCGGAGAGCATGATCACCTCGACGCCGGATACGTCCGCGTTCACGGGTAAGAGATAATCGGCCAGATTGTCGTTGACGTAGCGCGCATTGCGCTCGTCGATTTCCGTGGCCTCCAGCAGCGCCGACGACATGCCCCAGATCAGGCCGCCCATGAGCTGGCTCCGCGCCGTGCGCGGGTTCACGATGCGGCCCGCCGCAAAGGCGCCGACCAGCCGAGGACACCGGATCTCGTGCGTGAAACGGTTGACGCGGACCTCGACGAACTCCGCACCGAACGCATAGGCGATCTGGTCCTTCATCTGGTGACCACCGACGAGCCGCGGATGCCCGCTATGCATGGCGCGGAAGGAATCCAGCGGCGCACCCTCCGGCTTCCACTCGCCATACTCCTCGACAACGCCGACCCCGAGCGCGTCGAAGGCCTTTTCGAGATCGAGCGGGCGATCGCTCTTCGCTGCCTGCGTTGCCGGCGTCTGACCGAGACCCACGGTCTCCTTGGCCCGGTCGGTCAGGCTTTGACCCGGCATCACCGCCTTGAACAGGCGCTGGCGGATCTGGTCGCACACCATCATCACCGCCGAGCAGGTGCTCGCGGTCGAGTTCGATCCGCCGGCCACCGGCGCCGGCGGCAGATCGCTGTCGCCCATGAAGACTGCGACCTTTTCGAGCGGCACGCCAAGCCGCTCGGCCGCGGTCTGGGCGATCACCGTGTAGGCGCCCGTGCCGATCTCGTGGCCGGCGATCTCGACCCGGGTGCGGCCGTCACGCTGCAGACGCACGCGCGCGGCAGACGGCGCCATCTGGGTCGGATAGCAGGTGGCGGCGCAGCCATGGCCGATCAGCCAGTCGCCGTCCGACATCGATCTGGGCTGCGGCGAGCGCTGCGCCCAGCCGAACGCCTTCGCCGCCTCGTCGAAGCAGGCCATCAACGCGCGCGACGTATATGGCTTGCCGCCAATGGGCTCATTGGTGGTGTCGTTGATCCGGCGGAGCTCGACGGGGTCGATATTCAGCTTCACCGCGAGCTCGTCCATCGCGCTCTCCAGTGCGAACAGATACGGCACCTCCGGCGGCGAGCGCATGAAGCCGGGCGTGTTGCGATCGGCGCGCACGATCGACACCAGGCTGTCGACGTTGGCGCAGGCATAGAGCCGTGTCGTCGTCTTGGTGCCGCCGACGCAGTAAGCGTCCGCGCGCGAGGAGATCTCGGCCCCCTCGTGCCGCAGAGCAACCAGCTTGCCGTCGCGGCTGGCGCCGAGCTTGATCTCGTGCCGCGTCTCGGCACGATAAGTCGTGATGGTAAAACCCTGGTCGCGGGTCGGGACCAGCTTGATCGGGCGGTTCAGGCGCCTGGCAATAGCTGCGATGATGGCGGTCCGCGGCGTCATCGAGCCGCGCGAGCCAAAGCCGCCGCCGACATAGGGATTGACCACGCGCACCTTGTCGGCGTCGATGCCGAGCTGCTCAGCGACACCATTCTTCAGGCCATAGACGTATTGGCTGCCTTCATAGATGACGAGATTGTCGCCCATCCACGCGCAGCTCGTCGTGAACAGCTCCATCGGATTGTGGTGCTGCGTCGGCGTGTCATAGGCGGCGGTGAGCTTGACCTCGGCGGCGTCGAACGCCTTGGCGAAATCACCCACCTTGGCGTCTTCCTTGAACTGTGCATTCTGTCCCTTGGCCGCAGCTGCGGTCGTTCCAGGCGAGTCGAACGTCGCGCTGGGCGCTGTCGCCGTGTAGCTGACCTTGACGCGGTTGGCCGCCTCGCGCGCGGCCTCGTAGCTCTCCGCGACGACGACAGCGATGATCTCGCCGTCGTGGGAGATCTCGGCGGATTTCAGCGGCTGGATCGTGGTCCCGGCATAGCCGCCGTCGCTGAAGAGCTTCGAGTCCTTCAGCTTCGGAGCGTTCTCGTAGGTGACGATCTCGATCACGCCGCGGACGCCCCTGGCGTCGTCGAGACCGAAACGGTCGATGCGGCCCTTGGCGATCGCACTGGTGACCAGGAATGCATAAGCGGGATTGTCCAGCGGCATGTCGGAGGCGTAGGTCGCCCGCCCCGTGACTTTCACCACCGCGTCGTAGCGCGACACGGGCTGGCCCATATTCTCCTTCGGCTCGGGAGCTGCAGCGGTCATGATCAGATCTCCATGGTTACGGCCTGCTGAAGCGCGCGTGCCACCACGCGCTTGCCGAGCGCGATCTTGAAGCTGTTGTGCCGGCGCCCGCGCGCCTCTGCAAAGGCGGCATCGGCAACACGCTGCGCAAGGCCGTCATCGAATTTCTGCCCTTTCAACAGCGCCTCCGCTTCTCTCGCCCGCCACGGCACGGTGGCGACGCCGCCGAGGGCGATCCGCGCCTCCCTGACCGTGCCGTCCTGCGCGTCGAGGGCGACCGCAGCCGACGACAGCGCGAACTCATAGGATTGCCGGTCGCGCGCCTTGAGGTACACCGAACGCGGCCAGCGGCCGGAGACCGAGAAGGCCGAGATCAGCTCGCCCGGCTGCAGCGTGGTCTCGATGTCGGGTGTGCTGCCGGGTGCCTTGTGCAACTCGGCGAACGGCATATTGCGGGTCCCGGACCGGCCGGTGATCTCGACCATGGCATCCAGCGCGATCAGCGCCTGGGCGAAATCGCCGGGATAAGTCGCGATGCATTGATCGGACACGCCAAGCACCGCATGCATGCGGTTGACGCCGTCCATGGCGGCGCAGCCGGAGCCGGGATTGCGCTTGTTGCAATTCTCGTAAGTGACGTCGCGGAAATAGCTGCAACGGGTCCGCTGCATCACATTGCCGCCGAGCGTCGCCATATTGCGCAGCTGCGCGCTGGCCGCGAGCTTCAGGGAATTGGCGATCACCGGATAATGACGCTCGATCTCGGCATGAGCAGCCACGTCCGCCATCTTTGCGAGCGCGCCGAGCCGCAGGCCGTCACCCTTGAGCTCGATCGCCGACCAGCCCTGGGCCAGCGGATTGATGTCGACGATCCCTGCGGGTCGCATCACGTCGAGCTTCATCAGATCGATCAGCGTGGTGCCGCCGGCCAGCGGCTGCGCCGTCGCCTTCGTCAGTGGCGTGTTGGCAGCGGCTGCGGCACCGAGTGCCTGCACGGCCGCGGTCGGATCTGTCGCTCTCTGATACGAGAATGGTCGCATGCGCCTAGCCTTTCATGATCTCGGGCGCGGCCTGCTTCACGGCGGCGACGATGTTGGGATAGGCGGCGCAGCGGCAGATATTGCCGCTCATATATTCGCGGATGTCGGCCTCGCTGCCGGCATGGCCCTCTTTCACGCAGGCGATCGCCGACATGATCTGGCCGGGCGTGCAATAGCCGCACTGGAAGGCGTCGTTGTCGATGAAAGCCTGCTGCATCGGATGCAGGTGGTCGTCGGTGGCGAGCCCCTCGATGGTCGTGATCTCCTGCCCCTCGGCGGCGAGCGCAAGCGTCAGGCACGAGACCACCCGACGATCGCCGATCAGCACCGTGCAGGCGCCGCACTGACCGTGGTCGCAGCCTTTCTTGCTGCCCGTGAGCTTGAGATGGTCGCGCAGGGCATCGAGCACCGTGGTGCGCGCATCGATGCTCAGCCGCTTCTCCTTGCCATTGACGTGGAGCGTGACGTCGACGGGAAGCGCGGGATCCTGTGGGGCCGCGGCCCTCGCCTCCGCTGCGGCCGCGCGCGCCGTGAGCGGGACGAGCGCGCTGCCGGCGGCACCTGCCATGAAGGCGCGCCGATCGAATGCTGACTGTTTGGAACCTGACGTGTTCGACATCGACGCCTCCGCCGCTTCTTGCAAAGCAGCGCACGCCTGCGCCGCTCATCGCCCCTTAACCGGAAGCAATGAGCTACGTTCCGAACGAGAAAGGGCGGCGCAGCAAATGCCGCACCGCCCTTCGTCAACTTATTCTGATCTGGCGCCAGGAACCGGCGCGGCGATCAATAACCCAGGGCGCAGCCGTCCTTGCGCGGATCGGAGCCGCCGGTGAGCGTGCCCTTGTCCCAATCGATCCAGATCGCCTGGGCGCCGCCGAGCGGGCCGACCACGCTGGTGGTCTTGTGGCCGAGCTTCTTCAGACCCTCGACGATCGCGGCCGGCACGCTGTCCTCGAGCTGATACTGGCCCTCGTAGTGCAGGCCGCGCGGCATGTCGATCGCCTCCTGCACGTCGCAGCCATAATCGAGAATGTTGGTCAGGAGATGAGTCTGGCCGGTCGGCTGGTACTGGCCGCCCATCACCGCGAACGACATCCTGGAGCGGCCGCCCTTGGTGAGCAGGCCCGGCATGATGGTGTGCAGCGGCCGCTTGCCGCCCTCGATGCAGTTGGGATGACCCGGCTGGATGCGGAAGCCGCCGGCGCGGTTCTGGAACAAGACGCCGGTCTTGTTCGAGACGATCGCCGAGCCGAAGGAATGCGCGACCGAATTGATGAACGAGCAGACGTTGCGGTCCTTGTCCACCACCGTGATGTAGATGGTCGACGGATTCATCGGCGGCGCGACGTTCGGCAGATCGAGCATGCCGTCCATGCGGATCTTGCTGATGTAATCGTCGGCAAAACCCTTCTCCAGCATCTCGGCGACGTTGATCTTCATGTGCGCAGGCGAGGCGACATGCATCTCGCGGTTCATGTAGGCAATGCGCGCGGCTTCCGCCTCGAGATGGAAGCGTTCGACGCTGAGGGGCGCGTACTTGGTCAGGTCGAAGCGCGACAGGATATTGAGCATCAGAAGCGCGGTGACACCCGGGCCGTTCGGCGGGCACTGCCAGACGTCGTAGCCCTTGTACATGGTGCCGATCGGCGTCGTGGTCTCGGTGGTGTGCGCGGCGAAATCGTCGAGCGTATGCAGGCCGCCGATCCCGCGCAGGGTTTCGACCATGTCTTCGGCGACCGCGCCCTTGTAGAAGGCGTCGCGGCCGTCCTTGGCGATCGCGCGCAGGGTCTTGCCGAGCTCGGCCTGGCGGATGACGTCGCCGGCCACCGGCGGCTTGCCGCCCGGCAACAGGTAGCGCACGGTGTTGGTGCCGGCCTTCAGCTTCTCGAACTGGTTCTTCCAGTCGAAGGCGATGCGGGGCGCGACGACATAGCCTTCCTCGGCCGCCTTGATCGCGGGCTGCAGCAGCCGGTCGAAGCCGAACTTGCCGTGGTCGCGCAGCACGGTCGCGAAGCAGTCGATCACGCCGGGGATCGAGACCGCATGCGCCGAGGTCAACGGCACCGAATTGATCTTGCGCTCGAGATACCAGTCGGCGTTGGCCGCCTTCGGCGCGCGGCCGGAGCCGTTATAGGCGATGATCTTGCCCTCACCGCGCGGCTGGATCAGCGCGAAACAGTCGCCGCCGATGCCGGTCGATTGCGGCTCGATCACGCCGAGAATGGCCGAGCCGGCCACCGCCGCATCCACCGCCGTCCCGCCCTCGCGCAGCACCTCGATCGCGGCCAGCGAGGCCTGCGGATGCGAGGTCGCAACCATCGCGTTGGTGGCGTGGACCGTGGACCTGCCGGGGAAGTGGAAGTTTCTCATCGAATTCTTGCTCTCGTTAGGCCACTCGGGCCGCTGGCGCCGGTGCGCGCACCGTCTCGGAAAAACCGGGCCTACATGACACATTCCGGCCCGTCCGGGCAATGCTGGCATGCCAAGGAAATGGCTGCCATCCGCCGGGCGTATAGACCTTTTGCCAGTCCCGGCCATGCGGGTTTTCTGGACGGCGCCTGCCTGCTAAACGAGCCGCATGATCTACAAGGTTGCCGCCTTCTACCAATTCGCCGCCCTGCCCGATTACCGCGAGCTGCGGGAGCCGCTGCGCGCGTTCTGCGCCAGCCTCGGGCTGAAGGGCAGCGTGCTGCTGGCGCAGGAAGGCATCAACGGCACGCTCGCCGGCCCGCCGGAGGCGATCGACGCCCTCGCCCGCGAGCTGGCGCACGGCGACCTGTTCGGCGGCAGGCTGGACAATCTGGAATTGAAATTCTCGACCGCCGAGGCGATGCCGTTCGGGCGGCTCAAGGTGCGGCTGAAGAAGGAGATCGTCACGCTCGGCGATGCGGCTGCCGATCCGACCCGCCAGGTCGGCACCTATGTCGATGCGAGCGAATGGAACGCGCTGATCTCGGCACCCGATACGCTGCTGCTCGACACCCGCAATGCCTTCGAGGTGGCGATGGGAACGTTCGAAGGCGCCGTCGACCCTGAAATCAGGAGCTTCGGCCAGTTCAAGGATTTTGCCGCCGAGCGGCTCGATCCGGCCAGGCACCGCAGGATCGCGATGTTCTGCACCGGCGGCATCCGCTGCGAGAAGGCGAGCGCGCATCTGCTCGCGCGCGGCTTTACCGAGGTCTATCACCTCAAGGGCGGCATCCTCAGATATCTGGAAGAGGTGCCGGAGGCACAGAGCCGCTGGCGCGGCGAATGCTTCGTGTTCGACGAACGCGTCGCGCTGGGCCACGGTTTGCGCGAACAGAACAAGGACGCTGCGCGTGACGAATGAGATCAAGACGCTGAGCGAGCGCATCGATACGCTGGAGACGCGCCTCGCCTATCAGGACGACACGATCGAGACGCTGAACCAGACCATCACCGCGCAGTGGAAGCAGATCGACGTGCTGACGCGGAAGATCTCGGAGCTCGGCGAGCGGCTCCAGGAGGCCGAGGCGAATGCGCCGGGGCCCGCCAACGAGCCTCCGCCGCATTATTGAGCCGCCCTACTGGCCGGATGCCTTGGGCATCAAACTCATGAGCTCGCCGGACATCATCAGTCGGTTGCGGCCGGCGTCCTTGGCGGCGTAGAGCGCCCGGTCGGCAGCTTCAACCAGCGAGGCCACGCCCGCCGTGCGCTCCAGCGCCGGCCGGCAGGTCGCACCGCCAACCGAGACGGTGACGCATCCAGACGCCAGATTGCTGCTATGAGCGAGGCCGGCCTCGTGAATGGCCGTGCGGATCCGTTCACCGACCAGAGCGCAGCCGGCGGCATCGGTGTTCGGCAGCAGCATGGCGAATTCCTCGCCGCCATAACGCGCCGCCAGATCGCCGGCGCGCTGCGTCTCCGCCGCGATGATCTTGGCCACCAGGCGCAGACAGGCATCGCCCGCGGGATGACCATATTCGTCGTTGTAGGCCTTGAAGTGATCGACATCGATCATCAGCAAAGCGAGGCTGGAGCGGTCGCGATAGGCGCGCGCCCATTCTTCCTTCAAGCGCTCGTCGAAGCGGCGGCGATTGGCAAGGCCGGTGAGGCTGTCCTCGATCGCCAGCGTCTCGAGCCTAGTTTCCAGCTTCTTGTGCTCGGTGATGTCGCGGGAGATCGCGACCACGCCGTCGACCCGGCCATTGTCCTTGCGCGTCACGCGCATCGTCGATTCCAGCCAGACCTCGCCGTTCTTCCGGTGCGAGTTGCGGTAGATGAGGCGCGCCTCCTCCCGCTCGCCACGCTTCATGGCGTCGACGATGCCCTGGACCTCCGGCAGATCCTCCGGATTGATGCCCGCCAGCGCCGGTGTGCCGATCAACTGATTGGCGCGCCAGCCGACGACGCGTATGGACGAGGGGGAGACATAGCGCAGCCGCTCGTCGAGCCCGATGCGCGTCACCATGTCGCTGGAGCCTTCGGCGAGCAGGCGGAAATGCGCCTCCTTCTCGACCAGGGCGGCGGCCATGCGCTGACCGCGCTGCAACTGCCGCACCAGCACGGCGCCGATGATGGCAATCAGCATCACCAGCGCGACGACGTAGAGCATGCGGGAGATGGCCGCGGCGCGCCAGGGTGCGAGCAGCTCCTCCTTGTCGAGCGTGGCCAGCATGACCAGCGGATAGCGGCTGCTGCGCTTGTAGAAGCTGAGCCGCTCGGCACCGTCCAGCGGCGACTTGAAATGATAGACGCCGCTCGGCCGCTGCAGGCTGGCGTCGCGGAACAGCGGAGTATCGGCGACGCTGTGGCCGACGAACTTTTCGTTGCTGGGATTGCGCGCGATGATCAATCCGTCGCCGTGCACCAGCGCCGCCGAGCTGTTGCGGCCGATCTCGAACTGCTCGTAGAAGCGCGCAAGATATCGGGAGCTGATGGTCGCGAGGACCACGCCGCCGAAGCTGCCGTCAGGCTTGTTGAAGCGGCGCGACAAGGTGACCACCCATTCGCCTTCGAGCAGGCTCTTCACGGGGCGGCCGACAAAGGGCTCCCGTTTCGGCGAGAGCTGATGATAACGGAAGAAGGCATCGTCGCTCAGGGTCGACGCGGTCGTCCCGGGCGCGGTCAGCCAGTTGCCGTGCTCGTCGATGATGGCAAAGTTGTGGATCCGCGGCACGGCCTTCTTGCGCGCCTCCAGGACGTTGCCGAGCTTGGTGATCGTTTCAGGACCGGTGCCGTCCATCTCGATCCGGCTGACGGTGCCGACGACGCCGGAATCCAGTAGATCGAGGCTGTCTTCGGCATGCTGGGTCAGCGAACGGGTGACGTTCGCCATCTCCATCTCGGCACCCCTGAGCACAGCATCGCGCGCGGCCCATTCGCGCCAGCCGCTGACGCCGAGGATGGTCGCGCAGGTCAGCGCGACGAAAGCTGCCGCTCGCAGCGGCAGATAGCTCCATCCGGCTCGTTGGGTCGCAAGGCTCATGCGGCAGAATTCTCCGATGGTTCGGAAACTCTGCCGCTTCTATTAGTGAACTCTGAAATCCCTACTGGAATACGCGGCGATCTGCCCTGGTTCCAGTAGTCCTACGGATGCCGCAATCAGCGCATTGCTAACAGGATATTAGCGAGCCTATCGGAATCCGGCCTCCTCCCGCCGGCTAGCTGAAAATCGCCTTGACCTTGTCCCAGAGCGAGGGACTGTCGGCATCGGCATCGGCCTTCGAGGGCGTCGGCTGGGCGGCACTCACGGGATCGGATGCCGGGAACGTGTCCTTCAGCCCGGCATCGAGCTTGGATTGCCGGTCGGCAGCGAGCGCTTCGCGCAGATCGTCGGCGTGCTTGTCATGCGGCGCGGGATTGAATGTCTCAGCCATGATCTCCTCCATCGGCTGGTCAACGCGGCCCGATTGCGCTGGTTCCCCTGTTCCGCTGCGGGCCGAGGCGGTGTATCAGGGGCCATAACCCTGTTCAGGACCATTCGTGCCCCAATCTGCAAAGAAGCCCTTCATCGACGTGCTCTCCGGCCAGCGCCAGAGCACCCCGCCCATGTGGATGATGCGGCAGGCCGGCCGCTATCTGCCGGAATATCGCGAGGTGCGCGCCAAGGCCGGCGGCTTCCTCGACCTCTGCTTCAACCCGGAGCTTGCGGCCGAGGTGACACTGCAGCCGATCCGCAGGTTCGGCTTCGATGCGGCGATCATCTTCTCGGACATCCTGGTGATCCCCTATGCGCTCGGACGTGAGGTGCGGTTCGAGGTCGGCGAGGGCCCGCGACTTGATCCGCTGGATGATCCCGCCAAGGTCGCGACGCTGATGCGGCGCGCCGATTTCGGCAAGCTCGAGCCGGTGTTCGAGGCGCTGCGTATCGTACGTAGCGCGCTGGACCCGAAGGTCGCGCTGATCGGCTTCTGCGGCGCGCCGTGGACGGTCGCGACCTACATGGTCGCCGGCCAGGGCACGCCCGACCAGGCGCCGGCCCGGATGATGGCCTACCGGCATCCGGAGGCGTTCGCTGAGATCGTCGATGTGCTGGTCGAGAACTCCATTCAATATCTGCTGGCGCAGCTCGATGCCGGCGCCAACGCCTTGCAGATCTTCGATACCTGGGCCGGCGTGCTGCCACCGGCCGAATTCGCGCGCTGGTCGGTCGAGCCGACGCGGCGCATCGTGGAGGGCGTGCGGGCCAAGGTGCCGGATGCCAAGATCATCGGCTTCCCCCGCGGCGCAGGCGCCCTGCTGCCCGGCTACGTCGAGGCGACCGGGGTCAACGCGGTCAGCATCGACTGGACCGCAGAGCCCGCCTTCATCCGCGAGCGCGTGCAGAGCAAGGTCGCCGTGCAGGGCAATCTCGATCCGCTGGTGCTGATCACGGGCGGCGCCGCGCTCGACCGCGCGGTCGACAACGTGCTGGCCAATTTTGCGCAAGGGCGCTTCGTCTTCAACCTCGGCCACGGCATCCAGCCGGAGACGCCGATCGCCCATGTCGAACAGATGATCAAGCGCGTGAGAGGGTAGTTCGTCTCGCCCTAACGGAGCGGACAAGAGCGTCGACCGCCTGTATCGTCAGTGAACGGTGCGGCGCCCGGCGGCGGCGGGCTCGCCCTTCAGGTCATGTGCCTCGTCGAAGACCATGATCGAAAGCTGCGCGATCGACTTGACGCCGGCCTTTCGCATGATGCTGGCGCGGTGATCCTCGATCGTTCGCGGACTGATACCGAGCTTCCGCGCAATCACCTTGCTCGACGATCCCGCGATCAGATGATCCAAAACCTCGCATTCGCGCCGTGTGAGCCCGCGCGATTCCTTGAAATGGTCCGCTGGATTCGCTGAATGCGCAGGCACGCCCACGCCGGCCGACTCGATCCGCGCAACCAGATCTGCAGGACTGAATGGCTTCTCGACGAAATCCGCCGCTCCGGCCCGAAGCGCGTGGACGGCGGTCGGGATATCGCCCTGTCCCGACACCATGAGGATAGGTGCCGGATAGGCTTGATCGGTCAGCTGTCCAAGAACGTCCAGCCCCGATATTCCCGGCAGGCACAGGTCGAGAAGGATACAGGCTGGAGAGGCATCGCGGGCCTTCGCGATCAGGGCTTCGCCATCGGCAAAGAAGACCGGCTGATAGCCCGCCTTCTCCAGCACGATCCTCATCATCGCGCGGGTTGTCAGATCGTCTTCGAGAATGAATATCTCGTTCGCAGTCATCGTCGTCGCCTCTTTCGCTCAACCGCGACTGCTATGCGCTGGGCAAGGCCGCAGGAAAAGCGAAAGTCACCGAGACGGTTCTCGACAAGATAACGACAAGTTTGTGTAAAATTGCAGCAGATTAGGCCGGAATTAACGGGTTCAGCGCGGCCGGCTGCGTTCGATGATCTCGGCGGCGCCCTTCATCAGCAGATCCAGCCCCACCGCACGGCCGAGCTCGCGTGGGCGATCGGCGGGACCTTCGCGCGAGGATTCGATGATGGTGTTGCCGGAGAGATCAAGCACGGACGCGGTGAGTGACATCCGGTCGCCCGCGATGGTCGAGAAGCCCGCGACCGGCGAATTGCAGTGACCGTTCAGCACCCACAGCACCTCGCGCTCGGCATCGGCAGAGGCGTGCGCGGCAGCATCGTCGATCGATGACAGGATCTGCCGCGTCTGCCAGTCTTGCGCGGCGCATTCGACCGCGACGATGCCCTGTCCCGCCGCCGGCAGCATCTCGACTGCCGTGAACTCATAGGCGATGCGGCTGGCGAGGCCGACGCGGTCGAGACCGGAACGTGCCATGATCAGCGCGTCCGCCGGGCCTACCGCGCCGCCATCCGGCAGCTTCTGCTTCTCGCCATTGTCGAGCTTTCGCACGCGGGTGTCGGCGGCGCCGCGGAAGTGGATCACCTCGACATCCGGAAACAGCCGCCGCGCATAGGCGGCCCGGCGGACCGCGTTGGTGCCGATCTTAAAACCCTTGCCGCGCGATTGGCGCAGCGCCTCCAGGGTCATACCATCGCGCAGCACCAGCGCGTCATTGGGCGGATCGCGCGACAGCGTGGCGCCGATGACGAGGCCAGGCGTGTCCTCGTTGCCGGGCATGTCCTTCAGCGAATGCATCGCCGCCTGCAGATCGCCCGACAGCACGGCGGCCCGGATCTGCGCCACGAAGGCGCCGCCCTTGCCGCCATGGGGCAGCAGCTTGCTGGTCTGGTCGGTATCGCCCGTTGTGTCGAACTTGACGATCTCGACGTCGAGACCGGGCACGGCGGCGGTCAGGCGGCGCGCGATCTCTTCCGTCTGTGCCAGCGCCATCGCGCTCTTGCGTGTGCCGATCCTCAATCGCGTAGCCAAGTCCTGGTCCTCTCAACAAGCGCGGGTTATCCCGCATCCTCCAATATCATGTCGGAGGCCTTTTCGGCGATCATGATGATCGGCGCGTTGGTGTTCCCCGACACGAGATCCGGCATGACCGAGCCGTCGACGACGCGAAGCCCTTCGAGGCCCCGCACTTTCAACCGCTGATCGACCACCGCGAGCGCGTCGTTGCCCATACGACAGGTCGAGGTCGGATGGTAGATGGTGCTGCCGCGGTCGCGGCAATAATCCAGTATCTCGGCGTCCGTGGATACCTTCGTCCCGGGGTCATACTCGCTGACCACAAACGGCTTCATGGCCGGCGCGTTCAGGATCTTGCGCAGGATCTTGATGCCCTCGACGTTGGTGGAGCGGTCGGTCTCGGTCGACATGTAGTTGATGCGGATTTCCGGCGGCACGGTCGGGTCCGCACTCCGGATGCGCAAGGAACCGCGGCTCTCGGGACGGAGCTGGCACACCGACGCCGTAAAGCCGGAGAAGTCGTGCAGCCTCTCGCCCATCTTGTCGGTCGAGAACGGCAGGAAATGCACCTGGATGTCGGGCGAGGCGAGCCGCGGGCTGGTCTTGAAGAACGCGCCCGCGGTGCCGGCCGCGATCGTCAGCCAGCCCTTTCGGAACAGCGCATAGCGCGCGCCGGCGAGGGTGCGGCGGAGCGGATGATTGACGGTGTCGTTGAGCGTGATCTTCTGCGAGCAGCGCATCACGATGCGGACCTGCATGTGGTCCTGGAGATCGTGACCGACGCCCGGCGCGTCAAGCACGACGTCGATGCCGTGCTTGCGCAGGAGGTCGCCGGGCCCGACGCCGGAGAGCTGAAGCAGCTGCGGCGAGTTGTAGGCGCCGCTCGACAGCACGATCTCCCGCCGCGCCCGCGCACGGCGCACGGTTGCGCCTTGCCTGTATTCGACGCCGACGGCGCGACGTCCCTCGAACAGCACACGCTGACCGAGCGCTTCAGTCTCGACCTTGAGATTGCCGCGTGTCCTTGCCGGGCCGAGATAGGAAACGGACGTCGAGGCGCGTCGGCCGTTGCGCGTCGTGGTCTGGAACAGGCCGACGCCTTCCTGGGTAGCACCGTTGAAATCAGGATTGTAGGGCAGACCGGTCTCGACCGCGGCGTCGATGAAGGCCTTCGACAGCGGATCGGTTACGATCATGTTGGAGACCGGCAGCGGACCGCCGCTGCCATGATATTGATCGGCACCGCGCGACTGGTTCTCGGCCTTCTTGAAATAGGGCAGCACGTCGTCGTAGCCCCAGCCGGTATTGCCGAGCTGGCGCCAGCGATCGTAATCCTCGTGCTGACCGCGGACGTAGAGCAGGCCGTTGATCGAGCTCGATCCGCCCAGCGTCTTGCCGCGCGGCTGGAACACCTGGCGGCCCTTAAGCTCGGGCTCCGGCTCGGTCTGGTACATCCAGTTGACGCTCTTCTCCTTGAACAGCTTTCCGTAGCCGAGCGGGACGTGGATCCAGATGTTGGAATCCTTCGGGCCGGCCTCGAGCAGCAGCACGCTGTGCTTGCCGTTCGCGGACAGGCGGTTGGCGAGCACGCAGCCGGCGGAGCCGGCACCGACGATGATGTAGTCGAACTCTGGATCGTTGGATGTGAGCGAGGTGTTTGCGGTCATGTCCTGACTGTCTTCTTGCTGCCGTAGGCGTTTCCCGTTCCGTCACCTAGCAGATCATGCAGCGACACGCAGCGCCTCGACCAGCGACTTGAACGCACGGGCATATTCCGCGCCCGCCCTTGCGATATCGGCATGGCCGGCGCAGGCGACCGCGGCCTCGGTCACCGCGCCCAGCAGCAATCGCGCCAGCGGCTCGACCGGCTGCCGCGCGATGAGGCCGGCGTCCATCGCCGCGGAAAGCGCCCGCGGCAGCTTGCCGCCAAAGTGCTTGGCGTCGATCTCGCGCCAGTGCTCCCAGCCGAGGACGGCCGGGCCGTCGCGCAGGATGATCTGGCCGGTCGACCCCTTCGCGGTCGCGGCAAAGTAATGCTGGGTGCCGGCGACCATCGCGGCAAGCACGTCCTTCTCGGCGCGCGCGGCACCGTCGATCTCGACGACGAGGTCGCGCGAGACCTGGTCGAACACGGCCTCGAACACCGCCTCCTTGGTCCTGAAGTGATGATAGACCGCGCCTTTGGCGACGGAGGCTGCCTCCGCGATCTCGTCCATGGTGGTGGCGGCAAAGCCTTGCGTCCCGAACAGGCGGCGTGCCGCCAGCAGGATTGCCTCCGATGTCGCCGCCCGCCGCTCCGCCTGTTTTGCCATGGCTCCCGTCTAATCCAACCGCGCGGAGGCCGCCAGTTGACTTTTCGACTACCGGTCGGTATTTACCGACCACCAGTCGGTTTTGTCACGAGGTGTACCATGCCGAGCCGTGAGATTGTCGAAGCTTTTGCCAAGCGCCTGGAAGATGGGGATTTCGTCGGCGCGATCGAGCAATTCTATCTGCCCGACGCAGCAACCTATGAGAACAACGCGCCGCCGACCGTCGGACGCGAGCAGCTGGTCGCCAAGGAGCGCGGCGTGCTGGCGGCGACCAAGGAGGTCAGGGCCGTGCGCATCGGTCCGAGCCTGATCGAGGGCGACCATGTCGCGACACGCTGGACCTTCAGCTTCACCAATGCGGAAGGGATCACCCGGACGCTGGACGAAATCGCGTGGCAGACGTGGCGTGGCGACAAGCTGGTCGAGGAGCGGTTCTATTACGATCCGAAGCAGATGGGGCGGTGAGCGAGTCCCACGATACGCATTTGTATCGATTTGTTATCGATACCTTCCATTGAACACGCAGAAGTGGTCGGCGCATCCCCTGCGGCGAAGGATAATTCATAGTTCGTCAAAGGTTTGCAGCGAATTCTCGGCTCCGCGCCGGACAACCGGCCCAAGCTGCTAGGCTCTGGAATGCGGACTCAAACGACCAGCTATTTCGCGCGGCTGTTCGCCGGCGATCTGTCGGCCTTTGGCGGTCCTGCAACCGACGAGGCCGTGGCCGGCCATATCCGCGCCGAACAGATGTCCCTGGTGCTCGGCTATTCGGTCGGCATCATGCTGGCCAACGCCTGCAACGCCATCGTGCTCGCCATCGCCTTGTGGCAATCGCCGGACAGGATCTCCGCCGCGATCTGGGCCACCGCCGTGGCCGGCGCGGCGATCGCGTTCGGCCTGCAATCCCGCGCGGCACGCCGCATCACCAAGCCGCAATTCGTCTCGCGCCGCGCCATGCACCGCCTGGTGCGCAATGCCTTCGTGCTCGGCTCCGCCTGGGGCATCGTCCCGGTTGCCTTCTTCAACGACGCCTCCACCGGCGGCCAGCTCGTCATCACCTGCCTGTGCTCCGGAATGCTGGCCGGCGGTGCGCTGGCCTTCGGCACCATTCCGATCGCGGCCATCGCATTCACGGCCCCGATCTTCGTCGGCATCGCCATCTGCCTCGGCAGGAACGGCGATCTGGCCTTTCTGCTGATCGCCTTCCTCGTCGTGGTCTACGGAAGCGTGCTGCTGCGCGGCGTGTTCGTCAATGCATTGTCGTTCGCGCGGCGCGTGACGCGGCAGATCGAGGCCGAGCGCACGGTGCGGCAGGATCCGCTGACCCACTTGCCCAACCGCTTCGCCTTCAACGAGACGCTCGATGCCGCCTTGAGGCGACTGACCTTGTCCGGCGAAGAATTCGCGGTGCTGCTGCTCGACCTCGATCGCTTCAAGGAGGTCAACGACAAATTCGGCCATCCCGCCGGCGACGAATTCCTGGTCCAGGCCGCAAGCCGCCTGCAGCGCTGCACGCGTGCGGCGGAGCATGTCGCTCGCATCGGCGGCGACGAATTCGCGCTGGTGATGGCCAATCTGGCGCGGCCCGAGGATGCGCTCGAAATCGCTGAACGCTTCGTCGCCGCCTTCGACGAGCCGTTCCGGATCGAGGGCCGCCAGATCGTCGGCGCGACCAGCGTCGGCATCGTGCTGGCGCCGCGCGACGGCAATACGCAGCTCGACGTGATGAAGAATGCCGACGCCGCGCTCTATCGCGCCAAGAAGGCGGGGCCGGGCACGGTCTGCTTCTTCGAGGAAGCCGACGACCGTTCATCCCGCGACCGCAAGGCGCTGCAGGCGGACCTTCAGGGCGCCATCGCACGCAACGAGCTGTTCCTCGTGTTTCAGCCGTTCCTCGATCTCGACGAAGGCCGCATCACCGGATTCGAGGCGCTGCTACGCTGGCAACATCCCGAGCGCGGACTGGTGCCGCCGAGCGAATTCATCCCGATCGCGGAGGAGACCGGGCTGATCCACGAGATCGGCGAATGGGTCATCCGTCGCGCCTGCGCGACGGTGGCCGAATGGCCCGACGAGATCAGGGTCGCCGTGAATTTCTCCGCGGCGCAGTTTCACAACGCCGGCATCCTGCAGATCATCGTGCAGGCGCTCAGCGAGGCGAAGATCGCACCCCATCGGCTCGAGATCGAGATCACGGAATCGATGCTGCTGTCGAAATACGGCTCGGCCGAGTCGGTCCTGAACGCGCTGCTGCAGCTCGGCGTCACCGTGGCGCTGGACGATTTCGGGACGGGCTTTTCCTCCCTCACCTATCTGCGCAAGCTGCCGTTCAGCCGGATCAAGGTCGACCAGTCCTTCATCCGCGACATGCTGGTGCAGCCGGATTGCGCCGCCATCGTGAAATCGGTGGTTGGCCTCGCGCGGGATCTCGACATCAGCGTGGTCGCCGAAGGCGTCGAGACCGCCGATCAGCTCGAATATCTCAGGCAAATCAATTGCGGCGAGGTGCAGGGTTACCTGATCAGCCGACCGGTGTCGGCGGATCGCGTTCTGGCGCTGCTGGAGACGAAGAAGCTTCGGGCCATTTACGCGGCGTAGGGTACCAAGGTCCCCGCGGCGTCAAACCGCATCCGCGCGCAGCAGGGTGTCCACGGTGATGGTGCCGCGTGCGCGGGAGACGCAGGCGCAGATCTTCTGGTTGCTCTCTTTCTGATGATCGCTGAAGAACACGTCGCGATGGTCGATCTCGCCGTCGACATCGACGACGTCGATGGCGCAGAGGCCGCATTCGCCGCGCTTGCAGTCGGATATCACCTCAAAGCCGCTGGCATTGAGCACGTCGAGCATCGAGCGCTCGCGCGGGATTTCGAGCTCGACATCCGAACCCTTCAGGCGCACGCGGAACGTTTCGGTCGGCAGCGTGCCGCTGGAGCCGAAGGTCTCGTAGCGGAGATCGGGCAGTGGATGGCCGGCGCCGACCCAGGCATGGCGCGCGGCATCGAGCATGCGCATCGGGCCGCAGAACAGGGCGAGCGCGCCTTGCGGCACCGACGCGAACAGCGCACCGAGATCGAGCCGTTGGCCTTCGTCGCCGGCATGAACGACCAGGCGATCGCCGAGCAGCGCGGCGAGATCGTCGAGATAGGCGGCTTCAGCCCGCGAGCGCACTGCGTAATGCAGCGTGACGCTTGCTCCGCGGCGCGCCAGCGCCTGCGCAGCGCCGAGGATCGGCGTGATGCCGATGCCGCCTGCGATCAGGCAATAGCTTTCGCGGGACCAGTCCACCGCGAGCAGCGAGGCCGGCTGGGTGATGTCGAGCCGCGCGCCCGGCGCGAGCTGCCACATGTAGCGCGAGCCGCCGCGGGAGTCCTCGGCGCGGCGCACCGCGATCCGCAAACCGTCCGATGAGGCTTCGCCGACCAGCGAATAGGACCGCGTCTCGGGCAGGCCGTCGATGGTCACGCTGACATTGATGTGGCTGCCGACCGGATACGCAGCGGCATCGAACTGATCGGGCCGGATCAGGAATTCGCGAATGCCGGGCGCGAGGTCGCGCATCGAGACGAGCGTCGCCGGGATCCAGGTTTCGATGAAGCGCATGGCGGCTGCCCTCAATCGGTTGTGGTCTTGATCAGCGCGAGCGCCGGCAACAGGTCGAGATGGGTGCGGTTGCGCAGCGCCAGCCGCAGATTGCGCACGGCGAGCCGGGCATGCTCGCGCATGACGGCTTCGGCGCGCGCGCCTTCGCGGTTCTCGATGGCGTCGATCACGACGCGGTGGTGCTCCTGTCCGATGATCAGGATCTGCTGCGCTTCCGGCAATGCCGATTGCGCCATCACGAAGCCGCTTGGGGACGCGAACGGCAGCGCCGAGGCGCGGTCGATCTGCCGGATCAGCGGCGGGCTGCGCGACAATTCGGTGAGCAAAGCGTGGAAGCGCGCGTTGAGCGCGACATAGGACGAGAAGGCTTCGATCGAGATCGGCACCTGGCGCAGCAATTCGTCGATTGCAGCCAGGCACTCCTTCAAGGGCTCGAGCTCGCGCGCGGAGACGCCGCGCTCGGCGGCAAAGCGAGCGGCAAGGCCTTCGAGCGTGCCGCGCAGCTCGATGGAATCGGAGATGTCGCGCTCCGAAAACGCCTTCACCATGAAGCCGCCGGAGGGAATCGCCTCCAACAGGCCCTCCTCCTCCAGCCGCACCAGCGCCATGCGCACCGGGGTGCGCGAGGCGCCGGTGGTCTCCACCGCCTGCAGCTCGGAGATGCGCTCGCCCGGACGCAAGCTGCCCGACAGGATCTGGTCCCGCAGCGCGAGCTGCGCTTTCACGGTCTGCGAGACGGAACGGTCGACCTCACGCTCGGCCACGATCTACTCCGCGGCCTGCAGGCGCTGCGGCCCGTTTTCCTTCGCCACCATCCTGTCGATCAGCTTGCGCGTCCACATCGCGCCGGCGTCGATGTTGAGGTTGTAGAAGATGCGGTCCGGGTTCTCGTCCATGGCGCGCTGCTGCGCCTCGAGGATCAGTTCGTCCTCGTGGAAGATGCCGGAGACGCCCTCGCGGATCTCGCTGGTGATGCGCTGCTCGCCGAGCTGGTAATTGCGCACGAAGGCCCAGAAATAGTGGCAGGTCTTCTCGGTCTCGGGCGTGATGGTGTTGAGCACGAAGCCGTTGACACCCTGCGAGCGGTCGCCCTCCGGCGCGCCGGTGCCTGCCGGCGCCACGCCGACGTCGATCGCGATGGTGCACGGTGCTTCGAAACGGATGATCTGCCAGCGGTCGACGAGGCCGGGCTTGCCGAGCTGCTTGGCCCAGAACGGCGGCGGCTCGATGTTCCGCATCCAGCGCGTCACCGTCACCGTCTTCTCGCCATGGGTGACGTCGAACGGCGCTTCGGTGACCGCATCGTTGCCGATGGACGAGCCGTGCACGAAGGTCTCGTGGGTGAGGTCCATGAGATTGTCGAGCACGAGGCGGTAGTCGCATTTGACATGAATGGTCTTGCCGTCGCCGGCCCAGGCCGGATCGTGATTCCAGTGCATGTCGGGGACGAGCGCGGGATCGGCCAGCGCGGGATCGCCCATCCAGAGCCAGATGTAGCGGTGGCGCTCGACCACGGGATAGGAGCGCACGCAGGCCGAGGGATTGATGGTCTCCTGCGAGGGCATGAAGGTGCAGCGGCCCTGCGCGTTGAACTTCAGGCCGTGATAGCCGCAGACGACGGTGTCGCCCTCCAGCCGCCCCTTGGACAGCGGCACCAGGCGATGCCAGCAGGCGTCCTCGAGCGCGGCGACCGAGCCGTCAGCCTTCCGGTACATCACGACGTGCTTGCCGCAGATCGTCCGCGGCAGCAGCGCCGGCTTCACGTCGGCGTCCCAGGCGGCGGCGTACCAGGCGTTCATCGGGAACGGTTTTGTCATCGGTCTCACTCCCACGGCTTATGTATGCGTTATGTATACAATAACGAAGGAATGGAATCGTTCAAGGCCGATTTTAGCTTACTATAATACCATAATCAGATACGGTGTATACATAATTCCGGTCGATGCGGGGCCCGGCGACCGGGTCGGGACCTCCTTACCCTCCCCTGGACGGGGAGGGTCGCTTCGCATGGAGCGAAGCGGAATGCGGAGCGGGGTGGGGTGAC
>NZ_CAKZJO010000012.1 GCF_936943645.1 uncultured Bradyrhizobium sp. | reverse complement strand
CGCGGGTGCCAGCCGGCACCCGGTCTTCCCTGCGCCCTCTTTCAATCGAGGGCGAGCGATCCAGCAAAGCTCGGGCGAGATGCGCCGCGAGGATGCGGAGGTGTGTCTACGACATGAGCTGCGTGCCCCAAGCTCGATCTCGTAGGGTGGGCAAAGGCGCATCGCGCCGTGCCCACGATCTCTCTCGACAAGCAACAAGGCGTGGGCACGCTGCGCTTTGCCCACCCTACGGCACTGCCTCCGCGGAGAGATTCTGGATTGCTTCGCTGCGCTCGCAATGACGCTGTTGAAGCAGCGCGCGCAAAGCCACGCTCTCGTGCCCCGGACGCGGCGCAGCGTCCCCGGCGATGCGGAGCATCGTCCGGTACGATGCGCCGCAGAGCCGGGGCCCATGCATCAACGAGTGCCGTAGCTTCCTGGGTCCCGGCTCTGCGCAGCAGCGTAAGAACGCTGCAGCGCGTCCGGGACAGGAGAGACCTCACAGATAGCGCGTCAACTCGGCCTTGACCTGCCCGTACACCGCGTCCTCGATCTGGCTGCGCGTGATCCCGATGTCGCGCAGGGCGCGGTCATCGAGCTCGTTCAGCGTCTTGACGGCGGTCCGGCGCTCGATGCGATCGAACAGCGCGCAGGTGAGGTTGAAGAGCGATGCAAGAAAGCCGCTCGTGGAGGACGGGCGTAAACTCTGCCCGGCAGTTTGCGAAATGATGGTCACTTTTCTTCTCCGGCCTAATGGGCCGCGCGGCGAAGCAATTGCCGTTGACGCAGGCGCACTCAGCGCTTGCACCTCATTTGCCGTCGGATTGCTCTCGCTTTCCTCGGCTCAATCGCGGACCTTGATGGAACTTAAATGCTCCAGTACACTTCTCGGAGCAAGTAAAACATTGCTCTCGGTGCAATAATGTCCAAGTTCGAGTACGTGAAGCTTGCCGATGCCATTGCCTCGGATATCTCTAACGGCACGTTAAGGCCCGGCGATCGGCTGCCGCCGCAGCGCAATTTTGCCTATGACCGTGGCATTGCAGTCTCGACTGCGAGCCGTGTTTATACGGAATTGCTTCGTCGCGGCCTCGTCGTCGGCGAAGTCGGACGCGGCACTTTCATCTCGGGCGACATCAGGCGCGAGGTCGAAGCCTTGAGCGAGCCGCGCGATGCGCGCATCGACTTCGAGGTCAATTATCCGTTATTGCCGCAGCAATGGGCGATGATCGCCAAGAGCCTTGCGGGGCTCGAGCGCGTCGACGCGCTGGAATCCGCGCTGCGCGTCTCGACCAGCACCGGCACCAAGAGCGCGCGCAATGCCGCCGCAGCCTATCTCGCGCGGAAGGATTTCACGCCGCAGGCCGAGCAGATCGTGTTCACCGCCAACGGCAAGCAATCGCTCGCGGCCGCGCTCGCAGCGCTGGTCCCGACCGGCGGCCGCTGCGGCGTCGAGGCGCTGACCTATCCTTACGTCAAGAGCATCGCCGCGCGGCTCGGCATCACGCTGGTCCCGATTCCGATGGACGAATTCGGCGCCCGTCCCGATGCGATCCAGAAAGCGCATCGCGAGGCACATCTGTCGGCGCTGTATCTGCAGCCGATCATCCAGAACCCGCTCGGCGTCACCATGAGCGCCACGCGGCGCGCCGACATCATGCGTGTCGCCGAGAAGCTCGACCTCACCATCATCGAGGACGCCGTCTACGGCTTCCTCGCCGACGACACGCCGCTGGCCGCCCTCGGGCCGGACCGCTGCATCGTGATCGACAGCCTGTCCAAGAAGGTCGCGCCCGGCCTTGCGCTCGGCATCCTGGTCGCGCCGCCGCACTTGCGCGAAAGCGTGATGAGCGCGGTCCGCACCGGCGGCTGGATCGCCTCCGGCCACGCCCTCGCCTCCGGACAGCGGCTGATGGCCGACGGCACCGTCGCCGAACTGACGCGGCTCAAACGCATCGACGCCGCGCGCCGCCAGCAGACCGCGGCACGACTGCTCGCCGGCTACCAGATCGCCGCCGACACCCGCGCCTATCATCTGTGGTTGACGCTGCCGCCGCACTGGCGCTCGCAGACCTTCGTCGCCGCGGCAGCCCGGCGCGGCATCGCGCTGACGCCGTCATCCACCTTCGCGATCGCCCACGGCCATGCGCCGAACGCGGTGCGCCTCGCGATCGCTCCGCCCACCTTCGAGCAGCTCGATTCAGGCCTGCGCACCATCGTGTCGCTGCTCGGCACCAAGGAAGAGGATTTCGACTCCACGGAGTAGCTCGCGGGTTGCGCCGATCATGCCGGCCATTCCGCGATGAAGCCTTTCGCCTTGTACGGTTCGATCTTGTCCCATTCGTGCAGCATGCGGCGGCGGAATTCGGCATCGGTGTGCCACAGCGCGCGCGGCGTCGCGAAGCTGTCGACGGTAAGCAGCATTTTCTCGACCTCCGGCCAGTGCCGGTGCAGCGTCATCGGATAGCGCCGCGCGGTCCAGGTGTTGCCAAGGCAGATCACGCTGCGGATGTTGGCAAGGCCGAGCGCCGCATCGATCACCGGCAGTGAGAAGATCACGTTCTCGCCGGTGTTCATGGCGCGATGCTCTTCGAGGACAAGTTCCGCCGGAATGCCCGCGTCGACCATCGCCGCCTTGATCAGCGCGCACTCGGATTGCTCCGAGCCCGGCGTCACGCCGCCGCTGACAATCGCCCAGCGGAAATAACCCTCGCGCCACAGCCGCGCCGCGGTTTCGGCCCGCAATAGGTCGTCCTCCCGCGTGCCGAACACAAACAGAAGGTCGGCCGGCACGAGCGGCGTGTCGATCAGGTGACTGCGATTGATCTCGGCGATCTCGTCCGCAGCAAGCGCGCGCGTGGTGCGATCCAGGGTTGGCATGAGTGCACGATGCGTCACCTGCGCGGGGACGCGAACTCACGTTTGATTGCGGCCGATTGCAGAGCTATGGCAGCAGCGTTTCCGGCAGACGCGCGAAAGTGTAGGCGCGCGGCTGGTTGCGCCGCACGAAGCCGCCGACCTGCCAGGCGAACAGCGCGGCAAAGCCGAGGATGAAGAGAACGCCGGCGAACTCGCCGATCATCAGGGCGCGGATCAACAGGCCCGCCATCGCAACCGTCAGCACCGCGAGGAATGCCAGCACCGCCGCGTAGGTGATGCGGCCGAGGCCTGCAGTGAGCGCCGCGCGGCTGCCGGCCCTGGCCATCCGCGCATGCAGTTCGACGATGAAGGCGCGAAAGCCGTTGTCCTGCGGTGCCATCAACGCCGCGGTCTGCCAGCTCGTCGACAGGATCGCGATGCGGCGGCCGGAGGTGTGGGTGACATCGGCGCGAAAACGGTGCTGCTGCATCGAGACCGGGCGAAACGACAGCCGGATCGCGCCGATCTCGCCATAGGGCCACAGGCCCGACCGGCCGCCGACGTGCCAGGACAAGCCCTCGTCCGTGAGGTCGAAACGATGCGCCGAGCCGATCAGCGACGCCTTGTAGGCGTAGCTCGCACCCGAGGCGCCTTGCGCGTCCGAAACTTGCGTCGTCACAATCAATCCCCTCGGCGATCCGCTTGCGCGATCGCCCTCGCCCATCCTACAAGCGAGGCATGGCTGAGACGACCTTTTTTCCGCGCCGCCTGATTCTCGGCGCCGCCATGATCTCCGGCGTGCTGCTGGCACTCGCAGTGCACATGCTGGGCGCGCGCTACGGGCTCGACCTCGGCGGGCTCTGGCGCTCCGACACGCATGAGTTCATCCCAGCGGGCGCTGCGATCGCCTGGTGGCTGATCGCCACGGTCGGATTCTCCGGCGGCTATTTCACCGCGACGTTGATGCAGAGCGCGGTCTCCGGCCAGATCCCGCAACGAATGCGCCAGTTCCTGATCGCGGTCGGCGTGCTGCTGCTCGCGGGCGCGGGCCAGGCGGCCTCCGCGCCGAGCCCGATCCCGACCGTCTCGGGCGTGCTGGCCGGGCTTGCGGCGCTGTGCCTCGGCGCCGTCATGGCATTCTGCGGCGCTCATTTCGCGCTGCGCCGTGGCTAGAGGATGATCCGGAAAAGTGTGAAGCGGTTTTCCGGATGATCATGCTCAAACAATAATCGCCTCACGCCGACGCCAGCAGGCGCGGGCGGCCCAGCATGATCGTGACGTCGGAGGCCGGACGCGGCTTGCTGAACAGATAGCCCTGGGCCTGGTCGCAGCCCTCGCGCCTGAGCAGCTCGAGCTGGGCGTCGTTCTCGACGCCTTCCGCCGTGGTGACGATGCCGAGGCTGCGGCCAAGGCCCGTCACGGCACGGATGATCGCCATGGAATCGTCGCGCGTCGCCAGCTCCGACACGAAGCTGCGGTCGATCTTGATCTTGTCGAACGGGAAGCTGCGCAGATAGCTCAGCGACGAATAGCCGGTGCCGAAATCGTCGAGCGAGATCCGCAACCCCATGCCGCGCAGCTCGTGCAAGGTCGCCAGCGTCGCCTCGCTGTTCTGCAGCAGCACCGATTCGGTGATCTCGAGCTCGAGGCGCCGCGCATCGAGTCCAGAGGCTGCCAATGCCTCGGTCACGGACGCGATCAGGTTCGGATTCTTGAACTGGACCGGCGACAGATTGACGGCGAGGTCGACGTCATTGGGCCAGGTGGCCGCATCGGTACAGGCGGCGCGCAGCACGAATTCACCGAGCTGGACGATCAGTCCGGTCTCCTCGGCCAGCGGGATGAAGTCGATCGGGGAGATCAGGCCACGCTGCGGATGATTCCAGCGCAGCAGCGCCTCGAAGGCGACGACGCGGCCGCTGACGACGTCGCGGATCGGCTGGTAATACGCCTCGAACTCGCTGCGTTGCAAAGCTGCGCGCAGATCCATTTCCAGGAGGCGGCGCGCCTGCGCGCGGGCGTCCATGCCGGTTTCGAAGAAGCGATAGGTGCCGCGGCCGTCCGCCTTGGCGCGGTAGAGCGCGAGGTCGGCGTTCTTCAAGAGCTCGTCCGGATTGCTGCCGTCCTGCGGCGACAGCGAGATGCCGATCGAGACGCCGATCAGGATCTGATGACCGTCGATCTCGTAAGGCGCCGAGGTGACCTCGACCAGACGGCGGGCCAGGGATCGCGCAGCGGTCTCCTCGGACCGGCCGATCTGGACCACGGCAAACTCGTCGCCGCCAAGCCGGGCCACGGTGTCGCTGTCGCCGACCGTCTCCTCGAGCCTGCGGCCGACCTCCTTCAACAAGGCGTCGCCAATGGGATGGCCGAGCGAGTCGTTGATGTCCTTGAAGTGATCGAGATCGAGACAGAGCACTGCAAGCTGATCGCCCGAGCCGGTCCGGCGCAGCCCCTGCTCGAGCTGCTCGTGGAACAGCACGCGGTTCGGCAGACCGGTCAGCGCGTCATGGCGCGCCATGTGCGAGATCTTGGCCTGCGCCTCCAGCCATTCGGTGATGTCCTCGAAGGTCGCGACCCAGCCGCCGCCCTGCATCGGCTGGTTGACCACCCGGATCGAGCGGCCGAACCGGTTGACGATGTCGGTCGTGGTGCGCCCCTCGCGCGCGTCGGCGACAAGGCGGGCGAAGAACTCGTCCGCGTCGCCCTGCCACTGGCCCCTGGCCTGCTCGTCCCTGAGCACGTCGACCAACAGACGGCCGGTGAGCGCGACGTCGGTGCGGCGAAGCATTGCCGCGTAGCGCTCGTTGAACAGCATGACCTTGCCGTCCGCGTCGAACATGCAAAGCCCTTGCGACATGTTCTCGAGCGCCGAGTCCAGCACCATTTGCTGGGCGCCCAACTCGCTCCTGGCGCGGCGGTCGAGCAACGCGGCCACGAGTGCGATCGCGATGATCGCGACCGCAGCGCTGGCGGTGAGGAAGGACAGCGAGGCCGGCGGGATCGACAGGCCGCCGATCGCGAGCGTCGGATCCGGCGTCAGCAGCACCGCGCCCATGGCGGTGAAATGATGCGCGACGATGGCGACCGTCAGCAGGGCGGTCGCCGACAGCGCATGGAAGAGGTCGTCGCGTCGCGCAGCCACGAACAGTGCGAGCGCAGCGAACAGAATTCCTGACAGCACCGAGACGGCGACCGTGCTTCCGATCCAGTCCACCCGCGCCGGTATCTCCAGCGCCGCCATGCCGGTGTAATGCATCGCCGCGACACCGGCGCCGACGATGGCGCCGCCCACGACGATCCACACCGTGCGCGAGGACGAGACGGCAATGCTCAGCCCCACGAAGGTCACGGAGATCGCAAAGATCAGCGACAGGATGGTTACCGGGATGTTGTAGGCGCCCGCGCCTCCCGGCCCGTAGGCGAGCATCGCGATGAAATGCGTCGCCCAGATGCCGCATCCGCTGACGGCGGCGTCGAGACCGAGCCAGACCAGACGCCCGAGGCCCTGCGTCGCGCGGGCCCGGTGGAACAGGCTGATCGCCGCGGCGCTGGCGAGCAGACACACGGCGCCGCCAAGCGCGACGAGCCGTAAATCGTGCTCTGCGGTGAGACAGTAGAGAACTTGATGCATTGCGGGCCTCTGATGGACCCGCACTTGACCCGACCAATATGGACAGGTGGTAACCGGCTCCGCAACTGTTGCGGCAATGGTGAACGGAAGATGTGTTCATTCCCTCGGATTGTTCATCCCCGCGACGGCGCGCCGAGACCGATCACGATTGCCGCGAGCAGCAGGACCGTCGCGGACACGATCAGCGACAGATGGAACCCGGTCATGAATGCCCCCTCCGCGGCCACCAGCGAGCCGAACAGCGCCACGCCGAGAACGCTGCCGGTCTGCCGCGTCGCGTTCAGGACGCCGGCTGCGATACCGGAGCGCGCCTTGTCGACGCTGCCCAGCAGGGTCGAGGTCAGCGGCGGTACCAGCAGGCCAAGTCCGGAGCTGATCGCGATCAGCTGCGCGCAGATCATCCAATAGCGTGTGTCAGGCGCGATCCACAGCAGGCCGAGACAGCCGAGCGCCGAGATGCAGGCACCGGCCACGATGGTCGGGCACGGGCCAATGCGCTCGGCGAGGCGCGGCGCCAGCAGATTGACCGGCAGCACCGCCCCCATCATCGGCACGAAAGCGAGCCCGGTCCACCATGCCGACAGCCCGTTGATCCGCTGGAAGTACAGGCTGAGCACGAAGATCAGGCCGTAGATCGCGATGTTGACGAGCAGGCCGACCAGTGAGGTCAACGCGAACAGCCTGTGGCCGAACAGCGACAGCGGCAGCATCGGCTGCGCCGCGCGCCGCTCGCGCCAGACAAAGAGCGCGCCGAGAACGACGGCGCCGGCAAAGGCTGCGATCACGAAGGGATGGTCCCAGCCGAGCGCACCGCCTTCGATGATCGCGCCGGCCAGCGCCCCGAGCGCGCCAATCGCGGCAAGCTGGCCCGGCAGATCGATCTCGCGCGAGCGCGCCCGCGTGGTCTCGCTGGCGTAGCGCCAGGTCAGCCACAGGCCGGCGAGCCCGATCGGCAGATTGACCAGGAAGATCGCGCGCCAGCCGACCAGCGTGATCAGCGCGCCGCCGACGAAGGGGCCGGCGGTGAGCGCAAGGCTCGCGCCGGCAGCCCAGACCGCGACAGCGCGGCCGCGCGCGCGGTCGTCCGGATAGGCATGATTGAGCAACGCGAGCGAATTCGGCACCAGGATCGCTGCGGCCAATCCCTGGACCAGCCGCGCACCGATCAGGACGACCGCATTGGGCGACAGCGCGCAGGCGAGCGAAGCCGCGGTGAAGATGGCGAAGCCCGCCATGAACACGCGCTTGGCGCCGATCCGGTCACCGAGCGCGCCTGATGTCAGGATGAACGCGGCAAAGGCGATGGTATAGGCGCTGACCACCCATTGCAGCTCGGCAACGCCGCCGCCGAGCGTCTTGCCCATCGCATCGAGCGCGGTGTTGACGATGGTGACGTCGAGCTGCACCACGCCATAGCCGAGGCTCATCGCCGCCAGCGTGAGCGTGGTTGCAAGAGGCGAGCCGGCGCGCGAAGCGCCGGCCCTGCCGTCGAGGGTTTCATATCTGATGGTGCTGGCTCGCATGCTGCCACCTCGGTTGCAGCCCCATGCGGAACATAAGCGATCGAAGGCCGATCATGCTTCGGTCGCGGACGAAGAATGAAAGTACGGTGCTCTCGCCTCCCAAACGGTGTCATCGCCCGCGCAGGCGGGCGATCCAGTACTCCGTGACGACAATAATTGAACCGAGAAGCCGCGGCGT
>NZ_CAKZJO010000011.1 GCF_936943645.1 uncultured Bradyrhizobium sp. | reverse complement strand
TGCCCCGGACGCAGCGCAGCGCTTCTTCAGCGGTGCGCTGCAGAGCCGGGGCCCACGCCTGCGGCATGCTGGGTCCCGGCTCTGCGCAGCGTCACCAAGTGCCGCAGCGCGTCCGGGACACGAGACTTCCGTCCGCCGTGCGGAATTACTTCGCCGCCGAACCCTGACGCGAGGCGGTCACGACACCGGCCAGCACCAGCGCATAGCCGATCAGGTGAAACGGCTGCAGCTTCTCGCCGAGCAGCAGGATCGCCATCGCCGAGCCGAACACCGGCACCAGATGGAAGAACGGCGCAGCCCGGTTCGGTCCGATCAGCGCCACGCCGCGGTTGAAGAACAGATAGGCGAGCGTCGAGGGAAAGATCAGGATGTAGCCCAACGTCGCCAGCGTCATGGCATCGAATTGCAGGACGTGGCCGCTTGCGGCCTCCCAGATCGCCGCGGGGATCAGCATCGTCGCGCCGCAGCAGGTGGTGAAGGACAGGAAGGACAGCTGATGGATTTTCGGTCGGCGCGGGATGAAGGCGGAGTAGATCCCGAACGCCACCAGCGAGGAGGCGAACATGATGTCGCCCCTGTTGAAGCTGATGCTCGCAAGCGCCGCGAGATCGCCGCGCAGGATGATGATCAGCACGCCAAGAAGCGAGATCGCGATGCCGGCGAACTGCGCGCCCGTCAGCCGCACGCCGAACAGCACCAGTGACCACAGCGCCACGAACAATGGACCTGCCGACTGGATCAGCAGCGCGTTCAGCGCCTCCGTGTACTGCATCGCCCAATACGAGATCGCGTTGTTGAAGGCGAAGCCCACCAGCGACAGGAACAGCATCAGGGGCAGGCTGCTCTGCAAGGCGGGCCAGTCACGCTTCAGATGCGGCCAGGCGAACGGCAGCAGGATCAGGAATACGCCGAACCAGCGGATCGTGGTCACCGTCAGCGGCGGCACATGGGCGCCGACATGGCGCGCGAGCACGATGTTGCCGGCCCAGAACAGCGAGCTCAGGCTGAGCAGCAGATAAGGCTGGTTGTTGAGCCAACTGGCCGGATTGGAGGCCGGTGGCGCGGGCGAAGCAATCGTCATTGGCGTCGGATCGGAGCTTGCGCCGGATCGGCGTCGTGGCACAAGTCACGCGGTCGCAATGCTACAATGCAGGCAAGCCCCGAGGAGGTGCCTTTGGCGGTCAATATGTTGAACATCGCGGGCCTGGAGCGGCTCGATCTGCAGTCGCCGGTGGTGATGCTGAACCTGATGCGCTTCCACGCGCGCTCGCGCGACGGCGACGGATCCGGCTGGGATGCCTATCTGCGCTACAGCGCCATCACCGTGCCGATGATCAAGGCACGCGGCGGCACCTTGCTCTGGACCGGCGATGCCAAGGCCATCGCGCTCGGACCCCACGCCGGCAATGAATGGGACTTTGTCGCGCTGGTCCAATATCCGACGGTCGCGGCTTTCTTGGACATGATGACGTCGGAAGCCTACGAGCGCGAGGCCGATCCCCATCGCGTCAACGGCTGCGCCGAGCATGTGATCATCGCGACCAGCGAGGCCTACAGCAAGTTCAGGGCGGCGTAGTCTATCTCCGCGAGGCCGGAATCGTAGGGTGGGCAAAGGCGCATTTGCGCCGTGCCCACCACCTCTCAATGATAACGAAAGAACGTGGGCACGCTTCGCTTTGCCCACCCTACGAGAGCGAGCTACGTCGTTTGCCTTCTTGACGCCACGAACACGCCCGACAGCACCAGCGCAAATCCGATGAAATGGAACGCCTGCGGATGCTCGCCCAGGAATGCCATTGCCATGATCGAGCCGAACACCGGCACGACGTGGAAGAATGGCGCGGCGCGGTTGGCGCCGATCAGGCGCACGCCGCGATTGAAGCAGAGATAGGCGAGCGTCGACGGGAACACCGCGACGTAGAACAGGGTGAGCAGGTTCGGCGCATCCAGCTTCATCACGGGACGCGCGTAGAGCTCCCAGATCTCCAGCGGAATGAGGCAGGCGGCGCCGACCCCGAAAGTGAAGGCGAGGAACGACAGGCCGTGCATCGCTGGCCGCTTCAGGCTCAGCACTGAATAGAGCGCGAAGATCAGGAGCGCGAGCAGGAAGATGAGATCGCCCTTGTTGAACTCGATGTTCGACAGGGTGGTGAAGTCGCCATGCAGGAGAATGGTCAGCACGCCGCACATCGACAGCAGCACGCCGAAGGCCTGCGCTGTGGTGAGGCGGATGCCGAGAATGACCAGCGACCACAGCGCCACCAGCAGCGGCGCGGCCGACTGCAGCAGCAGCGTGTTGAGGGCCTGGGTATGCTCCAGCGCCCAATATTGCAGTGTGTTGAAGGCGCCGATGCCGGTGACCGAGAGCGTGACCATCAGGCCGAGCCTGCCGCGGATCGCGGGCCAGTCCTGCACCAGATGCTTCCGGGCGAACGGCAACACCAGCAGGAAGGCGAAGAACCAGCGCAGAAACGACAGCGTGACCGGCGGGATGTGGCCGGCGGCGAGCCGCCCGACGATGGCGTTGCCGGCCCAGCACAGCGCGGTGATGCTGAGCAGCAGATAGGGCTGGTTGGCGATCCAGTGATGGCCCGATGATTCGGAGCCCGTGCTCTGGCCGGTGGCGGACATTGTGATTGTTTTGGCCCCGCGTCATGCGCGCCAGGCCCCGGCCCGCCGAGGTCGGGCCGGCTGATCGCCCGGCATCATCCAAAGACACGGAAATCGGGGCTGCATCAACGGGGGGCGGACGCATCGCGACCATGCAGCGGGGAAGATCGGTCTCACGCTTTCGTCGAAGCCTTGCGAGCTGCCCTGGAAGGTTTCTGGATTTTCCGGGGATATCAAAGGCTTAAAGTGTGTCTTGAGTCTCGAAAAAGCCCCGTTCTTGCTTGCCTAGAGCGGCTGCTTCCTTTATCCGGGTGGCTGCCTTGCGTGCGAACGGCTCCCGGCCGTCAGCTGGGCTGGCGCATCTAAAATCTTCGAAGGATTACCCGCGAATGGCCAATGTTGTCGTCGTCGGCGCCCAGTGGGGCGACGAAGGGAAGGGCAAGATCGTCGACTGGTTGTCGGAGCAGGCGGATATCGTCGTCCGCTTCCAGGGCGGCCATAACGCCGGCCATACGCTGGTGATCAACGGCAAGACCTACAAGCTCGCGCTGTTGCCCTCTGGCGTGCTGCGCGACCAGAAGCTGTCGGTGATCGGCAACGGCGTGGTGTTCGATCCCGCCGCCTTCCTCGACGAGGTCACCAAGCTGAAGTCGCAGGGCGTCGCCGTCAGCCCGGAGAACCTGCGTGTCGCCGAGAACGTCACGCTGATCCTGCCGCTGCACCGCGAGCTCGACGCGCACCGCGAATCCGCCAGCGCCGCGACCGCGATCGGCACCACCCGCCGCGGCATCGGCCCGGCCTATGAGGACAAGGTCGGCCGCCGCGCCATCCGCCTGATGGACCTCGCCGATCTCGACACGCTGCCGCACAAGATCGACCGCCTGCTTGCCCACCACAACGCGCTGCGCCGCGGCCTCGGCCTGCCGGAGTTCGACGGCAAGCAGATCCTGAAGGAACTGACCGCGCTGGCACCTGAGCTGCTGCCCTATGCCGAGACGGTGTGGCGGTTGCTCGACATCAAGCGCCGCGAAGGCAAGCGCATGCTGTTCGAGGGCGCGCAAGGCGCGCTGCTCGACGTCGACCACGGCACCTATCCCTACGTCACCTCGTCCAACACGGTGGCGGCGCAGGCCGCGACCGGCGCCGGCCTCGGGCCGGGCGCGGTCGGCTACGTGCTCGGCCTGTGCAAGGCCTATACGACCCGCGTCGGCCAGGGCCCGTTCCCGACCGAGCAGGACAACGAGACCGGCCGCAAGATCGGCGAGCGCGGCCGCGAGTTCGGCACCAATACCGGCCGTCCCCGTCGCTGCGGCTGGTTCGACGCGGTCCTCGTCCGCCAGGCCGTCCGGACCTGCGGGATCAATGGGCTGGCACTCACAAAACTCGACATCCTCGACGGCTTCGACACGATCGAGGTCTGCACCGGCTACAGGCTCGACGGCAAGGAGATCGACCATTTCCCGGCCGGCGAGGGCGCCCAGGCCCGGGTCGAGCCGATCTACGAGACCATCGAGGGCTGGAAGGAGCCGACCGCCAGCGCGCGGTCCTGGGCCGACCTGCCCGCCCAGGCGATCAAATATGTCCGGCGGATCGAGGAATTGGTGGGGTGCCCGGTCGCACTGCTTTCCACCAGCCCCGAACGCGAAGATACTATCCTCGTGCAAAACCCGTTTGAGGCTTAACGATCTCTTACCAGGACGCGCGTATAGTTGAGTTGAAATGGCTGATTACTATCCGCTGATCGCCCGCGCTATTGCCGCCCTGGACCCTAACGCTCCCGGCGAAAGCCGTCGCGCGCTCTATGAGCGGGCGCGCACGGCCCTGATCGCGCAGCTGCGCAGCGTGCAGCCGCCGCTTTCCGAATCCGAGATCACCCGCGAAAGGTTGTCGCTGGAGGAGGCCGTCCGCAAGGTCGAATCCGAGGCGGCCCAGCGTGCCCGGGAGGCCTCGCGCCCCGGTGGCGGGGGACGCAGCGGCGGCGATGCGTTTCGCCGCGCCAGCGCCCGGGCCACTGAAGGCAACGCCCCTGCAGCCGCGCCGGCCCCACCGCGCGCGCGTCCGGCTCCGCCGCCGCCGCGGGCCGACCGTCCCTCCTTCAACGTCGATGACCAGGGCGATGCCCAGCG
>NZ_CAKZJO010000010.1 GCF_936943645.1 uncultured Bradyrhizobium sp. | reverse complement strand
CTCGCGCTTCGCGCGATCGACCCTGCCCCTCCAGGGGAGGGTGAGAGCAGGCAGCTCGTCCACAGCTTAACGACAACCCCGGTTCCCGCCCCCCCTCGCCATTTCGCTGTCGCCTCGCCCCGCCCAACGCGCTAGGTTTGCAGGGAAAATGAGCTTGGGCGCCGCCGGCGCCCTGGAGGAAGCGCGCTTCAACATGCTGCACGACTGGGGCGTGATCGCCGCCGCCTTCGGCTATATCGGCTTCCTGTTCCTGGTGGCGAGCCACGGCGACCGCCGCTCGCCGGCCGGGCGCGGCCGCGCCTCCGGGCTGATCTATCCGCTGTCGCTGGCGATCTACTGCACCTCCTGGACCTTCTTCGGTTCGGTGGGCTTTGCGACGCGCACCTCGACCGACTTCCTCGCGATCTATGTCGGCCCGATCCTGATGATCGGGCTCGGGGCCGGCATCCTGCGCCGCGTGATCCAGCTCGCCAAAGCCCACAACATCACCTCGATCGCCGACTTCATCGGCGCCCGCTACGGCAAGAGCCAGGCCGTGGCGGCCACCGTCGCCGGAATCGCGATCATCGGCTCCGTGCCCTATATCGCGCTGCAGCTCAAGGCGGTCGCCTCCTCGCTCGCGACGATCCTGAGCGAAGACCAGGCCTTCTCCCACATCCCGATCATCGGCGACGTCGCGCTGATGGTGACGCTGGCGATGGCGGCCTTCGCCGTGCTGTTCGGCACGCGGCAGACCGACGCGACCGAGCACCAGCACGGCCTGATGCTGGCGGTGGCGACCGAATCCATCATCAAGCTGGTCGCCTTCCTCACCGCCGGCATCTTCGTCACCTTCGTGATGTTCTCTCCGCACGAACTGATCGAGCGCGCGATGAAGACGCCGGAGGCGGTGCGCGCCATCAACTATTCGCCGTCGATCGGCAACTTCCTCACCATGACGCTGCTGTCGCTATGCGCGATCATGCTGCTGCCGCGCCAGTTCCACGTCAGTGTCGTCGAGAATTCGTCCGATGCCGAGGTCGGCCGCGCACGCTGGCTGTTCCCGCTCTACCTCGTCGCCATCAACCTGTTCGTGATCCCGATCGCGCTCGCCGGCCTCGTCAGCTTCCCGTTCGGCGCGGCCGATCCCGACATGTACGTGCTGGCCCTGCCGATGGAGGGCGGCGCGGACCTGCTCAGCGTCGCCGTGTTCGTCGGCGGCCTGTCGGCGGCGACTGCGATGGTAATCGTCGAATGCGTCGCGCTCTCGATCATGGTTTCGAACGACCTGATCGTGCCCCTGGTGCTGCAGCGGCGGCCGGAAGGCCGCACCGGCGGAGCCGATTTCAGCGACTTCCTGCTGCGCTCGCGGCGGCTCGCGATCTTCGCCATCATGGTGATGGCCTATTTCTACTACCGCGCGCTCGGCAACACCCAGCTCGCGGCGATCGGCCTGCTCTCCTTTGCCGCCATCGCCCAGCTGGCACCGAGCTTCTTCGGCGGGCTGCTGTGGCGGCGCGCCACCGCGCGCGGCGCGATCGGCGGCATGCTGGTCGGCTTCGCGGTGTGGCTCTACACGCTGTTCATGCCGAGCTTCATGGATTCCTCCACGGCCGGCATCCTGTGGCTCCAGCACGGCCCGTTCGGCATCGAGGCGCTGCGGCCGCAGGCGCTGTTCGGCGCCGATCTGCCGCCGCTGATGCACGGCGTGATCTGGTCGCTGTCGCTCAACATCCTGACCTATGTGCTGCTGTCGCTGGCGCGCAGGCCCTCGTCGATCGAGCTGCTGCAGGCGGATTTGTTCGTGCCCAACACGCTCGCGCCGATCTCCCCGAGCTTCCGCCGCTGGCGCACCACCGTCACCGTGCAGGACATCCAGACCACTGTGGCGCAATATCTCGGCCCCGACCGCGCGCGGCATTCCTTCGAGGCCTTCTCCGCGCGGCGCAATCTGCGGCTGGAGCCCGGCGCACCTGCCGATTTCGAGCTGCTGCAGCACGCCGAGCACCTGATCGCCTCCTCGATTGGCGCTGCGTCGTCCCGCCTCGTGATGTCGCTGCTGCTGCGCAAGCGGACGGTGTCGGCGAAGGCGGCACTGAAGCTGCTCGACGATTCGCACGCGGCCCTGCATTTCAACCGCGAGATCCTCCAGACCGCGCTCAACCACGTGCGCCAGGGCATCGCCGTGTTCGATGCCGACCTGCAGCTGATCTGCTCCAACCGGCAGTTCGGCGATCTCCTCAACGTGCCTCCGCACATCGTCCAGTTCGGCACGCCCCTGCGCGAGATCCTGGAATTCATGGGCGTGAGCGATCCGGAGCATCAGGCCGATCGCGAGGCGATGATCGAGCAGCGGCTCATTGCCTACACGACCGACAGCGAGCCCTATCTCGAGCGCCTGCCGGAACGCCACATGGTGATCGAGGTGCTCACCAACCGCATGCCCGGCGGCGGCTTCGTCATCACCTTCACCGACGTCACCCCCACGTTCGAAGCCGCCGAAGCGCTGGAGCGCGCCAATGCGACGCTGGAAAAGCGCGTGCGCGACCGCACCGAGGAACTGACGCGGCTGAACTCCGAGCTGGCACTGGCCAAGAGCGCGGCGGAGGACGCCAGCATCTCCAAGACGCGCTTCCTCGCCGCCGCCAGCCACGACATTCTCCAGCCGCTGAACGCGGCGCGGCTCTATGTCACGAGCCTGGTCGAGCGCCAGCATAGCGGCGAGGAAACGCGGCTGGTCGAGAACATCGACGAATCGCTGCAGGCGATCGAGGAGATCCTCGGCGCGCTGCTCGACATCTCCCGGCTGGACGCCGGCGCGATGACGACCTCGATCTCGAGCTTCAAGATGGCCGACCTGATGCGCTCGCTGGAGATCGAGTTCGCGCCGATCGCGCGCGCCAAGGGCCTCGAGCTCGCCTTCGTGCCCTGCTCGCTGCCGGTCGAATCGGACCGGTTGCTGCTGCGGCGCCTGCTGCAGAATTTGATCTCGAACGCGATCAAATACACCCCGCGCGGCCGCGTGCTGGTCGGCTGCCGCCGCCAGGGCCCCTCGCTCAGGATCTGCGTCTACGACACCGGCGTCGGCATTCCCCAGGTCAAGCGCGGCGAGATCTTCAAGGAGTTTCACCGGCTCGAACAGGGCGCGCGGATCGCGCGCGGCCTCGGCCTCGGCCTGTCGATCGTCGAACGCCTCGCGCGCGTGCTCAAGCACGGCATCGCCATCGACGGCAACAGAAGCGGCGGTTCGGTGTTCTCGGTGACGGTGCCGACGGCGAAGGCGATCACCCACACCGCCGCGGTGACCAGCGCGACGCCGCTGGCGCGCACGCCGATCTCGGGCGCGCTGATCGTCTGCATCGAGAATGACGCCGCGATCCTCGACGGCATGCGGACGCTGCTGAAGGCGTGGGATGCCGAGGTGATCGCGGTCGCCGATCCCGAAGGCGCGATCGCCGCGATCGAGGCCGCCGGCCGCCGCGTCACCGGCCTCCTGGTCGACTATCATCTCGACCGTGGCAACGGCATTGCCGCGATCCGCGAGATCCGCCGCCGCTTCGGCGATGCGATCCCCGCGATCCTGATCACGGCCGACCGCAGCCCCGCGGTGCAGGTCGCTGCACGCGACGAGAAGGTCGCGGTGCTCAACAAACCGGTCAAGCCGGCCTCGCTCCGCGCCTTGCTCGGCCAGTGGCGCACGCAGCAGATGGTGGCGGCGGAGTAGGACGGGCGGTATTGCGCTGGGCGCGGTGACAGAGAGACGCACCGGCCCCACCCTGTCATTGCGAGCGCAGCGAAGCAATCCAGAAATGCACCCGCGGAGACAGTCTGGATTGCTTCGCTGCGCTCGCAATGACGGAGTGCTGGGTAGCAGCAACGGTTCCTTTCGTGTCCCGGACGCGACGCGGCGTGAAACGCTGCGGCGCAGAGCCGGGACCCAGGGGGCTACACGGATTGCTGATGCATGGGCCCCGGCTCTGCAGCGCATCGCCGAAGAGGCGCTGCGCTGCGTCCGGGGCACGAGAGACCGCTGTTGACCGATTGACACACTTTCGCCTTCCCGCGGCGCGTTTCGCCCGAGTTTTGCGCTTCTCGTCACGCCCTTCCAAAGAAAAGGGCGCAGGGAAGACCGGGCGCCGGCTGGCACCCGCGGTCCGCTGCGCGAAATGCACACGCAGGAAGAACCGCACAGCAGCATACAGGTGGTGCCGATCACTCGGCCTTCCCTGCGCGATGGTCGGACGGCTTATGCCGTGCTCTCCCGGGAGCCGAACTTTCCTTCTGGCCTCCCTCACCTCACGGAATTCGCCGACAAGGCGCCGGTTGGCGCCATGCCGCCTCCGCAAGGCTTGACCGTAGCAACGACGGCCAGGACGACACGGTTTTGCCGTACGCACACGGCGCCGCTCGTACAACGCGGCTTGCGAGACGCTCACGGGGATCGGCTCAATCCATCCCCCCGCCCTGCGGCTCACATCCGCGACGGCGCCAATGCGTCCACCGCAGCCCGATCCGCGGCTCGTGACGACGTACGACCGCCCCTTTTTGCCGGATCAGGATGGACGACACCTACGATAATTCCGAATTTCTGTAAAGAAGAATATTTACCGACGGGCCGATTGACCCAGCCGTTGCTGCTTTGCCCGACGAAGACGCAAGCCCTTGGGGTGAGCCGCTTCAATTCGTCGTGGTCTTGCCGCCGCGCATGGAGACGAGCTTGTCCTCACGAAACCGGAGAATGAGCCATGCGGTCTCGTCGAAGCCGTTTGCGAGCTTGCCGTCGTGAGAATACACCATCCCGGCAGCGTCCGACTTCGACGGCGGTCCCAGCGCCGTGACGACCTCCGAACGCGACATCCCCAAATGCAGCTTGCCGTCGAAGACGAGGGGCGCGAACTTGTCCGGGATGACGGTGCAACCGGTCGAAGCCTCCGTGTCCTTCTCGGTGAGCTCTGCAACGATCTCCGTGACGCGGTGGTCGGGACCACCCATCTCCCCGCTGGACACGACCCATAAGCGATGCTGCGCGCGCCTGTAACACAGCCAATAGATGCTATCTCCAGCGTCGCCCCGGTGCTGGATGGTCCCTTCGCCCACGGTTTTGCGGACCGCGCCGAGCGGCGTCTGCTCGAAGCGGCCGGCGAAGGCGCCCAGCGAAAAGCGGGTCGCCAATCTCTTCGTGATCGTCGGCGGCACGCGCTCCAGCGCATGTTCGTCGAGCGGCGGCGGTGTCTGCGCGCAGCAGGCGTCCGCGGGAATCGCGAAAAGGAGAAGCAGCACGAGGAGCGTCTTTTTCAACCGCATCGGCCCGCAATTTCCGCACGTGGATCGGAGCGGCAGGGATAGCCGATCGCTACTCCCCGGACACTCTTCCGACCTTGGTCGGGTTCACAATTCAAATGGTTCATTCGCGAACCCGGGCAGCTTCCGGTTCGGCGCAAAGCCGGCAACAGCGCGCCGCATGAGCGCCGGCCGACATCCGCTTCAGGGCGCAAGCCGTGTGAAGACGTAATCGCGGCTCTTCGCGCGGGCTTCGTGACAGCCCCAGCACGTGCGGTGCTGGGCCTCGTCGACCGGCTTGCCGCCAATGAAGCGGCCAAAGCCCCAGCCGCCGGTTGCGGCATATTTCCTGGAATCCTTGACCATGACCTGGACCGTGGTGGCAGTACCGGGGATGGTCGCGGACGCAAACTCGGGCGAGCGCTGTCGCTTCCAGGCGCGCTTGACCAGGATGGTACCGTCCGGAAACGGCAGCTTGCCGGCCTGATACGCATCGATGGCGGTCTGGTTGCCGACGACGGCGCGAAGCTCGTCGAGCGGCGCGGCTTCTTCCGCCGGCGCGATCAGTTCCCACTGCCTGTAACCGGGCGGAATCGTGACGCCGAAGATCGGCGAGGCAGCGGCGGTGTCGACCTGCGCCGGTCCCTCGGCAAGCGCGATCGAGACCAGATAGGGCACGCAAGTCAGGAGAACGACCAGAAGCAGCACGGCCAGCGTGATGGCCGTGACATAGGAGCGCTTCTGCTTTTGCGGTTCGATGGACGACATGAGATTTCTTCAGGTTGGGATGGCAGCACAGCCTCGGTCCAGCCGCGCCGGACCGAGGCATCGCAGGAATGATCAGGCCCCGTCGGCGTCGATGACGGCCTTGGCAAAGGCCTGCGGCGCTTCCTGCGGCAGATTGTGGCCGATGCCGCCGGTGATCAGGCGAAACTCGTAGCGGCCCGCGAATTTCTTGGCATAGGCGCTGGGCTCGGGATGCGGCGCGCCATTGGCGTCGCCTTCCATCGTGATCGTCGGCACCTCGATGACAGGTGTCGCCGCCAGCTTCTTTTCGAGAGGCTCGTATTTCGCCTCGCCCTGGGCGAGCCCGAGCCGCCAGCGGTAATTGTGGATCGTGATCGCGACATGATCCTTGTTGTCGAGCGCCGCCGCGCTGCGGGCGAAGGTGGCGTCGTCGAACTTCCACTGCGGCGAAGCGAGCTTCCAGATCAGTTTGGCGAAATCATGCGTGTACTTCTCGTATCCGGCGCGGCCGCGCTCGGTGGCGAAATAGAACTGATACCACCATTGCAGCTCGGCCGACGGCGGCAGCGGCGCATTGCCGGCGGCCTGGCTCGAGATCAGATAGCCGCTGACCGACACCAGCGCGCGGCAGCGCTCCGGCCACAGCGCGGCAATGATGTCGGCGGTGCGTGCGCCCCAGTCGAAGCCGGCGACGACGGCCTTCTTGATGTCGAGCTTGTCCATCAGCGCGATGATGTCGGCGGCCATCGCGGCGGGCTCGCCGTTGCGCGGCGTCTCGCCAGAGAGGAAATGCGTCGTGCCGTAGCCACGCAGATGAGGGATGATCACGCGATAGCCGGCCTTCGCCAGGATGGGCGCGACGTCGACGAAGGCGTGAATGTCGTAGGGCCAGCCGTGCAGCAGGATCGCGACGGGACCGTTCGACGGACCTGCCTCGGCATAGCCGACATTGAGAACGCCGGCATCGATCTGCTTGATCGGACCGAAGGACGCGGTCGATGCCTGCGACCGCGGCGCGTCCGTTTCGGCACGCGCGAGGTCGATCACGCCGAGACCGACCGCGACGGATCCGGCGGCGACGCCGAAGAAATTGCGACGATGCTGATCGATGATCTGCTTCATGGTGGGACTGCCTTTCGTTGGTTGGTGATGGTGCGTCAGATCAGCGCGACCGTGACGTCGATGTTGCCGCGAACGGCCTTGGAATAGGGACAGGTCTGATGTGCATCATCGATGATGCCGCGCGCGGTCTCGCCGTCGAGGCCCGGAAGACTCACACTGAGGCGCGCCCGCAGCGAATAGGCGCCGTCGTCGAGCACGAGATCGATCTCGGCATCGATTGCGCACTTCCTGGGAAGCTCGATCTTGCGCTTGCGCGCCGCGATCTCCATCGCGCCTTCGAAACACGCCGACCAGCCGGCGGCGAACAATTGCTCGGGATTGGTGCCGCTGCCCGCGCCGCCCGGCGGCGACAGCTTGACGTCCAGGCGGCCGTCGGAGCTGCGCGAGATGCCGTCGCCGCGTCCGCCGCTGGTGTGGGTCCTCGCCGTATAGAGTGTCTTTGCCGCCTGCGTCATGAAGATATCTCCTCGTCGTCACGGCACTGACTAGCAGCGGCTGCGGCAGCACGCCCGTTTGGACTTGTGAGAAGTTGTGAGGCCTTGCCTTACGCGGCTCACAAGGCCTGCATCTGCGGTCTGATGCCGATGCAGGGACGGCCTTGCAGGATCGCGATCATCTGGCTATCGGGTCTGTCGAAGGAACCAGATTTCGACATGACTGATCCGGCCGGCATCGCGACAGGAACATTGTCGTTTGGGCCATTCTCCGTGACACCGCATGAAAGACTCGTGACGCGCGACGGCGTGGCGTTGCCGCTCGGCGCGAAGGCGTTCGACACGCTGATGGCGCTGATGTCTCGGCCGAACGAGGTCGTCAGCAAATGGGATTTGATGGCGCTGGTGTGGCCCGGCCTCACGGTCGAAGAGGCCAGCCTGCGCTTTCACGTCGCGGCGCTTCGCAAGGCGCTCGGCGACGGCAAGGATGGCGCCCGCTACATCACGACGCTCTCCGGCCGCGGCTATTGCTTCGTGGCGCCGATTGCGCGCGCGGATGTTGCACCGGTGCAGCCCCACGCACCGCGACCGGAATTGCCGCCGGTGAAATTGCCCAACCGCTTGCAGCGCATGGTCGGGCGCGACGATGCGATCGCCGCCGTCTCCGGCAAGCTCGTCAGCTCGCGCTTCGTCACGATTGCCGGCCCCGGCGGCGTCGGCAAGACCGCGGTCGCCGTGGCCATCGCCCACGATCTGCTCGAAACATTTGCCGACGCCGCGCATTTCGTTGATCTCGCCGCGCTCAGCGATCCTGATCTCGTGATCACGTCGATCCTGCTGATGCTCGGTCTGCCGGCCGAGACCGACGATCCCCTGCCCGCGCTGCTGGCGCATCTGCGCGACAAGCGGATGCTGCTGATCCTCGATAATTGCGAGCACGTCATCGCGGCCGCCGCGCCGCTGGCGGCGGAGATCTTCCACGCCGCACCACAGGTCCATCTCCTCGCAACGAGCCGCGAAGCGCTGCGCGTCGAGGGAGAGCAGGTCTATCGCCTGGCCCCGCTCGCGGTTCCGCCCGACGGCTCCGCGCTGACGGCCGCCGCGGCACAGACCTATCCGGCGCTGCAATTGTTCCTCGAACGGGCGACGGCCAGCGGCGCACAGATCGCGCTCGATGATGGGAGCGCTGCGGTCATCGCAAGCATCTGCCGCAAGCTCGACGGCATGGCCTTGGCGATCGAGCTCGCCGCCGGCCGGGTCGAAGCCTACGGCTTGTCGCAAACCGCCGCACTGCTCGACGAGCGCCTCAACCTGCTCTGGCAGGGCCAGCGCACCGCCCCGCCCCGACAGAAGACGTTGCAGGCCACGCTCGACTGGAGCTACGGACTGCTGTCGGATCGCGAACGCCTCGTGCTGCGCAGGCTTGCCGTCTTCGCCGGCCATTTCACCCTCGACGCAGCGCTCGAGGTCGTGCCGGACGCGCGCGTGGACCAGGCGCATCTGTTCGACGCCGTCGACAGCCTCGTTGCCAAATCGATGGTCGCGCCGCGGCCGATCGGCGCGATGATGCGTTACCGCCTGCTCGACACGACGCGCGCCTATCTGCGCGAGATCGAACCCGACGACGCAGCGCTCGCCGGCCGCCACGCGACTTACTACCGGCGATGGCTGGAGCAGGCCGGCATGTCATGGGTCGCGGTGCCGAACGCGGACGAACGGGCTGTTCACTTCTCCGCGCTTCACAATGTGCGCGCCGCGCTGGAATGGTGCTTCGGCGCGGACGGTGATCTCGGCGTCGGCATCGCGCTCGCCGCCGCGGCGGCGCCGATCTTCCTGGCGATGTCCCTGTTGATCGAATGCCGGCGCTGGTCGGAACGGGCGCTGCTGGCGATCGCCCCTTCCTCACGCGGCAGCGCCGAGGAAATGCACATCCAGGCCGCTCTCGGACTGACCTTGATGTTCACCCGTGGCGGCAGCGAAGCGGCGCGCAGCGCCTTGAGCCGGAGCCTTGCGATCGCCGAGGCGCGCGGCGACGAGGTCAACCAGCTCCAGCTGCTCGGCCGCATGCATATCTTCCACGAGCGGATGGGCGAGTTCGATGCCGCGCTCGGCTATGCGCAGCAGAGCCTCGCGGTGGCGAGGTCGCTCGGCGACCCGGCCTCGATCGCCCTCGCCCATTCCCTCCTCGGCGTCTCGCTGCATCTGGCAGGCGAACATCGCGACGCATTGAAGATGCTGGACGTCGCCTGGCAGGGACCGGGCACGGAGCGAATCAGCACGGTCTACGGCTTCGATCATCGCAATCGGGCCGGCATCACGCTGGCCCGGGAACTCTGGTTGCAGGGTCGGCCCGCGGATGCGCTGCAGCTGGCGCGGCAGACGGTCACCGAGGCCGGGCAGATGGATCACCCGATCACACTCTGCATCGCCTTGATCTGGGCGGTCTCGATCGATCTCTGGGGCGGGGACCTCGACGGCGCGGAGGAGAACATCGACCGCTTCATCGCGCATGCCAGTTCGCGCTCGATGGGCCCCTATCTCGCCGTCGGCCGCGGCGTCAAAGGCGAGCTGGCGATCCGGCGCGGCGATGCCGCCGGTGGCGTCGAGACGATCAGGACCTGCCTGCGCGAGCTCCACGAGGCCGGCTACGAGTTGCTCACCACGACGTTCAACATCGCGCTGGTCCAGGGCCTGCTGGCGCTCGGGCAGATCAGGCAGAGCGCGGAACTGATCGACGACGCGATCCGCCTCGTGGATCGCAGCGGCGATCACCTCTACATGCCCGAGCTGCTGCGGATGAAGGGCAGAGTCCTGCTGTCGTTGCCGGAGCCTGACGTCGAGCAGGCGGAAGCCCACTTCATGCAGTCGCTGGATCTGAGCCGCCGCAAAGGCGCCAAGGCCTGGGAGCTGCGGGCCGCAATCGACCTCGCCAGTGTCATCGCCGAACGCGGCCGGCGTGACGAAGCCAGGCAGTCGCTTCAATCGGCGCTCGAAGATTTTGGCGAGGGCTCGGAGACGACGGATATCAGGATCGCCAACGCATTGCTGCGGACATTGTAAGCAACAAGCTCGCTATGCCCCGTCATCCTGAGGTGCGAATGGCACGATGCGAGAGCATTGCGACGGGAGCCTCGAAGGATGGACGGCCGAGGTATCAGCCGGGCCGTTCATCCTTCGAGGCTCGCCGAAGAGGCGAGCACCTCAGGATGACGGATTTGCCGGCGACGGAAGAGCCTCACCCCGTCGGCGTGCCCTGCTTCCACTGGCCGCCGGCGATCTTGGCGGCGGCGATCACGGCCTGGGTGCGGCTCTCGACGCCGAGCTTTTGCAGAATCGCCGAGACGTGCGCCTTGATGGTGGCCTCGGAGACGCCGAGCTCGTAGGCGATCTGCTTGTTGAGGAGCCCCTCCGACAGCATCATCAGGACCCGGACCTGCTGCGGCGTCAGCGTCACCAGGCGATCGCGCAGGCGCGTCATGTCGGGGTCGGCGGCTGCCGACAGGTCGGTGTCGGCGGGAACCCAGACGTCGCCTTCCATCACCTTGAGGATGGCATCGCGCAGCGTCTCGACGCCGAAACGCTTCGGAATGAAGCCGGACGCGCCGAAATCGAGCGAGCGGCGGATTGTCGCGCTGTCGTCCGACGCCGAGACGATCACGACCGGGATCGCGGGATATTGCGCGCGCAGATAGATCAGGCCGGAAAAGCCTGAGATCCCGGGCATCGAGAGGTCGAGCAGGATCAGGTCGACATCCGAGGTCTGTTCCAGAAGCTTGGTCAGATCCTCGAACGATCCGGCTTCGTCGATTTTGGCGGAGGTCAGCACGCCCGCCACCGCCTGTCGCAGCGCGTCGCGGAACAGGGGATGGTCATCGGCGATGACGAGATGGGTCGTGGGAGCGTTCATCGTTCTCTTGCTGTCGTTCGCAGGCCGGCGGACCGATCCCGGATATCTCAATTCTTCCCTGAGCGGCCGTGGCATGCAAGTGCACATTATCCCTTTGCCGCAAAGGGGTTAATCCCGAGGCCTCCGTGGCTGCGTGCGGGCGCATGATACCGGACGTCAGCTGTGCGTCAGTGCGCAAGGCCGAAAGTCGTATTGGGGCGCGTTTCACGCCGATGTTACTTTGGCAGCCAAGACCTGGGTTGATCCGGCGTGGCCGGACATCCGGGGCGCGAGGAAACGCATTTCGGGGAGCGATTCAAACATGTCGACAATGGCTGTGTCTCAAACACGCGCGGGAGGGATGACGAAGGACGAACGGTTCGTCATTCTCGCCTCCTCGCTCGGTACCGTCTTCGAGTGGTACGATTTTTACCTCTACGGCTCGCTGGCCGGCATCATCGGCGCGCAGTTCTTCAGCGCATATCCCGAAAACACCCGCAACATCTTCGCGTTGCTGGCGTTCGCAGCCGGCTTCTTGGTCCGTCCCTTCGGCGCCATCGTGTTCGGCCGCATCGGCGACATCGTCGGCCGCAAATACACCTTCCTCGTCACCATCCTGATCATGGGTCTGTCGACCTTCATCGTCGGCCTGCTTCCCAATGCAGCCACGATCGGCATCGCAGCCCCGATCATCCTGATCGCGCTGCGCCTCGCCCAGGGCCTGGCGCTCGGCGGCGAATATGGCGGTGCGGCGACCTATGTCGCGGAGCACGCGCCGAACGGCAAGCGCGGCTACTACACCTCCTTCATCCAGACCACGGCGACGCTCGGCCTGTTCCTGTCGCTGATCGTGATCCTGTTCACCCGTTCGGCGATCGGCGAGACCGACTTCGCGGCGTGGGGCTGGCGCATTCCGTTCCTGGTCTCGGTGCTGCTGCTCGGCATCTCGGTCTGGATCCGGCTTCGCCTCAACGAATCCCCGATCTTCCAGAAGATGAAGGAAGAGGGAAAGAGCTCGAAGGCCCCGCTGACGGAAGCCTTCGGCAACTGGCAGAACGGCAAGCTCGTGCTGCTCGCGCTGCTCGGCGGCGTGATGGGCCAGGGCGTGGTCTGGTACACCGGCCAGTTCTACGCGCTGTTCTTCCTGCAATCGATCCTGAAGGTCGACGGTTACACCGCCAACCTGCTGATCGCCTGGTCGCTGCTGCTCGGCACCGGCTTCTTCATCGTGTTCGGCATGCTGTCCGATCGTATCGGCCGCAAGCCAATCATCCTCGGCGGCTGCCTGATCGCGGCACTGACCTTCTTCCCGATCTTCAAGATGATCACCACCAACGCCAACCCGGCGCTGGAAAAGGCCATCGAGACGGTCAAGGTCGAGGTGGTGGCCGATCCCAAGGGCTGCGGTGACCTGTTCAACCCGGTCGGCACCCGCGTCTTCACCGCGCCTTGCGACACCGCACGCGCCTACCTGTCGCAGTCGTCGGTCAAGTACTCGACCACGCCCAGCGCAGCCGGCTCGGGCGTAAAGGTGATGGTCAACGGCAAGGAAGTGCCCTACGCCAACGCCAAGGACGGCAACCCGGCGGTCCTCGCCGCGGTGCAGGCGGCCGGCTATCCGAAGGCCGGCGACACCGGCATCGTGAAGATGACCCATCCGTTCGACATCTTCCGTCCGCAGGTGGCGGCGATCATCGGCCTGCTGTTCGTGCTCGTGGTCTACGTCACCATGGTGTACGGCCCGATCGCGGCGATGCTGGTCGAACTGTTCCCGACCCGCATCCGCTACACCTCGATGTCGCTGCCCTACCACATCGGTAACGGCTGGTTCGGCGGCCTGCTGCCGGCGACCGCCTTCGCCATCGTGGCCTCGACCGGCGACATCTATGCCGGCCTCTGGTACCCGATCATCTTCGCCTCGATCACCGTGGTCATCGGCTTCCTGTTCCTGCCCGAGACCAAGGACGTCGACATCAAGGCGACCTGATCGAAAGCAGCGATCTCAACCAATACGAACCGGCCGCGGTCTCCCGCGGCCGGTTTTGTTTTGGGCGCTCTACTGATTGCTGCCGACGAATTGCAGCACCACCTCGCGCCGGTGCGGGCGCTTGCGATGCTCGATCAGATAGATCGCCTGCCAGGTGCCGAGCGCGAGCCTGCCGTTCAGGACCGGGACCTGGAGCGAGGCGTCGGTCAACATCGTCTTGACGTGGGCCGGCATGTCGTCCGGCCCTTCGGTGTCGTGGGTCCAGCCGGCATTCTCCGGCGCGAGCCGGGACAGCGCGGTCGTGAGGTCGACGAGCACCGAAGGATCGGCGTTCTCCTGAATCGTCAGCGAGGCCGAGGTGTGCCTGATGAACAGCGTCAACGCGCCGTCGCGCGCGTGAATCTCGCCGATGAATTTTGCCGCTTCGGCGGTGAGATCGGTGAAGCCGCGGCCGGATGTCTGCACGGTGAGGAGCGATGAGACGATCATGGTGGCTTGCACTGATGATGGTGCGGAGCGCGTGATCGATTTGGCTGATGTCATGAAAGGTATCTCAACTCGAAGGCTATCGTAGGGTGGGCAAAGGCGTTCTTACGCCGTGCCCACGTTCTCTCTCGACCACGAAGAACGCGTGGGCACGCTTCGCTTTGCCCACCCTACGAGACCTCGCCACGACGGCCCCTCGCCACGCGTCAAATCTTCCCCGACACGTCCTTCTGGACGCGGTTGGCCATGTCGATCAGCCGCCGCCAGGCCTTTTCCAGGAACGACATCACGCGATCGACGTCCTGGTCGCTCGGCAGCGGGATCTCGATCTTGCGGTCGCCCTCGGCGACCCGAGGCTCGGCGTTTTTGGGCTCGGCTTTCTTCAGCGGGTCCGATTTCGGCAACGCCTCGTCGATCTTGCCCGACACCGTCGGCCCCGCCGCGAGCTGTCCTTTCAGCTTCTCGACCTCGGCCTGGAGCCTGCCAATCTCGGCGTCGAGTGCGGTCCGTTCGTCGGGCACGGCGTAGCAGGCCCAGCCGGCGCCGTTCTTGCTGCAGGTCGAAACCGTGCCCGTGCGCGTGTCGAGCCGCAGCACGCCCTCGGGGATGGGCGTCATGCTGTAGCGGCCGTTTTCGCCATCGGGCGCGGATTGGGCGGCCACGATGCCGCCACCGACGGCCATCGCCGCGGCGAACGCCGCCGCCGCCAGCCAGGATGTTGTGGATGATGTCACTGGTCTCATCGCGCTCTCCGCCACGACGCGTAGGTGGCACTCCCGCAAATTCTACACCCCGGCGCGGCGATCCGCCGCCCAAAACACCCGCCGGACATGAACGATCCAGCCATCCCCATTGATCCCGGCAGCGCGGCGAAATGGCGACCGTGTCCGCCGATCATGCAGCGAGCTGCTGCGGTGCGGCGTCACGCTGTGTGCAGCGCTGCCGTGCGCGCCGATATTGTCAATCAAATCAATTAGATAATCGAAAGAGACGCAATCGTGACTTGGCTTGACTTGATTATAGGCCATCAGTATGGTCCGCGCGGCTTTTGAGGGTGGCGGGCGCAATTTCCATTCAGCCGCGGCGTTTCGGGTCTTCGTTGCATGACACAGGGCACGGGACACGGCGAGAATGGAGATCGCGATAGATCGTCCGATGAAGCTGCGCTTTCCGAACGGCTCGGAAGTCTCGATCAGCGGTTGTCCGAATTTCGCGACCGCCGGATCAAGACCGAGCAACCCGCAGGTGACGGTGGAGACGGAGCGGCCAGAGCCTCGGCGATGGCGCTTGGTTTTCGGTTATCCTCCGAGTTGGTCGCCGGTGTCGCTGTCGGAGCGGGGATTGGCTGGGGGTTCGACCGCTTGCTGTCGACGTCGCCTTTCGGATTTATCGTGTTCCTGCTGCTCGGCTTCGTGGCCGGCGTGGTGAATGTGGTGAGATCGGCAGGCGCGGGTCAAAACAGGCGCGGTGGTTCGTAAGGCAATCCCACCAGGAGAGGAATGATCGTGCCGGTTCCGCCGGTACGGGCCGGCCCGGCCGGCAGACCGAGACCCGCCGGCATCGCCCGGCAGACCAAGAGATGCCGCGCCGATGAAAATCGATCCGATCCACCAGTTCAACATCGAGCCTCTCTTCACGATCGGCCATATCGGCAATCACACGATCGCCTTCACCAATTCGTCGCTCTACATGCTGGTGGCAGTCGCGATCATCTCGCTCCTGATGCTCGCCAGCGGCACGCAGCTGGTTCCCGGGCGCCTGCAATCGGTCGCCGAAATCTCCTACGAGTTCGTCGCCTCAACCATCCGCTCGACGGCCGGCTCGGAAGGCATGAAGTTCTTCCCGCTGATCTTCTCGCTGTTCATGTTCATCTGCGTCTCGAACCTGGTCGGCATCATTCCCTACACCTTCACGGTCTCGAGCCATCTGATCGTCACCGTCGGGCTGGCGCTGCTGGTGTTCTTCACCGTGCTGATCTACGGCGTCGCCAAGAACGGCCTGAAGTTCTTCTCCATCTTCGTTCCCCACGGCGTCCCGGGCTACATCCTGCCGCTGGTCATGTTCATCGAGATCCTGTCGTTCTTCCTGCGGCCGGTCTCGCACAGCATTCGTCTGTTCGCCAACATGCTGGCCGGCCACATCGCGCTGAAGGTGTTCGCGGGCTTCGTCGCCATGCTGGGCTTCTCGCTCGGCGCCGTCGGCTGGGTCGGCGGCGTGCTGCCGCTGGCGCTCACGATCGCGCTCTACGCGCTCGAGATTCTGGTCGCGTTCCTGCAAGCCTACGTGTTTGCGATCCTGACCTGCATCTACCTCAACGACGCCATTCATCCGGGACACTGAGCTGTCCGGGGAATTTCCACCCACAACCCAATCTTTCTTCCAAGGAGTCTAAAATGGATCCGACAGCAGCAAAACTTATCGGCGCGGGCATCGCGTGCATCGGCATGGGCGGCGCGGGCGTCGGCGTGGGCGTGATCTTCGGCAACTACCTCGCCGCAGCCGTTCGCAACCCCTCGGCCGCTCAGGGCCAGTTCGGCAACCTGATCTTCGGCTTCGCCGTGACCGAAGCGCTCGGCATCTTCTCGCTGCTGATCGCGCTGCTTCTGCTGTTCGTTTTCTAAAGAACGACTTCTTTCGCGCCGCTTCATCCGAAGCGGCGCGTGACAGCAACAGGAGTACTCCATGGCCGAGAGTCATGGCGGGGCAAAAGGTCCGGCGGCGGGCGCTCACACCGAAGCCGATGGCGGTCATCACGGCGGCGGTTTTCCGCCGTTCGAGAGCAGCACTTTTGCTTCGCAGCTGGTGTCGCTCGCGATCTTCTTCGTCCTGCTTTACGTGATCGTGTCCAAGCTCGCTCTGCCGAAGGTCGGCGGTGCGATCGAGGCGCGCCAGAACAAGATCGAGGGTGACCTCACTGAGGCGCAGAAGCTGAAGGATCAGTCCGAGGCGGCGCTGAAGGCCTATGAAAGCGAGCTCGCCGCGGCGCGCACGCGGGCACAGGCGATCGGCAACGAATCCCGCGACAAGGCGAATGCGCAGGCCGATGCCGAGCGCAAGGCGCTGGAAGAACAATTGGCGGCCAAGCTCGCCGGGGCGGAGAAGACCATCGCCTCGACCCGCGCCACCGCCATGAGCAACGTCCGCGGCATCGCGGCCGATGCGGCAGGCCAGATCGTGCAGCAACTCACCGGCGTGGTTCCGGATGCGGCCTCGGTCAATGCTGCCGTTGACGCGTCCTTGAAGGGTTAGTCGATATGTTCTTCGATCCAGAGACTTGGGTCGCCGTCGCCTTCGTGATCCTGATGGTCGTGTTCGGCTATCTCGGGGTCTTCAAGTCGGCGATGACCGCGCTCGATCATCGCGCCGCCCGCATCAAGGCCGAGCTCGACGACGCCCAGCGCCTCAAGCAGGAAGCGGCCAAGGTGCTCGCCGACTACAAGGCGCGCAGTGCGACGGCCGAGCGCGAAGCCGCCGACATCATCGCCAATGCCAAGTCCGAAGCCGAGCGCATCGCGGCCGACGCCAAGGCGAAGATGGAAGACTTCGTCGCCCGCCGGACCAAGACCGCGGAGAGCAAGATCGCGCTCGCCGAGGCCCAGGCGCTGGCCGATGTCCGCGCCGCAGCCGCGGAAGCCGCCGTCCAGGCCGCCTCCACGATCCTGTCGCAGTCGGTCAAGGGCCAGGTCGCCGACGACCTGCTGGCCAAGGGCATCAACGAGGTCAGGCAGAAGCTGAACTGAGGCATTTGCCTTCACCCATCAAAAAGCCGGCGCGATGAGCGCCGGCTTTTTTGTTTGAACAGTTTGTCGCGCTTGACAATTACTGATTTTAATATCCTGATACTCTCTTTTTGGTTGACTTGGGGAGCAGGTATGACGATCACAAGCGGCCCTCCAACTTCTCCTATTCCGACTATTGCAGCGCTTCAGACCGATATCGGCTTCGCGAACCAGTTTCGGCTAGAGCTAATCAAGACGACATTCCTAGTTGCAACTGGACTGCTGGCATTTACCGTAAGCTTCCGACCAAGCGTTCCCGTTCCTAAATGGGAAGGGCTTATGTGGCTTGGTTGGATAGCATTGGGTCTTTCCACCATTGGAGCGATGGGAAACTTGTACGGGTGGGAGCGATTTTATGCGTCTTACCGCGACTACAAGAACAATCAGGCAGATGGGGAAAGAGCCCGACACAATATTACGCGGCTACGGCGGATAGCAATGACTATCCAATTCGGAGGCTTTGCTCTTGGAGTGTTGAGTATTGCATTATTTGCAGCTGCAAACTTAGACAATGTTAAACCGACTCCTCCAGCGAAAGAACTCTCCAAATGAAGGCTCCAAGTTGGCGCCGGAAACTAAATGTTCTTGTCCGGAGACTCCGAGAAGTTAGCGGCGACTCAAATAACTACCCTTCGGCAAACGCAAATCTGATTGACCTTACAGTCTGCGGAGGCAGTGCTTTCGACAGCTGCGGCGCCCGCATCGTAGCAAACATGTCATCGGCGTACGTTCCGGCGTTTTGCCGCGGAGGCCGTTACATGAATGCATATGACCTTGAAAAACAGCCACGCATTGGGAAGGCCCCCAAAGTTTCAAGAAAAAGGAAAACTGTCGATTCCGCAATCGCCACGGTCACGGGCCTGAAGCCCCATCAAATCTACTTTGCAGCTATAGAGTTGAATGGTGCGGGAATTGGATTTTACGGGGATTTTTGTCTTGTTCTCCGGAGACTGACAACGGATGCGCAGCTCTCAATACTCGACCGGAACTCCTATGACCTAATCAGAGATCCTCTAAGACAAGGTATCGATCGACGAAAATCAGAGGCCCAGCAACACGCCCTCATCATGAATTCCATGCGCGGCACCTTCAAAAGCGATTTGGCACCAATAGCGGCCATCAAGGTTCTCTCGACACGGCCTAGCAGCGACCGACTACTAACGACCGCCATGATTTCTGCTGGCGTTTTAGACGATGAAGACTACATCGAGGTTTTAAGAAATCAGTCATTTGGTCCCAGTGCGATTGAGGAAGTCCGCCTATCGGCCGCGGATGTTGCATTGGACGAACGAATCCGAGATCGAAGCATCAGCGGGGGCACCAGAATGGCCGAGCTCCTTTGGCGACGACGCCGTCGCGTAGCTGAAAGGCATTTGGCAGAAAGCAACATTTCAATCCGCGTGGTGACGACTACGGGTCGCACGCGTACCTAACAAGAGCGATCGGATGCGCAAACCACCAAGCTGGTATATCGATACACTCAATGCTCGGGGAGGGTTGGCATTTGCGAGTTGGAGAGCGAACGATCTTGAGCGAGGAAACACACTCTCGGACAGGCCTGTATTCTACTTCGCACCTCCGACGTTTACACCGACACCAATTGCGAGTCCCGCGACCGCCCTTGGCGGAGAGAGACACGGCTTTCAGCTCGGCCTGTTGGACCAACAGGGTGAAGTACCGTTTGGAACTCTCTCAGAGATAACCGAGTTTGTTAAACGCGTTTATCTCGGAAGCGGTCGCTCAGATGGTACGGATGGAGGAGGGATAATACCACTTCCACCTACTGAGCCTCTGGAGCCAAGCCCCGAGATAGGTGAAGAATTCGAACGACAGCCTGCCTTGAACGTTACTGATTTCGTTTCGCTTGTTAGAGAAACACCTCGAGGGGCCTCCCAATCGTTTGATTGGCTCCCGAAGAATAAGGGCGAGGACCAAAGGTTTGGTTTGACCATATCAGCAATTCTCCGTGGCGCAGAGGCCGCACTTGCTGAAATGCTCGCGAGGCTGCCAGCCGCGAAGGGTGGTGCATTCGACAGGTGGCACGTCGCCGCTTCCCGATTAGCGGCTATCCTGATCCAGTTCGATCTCATCGAGGCCATCGATCGAAACATCGATCATCGCACCCGCGCCGCTTGCGAGAATTTTGCGCAAGCTATGGACGCGAATTTTGGAATTTCAGCACATCCGGCAGAGCTACGGGCTTATCCATTCTACTGCATCGCAATGATGATCTGCGGCATCTATCCAGGATATCGATGGCCCGATTATCCAGTATGGACACACAGTCTCACTTCAGTCGGAGAACCACTCGAAGATTTGGCCTGTCTGCCGATCAGCGCGAAACACGCAGGTGCAATTGGTGCGCCCGATCCTTCCGCAGCTAGCATTGCTGATCTCTTTTGCTCGGTCCTTGCTTCGCCTCAGCGCATCTACAACATGCCGGATATTGAAGACATCTTTTGGTTTGGCGCCGCTCGCGTGGTCGGATGTGATCCACCGTCCATAAGTTCTTACTCCCCGAGACGTCGTATCGACCTCGTTCACGATTCGCGATTGAGACGACTGACTATTGCAGCCCGACTTTGGGTACGAAAGGAATTGCCAAGTCGGTGTTTCTCGCCAACGGTGGAAAAACTAATTGAAGACAATCCATCTGCCCCCTAAGTTCGTTGGCTGATGGGACGCGCCTGCGCGGAGACTGATCCCCTACTTCTTCTTCCGCCCCTTCGGCTCGGGCGAGAGCGCCTGCGGGTCGAAGCCGACATAGAAAATGTAGCTATCGGCGACCGCGGACGCGGGCACCGGATAGCTCATGTCCTCGACGACGAACGTGAAGGGCACGCTGCCGGTATCCGTCATCTCGACCGTGGTCCGGTAGGCCTTCGAGGCGATCACCTTCTCGCCGACGCCGCCCTGCACGACGGCGATGCGCAAGGGCACCTCGACCGTGGCAGGCGCGCCGGCGGGGCCGGCAATGACGCGGCCCTGAATGCCGATCCGGGCGGTGATACCGGCGCTGCTGCGGGCGCATTCGCGCGCCATCTTGGTGATCGTGGCCTGGAAGCGAATCTCATTGCCGACGGCCGGCTTGCCGCCGGCGCCGACCGCGTAGGTCGAGGCCCCCGCGCGCACCGTCACTTGCGGGCAATCGAGATCGTCTTCCGCCGGCTGGCCGGGTGCGGGCGCCGGTTTGGGCGGGGCCGGCTCGTCGGATTTGCCGCCGAACAGGCTCTTGAAACGGTCGGTCAATGACTGCGCCGCAACCGGCGAAACCGCCGCGAACGACACCGACAATGCAAGTGCGATCGCCGGCATTCGCCGCAGCACATTCCGCGATGACCGAAGCTGCTTCCCCATCAAAGCCCGTACTCCATGACAAAACCCGGCGGATCCCCGGGAGGCCCAGCGCCTTATATCGCCAAAATCGGCGAACCCAAGGCAGCAAAAAGGGGGATTTGGCCACACGAACTGGGCAGCTCAGCCGCGGAAATCCTCGTGCAACAGGCCGAACAGCAAATGGTCCTGCCAGATCCCGTTGATGCAGAGATAGCGGCGCGCCAACCCCTCACGGGAGAAGCCGCATTTCTCCAGCACCCGGATCGAGGGCGCATTGGTGGGGATGCAGGCCGCCTCCACCCGGTGCAGGTTCAGCTCACCGAACAGCGTCGGCAGCAGCACCCGCAGCGCCGCCGTCATGTAGCCGCGATGCGCATGGGGCTGACCGACCCAGTAGCCGATGGTTCCGGCTTGCACGATGCCGCGCCGGACATTGGCCAGCGTGATGCCGCCGACCATGGCGCCGTCGAGCTCGCGAAAGATCAGAAAGGGATAAGAGCGGTCCGCGGCGATATCCTCGGAGTAGCGGCGCAGGCGACGACGGAAGCCGGAGCGCGTCAGGTCGTCCGAGGGCCAGATCGGCTCCCAGGGCGTCAGGTAGTCACGGCTGGTTTCGCGCAAATGCGCCCATTGCAGGAAGTCCGACATCTGCGGTGCGCGCAAGAGCAGCCCGTTGCCACGCGGCGCGAGGGTGGCGGGTCCACTGGACGGCAGGCGAAAGAGGGCCATGGTGATGCTTCCCGGGGCGGTCTCGCCGTTGCGCGGCTCCTAATGCAGCCGCGCCTTGGCACGCGCCCGGGTCAATCCTTCCGCAAAAGATACCGCCGTGTCCAGACCCCTGCCACTGCCTAATGCGACAACGGCAGGCCGGCTCCGCGCCAGCAGCGCACGCGCCGCGTCCCGGGTCGATTCGACGCTGACCGCGTCGATCCGGCCGACCAGCTCCTCGACCGTCTGCGGCCGCCCATAGGCGAGAATATGCCGGGCGAGCTGCTCGGCGCGCGACGAGCAGCTCTCCAGCGCCATCAGGAGGCCCGCCTTCATCTGCGCCTTGGCCCGTGCGATCTCGGCCTCGGTCAGCGTTTCCACCGACTCATTCATGATGTCGACCACGACCTCCATCATCTCCGGTGCATCGGCCGGATCGGTGCCGGTGTAGAGGCCGAAGAAGCCGGTGTCGGTATAGGGCGCGTGGAACGAGTAGATCGAGTAACAGAGACCGCGCTTCTCGCGCACCTCCTGGAACAGGCGGGACGACATTCCGCCGCCGAGGATGTTGGTGAAGACCTGGAGCGAGAACAGCGACGCATCGGCCTGCGGCACGCCTTCCAGCGCCAGCGTCAGATGCGCCTGCTCCAGCTCGCGATGCACCACCTTGGCGCCGCCCTTGCCGAATTGAGCGGTTTGCGGCTTCGGGCCCGGCGCCGCCTCGAAACTCGCAAAGCGCTTCTCGGCCTCGGCGACGACCTGGCTGTGATCGACCGCACCGGCCGCCGCCACCACCATGTCGGGCCCGCGATAATGCGTGGAGAGATAGCTGCGCAGCATGTCGCGGTTGAAGCTGCGCAGCGTCTTGGCCGTGCCGAGCAGCGAACGGCCCATCGGCTGGTCGGGATAGCAGAGCTCGTTGAGATGCTCGAACACGACGTCGTCGGGCGTGTCCTGCGCGGCCCCGATCTCCTGCACGATGACGTTCTTCTCGCGCTCCAGCTCGTCCGGCTCGAAGGCGGGATTGGCCAGGATGTCGGCGAGCACGTCGAGCGCGAGCGGCACGTCGGCCTTCAGCACCCGCGCGTAATAGGACGTCGTCTCGGTCGAGGTGCCGGCATTGAGGTCGCCGCCGACCGCCTCGATCTCCTCGACGATTTCGCGCGAGGAGCGCTTCGTCGTGCCCTTGAACGCCATGTGTTCGAGCAGATGCGAGATGCCATGCTCGTTCGGCTTCTCGTCGCGCCCGCCGACGCCGGCCCAGACGCCGAGCGCGGCGGTTTCCAGATGAGGCATCTTGTCGGTGACGACGGTCAGGCCGGAGGCAAGCTTGGTGATCTCGACGCTCATCCGGCAACTCCCTGCTTTGCAGCGCGGCTGACCGACAACACGAACCGCTCGAGCTCGGCCTGATCGTTCTTCATCACCTTCATGTGTTCGGATTTGGTCATCAATCCATCGAGCCAGGCCGGCAGTTGCGGCCGCTGGCCGCAGGCCGCTTCGACAGCATCGGGGAATTTGGCCGGATGGGCGGTCGAGAGCACGATGCTCGGAACCCGCGTATCGGTGGTGTCGCGATCAGCGACGGCGAGCGCCACCGCGGTGTGGGGATCGACCAGCTCGCCGGCCTCGCGCCAGCCGGCGCGGATCGCAGCCGCCGTCTCGGTCTCGTCGGCGCGGCCGGCGTCGAACTCCTCGCGGATGGCGGCGAGCGTCGCATCGGGCAGCACGAAACGTCCGGACTGCTTCAGCGAATCCATCAGGCGGCGCACGGCGGCGGCATCGCGCTTGCCGGCCTCGAACATCAGCCGCTCGAAATTCGAGGAGATCTGGATGTCCATCGAGGGCGAGGCCGTGGCGTGCACCTCGCGCACCTCGTAGATGCCGGTCTTCAGGGTACGCGCCAGGATGTCGTTGACGTTGGCGGCGATGCGCAGGGTGCGCACCGGCAGTCCCATGCGCTTGGCGACGTAGCCGGCAAAGATGTCGCCGAAATTGCCGGTCGGCACCACGAAATCGACCGCGCGCGCGGGCGCACCGACGGCAACCGCGGAGGTGAAATAGTAGACCACCTGAGCGACTATGCGCGCCCAGTTGATGGAATTGACGCCGGAGAGCGAGGTCGCGTCGCGGAAGCGATGGTTGTTGAACATCCCCTTCACGAGCGCCTGGCAATCGTCGAAATTGCCCTCGATGGCGAGCGCATGGACATTGTCGGCGCCCGTCGTCGTCATCATCCGCCGCTGCACCTCGGAGATGCGGCCGTGCGGGAACAGCACGATGAGATCGACATTCTCGAGCCCGGCGAAGGCCTCGACAGCAGCACCGCCGGTATCGCCCGACGTCGCGACCACGATGGTGGTGCGCTGACCGCGCTTGGCGAGCACGTGGTCCATCAGCCGCGAGATCAGCTGCATCGCCACGTCCTTGAAGGCGAGCGTCGGGCCGTGGAACAGCTCCAGCACGAACTGGTGCGGCGACATCTGGCGCAGCGGCACCACGGCGGGATGGCGGAAGGTGGCATAGGCCTCGTTCGCCATGCGGCCGAGCTCGGCATCGGAGATCTCGCCGCCGGCGAAGGGACGGATCACCTCGACCGCGACCTCCCAATAGGGGCGGCCGAAAAAGCCGGCGATGGCATCAGTGGAGAGCTGCGGCCAGACGGTCGGCACATACAGGCCGCCGTCGCGGGCAAGCCCGGTCAGCATCACGTCGCAGAAGCCGAGTTCAGGGGCCTCGCCCCGGGTCGAGATATAACGAGTCAAACTGCCCTCCAAAGGCCGGCCGGCCTGAGCCGCTCGTTAAGCCTTTGATTCTATGAAACTACTTGTTAACAGCCAGAGGCTTTGGGCCACCATAAAGTGTTTTGCGGCATCGGGAAACCGCTTCCCGCCGCTCCCCGGCCCAACGAAAAAGGGCTGCGGCGATGCCGCAGCCCCTCTCTTGGAAGGTCTGTCGTTGATGTGTGCAGACCCGGTTTGCCTCGTCGGGGTCGGATGACCCGTCAAAACTGTTCGCGCAACCTTTCGTCGCCTGTCACGAAACCGTCAAGGCCGAAAACGAGATATGCGAGAAAATGTTCCTATTTTTCCCGATCCAGCTCGGCTCCCCAAAGCTTGGCCAAGCCGCAGCACGCATCACTAGGCCGCGGCACGCCTGCGTGTTGCCGCCCTTTCCCGAATTCCCGGATATCTCGGACATGGATCGGCACTGGTCCGCCCGCGGCGGACCGTCAATTCATCCCGATTTCCACCGCGATCCTGATCAGGTCGGAATGGTTCTTGGCGCCCAGCTTCTGCTTGAGCAAGGACGTGGTGTTGGCGACCGTCTTGTAGGAAATGCCGAGCGCCTCGGCCACTTCCACGATCTTGTCGCCGCGTCCGAGCAGACGGAGAATTTCGAGCTCCCGCGGCGTCATCTGCGAGGCCGGGTTGGCCTTGATGGCCGCGCCGGAGAACGTCACGGCTTCGGCAAGCTGCGGGGAGATGAAATTGTCGCCCGCCACCACCTTGCGCACCGCCTTGAGCAGGATCCTGGGATCGTCGCCCTTGGAGACGTAGCCCTGCGCCCCGAGCTCGACCGCCCGCACCACGAAGGCGGGATCGTCGTTCATGCTGAACATGATGATCTTGGCGTCGGGATCGTCCTTGCGGATGCGTCGCATCAGCTCGAAGCCGGAGACGTCGGGCAGGCTGATGTCGATCACGGTGACGTCGGGCCGCTTGCTCACATAGGCGCGATGGCCGGATTTGGCGTCCGTCGCCTCCTCGATACGGATCGAATGGTCCGCCGCGAACAGGGTGCGGCAACCGGACAGCACCACGGGATGGTCGTCGACTATCAGGACCCGGGTCCCCGGTTTGGCGGTATCTTGCATCGCGCGCTCTCTTGTTTTTCAACTCATAAACCGGCGGGAACAAATGGAAAGAGCAAATTCTCCCGATGCGCGTTAGAATTGACCTAATGTGGCACCGACTCTCGTTCAGAACGCAACTGTTTCTTCCGCTCGGCGCAAGTTTTCTCGCTGCGCTGATCCTGGGCGGTATATTGCTGCAGATATTTGCAACCGGTCAGCTCGCCGACGAGAACGAGCCGGCCCGACGCTCGATCCGGATCATCTCCACTGCACTCAACAACACGCTGCGCGTCTCGGACAATCCTCAAAAGACGCTGGATGCCTTCGTCCAGTCGCTGGACACCTCCTCCGATATCCAATTCCGCCGCATAGAAGATGGTTCTCCCGTCTCCCCGAAGGATGATGCCCGCAACCTGAAGGTTGTTCCAAGGTGGTTCGTCGATCTGTTGACCATACCGGAGATGGATGCCGCCTCTCCTGTGGTCGTTGACGGCAGACATGTCGGCGATCTCGTGTTCCTGCCGGATTTGTCGGCAGACCTGTTCGAGAAGTGGATCGGCTTCCTCGCGCTGACCGGCCTGGTCGCCGTGCTGATGATACTCACCGGTATCATTGCCTATGTGTTCGCGGAATCTGCCTTGCGCCCGTTGCAAAATCTCGGCCAAGGCCTGACGCGCATCGGGCGCGGCGATTACGCGACGCCAATCCCGGTCGGGGGACCGCCCGAGATCCGGCAAAGCTGCGAAGAAGCAAATGCCCTGGCCACGACGCTCGCCCGATTGAGCCAGCACAATCGCGACCTGCTTCATCGCCTGGTGTCGCTTCAGGACGACGAGCGGCGCGATCTCGCCCGCGAATTGCACGACGAGCTCGGACCGCTGCTGTTCGCCATCCGCGCCGGCACGATCGCCCTGATCGACGCCGAGCCGCAGGCGGGAAATCTCGGCAATTCGGCTCAGGATGTGCTGCAATCGGTCGAGGCGCTGCAGCAGACCAACCGGCGCATCCTCGATCGGCTGCGGCCGCTCTACATCGAGGAGCTCGGCCTTGCGACCAGCGTGCAGACGCTGCTCCGGAATTTTCGCAAGCAGGCGCCGCACATCGCGCTGACGGACACGATCGATCCGGATCTGAACGTGATCGACGGGCCGCTGGCCCGGACCGTCTACCGGGTGATCCAGGAGGCACTCACCAACGTGCTGCGCCACGCCAAGGCCGGCAGCGCCCATGTCCAGGCAACCGTCGCCGGCGGGACGCTCGTCATCGAGATCGCCGACGACGGCGGCGGCTTTCCCGCCGACAATGTCTTCGGCCGCGGCCTCACCGGCATGCACGAGCGCGTGCGGGCGCTCAGCGGATCGCTGTCACTGCTGCGCGTGGACGAGCGAACCTATGTCCGCTGCCGCCTGCCGGCCGAGATGGCGCGCGAGGCGCCGGTCAACCGCTAGCACGCGCAGCCATCATGCGCGTTCTGTCGCGCCGGCTCGCACGACGTGCTGTGGATCTTGCCGTCCGAACTGAAGCGAAACGAGGCGCGAATCCGCAGCGCGCCCGCGACGGAATATTCGAGATCGACGCCATGAGGCACCGGGCGGATCTCCTCCAGCCCGAAACCCGCCAACGAGTACGCGCTGAGCCGCGGCTGCCAATAGGCTTCCAGCTCGCTCCGGCCGCGGTAGCGCCGCGCGCCATTGCAGGTGCATTCGACCTGGGCGTCGTCCGCATAGAGGTCGAGCAACATCATGAGGTCGCCCTTCCGGCAGGCATCCACCCAGTCGACGACAATTCCCATCTGATCGAAATCGCTCACGCCGCAATCCTGTCTGCCGCGGAAAAACATCGGCGGCTTAGGATCACACTCGTGAATATGCGCTGAATAATAAACCCCGGGCGATACCGGGTTCCCGCACGGAAACCGATCGCCTCAACTCTGCCGCCGGCCCCTTGCCCACACCGCGAAGGCGATCAGCACGGCGCCTGCGAGCATGAACCAGGTGACGGCGTATTGCAGGTGATCGTCCTTCAGATGCACGTCGAGCGGCCCCGGGCGCGGGATGCCGTTCTCCGGAACCGGCTGCTCGAGGTCGACATAGAACGGCGCCACCGCACCCCACTGAAGCGCGCTTGCGATGGCCGGATGATCGCGCACGAACCAGAGCCGCTTGTCGCGATTCTCCGCCGGCGTCAGCCAGCCGGCGCCTTCCGGAAAGCGCAGATAGCCGGTGAGCGCGACCGGCTGCCCGGTGACGAGCTTCTTCACCGCGCGATCCTCGACGCTGCGGTCCTGCATCGTGTTCTCGACGAAGCCGGCATCGATCACGACCGTCTCGCCGTCAGGCAGCCGCGCCGGCAGGAACGCCCAGGTGCCGGGGCCTGATGCGTCCTTGCGCACCGCGGAGCCCGAGGAATAGACCATCGCATCGGGCAGGGCCGCGTAGGTCGCGGTGAAGCTGACGCGGCGGAATTCGTCACGCGCGGGATTGAGTTCGGCCCATAGCGTCGGCGGCGGCAGCGCGACCGGCGCGGCGGCGAGGCGCTCGGTAAGGGCTGCGACCAGCTCGTGCTTGGCGGTCCGCCGCTGCAATTGCCAGAAGCCGAGCGCGAGGAAGACGGCCGTCAGGAACAGCGTGAACAGCGCGAAGCCGGCCACGCGAGGCTTGCGTGCGGGCTCGTTCATTTCGCGCGGTCGACCAACCGGCCCGGCGCCGCCTTGTGGTGGAATTGCAGCGCGATCAGCAGCGACTTCATCGCCCGCAGCGGCAGCAGCGTGGTGGCCAGGATCAGCGGCAACCACAACACCGCATGCAGCCAGTAGGGCGGCTGGTACTTGACCTCGACGATGAGCGCCGCCGCGACGACGATGCCGCCGGCCAGCATGATGATGAAGATCGCCGGACCGTCGCCGGTGTCGATGAAGGCGTAGTCGAGGCCGCAGCGGTCGCAGGCGGGCGCAAGGTTGAGGAAACCCGCATAGAGCTTGCCCTGGCCGCAGCGCGGGCATCTGCAGGCAAGCCCGCGCAGCGCGCTCTGCAGGACGGTGGTCTCGGGCTCGGTCTTGCCGGCAGTGTCGTTCATGATGGCGGACTCTATCACAATTTTCGCCGAAACTTCCGGCGGACCAAAAGCGAAAGGGCGGCCCTGCGGCCGCCCTTTGTGGTCGATTCGATGCGGCTCAGTGCGCGCCGTGGGCCATGGCCTCGGCGCCGTGTCCCCAGACGTAGATGCAGAGGAACAGGAACAGCCAGACCACGTCGACGAAGTGCCAGTACCAGGCGGCGAACTCGAAGCCGAGGTGCTGCTTCGGCGTGAAGTGGCCGGCATAGGCACGGAACAGGCAGACCAGCAGGAAGATGGTGCCGACCAGCACGTGGAAGCCGTGGAAACCGGTCGCCATGAAGAAGGTCGCGCCGTAGACGTTGCCGCCGAACGAGAACGCCGCGTGGCTGTACTCATAGGCCTGCACGCAGGTGAAGAGCGCTCCCAGCACGACGGTGAGGATCAGGCCGTATTTCAGGCCCTGGCGGTCGTTCTCGAGCAGCGCGTGGTGCGCCCAGGTCACCGTGGTGCCCGAGGTCAGCAGGATCAGCGTGTTCAACAGCGGCAGATGCCAGGGATCGAAAGTCTCGATACCCTTCGGCGGCCAGGTGCCGGGGACCGCGCAGGCGCCGGCCTGGGTGCCGAGACCGCAGCCGAACACGGCGTCGCGGGTGGCGTGGACGGCGTCGGCCGGAAACAGCGCGGCGTTGAAATAGGCCCAGAACCAGGCGACGAAGAACATCACCTCGGAGGCGATGAACAGGATCATGCCGTAGCGGTGATGCAGCTGCACGACGCGGGTGTGGTCGCCCTTGTATTGGGCTTCCTTGATCACGTCGCCCCACCAGCTCGCCATCGTGTAAAGCACGCCCACGGTGCCGACGCCGAACACGATCGGCGCGGCCGAGAACATGTGATGCATCCAGGTGATCGCGCCGACCGCCATGATGAAGGCTGAGACCGAACCGACGGCCGGCCAAGGCGACGGATCGACCAGGTGATAGTCGTGATGCTTGGTGTGCGCCGTTGCCATTTGCGGTCTCTCTCCTCAATCCCGTGCCTGTCAGGCACTTATCCCCTTGTTCCGACCATCGGGCGCGAGGCCCGCGGTCAGAGATTTCCCTTGCGCTTGTCGCCTTCGCCCGATGCCAGCGGCTTCACCACGGGATCCTTCACCGGATAGAAGGTGTAGGACAGCGTGATGGTGTTCAGCCCGTCGTTCTCGTGGTCGTCGGCAATCGACGGATCGACGTAGAAGACGACAGGCATCTCGCGCTTCTCGCCCGGAGCCATGATCTGCTCGGTGAAGCAGAAGCAGTTGATCTTCTGGAAGTAGGAGCCGACCGTCAGTGGCGCGACGTTGTAGGCAGCCTGGGCCGCCGTGGTGCGCGCGGCCTGGTTGGTCACCGTGTAGAAGATCGTCACGACCTGGCCGATATTGACCTCGATCTCGTTCTGCTCCGGCTCGAACTTCCAGGGCAGGCCGGGCGCGACGTTGGAATCGAAGCGCACCCAGATTTTTCGCGCGATCGGCCCGGTGGCCGGCGTCGAGGTCGCCACCTGCGTCGTGCCGTTGAAGCCGGTGGCGCGGCAGAACCAGTTGTAGAAGGGCACGGCCGCGTAGGAAGCGCCGACCATCAGGGCGACCACGCCGCCGCAGATCGACGCAACCACGACATCACGACCCAGCCCGCGGCGCTTGGCCGGCCTGGCGCTGACATCCTGCGATATGGTGGGCTCGTGATCCATGTTTGCTACATCGGCCGCACGAGAACGGCCGGTCCCTTGACCATGGTGACGGCGAAGAACAGCACCACGAGCACGCCGAGCGCCAGAGCGATGGCAATCGAGCGCTGACGACGGCTCTTCTTCTGCGCCTCGGTAAGGACGATTCCGTCTGTCTCGGGTTTGTCGGCCATCGCGGTGATCATGCGCCCCCAACCATCGGAGCCAGCGCGCGGAACACGACCTCGGCCAGCAGGGTCGCGAACAGCGCGAACAGATAGAGGATCGAGAAGGCGAACAGCTTGCGGGTCGCGCGCAGCGATTGGCTGCGCTCACGGCGCAGATAGACGTTGATCGCGAGCACCAGCATGCCGGCGCCGAGGATCAGCGAGACGATGCCGTAGATCGCGTCGAAATAGCCGAGCGCCCAGGGCGCGGCGGCGACCGCGATCAGCACGACGGTGTAGAGCAGGATCTGCAGCCGCGTCGCGTCGGGACCGGCGACGTTGGGCAGCATCGGAATGCCGGCCCGCGCATAGTCGTCGGAGCGGAACAGCGCCAGCGCCCAGAAATGCGGCGGGGTCCAGAAGAAGATGATGGCGAACAGCAGCAGCGGCTCGACGTCGACCGTGCCCGTGACGGCAGCCCAGGCCACCACCGGCGGCAGCGCGCCGGCGGCGCCGCCGATCACGATGTTCTGCGCAGTCCAGCGCTTCAGGCCCATCGTATAGATCACGACGTAGAAGAAGATGGTGAAGGCGAGCAGGCTACCTGCGATCCAGTTGACGAGGATGCCGAGCGTCATCACCGAGAAGAACGACAGCGTCAGGCCGAACGCCATCGCCTCGGGGCGGGTGATGCGGCCGCGCGGGATCGGCCGGTTCGCCGTGCGCGACATCTTGGAATCGATGTCGCCCTCGAGTGCCATGTTGAGCGCGCCGGAGGCGCCGGCTCCGACGGCGATGCAGAGCAGCGAGGTGAAGGCCAGCACGGGGTGGAAGTGTCCCGGCGCCATCGCCATCCCGACGAGCGCGGTGAAGATCACCAGCGACATCACCCGCGGCTTCAAGAGCGCGATGTAGTCGCCGACCTCCGCCTCGGAGATGCGGGGATTGATGTCGATGGCGTTCTGGTCGAGCACGGACACGAATTCAACTCGCTTCGTTATAGAACCGCGGCGCCCGTCACGGGCGCCGCGGATGTTGGCTTACTGCACGCGGGGCAGCACTTCGAACTGGTGGAAGGGCGGCGGCGAGGGCAGCGTCCATTCCAGCGTGGTCGCGCCGGCACCCCACGGATTGTCGCCCGCCGGCACCTTCTTCATGAAGGCGTCGAGCACGCAGTAGAGGAAGATCAGCACGCCGAAGCCGGAGATGTAGGAACCGACCGACGACACCAGGTTCCAGCCCGCGAACGCGTCGGGATAGTCGACGTAGCGGCGGGGCATGCCCGACAGGCCGAGGAAGTGCTGCGGGAAGAACACCAGGTTGACGCCGATGAAGGTGACCCAGAAATGCGCCTTCGCCAGCGTCTCGTTGTACATGTAGCCCGACATCTTCGGGAACCAGTAGTACCAGCCGGCAAAGATCCCGAACACCGCGCCGAGCGACAGCACGTAGTGGAAGTGCGCGACGACGTAGTAGGTCTCCTGCAGCACGCGGTCGACGCCGGCATTCGCCAGCACGACGCCGGTGACGCCGCCGATCGTGAACAGGAAGATGAAGCCCACGGCCCAGATCATCGGCGCGCGGAACTCGATCGAGCCGCCCCACATCGTGGCGATCCAGGAGAAGATCTTCACGCCGGTCGGGACCGCGATGACCATGGTCGCGGCGACGAAATAGGCCTGCGTCGCCGAGGACATGCCGACGGTGTACATGTGGTGCGCCCACACCACGAAACCGATGCCGCCGATCGCGACCATGGCGTAGGCCATGCCGAGATAGCCGAACACGGGCTTGCGCGAGAAGGTCGAGACGATCTGGCTGATCATGCCGAAGGCGGGCAGGATCAGGATGTAGACCTCGGGGTGGCCGAAGAACCAGAACAGATGCTGGAACAGCACGGGATCGCCGCCGCCGTCGGGGGCGAAGAACGTGGTGTGGAAGTTGCGGTCCGTGAGCAGCATGGTGATCGCGCCGGCGAGCACCGGCAGCGACAGCAGCAGCAGGAACACCGTCACCAGGATCGACCACACGAACAGCGGCATCTTGTGCAGGGTCATGCCCGGCGCGCGCATGTTGAAGATGGTGGTGATGAAGTTGATGGCGCCGAGGATCGACGAGGCGCCCGCCAGATGCAGCGACAGGATCGCGAAGTCGACGGCCGGGCCCGGATGACCGGAGCTCGACAGCGGCACGTACATGGTCCAGCCGGCGCCGACGCCGTTGGCGCCCGGCTCGCCCTCGACGAAGGTCGACATCAGCAGCAGGCCGAAGGAAGCCGGCAGCAGCCAGAACGAGATGTTGTTCATGCGCGGGAACGCCATGTCGGGCGCGCCGATCATCAGCGGCACGAACCAGTTGCCGAAGCCGCCGATCATCGCGGGCATGACCATGAAGAAGATCATGATCAGGCCGTGAGAGGTCACGAAGACGTTGTAGGTGTGCGTCTCATGGAAGATCTGCACGCCCGGATACATCAGCTCGGCACGGATCGCGATCGACATCGCGGCGCCGATGATACCGGCGATGACCGCGAAGATCAGGTACATCGTGCCGATGTCCTTGTGGTTGGTCGAATAGACGTAGCGCCGCCATCCGGTCGGATGGGCATGCTCGTCATGTCCGTGGGCGTGATCGCCGTGTGCCGCTGCGCTCGTTGCCATTTTCAAATCCTGCCTTGCGTCCCATTCGGACCTCTGGAGGTCCCGCCCTTATATCGCTTTCAGTCCCTGAAAGCCGTCACCCGACGCTCACTGCGTCGGGCCGGCTGCGGAGGCGTAGGTGCTGGTGCCGCCGCTCGCAAATTTCTTCTTCGCCGTCTCGACCCAGGAGGCGAACTCCTTGTCCTCCACGACGCGAATCGCGATCGGCATGAAGGCGTGGTCCTTGCCGCAGAGCTCCGAACACTGACCGTAGAACATGCCGGTCTTGGTCGCCTTGAACCAGGTCTCGTTCAGCCGGCCCGGAATGGCGTCGATCTTGACGCCGAAAGCCGGCAGGGCGAAGGCGTGGATGACGTCGGCACCCGTGACCTGGACACGAATCACCTTGTTGACCGGCACCACCATCTCGTTGTCGACTCCGAGCAGACGGGGCTGCTTGTCCTGCGCCATCAGCGAGTCGAACTCGAACTTGCCGTTATCGGGATAGGCGTAGGACCAGTACCACTGCTTGCCGGTCGCCTTGACGGTGATATCCGCCTTCGGCACGTCGAGCTCGAGGAACAGAAGCCGGAACGACGGCACCGAGATGCCGACCAGGATCAGCACGGGAACGAGCGTCCAGGCCACCTCGATCAGCGTGTTGTGGGTGGTGCGCGAGGGAACCGGGTTCGCCCGCGCGTTGAACTTGATGACCACGACCACGAGCAGCGCCAGAACAAACAGCGTGATCAGGGTGATCAGCACGAACAGGAAGTTGTGGAACCAGACGATGTTGTCCATCACCGGGGAGCCGGACTCCTGAAGCGTCCATTCCCAAGGCTTCGGCTGCCCGAGCTCGGCAAATGCCGCGCCGCCCGTCGCCAGCGTCAGACCCGCCACGGCCAATCCCAGCAAGTGCCGGCCCATCCGGCCCATCGACATCCTCATGCCGTTCGCGCTCCCCTTACGAAATCACCCCAAGTGCGCTCCCCTGTCTCCGGAAAACGCTTATTCGATCCGCCCGCCTGACAAACCGCCGCGCAAGAATACCTCTAAGAGGAATTGGGGCCAGATCGCTAGAACGCCGAAATCAAGCCTCTCAAACCATAATTTTTGATCTATCGCAATGCAGTCTTGAGGCCGGTCTGCCAGCCATCACCCGCAAGATAATTCCTAGTAATATCGGACAAAAATACCGTTGGCCGGGATGCTGCGGCTTGACAGCGGAATTGCCCGCGTTAGGCACTGCCAGATGGCCGCGCAGGAACCTGATTCGTGCGGGCGGCGGCGGTGCGAGGCGGCGTGGAATTTGCTTGGGAATCGCCTTCAAGACGCCGTCATTCCCGTATCAGTCCGCCAGATTAGTCCGCCAAGCGCGAGCGACCCAGGCGAGCAGAGGGACCGACCCGATGGGGCTTTCGAAATCGACGGCAAGGCAGGCGAGATCGCTGGCTGACCGCCTCCCGGCGCTGGCAGGCCTGCTGGCGGCGATCGTCCTTCTGGCGCTTCCCGGCCTTGCTCATGCGCAGGGCGCAGTGCGCTCCGTCCATGGCGACTGGCAGATTCGCTGCGACACCCCGCCCGGCGCCCAGACCGAGCAATGCGCCCTGATCCAGAGCGTTGTGGCGGAGGACCGTTCCAATGCCGGCCTGACCGTCATCGTGCTGAAGACCGCCGACCAGAAGAGCCGCCTGATGCGCGTGGTCGCGCCCCTGGGTGTCCTGCTGCCCTCCGGCCTCGGCCTCAAGCTCGACAACCAGGACGTCGGCCGCGCCGGATTCGTCCGCTGCCTGCCCAATGGCTGCGTCGCCGAGGTCGTCATGGACGACAAGCTGCTCGGCCAGCTCCGCACCGCCAAGACCGCCACCTTCATCATCTTCGAGACCCCGGAAGAAGGCATCGGCTTCCCGCTCAGCCTGAACGGGCTGGGTGAGGGCTACGACAAGCTGCCGTAGGGGGCAGATTTCCGATCGCATATTCTCAATCCCGTCATCCTGAGGTGCGAGTTCGGCAGCGCAATCGCGCTGCCGTGCGAGCCTCGAAGGATGTACGGCCGAGATGCAGGCGGTCCATCGCCCTTCGAGGCTCGCCTTGCTTTGCAAGCCGAGTACCTCAGGGTGACGGTGATGGATTGATGCTTGCGGCCACGTGCTCGACGACCGACCATGCTGCACCTATCGTTTCGGTAATGTGACGCCCCGCCCCTCGCGGAACTGCCGGGAAACCATTATCTTGCCCCACATCTTCCGCTAATGGACGGACGCATGACAAACCCTGCCACGACCTCCCTGCTCGACCGCGCCAATCTCGACCGCGACCAGGTTCGCCACGAGGTCGCGCGCGGGCTTTCCGGTGCCGATGACGGTGAGCTGTTCCTGGAGTACAGCCAGACCGAAGCGCTGATGTTCGACAATGGGCGGCTGAAGCAGGCGACCTACGACACCTCGCAGGGCTTTGGCCTGCGCGCCGTCAAGGACGACGCGGTCGGTTACGCCCATTCCTCCGACGTCTCGCTGCCGGCGCTGATCCGCGCGGCGGACGCGGTCGCGGCCGTGCGCGGCGGCTATTCCGGCAGCTTTGCCGCGCCGCCGCCGCATACCAATGTGCGGCTTTACAGCGACGACAATCCGCTCGATGCCCCCGGCTTCGAGACGAAAGTAAAACTGCTGGCCGAGATCGACGCCTATCTGCGCGACAAGGATCCGCGGGTGCGGCAGGTCAGCGTCAGCCTCGGCGCGACCTGGCAGGTGGTCGAGATCCTCAGGCCGGACGGCGAGAGCTATCGCGACATCCGTCCGCTGGTGCGCGTCAACGTCTCCGTCGTTGCCGGTCAGGGCGACCGTCAGGAGAGCGGCAGCAAGGGCTATGGCGGCCGCGCCGGCTATGCCGAATTCATCGAGAGCAAGAACTGGCGCGACGCCGCCGACGGCGCGCTGCGCGAGGCGCTGGTCAATCTGGAATCGATCCCCGCCCCCGCCGGCGAGATGGACGTCGTGCTCGGGGCCGGCTGGCCCGGTGTGATGCTGCATGAAGCGGTCGGCCATGGCCTCGAAGGCGATTTCAACCGCAAGAAGACATCTGCGTTTGCCGGCCTGTTGGGCCAGCAGGTCGCAGCCAAGGGCGTCACCGTGGTCGACGACGGCACCATTGCCTCGCGGCGCGGCTCGCTGTCGATCGACGACGAGGGCACGCCGACCAACCGCACCGTGCTGATCGAGGACGGCATTCTGGTCGGCTACATGCAGGACCGCCAGAACGCACGGCTGATGAACATGAAGCCGACCGGCAACGGCCGCCGCCAGGGCTATGCCCATGTGCCGATGCCGCGCATGACCAACACCTACATGCTCGCCGGCGACCGCGATCCGGCCGAAATCCTGGCGTCGGTGAAGAACGGCGTGTTCGCCGCGAATTTCGGCGGCGGCCAGGTCGATATCACCTCGGGCAAGTACGTGTTCCAGTGCACGGAGGCCTACAAGATCGAGAACGGCAAGATCGGTGCGCCGCTGAAGGGCGCCATGCTGATCGGCAACGGGCCGACCGATTTGCATCGCATCCGCATGATCGGCAACGACCTCGCGCTCGATACCGGCATCGGCACTTGCGGCAAGAACGGACAGGGCGTCCCGGTCGGCGTCGGCCAGCCGTCGCTTCTGATGGAACGCATCACGGTGGGTGGAACGGGCGCATGAGGGTTGAGAAAGCAACTGTCGCCGCCAAGCGGAAGAGCAGCGGCTGGGGCGGGCAGATCGTCCAGCTCGCCGGCATCGTCGCCGCGGTGTTCATCGCCAAGGGCGCGCTTGCCGAGCCGTTCTACGTGCCGTCGGGCTCGATGGAGCCGACGCTGCTGATCGGCGATGCGCTGCTCGCCTCGAAATTTCCCTATGGCTACGGCACGTCGTCGCTGCCGATCCAGATCAATCTGCCCGAGAGCGGCCGCGTGTTCGCGGAAACGCCGAAGCAGGGCGACGTCGTGGTGTTTCGCTGGCCCGGCGATCGTTCGCAGGCCTGGGTCAAGCGCGTCGTCGGGCTTCCCGGCGATCGCATTCAGATGCGGCAGGGCCAGCTCTTCATCAACGACCGCCCGGCCGAGCTGAAGCCGGACGGCGTTGGCGCGGCCGAGGACGACAATGGCGGCAGCGAGCCCGCCTACCGTTATGTCGAGACGCTGCCGAACGGCGTCTCACATCTGATCTTCAAGATGCGCGACAACGGCCCGCTCGACAACACGCCTGAGGTGACGGTGCCGGCCGGCCATCTCTTCGTGCTCGGCGATAACCGCGACAACTCCGCCGACAGCCGCGTGCCGCTGCGATCCGGCGGCGTCGGCCTGCTGCCGATCGACAATCTGATCGGCCGTGCCGATGCGGTGGTCGGCTCCTGGGACCTCGGCATGCGCAGCCAGCCGGTGTACACTTGGCTGTCCGGCTTCCGGCTGGCGCGGTTCTTCACCGCTGTGCATTGAGCCTCCACTCACGTCACCTCTCCCGCGAGCGGGAGAGGGAGAACAGCAGCGATGAACCGCGACGAATTTCTGACCCTCGCGCTGCAGAATCCCGCCAACGCCGCAATCGTCGCTGAACTGCATCGCCTCGCCCTTCCCGACGCGTGGCTGGTCTCGGGATGCCTGGTGCAGACCGTATGGAACGTGCTCTCGGGCCGGGCCGTCGGGCACGGCATCGCCGATTACGACGCGTTCTATTTCGATGCTGATACATCGTGGGAGGCGGAGGACGCGGTCATACGCACGCTGCAGGAGCGGCTGGGCCATCTCGGCGCCAAGGTCGAGATCCGCAACCAGGCCCGCGTGCATCTGTGGTATCCGGACAAGCACGGCCTGCCCTATCCGCCGCTGCGAGATTCGCGCGAAGGCATCGACCGCTTCCTCACGCAGAACACGCAAATCGGCGTCAGGCGCGCCGGCGGCGGCTACGAGGTCTATGCGCCGCATGGGTTTGACGATGTCGCGGGCCTGATCGCGCGACCTAACCCCGGTCCGAATTTTTCCGCGGCAAATTACGCGGCCAAGGCCGCGCGATGGAAAGCGCTGTGGCCGGAGCTCACGGTGATTGCGGCGGACGCTTAGGCCTCATGTGTCCCGGACAAGATGCATCGTGAAACGATGCGGCGCAGAGCCGGGACCCAGGATGCTGCAGCGGAATGCTTGGTGACATGGGCCCCGGCTCAGCACCGCAGCGCTGAAGAAGAGCCGCTTTGCGTCCGGGGCACGGGTCCTACCGCACCACGCCCGAGGTGAACCCAGCCTTGCGGCGCGGCGGCTTGATTTCCTTTTTCAGGAAGCAGCGCGCCTCGCGCCCGGTGTAGCCGGGGCGGGCATAGGTGAAGGCGCGGCATTTGTTGTCGGCAGTGCACGCGGCCTTGCAGGCCTCCACGCCGTCGCCTTCCTTCAGATCGAAATTGCGTAAGTCACCGCCAGGACGGTCGATCGACGTCTCCACGCCCTCGACCCGCGGCTCGATCACGCCGGCACCGCGAACGCCGGAGATGCAGCAGCTGCCCGGCACGCGCGCCGGCACGGTGTTCTTCAGCCAGCACACCGCCGAGCCGCCTTCGACGTCGGGATAGCTGAAGCTCCACGAACGGCAGCGGCGGTCGCGCTCGCACAGTAGCGCGCAATCCTCGGGATCGCCTGAGGCGACAGGCGCGCTGAAATAGTCGCCGCCGGGCCGGTCGAATGCCGTCTGGGCGCGTGCCGGCACGCTCGCGAAGGCGAGCGAAAGCAGCGTGACAGAAGCCACGACGCAAGCCATGACCTTTGCCATGAAGGCCCGGGACTGGCGGCCCTTCCCCATCGGAACAGCTTTCGAGTTATTGACGACGCTCGGTTTTTTCGGCCGGTCATTTGATCGCCGCAAACCTGTATGGGCGATGAACGGCTGAAACCCGGCTCGTTGGCCTATGGTCTAGAAAGCGTATTCCGCGTAGGCCGGTTCCACCGAGCCCTTCCAGGGGCCGTTGAACTTGTCCAACATTTCCTCGGCCGGCGTCCGGCCGGAATCGATGATGCGGTCGAGCGGCTCCAGATGCCGCGTTTCGTCGCGCCCGAGCTGATCGATCCGGCCGCGCCGGCGCAGGCCCGCATGTGCCAGAACGAGGCATTCCTTGGCGATCTCGAACAAATAGCGGTTCTTGATCCGCGCCTTGAAGCCGAAGCGCGGCACGTCGTCGCGCAGGGCCTGACGCTCGGGCGCGGTCCAGTGCTTGACGATCTCCCAGGCGGCGTCGAGCGCGACGTCGTCATAGAGCAGCCCGACCCAGAACGCCGGCAGCGCCGGCAGCCGGCCCCACGGGCCGCCGTCGGAGCCGCGCATCTCCAGATAGCGCTTGAGCCGCACTTCCGGGAAGATCGTGGAGAGATGGTTGGCCCAGTCCGACAGCGTCGGACGCTCGCCGGGAAGATTGTTGTTGCGGCCCTCGAAGAAGGCGCGGAACGAGGAGCCCGACACGTCGATATAGTCCTCGTCGCGCTTGACGAAATACATGGGCACGTCGAGCGCGTAGTCGACATAACGCTCGAAGCCCATGCCGTCCTCGAACGCCCACGGCATCATGCCCGACCGCGCATTGTCGGTGTCGCGCCAGATATCGGAGCGGAAGGACAAAAAGCCGTTCGGCTTGCCTTCGGTGAACGGCGAATTGGCGAACAGCGCAGTTGCCACCGGCTGCAGCGCGAGCGACACGCGCAGCTTCTTGACCATGTCGGCTTCGGAGGAGAAGTCGAGATTGGTCTGCACCGTGCAGGTCCGGTACATCATGTCGAGGCCGTACTGGCCGACCTTCGGCATGTAATTGGTCATGATCTTGTAGCGGCCCTTGGGCATCATCGGGATGTCGGCGCGCGACCAGGACGGGGTCATGCCGAGGCCGAGGAAGCCGATGCCGAGCGGCGTCGCGATCTCGCGCACCTGCGCCAGGTGCGCCATCAGCTCGCTCTGGGTCTGATGCACGTTCTCGACCGGGGCGCCTGAGAGCTCGAACTGCCCGCCGGGCTCGAGCGAGATCGCCCCGCCGCCGGTGACGTCGTAGAGGCCGATGATGTTGCCCTTCTCCATGATCGGCTCCCAGCCGAGCAGGAGCTTCATGCCTTCGAGCAGCGCGCCGATGCCCCGCGCGCCTTCGTAAGGCACCGGATGGTGGCCTTCGAGCGTGAACGGCGTCTTCTCGTGCTCGGTGCCCATGCGCCACTCGGACGCCGGCTTGCAGCCGGCCTCGAACCACGCCACGAGCTCGTCGCGTGACTGCAGCGGCGTCATATCGATCTGGTCTCGCGCCATATCAAACTCTAATCAAAGGCGCTTCGATCGAATGCGCGCGGGTGACGGGGATGGTCCGCGAACCCACCGGGCGCACGGACGAGCGGGTTTGCCGCGCGATCATCGCGACGGCGAGGTTTCGTTGGTGTTGGCGTTGGCTTGGGCGACGGGCGGCAGCTTCATCTCGCCGCACGAGCAGCCCAGCCGGTCGAGCAGACCGCTGAGCTTGACGGCATCGGCATCGGACAGTTTCGAGCCGACATATTTCTCGATCGCGGCGGAGTAGGCGCCCCACATCCGCTTCTGCAGCTCGCGGCCGGCCTCGGTGATCTCGACGAACTGGCCGCGCTTGTCGATCTTGCATTCGCGCCGCGAGGCGAGGCCCTCGTCGACCAGGCGGTCGATCAGGCGCGAGGTGGAATATTGCGGGATCAGCATCTGCCGTTCGAGTTCCACCGGCCGCAGCTCGCCCGAGGGAGCACGCGACAATTCCAGCAGCGCGTCGTACCATGCCAGCGGCGGGAAGCCCGCCTTCTTCAGGTCCTGCTCGACGCAATCGAGCACGCGGCTCTGCACCCGCATCAGGCGGATCCAGGCGGAAGTCGCCTCGGTCGATGGTTTGCGTTTCATGGTCCCGCTCAAGCTCGTCGCCCGTCTCTTACCCCATTTGATGCAGGTGCATCAATCTTGACTATTCCAAGCAGATGCATGTAATCGCTCTTTCGGCCGAACCAAGCTCAAGAGAAGGAAATTCCATGAAGCTGTACTATTCGCCCGGTGCCTGCTCGCTGTCCCCCCACATCGCGCTCCTGGAAGCCGGCCTGCCCTATGAGCTGGTCAAGGTCGATATCCGGGCCAAGAAGCTCGAAAATGGTGAGGATTATCTGAAGCTGAACCCCAAGGGCCAGGTCCCTGCGCTGGGCCTCGACAGCGGCGAGATCGTGACCGAAGGGCCGGTGATTGTCCAGATGATCGCCGATCAGGCTGCGGCCAAGGCGCTGGCGCCGGCCCACGGCAGTTCCGAGCGCTACAAGCTGCTGGAGTGGCTCAACTTCCTCACCTCCGAGGTGCACAAGAACTTCGGCCCGATGTTTGCGCCGGCGCTCAACGACGAAGCCAAGGCCTTCTTCAGGGATCGCGTCATGGGCAAGCTGAAATATATCGACAGCCAGCTCGCCGGCCGCGACTACCTGATGGGCAAGCAGTTCACGGTGGCCGACGGCTATCTGTTCACGATGCTGACCTGGGGCGACCGGATGAAGTTCGATCTCTCAGCGATGCCGAACCTCATGGCCTACAAGGCCCGCGTCGCGGCCCGGCCGCAGGTGCAGGCAGCGCTGCAGAAGGAAGGCCTCGCGCAGGCGAAATAAGCGGCCGCGGGGCACGAAGAAGGCCGGATCCATGATCCGGCCTTCTTGATTTGCCGTCGTCCCCGCGAACGCGTGGACCCAGTCTGCACCAAACCACATCCTGTGATTATGGGTTCCGGATCGGCGCTCACAGCAACGCTCGCGCGTTGCCGTGAGCTTGTCCGGGACGACAGTCGTTGATCAGGCCGCCGCCTTCTTCGGCGCGAAGCGGCCGTAGAAGGTTTCGCCCTTTGCCGCCATCTCCTCGAGCAGCTTGGGCGGGGTGAAGCGCGAGCCGTACTTCGCTTCCAGCTTGTGGCAGAGTTCGACGAACTTCTTCGTGCCCATGAAGTCGATATAGGACAGCGTGCCACCGGTGAACGGCGCGAAGCCGAAGCCGAGGATCGAGCCGACATCCGCTTCGCGCGGATCGGTGATGACGTGATCCTCGACAGTGCGCGCGGCTTCCACCGCCTGCACCACCAGGAAGCGCTGCTTCAGTTCCTCGACGTCGAGCGTGTCAGGATCGAGCTGCTTCGGCTGCAGGGCCGAGAGGCCCGGCCACAGGCTCTTCGAGCCCTTGCCCTTCTCGGGATAGTCGTAGAAGCCCTTGCTGTTCTTGCGGCCGAGACGGCCCTGCTTCTCGACCATCTCCACCATCAGCTTCTTCTGATCGGGATTGATGGCGTTGGGGCCGAGATCGGCTTCCGTCGCCTTCATGATCTTGAGGCCGAGGTCGAGCGCGACTTCGTCCGAGAGCGAGAGCGGGCCGACCGGCATGCCGGCCATCTTGGCGCAGTTCTCGATCATCGCCGGCGGCACGCCTTCCAGGAACATCTCGTTGCCCTCGGCGACATAGCGGCCGACGCAGCGGTTGGCGAAGAAGCCACGGCTATCGTTGACCACGATCGGCGTCTTGCCGATCTGGCGGACGTAGTCGAGCGCAGTCGCGAGCGCGAGGTCGCCGGTGTTCTTGCCGAGGATGATCTCGACCAGCATCATCTTCTCGACCGGCGAGAAGAAGTGAATGCCGACGAACTTGCCCTGGTCCTTGAAGGATTCAGCAAGAGAAGTGATCGGCAGCGTCGAGGTGTTCGAGGCGAAGATCACGTCCGGCTTCATATGCTCCTGCGCCTTGGCGAAGGTGTCAGCCTTGACCTTGCGGTCCTCGAACACGGCCTCGATGACGAGGTCGACGTCCTTCAGCGCGGCATAGTCCGCGGTCGGCGTGATGCGCGCGAGCAGCGCTTCGGCGTCCGCGGGCTTGGCGCGACCCTTCTTGATCTGCTCCTCGATCACCTTCTGCGCGTGCGCCTTGCCCTTGTCGGCGCTCTCCTGGTCGCGATCGATCAGGACAACGTCGAGGCCGGCACGGGCCGAGACGTAGCCGACGCTGGCGCCCATGAAGCCGGCGCCGATCACGGCGATCTTCTTCACCTTGGTCGCGGGCACGTCCTTCGGACGGCGCGCACCCTTGTTGAGCTCCTGCATCGACAGGAACAGGCTGCGGATCATCGCCGCCGCTTCCTTCGAGCGCAGCACCGAGGTGAAGTAGCGCGACTCCACCCGCAGCGCCGCGTCGATCGGCAGCTGCAGGCCTTCATAGACGCAGCTCATGATCGCGCGCGCGGCCGGGTAGTTGTCGTAGGTCTCGCGGCGATAGATCGCGTTGCCGGCCGGGAACATCATCATGCCGGCCTTGGAGAACACCGGACCGCCCGGCAGCTTGAAGCCCTTCTCGTCCCAGGGTGCGACGGCCTTGCCGCCGCCCTTGATCCAGTCCTTGGCGGCCTTGACCAGGTCGGCTGCGGGAACGATGGCGTGAATCAAATTCAGCGCCTTGGCCTTCTCGACGGTGACCGGATCACCCTTGAGCAGGATCGTCATCGCATCCTGCGGCGGCACCAGGCGCGGCACGCGCTGCGTGCCGCCGGCGCCCGGGAACAGGCCGACCTTGACCTCGGGCAGACCGAGGCGGGTCTTGGGATTCTCGGCCGCCACGCGGTAGTGGCAGCACAGCGTGATCTCGAAGCCGCCGCCGAGCGCGAGGCCGTTGATCGCGGCCGCCCACGGCTTGCCTGACGTCTCGATCGAGCGCAGCACCAGCGAGAAGCGGCGGCTCTGGTCGAACAGCATCTGGTTCGCCGCGGTCTCACCCTGCTCCTTGAAGACCTTGGCATAGGCCTGGTTCATGCCTTCGAGCATGGACAAATCCGCGCCGGCGCAGAACGCGTCCTTGGCGGAAGTGATGACGACGCCCTTCACCGCGGCATCCGCCGTGGTCGCCTTGACGATCGCGTCGAGTTCGTTGGTCGAGGTCTCGTCGAGCACGTTCATGGAACGGCCCGGGATATCCCAGGTGACGAGCGCGATGCCGTCTGAATCGGTCTCAACCTTGAAGTTCTTGTACGACATGCTGGTTGCTCCTCAACCCTTAGACGCGCTCGATGATGGTCGCGGTGCCCATGCCGCCGCCGATGCACAGCGTCACGAGGGCGGTGGACTTGTTGGTACGCTCGAGCTCGTCGAGCACGGTGCCGAGGATCATCGCGCCGGTGGCCCCTAACGGATGGCCGAGCGCGATCGCGCCGCCATTGACGTTGATCTTGGCGTTGTCGATGTCGAAGGCCTGGATGTAACGCAGCACGACCGAAGCGAAGGCCTCGTTCAGCTCGAACAGGTCGATGTCGGACTTCTTCATGCCCGAGCGCGCGAACAGCTTCTCGGTGACGTCGACCGGACCGGTCAGCATCATCGCCGGCTCCGAGCCGATGTTGGCGAAGGCGCGGATCTTTGCACGCGGCTTGAGACCATATTTGCTGCCCGCATCCTTGCTGCCGAGCAGCACGGCGCTGGCGCCGTCGACGATGCCCGAGGAGTTGCCGGCGTGATGCACGTAATTGACGCGCTCGATCTCGGGGTGCGACTGGATCGCGACGCCGTCGAAACCGCCCATCTGCGCCATCATCGTGAACGAGGGCTGCAGCTGCGCCAGCGATTGCATCGTCGTCGAAGGACGCATGTGCTCGTCCTTGGCGAGGATGGTGAGGCCGTTGATGTCCTTGACCGGCACGATCGACTTGTCGAAGCGGCCTTCTTCCCAGGACTTCGCCGCACGCTGCTGGCTCTGCACGGCGTAGGCGTCGACGTCGTCGCGGGAGAAACCGTATTTGGTCGCGATCAGGTCGGCCGAGACGCCCTGCGGCATGAAGTAAGCGGGGACAGCCATCGAGGGATCCATTGGCCAGGCGCCGCCGGAGGCGCCGATGCCGACGCGGCTCATCGATTCCGCGCCGCCGCCGATCACCAGCTCATGCTGGCCGCTCATGACCTGCGCGGCGGCGAAATTCACGGCATCGAGGCCGGAGGCGCAGAAGCGGCTGATCTGCACGCCGGGGACGGCTTCGCCGAGACCGGCTTTCAGCGCGGCAAAGCGCGCGATGTCGCTGCCCGCTTCGCCGACCGGATCGACCACGCCGAGGATGACGTCGTCGACCGAATCCTCCGGCAGATTGTTGCGGTCCTTGAGCGCCTTCAGCGGCACGGTGGCGAGCGCGAGCGCGGTCACTTCGTGCAGCGAACCGTCGGCCTTGCCGCGGCCGCGGGGGGTGCGGACGTGATCATAGATATAGGCATCTGCCATGGGAGCCTCCTGATTGCAGTGATGTCAGTGGCGACCGCGGGCGCGGTCGCAATCTCTGGTGACGCGGAAAGCCTCAGAACGCTTCCGCGGGCAATTCCATGATGGTGGCGCAGCCGGCCTGGATGCGCGCGAGATTGGCGGCCGTCTCCGGCAGCATCCGCTCCATGAAGAAGCGGCCCGTGACGAGCTTGGTCGAGAGATAGGGCGTCGCCCCGCCTTCGGCAATCTTGGCGTTCGTGACCTTCGCCATCTTCGCCCACATGTAGCCGAGCGCGACGAAGCCGAAGAGGTGCAGGTAATCGGTTGCGGCGGCGCCGGCATTGTCGGGCTTCGCCATCGCGTTCTGCATCAGCCAGGTGGTCGCCTGCTGCAGATGGCCGAGCGAGGCCGAGAGCGGGGTGATGAAGGGCTTCAGCGCCTCGTCGCCGCCATTCTCCTTGGCGAAGGCCATGACCTCGCCGAAGAAGGCCATGATGGCGCGGCCGCCGTCGCGCGGCAGCTTGCGGCCGACGAGGTCGAGCGCCTGGATGCCGTTGGCACCTTCATAGATCATCGCGATGCGCGCATCGCGCACGAACTGCTCCATGCCCTGCTCGGCGATGTAGCCGTGGCCGCCATACATCTGCTGGGCCTGCACCGCGTTGGCGAAGCCGTAATCGGTGAGGAAGCCCTTCAGCACCGGGGTCATCAGGCCCATATGGTCGTCGGCTGCCTGACGGTCCTTCGGGTCTTCGGAGCGATGGGCGACGTCGCTCTTCAGCGCGGTCCACATCACGAAGGCGCGCGCGGCCTCGTTGAAGGCGCGGATCGAGAGCAGCGTGCGGCGCACGTCGGGATGCACGATGATCGGGTCGGCCTGCTTGTCCGGCGCCTTGGCGCCGGTCAGCGAACGGCCCTGGATGCGCTCGCGGGCATAGGCGACGGCGTTCTGATAGGCGACCTCGGACTGCGCGAGGCCCTGAACGGCGACGCCGAGGCGGGCCTCGTTCATCATCACGAACATGCCCTGCATGCCCTTGTTCTCTTCGCCGATCAGCCAGCCGGTGGCGCTGTCGTAGTTCATCACGCAGGTGGAATTGCCGTGAATGCCCATCTTGTGCTCGATCGAGCCGCAGACGACGCCGTTGCGGGCACCCACTGACCCATCCGCATTCACAAGGAATTTGGGCACCACGAACAGCGACACGCCCTTGATGCCGGCGGGTGCGCCCTCGATGCGGGCGAGCACGAGGTGGATGATGTTGGGAGCAAGGTCATGCTCGCCGGCCGAGATGAAGATCTTGGTGCCCGTGATCTTGAAGCTGCCGTCGGCCTGGCGCACCGCCTTGGTGCGGAGCATGCCGAGGTCGGTGCCGCAATGCGGCTCGGTCAGGTTCATGGTGCCGGTCCATTCGCCGGCGACCATCTTCGGGACGTAGGTCTGCTTCTGCTCGGGCGTGCCGTGCACCAGGAGCGCTGCGGTCGCGCCCATGGTGAGGCCGCCATACATCGAGAACGCCATGTTGGCGGAGATCTGGAATTCGTTGACGGCCTGCGAGAGCGTCACCGGCAGGCCCTGGCCGCCGAACTCGGTCGGCGCGGAGAGACCAAGCCAGCCGCCTTCTGCGACCTGCTTGAACGCGTCCTTGAAGCCCTTCGGCGTGGTGACGCTGCCGTCATCGGCGCGCTTGCAGCCTTCGAGATCGCCGACGCGGTTGAGCGGCTGCAGCACCTCTTCGGCGAGCTTGGCGGCTTCGCCCAAGATGGCTTCGCGCACGTCGCTCGATGCGTCGGAGAAACCGGCGAGGTTGTCGTAGCGGTCGATCTGGAAGACGTCGTTGAGCAGGAAGTTCACGTCTTCGACGGGGGCTTTGTAGATCGGCATGAGGTTCTCCCGGCAATGGGCCTTGGAAAGCGGTGATATCAGCGTGTTTCCTGCGGCGCAGCCTTGCCCGCGAGCTTAGCGGGTTCTGCAACCTCAGGGCAGTGTCATGATTGGGCGGCCAGTTGCTCCGCCATCAGGCGGTGCAGCATGTTGATCGCCTTGAGCGGACGCACCATCACCTTGAAATGGGTGATGCGCCCCTCGGCATCGAAGCTGATGATGTCGACACCGTTGATCTCGATGCCGTCGATCATGGTCTTGAATTCGAGCACGGCGCCGCGCTCGCTCTTCCATTCGCCGACATAGGTGAAATCGGGTCCACCGAGCACCTGCTCGGCGCTGGAAAGGTATTTGAAGGTGATGTCACGCCCGCGCTGCGGCGTGTGGACGACCGGGCTTTCGAACACGGCGTCGGGATGCAGGAGATCCCGGAGCGCGGTGCGGTCGTGTGACTTCATGTAGGCGTACCAGGAATCGAGGCCGGTCATTCTCAGCTGCCTCCCTAAAGGCCTGGACAAAAAATGCGAAAACAACCCCATGCACAGTAGCGTGGCGATTGATTTCGCTGGGCTTTTCGGGTCGGATCATCGCCCGGCCCTGCTTACCCCTATATGCATATTGACGCATATGCGCCAATGCGCATAAAGTCAAGCGAGATGGGCGAGGTCGATGAAACAAGGAGGCCGGTGGTCATGGCCCTGGGCGACGCAATCCTCGCATGCCTGACGGAACGCCCGATGACGGGCTACGAGCTCGCCAAGACGTTCGACTCCTCGATCGGCTTCTTCTGGAAGGCCGACCATCAGCAAATCTACCGCGAGCTCTCCAAGCTGCGCGACCGCGGCCACATCCAGGGCCGCGAGGTCGTGCAATCGGGCAAGCCCAACAAGCTGGTTTATACGCTCACTCCGGAGGGTCGAACAGCACTGCGGCACTGGGCCGCGCGACCAAGCACGCCCGCCTCGACCAAGGACGACCTCCTGGTCCGCCTCCATGCCCTCGACAGCATCGACATCGAGCCGCTGCGCACCGATCTGATGGCGCGCCTGGAGCACCACCGCGACCGCCACGCCAATTACGAGCGCATCCTGAAGAAGCGTTTCCCTGACGGCACGGCGGAAGGCCGGCTCGATCTCGGGAATCTGCTCCTGCTCCGCCTCGGGGCCCGCCACGAGCAGATGGTGGCCGACTTCTGCGAAGAGACACTCGCCGCACTGTCGGCGATGAGTGGCAAGGCCACGGTGGTACCGCTGGACGAGGGCAAGCGGGAGAAGGGCTGAGAGCTCGATCAGCGACGGCGGTGCCGAAACCTCTCCCGCTTGCGGGAGAGGTCGCGCGGAAGGCGCGGGTGAGGGCTTTCTCCTCTTGGGGACTATCCCATCGCGGAGGCACGCTCTCCCCGACCCTCCCCCGCAAGCGGGGGAGGGAGCGCACCGGTTCCGTGGCGGTCCCCCGTCCAACTTTAAGACCCCGGCGCCACGTTCCTTAACTCGTTATTTACCGTAACAGGAAAAAGTCGGTTTTCGAGGCAGACGACCCGCGCCAAATTCGATTGTCTTTGCAATCGGCACGCGTGGGAAGACTGGAGGCGCCGGGTGGGGCGCCGGAGTCGGAACCGGACAGAGTCATGAATTCGCGCGTATCGTGGAGTGTGGACGGTATCGATCCATCCGTCAGGGAGCGGGCCGAAGCTGCTGCGCGTCGTGCGGGCATGTCGCTCAACGATTGGCTGAACTCCACGCTCGGCGAAACTGCCCCGCCAAACTTTCGCGGACCTTACGATCAGCGTCAGGATCAACGTCCGCAAGCCATGCCGAATCCCTTGCCGAATCCTTTGCCGAGTCAGGAGAGCCGCGAAGTCGCGGATATCCATCAGCGGCTCGACGCGATCACCCAGCAGATCGAACGGATTTCAAAGCCGGCCCCGCGGCAGGACGCATCGTCGAGACCGGATCTCGCGCGCGAGCAGGGCGTCGCACGCCAGCTCAACGACGCGATCTCGCGGCTCGATGCGCGGCTGTCGCAGATCTCCCGTCCGCAGCAGCCCCAGCCGCAGCAGCCACAGCGTCCGGCGCCTGCGCCCTCACCCGTTGAAACGCGCCAGCGCCAGGCCGATGCGGTCGAGCGCGCGGCAGCGCAAGTCTATCGCAACGCCCCGCCCCTGAGCCCCGCGTCGTTCGACGTCGCCGTCGCCGAGATCACCGCGCGGCAGAGCGAGCTCGACGGCTTCACGCCGCGGCAGCTGCCGCCGCGCGCAGCGCCCTCGATTGCGCCTTCCGCTGCTCCCTACGTGCCTCCGATGGCGCCACCTGCGCCTGCCTACGCTCCGCCGCCACCACCGCCGGGGCCGGATTTCTCCTCGCTCGAGCGCCATCTGCTCAAGATCACGAGCCAGATCGAATCGCTGCAGCGTCCGGACAATACAGAGCAGGCCATCAACGCCTTCCGCAGCGAGCTCGCCGAGATCCGTGCCGCCATCACCGAGGCGATGCCGCGGCGCGCGATCGAATCGATCGAGAACGAGATCCGCTCGCTGCATCGGCGCATCGACGAGACCCGCTCCAACGGCACCGACGGCCAGGTGCTGTCGGGCATCGAGCACGCGCTGTCCGACATCAAGCAGGTGCTGCGCACGCTGACGCCGGCCGAGCAGCTCACCGGCTACGACGAGGCGATCCGCAATCTCGGCGCCAAGCTCGACCTGATCCTGCGCGCCAATGACGATCCCACGACGGTGCATCAGCTCGAGAGCGCGATCTCGGCGCTGCGCGGCATCGTCTCCAACGTCGCCTCCAACGAAGCGCTGGCCCGTCTGTCCGAGGACGTGCAGCTGCTGTCGTCCAAGGTCGACCAGGTCACCCGTTCGTCCGGACAGGGCGACAGCTTTGCGGTGCTGGAGCAGCGCATCGCTGCGCTCACGGCAGCGCTGGAAACCCGCGAGCGGCCGCAGCCGTCCGAAAGCACCGAACATCTGGAAGTTGCGATCCGCGCGCTGTCGGATCGTTTCGACCGCATGCAGGTCGGCAACGATTCAGCTTCCACCTTCGCGCATCTCGAACAGCGCGTCTCCTATCTGCTGGAGCGGATCGAAGCCGCCTCCGACCCGCGCAACGGCAATCTCAGCCGTGTCGAGGACGGGCTGCACGACATCCTCAGGCATCTCGAGCGGCAACAGGCGACCTATTCGGCCCTCGCCGAGAGCCGCAATTCGGCGCCTGCGGATTCCGGCGTGGTCGACCTGGTCAAGCGCGAGCTCTCAGACATCCGCTTCAGCCAGGCCGAGACCAACCGCAGCACCCAGGACTCGCTCGAAGCCGTTCATAGCGCGCTCGGCCATGTGGTCGATCGCCTGTCCATGATCGAAGGCGATCTGCGCGCCGTGCGCACGGCGCCGCCGGTC
>NZ_CAKZJO010000009.1 GCF_936943645.1 uncultured Bradyrhizobium sp. | reverse complement strand
CTGCGCGATGGTCGGACGGCTTATGCCGTGCTCTCCCGGGAGCCGAACTTTCCTTTGGCCTCCCTCGCGCCCTGCGAATTCGATGATGCAGTCTGCCCGGTTGGGCTCGCTCGCATCTTCGCTAGACTTGACCGTAGCAACGACGGCCAGGACCACACGGTTTTGCCGTACGCAGCAACATCGTTCGTCACACGGAGCACGACCTCACGAGGATCACCCGCCCTGGTCCCACCTTGCCGCGTCCGACGCAGCCGCGTCCACCGCAGCCCAGCCCACGTTCGTTGCGACGTACGATCGCCCCTCTCCTCGGGCCGGGATGGCGGGAATATGCCGCAATTCCGAATTTCGGTAAAGTGGAATATTTTTGGCGACGGGGATTGACAGGATTCGGGGTGTTTTGCCCGACGGGCGGCCACTGGGCCGCGCTGGTAAGGTTAATCCTTCCTTTCGATTGTCGGTAAAATTTTATCTATTATCGTCTTGGCCGTGGATGATGAACCAGGGGCTTCCAGAGTGCTTGCGTTTTGCCTGATCGTGACTGGGACTGCGTTGCTTCTCTCCGGCATCGTTGCCTTCGGCTTTCATCGAAACTCGCTGCACTCGATGGCGCTGCTGTAGCCGTGGCAGGGCACGGGCTTGCGGGATGGGCGGCTTGTCCGCAAGCGAGCGGCGCGCTCCGTCATTGCGAGCCAACGGGTCCGCGCGAAGCGCGGCCCGATGACAGGCTCCGCGAAGCAATCCAGGATCCTGCCGCGGACGGACTCTGGATTGCTTCGTCGCAAGAGCTCCTCGCAATGACGTGTTGAGAGACCGCCGTCATCCCTTCCTACGCGTCCTCAATTGTCGTTATCCGCCGCGCGCCCCGCGAACCGATCGTCCGCCCGGCGCAACCGGCGGGATAGTTCGCGGTTGATGTTCTGCAGCACGATCACATAGGCGTGGATGTCGGCCTTGTAGCAGGCGTAGAGATTTTTGGCGGTCAGCTCGTACAGCACGGTCGGCGCTTCCGCGACCACCGTTGCGGAGCGGTTCTGCATCTCGATCAGCGTCATCTCGCCGAAGAAATCACGGGGCTGCAGCACGGAGATCGGGATGACGCTCCCCGAATTCGTCCGCTTGCTCACCGCGAGGCGGCCGGACTTGACGATGAACATCGAACGTCCCGCCTCGCCTTCCGCCACGACGATGCTGCCCGCCTCGAAGCGGCGCTCGACCAGCATCGACATCAGGAGGTCGAGGCTTCCGTCCGAAAGCCCGCCGAAGAACGGCGTCGCGAGCAGGAACGCTTTCAGATCGGGGGCGGTGACGTTCATGACGCGAAGTTACGCCGCGACACGGGGTGCGGCAAGCAGCGCGGACAGAGCAAGATGGGTTTCGCTTTCGCTCTACCCATCCTACGCGATGCGCCTACTGGCGCGCGACACTTTCCCCGCGCAGCGTCCGTCGCTTTCGCCACACCTGCAGGTCAACCATGACCTTGACCGTCGCCGCGAGAACCGCTGCGCACAGCGCCGCCTTCGAGATCGTCTCCATCGTTCCCTCGATCAGGAGGCAATGGACCACGCTGCCGACGACGATGACGATGGCGAGCGGCGTGTGAATGAAGCGCCAGGTTCGCGGGCGCAGCTCCAGCCGCCGGCGCAGAAACGCCAGCAGCGCGACAAGGAAGATGGCCCACATCGCGGTGACACCGAAGGGCGAGAACGGCGTCGGCGAGGTATAGGTCAGCGCGTCGATCATGTCGGGCGGGCTGGTGATCCAGAGGCCGGCGACGTGGATCGCCACGGCCAGCACCAGCGCGCCGCCGATCCAGTGATGGGCACGCCGGCCGCGATAGGCCGACAGCGGCGCCAGATATCCGCCGATCAGCAAGGGCTGCACGAGCACGAGACCGAGCGCGACGATGCCGGCGAAGCCGGCGAGAATGTAAACCGGGCCGCGCCAGGCGAGCTGCTCGCTGGTCGCAGCCAGCGCAACAGGCACCCCGATCGCCACGGCAAGCGCGACCCAGATCAGGATCACCCGTGCCGATCTCCGCCCCGTCATGCGCCGGCCCGATCAGGCCGGCTGCAGCACGAAATGCGCCTCTAAGCTGGTTTCCTTGGCGCTGCGCATCACCGGCCGCAGGAACACGGTCTTGAACTCGCCGCTGTCATAGGCGAGGTGGCCGTGCGGCTGGCCGAAGATCGGAATGATCTGCGGCATCTCGAGCCGGAACTTGCCGTCCTTGTCGGTGAGTGTGGCGCCATGGCTCTGCGGCTCGTGCTCCTGGCCTTCGACCGTGTGCGCCCAGATCTGGATGCGCTGGCCCGCGAGCGGCGCCCCGTCGCCGGCGCGGCGAACGGTACCGCTCATCCAGAAGCCGCCCTTGCCGATGCGGTCCACGATCGCCGCGCCCTTGCGATAATTGTTCGCCCCGCCCGACATCGTTTCGGTCGGCGCAAGGCCGTCGGCGCTGGCGGGCAACATGAAGCCGGGCACGCCGGCTGCCACAATACCGGTTGTCAGGACCGCGCCGCCGGCGACGAGCAGGTTGCGGCGGTTGAGTACGACGGTGGTCATGTCGGTTCCTCCTGGCGAGCGGGCAGGCTTTGCCGAAGGTACAACAACAAGCGCGGGACGCCCAGTTGAGTGGGTGCAATAACAAGGTTGTGAATGGCTTCCAGGCCATCGCCGCCGGCGATGTATCCTCACAACGGATAGCGATCTCGACGTCGTCAATAACCCAAATAACGAGGCAAATTCGTGCAACCAAACAGCATGATCCAGAGCGGAGATGTGCAAAACAGACTCCAGAACACATTCAGGAGCACAAACACTCCGTTGTATTGAAAGGTGGCGGGATTGGGCCTGTAGCGGTCGTACAGCTTCTTCGGCAGGAAATTTGGGAGAGGCCCATGGTAAGTGCCAGCCGCACTATCATAGAAAGTCTGGGAGAACCACTCCCACCGCAGGACATTGTAGCAGATCGAGATCGTAGGCAAAGCCGTAAACATGCCTACGAAGACCCACAGCGACGCCCCTCGTCCGTTCGTGTTGTTAATCATCCAGCCCGAACAGCGGCTCTGACTCGGATCAACAAAGATGAGGATAACCAGAGCGCACATGAGCCACCCGACACAGGTAGCTGCCGCGCATCTCGCGACCTTCAGACAGAAATCCGGATCGTAGTTGGGAAGATGCGGTCGCTCGTTCATAGATTGTAGTTTAGCCGGCCGCATCCAGAGCTGCAATAATGGACGCAGGGACAGGCCCGCCTTGGTCAGAAGCGGCCTGCAACGCGCTAACATTCTCACCGCTAGTCCCTATATGTGAGAATGCCGCGCACATCGCGTTTCCATCTGGACCCCCGCATGATCCCCTTCTCCGTGCTCGACCTCGCGCCGATTTGCCAGGGCGGCGACGCCGCGCAGGCGTTCCGCAACTCGCTCGATCTTGCCCGGCATGCGGAAGGCTGGGGCTTCAAGCGGTTCTGGCTGGCCGAGCATCACAACATGACGGGCATCGCCAGCGCCGCGACATCCGTGGTGATCGGCCACATCGCGGGCGGCACGACAACGATCCGCGTCGGCTCCGGCGGGATCATGCTGCCGAACCATTCGCCGCTGGTCATCGCCGAACAGTTCGGCACGCTGGAATCGCTCTATCCCGGGCGGATCGATCTCGGGCTCGGGCGGGCGCCGGGCACCGACCAGTTCACGGCGCGGGCGATGCGGCGCGACCTCGCGACGGCATCGGAGAATTTTCCGCATGACGTGCTGGAGCTGCAGGCGCTGCTCGGCGACGTGCGGCCGAACCAGGCGATCCGCGCCGTGCCCGGCATGGGAACGAAGGTGCCGCTGTGGATTTTGGGATCGAGCACCTTTGGCGCACAGCTTGCCGCGATGCTCGGGCTGCCGTTCGCCTTCGCCTCGCATTTCGCGCCGCAGATGATGATGCCGGCGCTGCGCGAATATCGCGCGCGCTTCGAGCCGTCGGCACAGCTCGACAAGCCCTATGCGATGATCGGGGTCAACGTGTTCGCCGCCGACAGCGACGCCGAGGCGCAGCGGATGTTCTCCTCGCTCCAGCAGGCGTTCATCAACCTGCGCCGCGGCACACCGGGCCCGCTGCCGCCGCCGGTGGATGACATGGACGCGCTTTGGTCGCCGGCCGAAAAGGCGATGGTGGGCCAGTCGCTGTCGTGCTCCGCGGTCGGAACGCCCGATGTGGTCGAGGAGAAGCTAAGGGCGCTGATCGCCGATACTGGCGCGGACGAACTGATCACCACCGGGCAGATCTACGACCACGCCGCGCGGCTGCGCTCGTTCGAGATCGCGGCCGAGGTGCGGGACCGGCTGGCGAAGCGGCCGGCGGCGTGAGCACCACGACGGCTTAAAGGACGGCGCAGCTGAAGTTCGCGGCCTGCTCGATGCTGCCTTGGCCGAGATAGCGCGCCTGGCGCGGATAGGGGCACAGCGGCCGGCTGCGATCCGGCCAGGGCGTCTTCGCCCCCGCGCGCGCGTCGATGCGCTCGGGCGCGCGGCCCTGCTCGACCCAGGCCACCAGCGGGGTCAGCACGTCGAAGCTGTCGGTGGCAGGCCCTCCCGCACAATGGTTCATGCCCGGCACGAGGAAGAGGCGGGCGAAGTCGGCCGTCTCCTTCTCGCCGCCCGCGGCATTGGTGAGCCGCTTGTACCAGTCGAGCGTATCCAGCGCCGAAAACGTGGGATCGCTGACGCCGTGATAGAGCAGCAGCTTGCCGCGCCGCTGCCGGAAAGTGGAGAGATCGACCGAGTTCGCCGAGATCGTCTGCACGGAAGACTCAGGCATCGCTGCGCTCGTGCCGAAAATTCTCGCATGAGCCTCCGTCACATCCACGGTGCGGTAGAAATCGTAGACGGCGTCCGCGTCGTTGGCCAAGGGCGCGTGGGGCGGCGTCATGTAGAGATAGGCCAGACTTGCGCCAAAGGACACGTTGAAGGCGTTGACGCGGCTGTCGGGCGCGGTGCCGAGAGTCCAGCGCCGCCATCCCTCGGTGGCAATGCCGGAATCATAGGGATAGGACGCATAGATCCGGCGGCCCTGAGCCGTGGTCGGCCCCTGGAAATAGTTTTCGAGCGCGCCAACCTGTGCGGCCGAAAGACAGCTCGCGGTCTTCTCGGCGGGACATTGCAGCGCGCGCGGCGAGAAACGGCAGGCCGGCACATTGTCGATGATGCCGTCTGCAAGGCCGTCGGCTTCATCGCAGGATTGAACGATCGCCCTGGAAAGCAAGTCCATATCGGCCTGGGACAAGGCCTGCGACAGGATGGGGCGGCCGTCAGGCGCCTTCGGTGCGATCGCCGCAAAGCCTTGCGTCACGGCGGCGCCCGAGAGCCCCTTCTCCGGCATTCGAAATGCCGGCGCGCCGGCTGCCACGCCATCGAAATGCTCCGGAAAGCGCTGCGTGATCACCATGCCGTGCCGCCCGCCGTTGGAGCAGCCGAGGAAATAAGAGTATTTCGGCAAGCGGCCGTAATAGGCCTGGATGAAGCGTTTCGCCTGCCGCGTCACGACGTCGTCGGCGCGATAGCCGAAATCGATCCGCGCCTGCGGATCGAGGCCGAAGCTGGCGCCGCCGAGCGGGCCCGGCGCGTTGCTGTGGCCGGCATCGGTCGTCACCGTCGCATAGCCCTGATTGAGCGCGCTCGGCTGTCCGCCGCCGGGCAGCGCGTCGCCGCTGCCGAGCACGCCGTCCGTGCCGCCCTGCCCCTGGAACACGAAGCGGCCGTTCCATGCCTGCGGCAATCTGAGATGCAGGCCGATGGCAAGCTTCTGGCCCTCGGCGCCGGTTCGCTCGTCGAGATACGCGATCACCTCGCAATGCGCAGCCATTCCGCCCGCAGCCGGGCGCGACTGCGCCTCGCTGACGCGCATCGCCGCACCGGCCTCCGACTGAAGCCGATCGCATGCGATCACGGGCGGGATGGAGTTGTTGTCGGCGGCCGCGGCCGCGGTACTTCCGATGCAAGCCAGCGCCGCGCCGAGCCAAAGCCGGCGACGCGGCCATCGTGCGTTGACGACCAACATGCGCTCCCCCCGCGAATGCCCGGCTAGTCCGGAAAGCCGAACAGCTTTGCCGGATTGTGCACCAGGATCTTCTCCAGCTCCGTCTGGTCGGCGACGTAGCGGTACATCAATTCGAGCAAATCGGCATCGTTCGGCGGCTGCTTCACCGAGACCGGATGCGGCCAGTCGCTGGCCCAGACGCAGCGGTCGATTGCGGCCTCGATATAGGCGCGCGCGATCGGAATGACGTCGTCGTAGGGCGCACCAAGCTTCGAGGTCTTCTCGCCGAGCGACAGCATGACCCAGAAATTGCCCTTGCCGAGCAGCTCCAGCATCTTGCGCAAATTCGGATCGTTCCTGCCGGCCTCCGGATCGGGCCGCGCCATGTGGTCGATCAGCACGGGGACGTCGAGATTCTCGTATTTGGCGACGCTGGAGACGATGCCGTCCTTCTCCGGCTGGATCTTTGCGTACCAGCCGAGCTCGCGGATGCGGGCGATGGCGCGGGCGAAATCGGCGTCGGACAACACCGCACCCAGCTCCTGGCGGAAGCTGAAGCGCGCGCCGCGCACGCCCGCATCGTGCAGCTTGGCAAGATAAGAGTCGTTGGCTTCCGCGAACACCAGCGCGTTGGCGCAGCCGCGATAGTTCGGGCCCATCGCGGCCAGGCCGTCGAGCACGACGGCATGATCGGCGCCGTAGGTCGTGGTCTGCACGATGATACCGCGCTCGATGCCGAGCGCCCTGTGCATGCGCAGCGCCGCTTCCCAGGTCGCGGTCGGCATCCGGTACGCCGCACCCGGACGCTCCGGATATTTCTCGATCGGACCCAGCACGTGGAACTGGCTGTCGACGGTCTTCGGCGGCGGCGCCTTCACCGGGCGGCGCGGATTGGGATCGAACGGCAGATAGGTCGGCATGCAAAGACTCCTTCAGTCGATCACGGCGGTGAAGTCGCACTGCACCAGCGCGCCGCCGTCCATATTGTCCATCGGCAGCGCGTGACGCGCCGGGCGCGAATGCTCGTCCGGAAACATCTTGAGCCATTCGACATTGATGGGCCCGCGATTGCCGCGGTCCTTCAGCCACACCGTCATCTTGATGATGTCGTCGGTGGTGCCGCCGGCAGCCTCCACCGTCGCCTTCATATGCGCGAACATGTTGGCGCATTGGGCATCGAGGCTCTCCGGCATCGCGTTGGTCGCGGGATCGCGGCCGAGGATGACGCCGGACATCACGAGATTGCCGATGCGACAGGCGTTCGGGATCGGGTTGACGTGCTTGAAGCCGCCGATGTGGATGCTCTTGCGCCGCGACATGTTGCGCTCCCTGTTATTGCTGGTTCAGACGAACTGGCACGACACCGAGCCGAACGGGCCGTAATCGGCGTGAAAGGTGTCGCCGCGGCGGATGTCGACGGGACGCGTGAACGAGCCCGCCAGCACGACCTCGCCGGCCTTGAGGTGCTCGTCATGCGGCGCCAGCCGATTGGCGAGCCAGGCGATGCCGTTGGCGGGATGGTTGAGCACGCCGGCGGCAAGCCCGGTCTCCTCGACCTCGCCATTGCGGAACAAGAGCGCGCCGATCCAGCGCAGATCGGCATCCATCGGGCGAATCGGCCGGCCGCCGAGCACCAGCGCGGCATTCGCCGCGTTGTCCGAGATCGTGTCCATCACCTTGCGCGCCTTGCCGGTCTCGGGGTCGACGCGATGCATGCGCGTCTCCAGAATCTCCAGCGCGGGCGTGACGTAGTCGGTGGCGTTGAGCACGTCGAAGATGGTGCAGTCGGGCCCGCGCAGCGGCGCCTTCAGCACGAAGGCGAGCTCGACCTCGATGCGCGGCGCGTGGAAGCGATCGAACGGGATCGGCGTCGCGTCGGCATAGAACATGTCGGCGAACAGCACGCCGTAGTCGGGCTCGTTGATGCCGACCGCGTTCTGCATCGCCTTCGAGGTCAGGCCGATCTTGTGGCCCTTGATGATCCGTCCCCGGCCGAGCTGGAGCTTGGTCCAGGCGCGCTGGACGGCATAGGCATCCTCGATGCTGAAATCGGGATAGTCCTTCGTGAACATGTTGATCAGCGTCTTGGTGCGCTCGGCCTCGTCGAGGCGCGCGGCAAGGCGTTCGATCGTCGCATTGTCCAGCATTGCCTATTGCTCCGCGGCGACGGTGTTGCGGAGCACGCCGATGCGGCTCGACTCGACCTCGACGACGTCGCCGACCTGCAGCCAGCGCGGCGGATCGAAGCGCGCGCCCGCACCGGTCGGCGTGCCCGTCACGATCATGTCGCCGGGTTTGAGGGTTGCGAAGGTGGAGAGATAGGAGATGATGAAGTCGAACGGGAACATCAGCCGCTCGGTGGTGTCCTGCTGCCGCACCTCGCCGTTGACGCGGGTAACGATGTCGTGCGGCCCGCGCGGGTCGAGCTCGTCCGAGGTGACGATCCACGGGCCGATGCTGCCGGAGCGGTCGAAATTCTTGCCCTGCGTGACGTTGAACTTGCCGTGGCGCAGCCAGTCGCGGATGGTGCCCTCGTTGCACAAGGTCATGCCGAAGATGTGCGCCCACGCCTTATCGCGCGGGATGTGGCGGCCGCCCTGCCCGATCACGATGACGAGCTCGCCCTCGTAATCGAGCTGATCCGAAACCTTGGGCTTCTCGAGCGGCTGACCGGAGCCCGTCATCGAGGACATGCTGCGCACGAACAGGCTGGGATATTTGGGCAGGTCCGAATTGTCTTTGTATTCGGCATTGCGCTCGGCGTAGTTGACGCCGATGCACCAGAGCTTTTCCGGCGCCAGCACCGGCGGCAGCAGGACGAGCTTGTCCAGCGCGTGATCGGGCTTTTGTCCGGCGACGGCTTCCTGCGCGTCGGCGAGCGCGTTGGCGGCGATCAGCGCCTTCACATCCGAATAGTCGCGCCCGATCCGCCTGGTCAGATCGACCACGCCATCAGCAACGGCCGCGCCGTAGCGCGGCTCTCCATCCAAGAGATAGCTTACGAGGCGCATGGTCGTTCTCCAATGGTGGTCGGGCAGCGCGGCGGGCGCGCTCAGTCTTTCGATTTGGGGGTCTGGAACACGGTGTTCAGCGTCACGATCTCGCCGAGGGTGGCGTAGCGCGGACCGCCGATGCGCGCGATCGGGTCGAGCGCCTTGGTCTCGACCTTGCCGTCGTTGACGAGGCCGTCGCGCAGATGGAACATCACGACCTCGCCGACGATGAGCCGGCTCCTGGCCTCGCCGAACTCCAGGCACTGGCGGAAGCGGCATTCCATCGCGACGGGTGCTGCGGCCAGCCGCGGCACCTTGATGCGCTCGCACGCAAGCGTCTCCAGCCCGAGATGCTCGACCTCGCTGATCTCAGGCGGATGCTCGACCGATGAGTCGTGCACCGCCGACATCAGCGGCGTATCGGCGATGTGGATGACGTATTCCTCGGTATCGAGGATGTTGTGCGCGGTGTCCTTGTAATCGGCGCCCTTGCGGCCGACGCTGATGGCGAGCATCGGCGGCTTCTGCGAGACGAAGGTGAAGGCGCTGAACGGGGCGAGGTTGAGCACGCCCGCGGCCGACAGGCTCGTGACCCACGCGATCGGGCGCGGCACCACGATGCCGGTCATCAGGCGGTAGATGCGCTCGGCGCCGAGCTCGGCGGGATCGATCCGCATCGATCAATCCGCCCTGATATTGGCCTTGCGCACCACCGGGATCCACTTGGCGTCCTCGCGCTCGAGATAGGCCTTGAACGCGTCCGGCGTCATCGGCGTTGCTTCGCCGCCCAGCTTCTCGAACTTGTCGACGACAGCAGGGTCCTTCAGGATCGCGACCAGCGTCTCGTGCAGCTTGTCGATGACGGGCGCGGGCGTGCCCGCGGGCGCGAACAGGCCGGTAAAGGTCTGGCCGTCAAAGTCCTTGTAGCCGAGCTCGGCGAAGGTCGGCACGTCCGGCAGCGACTTCAGGCGGTGCGGTGAGGTGACGGCGAGCGCGCGGAACAGGCCGGCCTTGATGTGCTGGAGGCTGACCGTGAGCTGGTCGAACGCGAACTGCACCTGGCCGCCGAGCAGGTCGTTGATGGCCGGCGCATTGCCGCGATAATGCGCGGTGACCCATTGCAGGCCGAGGTTCTCCTGCATCAGCTCGCTGAGCAGGTGGTTGGTGGTGCCGGGACCGGGCGACGCCATGGTCAGCTTGCCGGGCTCGCGCTTGGCAAGATCGATGAATTCCTTGAAATTGTTGGCCTGCACCGACGGATGCACCTCGAGCACCAGGGGCGTCATCGAGATGGTCGAGATCGGCATGAAGTCCTTTTTCCAGTTATAGGCGTCACGCTTGTTGATCTCGGTCGCGAACAGCACCGGGCCGTTGGCGCCGACGAACAGCGTGTAGCCGTCGGGCGCCGACTTCGCGAACGCCTCTCCCGCGATCATGCCGCCGGCGCCGGCCTTGTTCTCGATGATGAAGGGCTGGCCGAGCTTTTCCTGCAGCTTGTCGGCGACGATGCGCGCGGCGCTGTCGACATTTCCTCCGGCAGGGTAAGGCACGATCAGCTTGACGCTCCGCGCCGGCCATTGCTGGGCCGACACGGGCCCCGCCAGCATTGCGGCCATTGCAGCGATGGCAATCCAGATTAATCTCATGTTAACCTCCCGACGGCGCTTCCAATTCCATGTCGAGCGCCTGCCGTTGCGCATGGCGCCCGATCGGGCCGCAATCTCCAGATGCGCGCTTTACCTGTCGAGTGAATTGTGGCGTTCTTGTCCATATTATGGACAAGAACAGATTCACCCGCAACGCGACGTCGCCGCGGCAGGGCGCGCAGGCGATCCGGCGCGCCCTGGCGGTGCTGCGCATTCTTGCCGCAGGCCGCGAGGCCGGTGTGCCATTGGCCGAGGTCGTGCAGGCGACGGGCCTCACCCGCCCTACCGTGCATCGCATCGTGCACGTGCTGATCGAGGAAGGCATCGTCGAGCGGAACGAGAAGAGCGGCCACTACGCGATCGGCAACCAGGTCCCCGAGTTGGCGCTGGCGCGGCCGCGGCCGTCGCGGCTCTTGATCGCGGCCAATCCGTCGCTGCAACGGGCCTCCACCGAGATCGGCGACACGCTGTTCCTGACCGTGCGCACCGGCAACGACACGCTGTGCGTCGATCGCCGGATCGGCATCTATCCGATCCAGGTGCTGTCGATCGAGGTCGGCGCCCGCCGGCCGCTCGGCGTCTCGAGTGCCGGTGTTGCGATCCTTGCCGCGATGCCGGCGCAGGACGCGCGAAAAATCGTCGCAGCCAACGAGAAGAGATTCGAGGCCTACAAGACCGACATGGCGACGGTCCTTGGCGAGATCACCGCCGCGCGGCGGCTCGGATACGGCATGCGGGAGATCGGCCTGATCCAGGGCACGAAATCGATCTCGACCTGGATCAAGACCCCGGACGGGCAGCCCGCCGCGGCGATGACCGTCTCCGCCGTTCGAACGAGGCTCGGCCCACGGCGCGAGCAGGAGGTCGCGGAGATCCTGTTGCGGGAGACGCGCGTGATCGAGCAGGCGATCGGGGGGTAGTTTTCGCCGAGACGCATGCGGCTCTCCTTCGCCTCTCCCCGCGTGCGGGGAGAGGCCGGAATTCGAGCGAAGCTTGAATTCCGGGTGAGGGGGAGTCTCCTGCAGAGAGTCCCCCTCACCCCGACCCTCTCCCCGCAAGCGGGGCGAGGGGGCGCACCACCACTGTCAATGGGCTGACTTCGCACTCCATTTTGTGGCACAACGCCCCCTCCACCGACCGACCAACGAGGCCACGCATGCCCGCGCCGAAACCGCCTGCCTTCGAGACCCTGAGCCTGCATGCGGGCCAGCATCCGGATCCCGTGACCGGGGCCCGGGCGGTGCCGATCTACCAGACCACGTCCTACGTGTTCCAGGATTCCGACCATGCTGCCGCGCTGTTCAACCTGGAGCGCGCCGGCCACATCTATACGCGCATCTCCAATCCGACCACCGGCGTGCTGGAGGAGCGGCTCGCCGCCCTCGAAGGCGGTGTCGGCGCGCTCTGCACCGCGAGCGGCATGGCCGCGCTGCATCTGGCGATCGCAACGCTGCTCAACGCCGGCGACCACATCGTGGCGTCGAGCTCGCTCTATGGCGGCACCATCAATCTGCTCGCGCACACGCTGCCGCGCTTCGGCATCACCACGACCTTCGTCAAGCCGCGCGACCACGACGCGTTCCGCGCGGCAATCAAGCCGAACACGAAGCTCGTGATCGGCGAGACCATCGGCAATCCCGGCCTCGAAGTCCTCGACATCCCCAAGGTCGCTGCGATCGCACATGAGGCAAAGATTCCGCTCTTGATCGACAATACCTTTGCCACGCCCTATCTCAGCCGTCCGATCGAGCTCGGCGCGGACATCGTGATGCATTCGGCGACCAAATGGATCGGCGGCCACGGCATCGCGATCGGCGGCGCCATCGTGGACGGCGGCCGGTTCGACTGGCGCGGCTCCGGCAAGTTCGGCGTGCTGACCGAGCCCTATGGCGGCTATCACGGCATCGTCTTCGACGAGCAGTTCGGCACCGCCGCCTTCATCATGCGCGCGCGCACCGAAGGCCTGCGCGATTTCGGCGCCTGCCTGTCGCCGACCAACGCGTTCCAGCTGCTGCAGGGCATCGAAACGCTCGGCGTGCGCATGGACCGCCACATGCAGAACACGCACTCCGTGCTGGACGCGCTGAAATCCAACAAGGCGGTCGACTGGGTGCTGCATCCCTCGCTGGAGACTCACACGGACTATCAGCTCGCCAAGCAGCTGCTGCCGCGCGGCGCCGGCTCGATCATCTCCTTCGGCATCAAGGGCGGGAGGCCTGCGGGCCGCAAGTTCATCGAGAGCTTGCGCATGATCAGCCATCTCGCCAATGTCGGCGACGCCAAGACGCTGGTGATCCACCCGGCCTCGACCACGCATCAACAGATGGATGCCGAGCAGCTCAAGGCGGCCGGCATCGGCGAAGAGCTGGTGCGGCTGTCGGTCGGCATCGAGACGGCCAGCGACATCATCGACGATCTCGCGCAGGCGCTGCGCATCTCGCAGAAGGTCTGACACCATGAAGCTCTCCGTCAACGGCCTCGAGGTGTTCGCTGCCACCGGCGGCCGCGACTTCGACAAGTCGCTGCCCACGGTCGTCTTCCTCCACGGCGCCGGCTTCGACCATTCCACCTGGGCGCTGCATACGCGCTGGTTCGCCCATCACGGCTTCGGCGTGCTGGCGCCCGATCTTCCCGGGCACGGCCGCTCGGCCGGGCCTTCGCTCGGCAGCATCGCCGAGATGGCCGACTGGACCGCGGCGCTGCTCGACGCGGCAGGAACCACGAAGGCACATCTGATCGGCCATTCCATGGGATCGCTGATTTCGCTGGAGGCCGCCGCACGCCATCCCGACAAGGTCTCGGCCCTGAGCCTGATCGGCACGGCCGCGACCATGACGGTGGGCCCGGATCTCCTCAAGGCTGCCGAAGCCAATTCGCAGGATGCCAACGACATGGTGTCGATCTGGGGCCTCGGCTTCAATGCCGAGCTCGGCGGCAGCCTCGCGCCGGGCCTGTGGATGCATGGCGGCGCGCAGGCCGTGCTAAAAGCGTGCGAGCCGGGTGTGCTGTTCAGGGATTTGTCGGCCTGCAATGCTTACACGAATGCGCTCGCTGCCGCCGCGACCGTCAAGGTGCCGACGACGCTCATTCTCGGCGAGCGCGACATGATGACGCCGGCAAAGGCGGGCAAGGCGCTTGCCGACGCGATCCCGCATGCAAAGACCGTCGTCGTGCCGGGCGCCGGGCACATGATCATGGCCGAGCGGCCGGATGAATTGCTGGCGGCCCTGCGAAGCTGAAGAGGATCAATCGATCGTCTTGCGCGTTGCGGTGAGGCATCCCTGTCCATGTTGAGGGAACTCACCCATGCCAAGACAAGACGTGATCCGCAAAGCGAAGCAGGACAAGCGCGCCGGGAAATCCGCGAGCACGCAGGCCGGCGAATTCGTCAAGGACGAGATCGACAGGATCCGGAAAGGCAAGCACGGCGCGCGCTCGACCAAGCAGGCCATTGCCATCGGCCTGTCGGAGGCGCGCCGCGCCGGCGTCGACCTGCCGCCACCGCGCAAGGGACGCACGAAGAAATCGACGCGCCGCAGCGCCGAATACGCTTACGAGGTCGGCCAGGGCAAACGCACGCCCAAGCGCCGGCCGAAAGTGTCGCGCGCGGTCGAGAACGTCCTGAAGAAGGAACCGCGCTCGACCGCCTCGCGCAGCGCGCTGTCGAAACAGGGCAAGCGCGCCGCGAGCCGGCGACCGGCCGCATCGCGTTCTGCCGCGGCGCGGAAGGCCAGCCGGACCAAGGGCGCCAAGGCCCGCTCCACTGCCGCAAAGAAGGCCGCACGCACCAGGGCGCGCCGCCGCAGCTGATCAGCTCAGACGTCGGCTCCGCTCGGAGAGCACTGCGTGCGCAGCGCGTTCGGCTTCGCGCGCCGAGCGGAACTGGCGGCCTTCGAGACTGTCGAACAGGCGCTCGGAGGAAAAGAAGCGGAAGCCGCGAACATCTCGCGTGATGATGCCGGCGGCGCGGTCGTGGATCTCGATGATGTAGGCGTTCGACTGTTGCTGGGACATGACTGCTCGCTCGCCGAAGGTTCGGCGTTCCTGTCTTGGAATTTTCGGTGCGGGAGTTGCCGGGAGACGGTCAGCAACAACAACAGGCGCCGGTTGCCGCCGAGACACAGCGCCGCGTCATGCACGCATGCATGCCGTTTCGATTGCGCTGGTGGTCGGTTCTCATGGTGCGGCTTCGAGCTCGAGGAGCAGTTTCGATGCTCCGAATATCAAGCGATTGGTGCGCCAGGTCAATGAAATGGCCATCCATATTTGCGCTAGCCGCACTCCGGCGCTTCTCTTGCGGGAAGCGCCTGCAGACGGATTCATCTCGCGATGAGTTCAACGCGCGCGAGCGGTGAGCATGATAGGCTTTACGCACCACAAACCTGATTTGGGAGGTTCCAGACATGGCGGATGCTCTGACGGGGCGCACCGCGCTCGTCACCGGCGGCTCGCGCGGAATTGGCGCGGCCGTCTGTCGTGCGCTGGCTGAAGCCGGTGCGGCGGTGGCGATCAACTGCCGCGAGCAGATCGGCCAGGCCGAGAAGCTGGTGGGCGAAATCGTCAAGCAGGGCGGCCGCGCCATCGTCGTCGCTGCCGACGTCTCGCAAGCCGGGGCCGTCACCGCGATGGTCGAGCGCGTCACGGCCGGACTCGGGCCGATCGACGTCCTCGTCAACAATGCCGGCATTGCCATCACGCGCGGCGTCGACGATCTCACCGAGGACGATTTCGACCGCACCATCCTGGTCAATTTGAAGTCCGCCTTTCTGTGCACGCAGGCCGTGTTGCCGTCGATGCGGTCGCGAAAATGGGGCCGGATCGTCAACATCTCCTCGGGCGCGGCACGCGGGGCCGGCTCGATCGGCCCGCATTACAATGCATCCAAGGCCGGCATGGAGGGCCTGACGCGCGGCTACGCGGCACGCCTCGTGAAGGACGGCATCACCGTCAACGCCGTGGCGCCGTCGCTGATCGAGACCGACATGATGAGCGGCCAGCCCCAGCTCGTCAGCCGCATCCCGCTCGGCCGTTTCGGCACGGCAGATGAGGTGGCGAAAGCGGTGATGCTGCTGGTGGACAACGCCTACATGACCGGACAGACGGTCGCGCTGAGCGGCGGGATGGCGTTTAATTGACGCGTGGCGCCGAGGCGCACGCCGCCATCAGAGCTCGGGAGGTGCAGTAGGGTGGGCAAAGCGCAGCGTGCCC
>NZ_CAKZJO010000008.1 GCF_936943645.1 uncultured Bradyrhizobium sp. | reverse complement strand
GAAGAGACTCGGGATTTCCACATGCGATAGCCCTGCCCTCCAGGGGAGGGTAAGAAAAATCCTACTCCGCCGCCAGCGACTTCTCGCGGAGCGGCAGGCCGAGACGCTCCCACACTTGCAGCAGGGCCTCGGCGAGCTGATCGATCAAGCCGTCGTCGTGATAGGGCGAGGGCGTGATGCGCAGCCGCTCGCTGCCCTTGGGAACGGTCGGATAGTTGATCGGCTGGATGTAGATGCCGTGCTCCTCGAGCAGCATGTCGGACGCCTGCTTGCACTTCTCGGGATCGCCGACGAACAGCGGCACGATATGGGTGTCGCTCGACATGACCGGCAGGCCGGCGGCGTTGAGGATCGCCTTGACGCGGGCGGCGCGGTCCTGGTGGCGCTCGCGCTCCCAGCTCGAGGTCTTCAGGTGCTTGATCGCGGCGGTCGCGGCCGAGCAGATCGCCGGCGGCAGCGCGGTGGTGAAGATGAAGCCCGGCGCATAGGAGCGCACGGCGTCGATGATCTGGCCGTTGGCGGCGATGTAGCCGCCGAGGCAGCCGAACGCCTTGGCGAGGGTGCCTTCGAGCACGTCGATACGGTGCATGACGCCGTCACGCTCGGCGATGCCGCCGCCGCGCGGGCCGTACATGCCGACCGCGTGGACCTCGTCGACATAGGTCATCGCGTTGTATTTTTCGGCGAGGTCGCAGATCTTGGCGAGCGGAGCGACGTCGCCGTCCATGGAATAGAGGCTCTCGCAGACGATCAGCTTCGGACGGTTCGGGTCCGCCGCCTTCAGCAGCTCCTCGAGATGCGCCAGATCGTTATGGCGGAACACGACCCGCTCGCAGCCCGACTGGCGGATGCCCTCGATCATCGAATTGTGGTTGAGCTCGTCCGACAGGATGAGGCAGTTCGGAATGAGCTTGGCGATGGTCGGGATGCCGGTCTGGTTCGAGACATAGCCCGAGGTGAACAGCAGCGCGGCTTCCTTGCCGTGGAGATCGGCGAGCTCGGCCTCGAGCTGGACCAGCGGATGATGCGTGCCGGCGATGTTGCGGGTGCCGCCGGCACCGGTGCCGACGCGGGTCGCGGTCTCGACCATGGCGCCGACCACCTTCGGGTGCTGGCCCATGCCGAGGTAATCGTTGGAGCACCAGATCACGACGTCGCGCTTGCCCTTGGGCGAGTGCCAGACCGCGTGGGGGAATCGGCCGGCCGTGCGCTCGAGGTCGGCGAACACGCGGTAGCGCCGTTCAGCGTGGAGACGATCGAGGGCGGAATCGAAGAACTGGTTGTAATCCATCGGCAAAACCTGCAACGGAACCCGGCCACGGCGGCCACTCGTTTTTAGAGCTTTTCCAGCTCCAATGTCTATGCGCCAGCACACATTTGTGGCGAGGCGCGCGGGTATATTGATAGCGCCGTCTCGCGGGCGATAGTTGATGTGGATCAAACGCCTAACACTTGCCCGCCCGCGCGGACCGAGGCGCCCGGGAACGCCGAGGACCGCCTCCGCGGGCTTGGACATTTTGTCCATGGGGCACGCTCCGTCCATGATGGCTGAGCCGGTCGCACCGATGTCGTGGCCTTGCTTTCTGCGAGGCGCGGATCGGCGCCCGGCAAGCTCATGCGAAAGGACGCCCGATGAAGCGTGTGATGATTCTGAACGGTCCCAACCTCAATATGCTCGGTATCCGAGAGCCGCACATCTACGGCACGACGACGCTCGCCGAGGTCAACGCTGCTTGCGAGGACGTGGCGGCAAAGCTCGGCCTCAAGCTCGCCTTCCACCAGTCCAACCATGAAGGCGTGCTCGTCGACCTGATCCAGTCGGCGCGGCAGGATGCCGACGCCATCATCATCAATCCGGCCGGCTTCTCCTTCACCTCGGTCGCGATCATGGACGCGATCAAGACGTTCGAGGGTCCGGTGGTGGAGGTGCACATCTCCAACATCCACGCCCGCGACGAATATCACCGCCACTCCAAGATCTCGTTCGTGGCGACCGGGGTGATCTGCGGCCTCGGCCCGTTCGGCTACATCGCAGCGCTGCATGCGATCGCGAACATGAAGTGAGTGGTAGCTGCGGCGGAGGTCTGCTCCCTCGCCCCGCTTGCGGGGAGAGGGTTGGGG
>NZ_CAKZJO010000007.1 GCF_936943645.1 uncultured Bradyrhizobium sp. | reverse complement strand
GCGACGCGCGTGACCTCGCCGGCGAAGGCGTTGAGCTGGTCCACCATGGTGTTGAGGGTTTCCTTCAGCTGAAGGATTTCGCCCGACACGTTCACGGTGATCTTCTTCGACAAATCGCCCTTGGCGACGGCGGTCGCGACCTCGGCGATGTTACGGACCTGGCCGGTCAGGTTCGAGGCCATCGAGTTGACGCTGTCGGTGAGATCCTTCCAGGTGCCGGCGACGCCACGCACCTGGGCCTGGCCACCGAGCTTGCCTTCGGTGCCGACCTCGCGCGCGACGCGCGTGACCTCGCCGGCGAAGGCGTTGAGCTGGTCCACCATGGTGTTGATGGTGTCCTTCAGCTCGAGGATCTCGCCGCGTACGTCCACGGTGATTTTCTTCGAGAGGTCGCCGCCGGCAACCGCCGTCGTCACCTCGGCGATGTTGCGAACCTGTGCGGTCAGGTTCGACGCCATCGAGTTGACGCTTTCCGTCAGATCCTTCCAGGTGCCGGCGACGCCGAGCACGTTGGCCTGGCCGCCGAGCCGCCCCTCGGTACCGACCTCGCGCGCCACGCGCGTGACTTCGCCGGCGAAGGCGTTGAGCTGGTCGACCATGGTGTTGAGCGTCTCCTTCAGCTGAAGGATCTCGCCCGAGACGTTCACGGTGATCTTCTTGGAGAGGTCGCCGCCGGCGATGGCGGTAGCGACGTCGGCGATGTTGCGGACCTGTGCGGTCAGGTTCGACGCCATGAAGTTGACGTTGTCGGTGAGGTCCTTCCAGGTGCCGGCGACGCCGGGCACTTGCGCCTGACCGCCGAGCTTGCCTTCGGTACCGACCTCGCGCGCCACGCGCGTCACTTCCGAAGCGAACGAATTGAGCTGGTCCACCATGGTGTTGATGGTGTCCTTCAGCTCCAGGATTTCGCCACGCACGTCGACCGTGATCTTGCGCGAGAGGTCGCCGCGCGCCACGGCGGTCGTCACGTTGGCGATGTTGCGCACCTGTGCGGTCAGGTTGCCGCACATCGCGTTCACGGAGTCCGTCAGGTCCTTCCAGGTGCCGGCGACGCCGGGCACGATCGCCTGGCCGCCGAGCTTGCCGTCGGTGCCGACCTCGCGCGCCACGCGCGTCACTTCGGAGGCGAAGGAGCGGAGCTGGTCCACCATCGTGTTGATGGCTTCCTTGAGCTGAAGGATCTCGCCGCGGACGTCGACCGTGATCTTCTTGGAGAGGTCGCCGTTGGCAACCGCGATCGTCACCTCGGCGATGTTGCGAACCTGGTTGGTCAGGTTGTTCGCCATCGAGTTGACGCTCTCGGTGAGGTCCTTCCAGACGCCGGTCACCTCCGGCACCTGGGCCTGGCCGCCGAGCTTGCCTTCGGTGCCGACCTCGCGCGCCACGCGCGTCACCTCGGAGGTGAACACGCCGAGCTGCTTGATCATGGTGTTGACGATGTTGGCCGACTGCAGGAATTCGCCCCGCAGCGGGCGACCTTCGACGTCGAGCTTGACGGTCTGGAGCAGGTCGCCTTGGGCGACGGCGGCGACGGCGCGCGTCACCTCGCGCGTCGGCCACAACAAATCGTCGATCAGCGTGTTGACGGAGCCTTCCATGTCGGCCCAGGAACCGGAGGCGAGGCCGAACTTGACGCGCTGCCGGGTCTTGCCTTCGCGGCCCACGACCTGGCCGACCAGCTCGAGCTGCTGCGCCATGCGCTGGTTGGCGGCGATGATTTCATTCAAAGTGTCGGCGATCTTGCCGTCGATGCCGAGATAGTCGCCGCCCATGCGTACCGAGAAATCGCCGCTGCGCATCGCTTGCAGGGCGAGCAGCAATTCGGCCCGGGAATCCGGATCGGGCAGGCCGTTGGTTCTTGGCTTTGGGACGCGACGACCGGACCGTGATGCAGCTCCGGGATCGAGGTCGCTCATACTAATTCCCCCGCAGGCGTCGGCCGAATCCTAGGCAAGACGCAATTGGTCAAAATAGAGCGTCAGCCAAATTCGAAATCAAGCGCCGAGGTTACGACGCGAGGAAATGGAACCTGCCTTGCTCAGCCCGACGTTAATAACTGCAATCTCCTGAATTGGTTCCAGGCGGTTCCCGAAAAAGAAGGTGGGGCCGCGCGCCCGCCGTCCTGTTTCGCTGCATCCTTCGGAACGGAGCGCGGAGGCCCGCGGTTAGCCTGCAAAGATGGAGAATGGATATGCGAACAGGACTTGCCGCGATGATCATTGTGCTGTCTGCCGGGGCGGCGCTGGCGCAGAACGGTGCCCCTAGCGGCCGTGGCGCGGCGACCGGCGATCCCGCCGCCAGCTCCGCCAGCCCGCAGGCGGCTCCGTCGACCACGGGCGCGGCGACCCGCTCGAACCCGAGCGGAAGCGGCACCTCGTCGTCGGGCGGCAAGGATGACAATGGCGATGCGGGCCGGGATAGGATGCCGGAGAGCAACCGCGCCGTGCGGCCGGAGAGCCAGCAACATCATCCGAACGACAAGTGAAGGCGCTACTTGTCCGCCATGGTGCGCTCGGCATCCTTGACCTGCGCGCGTAGCATCGGGAGCTGCTCGCGCGCGAACGCCGCCAGCGCGGTGTTGTCGGGGGCCTTCAGATAGCGTTCAAGCAGGTCGATGGCCGCGTCATATTCGGGGATCTGCGAGGCATAGAAGCTCCGGACGAATGTCGGTCCGTCCGATACTTCGGGCTCGACCAGGCTCGCGCCGACCGAGGTCGTCTTGCCGGCATGAGGTTCTGTGCCGATCGCCTCCTGGATCTGCCTCAGCGCCTTGTCGCGCTTGGCCGCCTCTTCCGCGCGCAAGGCGGCGAGGTTCTTGACCTCGGCATTGCCCTTCAGATCGGTGCTCTCCAGCAGGCCCTGCTGGAAGCGGCTGAAATTGTAGAGGCCGCTGATGACGTCGGTGGCGCTCGGCGGGCGATCGACAAGCTTTCGGTCACCCGTGCTGTCGGCAAGCGCTGCGGTGCTGACGAATGCCAGGATGATGGCGACGAGAATTCTCATCGCTACCAATCGCGGAGGGGGAGAGGAGTTCCGTGGAACATTACGATCCAGCAATCGGGTTGCGAGGCCACAGTTCCATCCCCACGTCTTCCGGATGAAACAGTCTGACATCTTCAGAGACAACGCCGACAATTGTCTTCAGCTCGCCGAGCGAGCCGACGGGCAGCCTGCCCACAAGCGCTATTCGCGCATGGCGGACGCCTGGACTGCGCTCGCTTATGAACAGGATTGGCTCGACGGCGAAATCCCGCCCCTCGCGGGACGTTTCCCGCGACCGCGGGATGCGTGAGGGCTCTCCCGTTTGTATATTCGCGTGTGAGACGGCTCACGGTACGCAAGCGACCCATCCAGCATGATCGGGGAACAGTCGATCGCCCAGGTTTTCGATTCCAGAAGGAGGTTTTGCGATGGCTCCACGTCTGGCTCTTCTTTCACTCGTTCTCGCCTTTGGTGTCTCGGTCGCGTTTGCGACAGTGACGACGGTGCGTCAGGTACATCTGGAGAACACTACGGCCACGATCCACGCGGCGCACAGCTAGCGCCGCTTCGGAACATTCGCCGCCGTGATGCGTAACCGCTTCGACACATCAGGAGAGGCGAAGCACATCATGGCCCATTCCGACCACGGCATCGTCAAAGACAAGCGGGCAGAGGATCAGCCGCGCGACAAGCAGCGTGCACAGTCCGTGCACAAGACCGATCCGCAGAAGGGTTCGCCGTCGCGTGAGGCGACGCGCGATCCCAAGCTCAACGACAACAGCAAGACGCCAGGCTCCGGTGCGATGCCTGACGGTTCAAGCGACGCGACAGGGTAGGCTCGGGGAACCAATCCTCTCTCGACGAGTCGAATGATTGCTTTCGGCTGTCATGCCCCCGGTGCGCCGGAAGCAATCTCCAAGAGCGACCCTGGCACTCCCGTGCCGGGGTCGTTTGCTTGATGAGTACGGGTCAGTCCTCTGTACCGCTCTCGGGGTCCCCTTGCGTATGTCCATCGGGGCCGCGGCCGAACACGCCGAAGCTGCTCGACTTCACGCCGGCGCCTGCATCGACGCCAGCCGCGGCGAGCCCGAACTTGAGCAGCTCGCGGACCGCGGCGGCGCGTGTCGGCATACGATGCTTGAACCGGAAATCATCAACGGCGGCCAACTCTTCCGGCGAGAGCATGACCTGAAGGCGCTCGGCGCGAAGGTCGTTCATGGTCGAACACGCAATTGAGTAGTTTGAGTAGGTTACTCAACAAACCAACTCGGCGCGAGTTCCACAAGAAGTGCGAAAGTTGCCAATTGAGTATAAATCAACAGTAAAATCAATAAGTTATATTGAAACGACTCTCGCGCTGGCGCGTTCTTCCAAAGAGGGAGAAACGCCATGACGGACGAAGTCAGGTTGCCCCGAAAGCTTTCCGAGGAACCGGAAGCCCCCAAGCCGGTGCGTCCGAGCCATCAGAAGGTCATCGATCAAGTCGAGCGCTGGGCCAACAGCCCGGGGCTGCAGCCACCGAGGACGGAAGATGCGAAAACGGTCTGAGCCACACACATTCGAACAACGTCTCATAGAGCAAAAGCAGCGGCTCGAGCACGAGCTGGCGGGCCTGCCGGTTGGACACCAGCGCGACACAGTTCTCGCGCGCATCGATCAGCTTCACACCGCTGCCGAGATGTACGGTTTTCTGATGCTACGGGAAGAAGTTGCGGCGCCTCGCTGACCGGCCGAGGCGCTCGGCGTGAGAGGTCATGCGAAGCTTACGCCGCAGCCACCACGCCGACACCGATACGGCCGTCCATGCCAGGATGGCGGCGGCGAACGCGCCAATCGCAGTCGTCGAAATCATGACGTAAAAGACGGACGCGAAGGCTGCGAGCCCGATGCTACCGAGGCCGGCGCCCGCAGCATCGAGTGCCGCGGCCTGCTGCCCGCGTCTGCGTCCGCTGAGGCCGGCCTTTTCCTTGGCGCGGCGTTCGTGGCTATCGATCAGCGTTGCGCTGGCGCAGAAGATGGCGGGCAGCGCGAGGAAGAGCCCGCCGACGGCGACGCCGAAACATGTGCTCGCGATGCCCGCCAGGACCGTCGCCAGTCCACCGAGCAGGAAGCGAACGCCATACTCGTACCATCGCGTCTGTTTCAGGGCCGAGGGAGACAGCTTGACCGGCATCAGGCAACGCCTCCAAAACCCGCGAGCAGACCGAAGGCAACAACGAGCCATACGATAAAGGCGACGACGGTGGCCGGCAGCGCCGCGAGATGAAACCTCATCAGGAGGTGGCAGACGGCGAGGCTGTAGCAGGCCAGTGCGATAGCGCCATAGATCATCGTCCAGCTTTCGGCGGCGACATATCGCGGGCCATGCTGGACGACGGCGATGCTGAGTGTGGCCAGCGCGACCGATGGCGCCGCGCCGAGCAGCCCGGCAAAGCTCTTCGGCCGCAGCATGTCCCCCAGGATCGCGAAGGCTGAGACGATCAGGCCGCCGGCCACGAAGCGCAGGAGATATTCGGTCATGGTCGTATCCGCGGAGGCTCTGGCCGCCGCTTCAGCAGCGTGAACGGCCGGAACGATCGCTCAACGACGACGCCGAGCGCGAAGCCTGCCACCACGTCGCTGGTCCAGTGCGCCAGCAACGCGACGCGGGTCAACGACAACGCTACCGCGAGGCAGCGCGCCGCCCGACGTCGGGCAGGCGGCAACAGACCGGCCGCCGAGGCGAGCGCGCCCATATGCACGGCGTGACCGGAAGGGAACGCGTCTCCGGGCCGCCCTGAGAAGGGGACGCCACGCCGATGCCCGGCGACGGTCAGCCGATCCGGTCGCGTCTGGTCGAACACCGACTTCAGAAGATGCGGCAGCACGGCCGTTGCCAGCGAGATCATCAGGACGTGATCGGCGAGGGGACGCTGCTGCGGTTGCCGCAGCCGGGTGTAAAGCCATCCCGCCGCGGCGAGCGCGACCAGCACATGCTCGTCGGCCCCCCAGGTCATTGCCTGGGCGGCGTGCTCGAACTCCGAATTGGTGTGGTGCGCGATCTCGCTCGAGATCGCCTTGTCGATCCGGGTGGGTTTGACTGTTACGAGCGCCATCGGTCAGCCGACGATTTTCCTCCATGACAGTTCTGCAAAAGCCAGGAGAGAAGGAAGGTTCCTGAGCTCGGCCGCGTTGGTACGAAGCCGAGCTTGGGATCTACGGCTGCCCGGATCCGCCCGCAGCGCCGTAGACCTGACCCGTCGCATAGCTGGCGTCGGTGGCGGCAAGCTGCACATAGATCGAGGCGAGCTCGACAGGTTGACCGGGACGGCCGAGCGGCGTCATGCCGCCGAACTTTTCCAGCTTCTCCATGGTGGCTCCGCCGGAGACCTGCAGCGGCGTCCAGATCGGTCCAGGCGCGACGCCGTTGACGCGGATGCCCTTCGAGGCGAGCTGCTTGGCCAGCGACTTCACGTAGTTCATCGTCGCCGCCTTGGTCTGCGCATAGTCGTAGAGATCGGGCGAGGGATCGTAGGCCTGCTCGGAGGTGGTGCCGATGATGCAGGAGCCGGGCTTGAGATGCCGCAGCGCCGCCTTGATGATCCAGAACGGGGCGTAGATGTTGGTCTTCATGGTGGCGTCGAAATCTTCCGACGACACGTCCAGGATGGAGGCGCGCGTCTGCTGCCGGGCTGCGTTGTTGACGATGATGTCGAGGCCGCCGAGGCCTTGCACTGCCTGCTCGACCAGCTTGCTGCAGAAGGCTTCATCCTTGAGGTCGCCGGGAATTGCAAGTCCGGTGCGCCCTTCCTTCTTGATCAGCGCGATCACCTCCTGGGCGTCGGGTTCTTCCGCCGGCAGATAGTTGATCGCGACGTCAGCGCCTTCGCGCGCATAAGCGATCGCGGCGGCGCGCCCCATGCCGGAATCGCCGCCGGTGATGAGGGCCTTGCGGCCGGCAAGCCGCCCGGAGCCCTTGTAGCTGGTCTCGCCATGGTCGGGCTGCGGCTCCATCTTGCCGGCAAGACCCGGCCAGGGCTGCGACTGCTTCTTGAACGGCGGCTTCGGATAACGGCTGACGGGGTCGATCAGGTTCTGCTCGGCCATGGACGTATCTCCTTTCGCCGTCGAAGATGCCAAAGATGCGGCGGCAAGCGTTGCGCCGACGGCATGAACGACCTTCCGGCGGGTCATCGACGTCTTGCTCTGCTGCGTCATGAGGATCTCCACGATGTCGCAAACTGAACGTGCGGAGCAAGGCATCGTTGCTAAACGCAAAAGGACACCGGCAAGGCCGGTGTCCTTTGTTGGCATTGACCGAGTTACTTGGACTGGCCGACGCTCGGGGCCTTGCCGAGCTCCTTGGCCATGTCGAGATGGTGCTTGAGCGCCGGCAGCGTCTTGCCGGCCCAATCCTTCAGCGCGGAATTGTCGCCGCCCTTGGCGTAGCGTTCGAACAGCGACACGGCGTCCTCATGGGCGCTGACCTGATAGGAGTTGTAGTCCGAGGAAAAATCCTTGCCCGAGGCGTTCTTCAGCTTGTCGAGCTTGCTCTGGTGCGAGCTGTCGAGCGCCGTCGGCAGCGTTGCCTGCACCTTGCCGTCGCCGACCAGCCCCTTGAGCTCGGTGCTGGTCTTGGTGTGATCGGTGATCATCTGCTGGGCAAAACTCTTCTCCTGGGCGTTGCCCTTCTGCGCGGCGAGCTTGCTCGATTCGATCTCGAACATGTCGCTGACGGCGACCTCCTTGACGAAGTCGGCGGTCGCAGGTGCGACGCCGAGCGCGGAGTTGACGCCGGTCTTCTCGCCCAGCGATTGGGCGAGTGCGGGGCTTGCGAGCAGCACGCAAGCAAGGGCGATGACGGCACGTTTCATGGCTGGTCCTCTGAATTGACGGTCGTTTGCGCCGGTCAACCCGGGATCGGGATCGAGGTTCCTAATCCGTCGGATTTCGCCCGGTGCGTGGATTGATCGGATCGGTCGGTTTGCGCCGGAGCCGCTCGGGCAGGAACGGCTCGCCGGGCGCAGCCGACGGCGCTGCGCGCACGTCCGCATGGCGCTGCGCGCGCTCGTGAGATGTCTTGTTGTCGTTGAAATGGTGCTTCACATCGACGCCGTCGACGGGATCGTTGACGCCATGCTGGATATCGCGGAAGTCGCTCATGGTTCATTCCTTTCCGGGCAAGATGGTTTCGAGCACCTGCCGCGCGGCGCCCTTGATGACGCTGCTCTCGTTCGGGTCACCCTTCATCAGCGCGAGGGAGAAGTTCTTGGCCTGTTGAAGCGTGATGTGCGGCGGCAGCGGCGGCACTTCGGGATCGGTCTTCACTTCCAGCACGACGGGCATCTCGCTTCCCAGCGCCTGCTCCCAGGCCGAGCTCAGCAACTCGGGACTGTCGACGAAGATGCCGCGCAGGCCGATGAGCTCGGCGAAGCGCGAATAGGAGACGTTGGGGATGCGCTGCGAAGCCTCGAATTTGGGATCGCCGTTGATGATGCGCTGCTCCCAGGTCACCTGGTTGAGATCCTCGTTGTTGAAGACGCAGACGACGAAGCGCGGGTCGCGCCAGGATCGCCAGTATTTCGCGGCGGTGATCAGCTCGGCCATGTTGTTCATCTGCATGGCGCCGTCGCCGACGAGTGCGATCACCGGCCGATCCGGATGGGCGTATTTGGCGGCCAGCGCATAGGGCACCGCGGCGCCCATCGAAGCGAGGCCGCCGGAAAGCGAGGCAGTCATGCCGCGTCGGATCTTCAGGTCGCGTGCGAACCAGTTGGCGCAGGAGCCGGAATCGCTGGTGACGATCGCGCGGTCGGGCAGGCGCGGGGACAATTCCCAGGCCACGAGTTGCGGATTGACCGGCGCGGCCGGCTGGTGCGCGCGATCATCCAGCGTCTTCCACCATGTCGCGACATTCTCCGCAATATCCCGGCGCCAGGCGCCGTCGGTCCTGGATTTCAGTCGCGGCAGCAATGCGCGCAGCGTCTCGGCGGCGTCGCCCACGAGGCCGACCTCCATCGGAAAGCGGATCGACATCATGCTGGCGTCGATGTCGATCTGCACGCCGCGCGCGGCGCCTTCCTTCGGCAGGAATTCGGCGTAGGGAAAGGCCGAGCCGACCATCAGCAGCGTGTCGCATTCCATCATCATGTCGTAGCTGGGCTCGGTGCCGAGCAGGCCGATCGCGCCGGTGACCCAGGGCAGATCGTCGGGCAGTGCGGCCTTGCCGAGCAGTGCCTTGGCGCAGCCGGCCGACAGACGATCGGCGACCGCGATCACCTCGTCGGTCGCGCCAAGTGCGCCGGCGCCGACCAGCATCGCGACCTTCTTGCCGGCGTTGAGGACCTCGGCGGCACGATCGAGATCGGCCTCGCGCGGCACGATGCTGGGGGCGCTGTAGCCGATGCCGGAATGCAGGGTGCCGTGCGCGCGGGGCGGGCTCTTGTAAGGCTCCTCCTGCAAATCATTGGGCAGGATGATCACGGTGGGCACCCGCCGCGCCAGCGCGATCCGCACCGCACGGTCGATCAGGTGCCGCACTTGTGCAGGCGAGGAGGCCTGCATGACATAGGCCCCGGCGACGTCCTTGAACATCGAGAGCAGGTCGAGCTCCTGCTGGTAGTGTCCGCCGAGGGCACTGCGAGCCTGCTGACCGACGATGGCCAGCACCGGCTGGTGATCGAGCAGCGCATCGTAAAGCCCGGTGATGAGATGCGAGGCGCCGGGGCCGGAGGTCGCGATGCAGACACCGAGCCGGCCTGAGAATTTTGCGTAAGCCGTCGCCATGAACGCCGCCATCTCCTCGTGCCGCGCCTGCACGAAGCCGATCATGCCTTCCTTGCCTTGAGCCCGGTTCATCGCGCCGAACACGCCGTTGATACCGTCGCCGGGATAGCCGAAGATGTGACGCACGCCCCATTGGTGCAGACGCTGGACGATGAAGTCGGAGACGGTCTGGGACATCAGGGGAGCCCTTGCATGCGTGAAGGTCAGAGAACGGCTCCTTCCCTGCGATGTTCCTGGCCGTCCCAGGCGAACATCGATGCAGGAACGATCGCTCACCCACCCCGTTGATTCACATTGGCTGAGTGGAGAATCGAGATGCTGAATGAAGGCGAGCTGGGCCGCAGCGAAATGGGGCGGCTGATCGGTAGCGACAAGGTCGAGGGAACATCGGTCTACGGCGCCGATCGCAACCGGATCGGTTCGATCGAACGGGTGATGATCGACAAGGTGAGCGGCAGGGTGTCGTACGCGGTGCTGGGCTTCGGAGGATTCCTGGGCCTCGGCAACGACCATTATCCGTTGCCCTGGCAGTCGCTGAAATACGATACCGAGCTCGGTGGATACGTCACCGGCATCACCGCCAAGGCGCTGGAAGGCGCGCCGAAATACGCCGAACGAAGCGATTGGAACTGGGGCGACGATGCCGCGATGCGCGGCGTCAACGCCTATTACGGCGTCCCCTTCGCTTGAGGCTTCAGGGAAGGATGGATCCATGAGCAAGGAACAACCCAATGACGATCCCCGGCAACAGAGCGACTGGGGTTCGCACAAGCAGACGGACAAGCCCTGGAACGGCAATCCGGAGAAGGAGCAGGGATCCGACGAGGTGAAGCCCGATCTCGAGAAATGGCATCGGACGAAGACGCACTGAAACACGTGCAATCTCGTGGACTATCGAAACGAGCGCGGCATCCATGGTGTCGCGCGTCTTTTTTGGCCGCGCGATCACGAATGACGGCGACGCTCCGGCTTGGCGGAACCAAGTTTCGGCGCGGCGGTTAGGCTCGCGGCGCGAAAGACCGATGCAAGACGGCCTGGCGCCAGATCAATCCCGAGAAAGGTTGCTGGCCGTGGATGCTCAGACACGGGAGCGTGGGCCGTCCGCGGAGCAGCCGCAGCGGGCGAAGCAGGCTCCAAGATCGAACCCCGATCCGTCCCTCGACACCAAGGAGCAACCGCAGAAGCCGGCGCCGTCGCTGCGAGAGCGGCTCCGCCAACATTGGCTGGTTGCGACCCTGGGCGCCGTCGTGCTGATCGCAGCGCTGGTTGGCGGTCTGCTCTACTGGCTCGAGGTGCGTCACTATGAGTCCACCGACGATGCCTTCGTCGCGGCGCGCAGCTTTTCGGTGGCCTCCAAGGTCGGCGGCTACGTGACCGATATCCCGGTCACGGACAATCAGCACGTCAAGGCCGGCGATCTTCTCGCCAAGATCGACGAGCGCGACTACCGCATCGCCGTCGATCAGGCCGATGCGCAGGTTGCGGTGTCGAAGGCGAACATCGACAATGTCGAGGCGCAGATCGTTTCGCAGCAGGAGCAGATCAAGCAGGCCGAGGCCCAGCTCGAGCAGGCGCAAGCCCAGCTTCAGTTCTCGCAGGAGGAATTCAAGCGCGCGGAAGAGCTGGTCGAGAAGGGCGCCGGCACCGTTCAGCGCCAGCAGCAGACCCGCTCCGATCTCCAGGCGCAGCAGGCCAACACCGAGCGCGCCAAGACCGCGGTCTCGGCCGCGCAAATCGGCATCAAGACGCTGCAGGCGCAGCTCGAAGGCGCCAGGGCACAGCTTGCGCAATCGCAGGCGCAGCTCGATCAGGCGAAATTGAATCTGCAATACACCAGCGTCCTCGCGGCGCAGTCCGGCCGCGTCGTCAAGCTCTCGGGCGCCAAGGGCACCTTCGTCACGGCGGGACAGAGCCTGATGATGTTCGTGCCCGACGAGGTCTGGGTCGTCGCCAATTACAAGGAAACTCAGCTTAACGACATGCGCCCAGGCCAGCCGGTCGAGATCCGCATTGATGCCTATCCCGGCCGCAAGCTCACCGGCCATGTCGACTCGGTGCAGCCGGGCTCCGGCGCCGCGTTCAGCCTGCTGCCGGCGGAGAACGCCACCGGCAATTACGTCAAGGTGGTGCAGCGCGTGCCGGTGAAGATCGTGGTCGACAACTGGCCGGCCGATTTGCCTGTCGGCCCGGGCATGTCGGTCGTGCCCTGGACCAGGGTGCGATGAGCGACGTCGCGCAAGGCGGCGCGTCCGGCTGGTCGCCGGAGCGCTCGGCGGCAGGCGGTCATAATCCCTATCTGATTGCTTTCGTGGTCTCGATCGCGACCTTCATGGAGGTGCTCGACACCACCATCGCCAACGTCGCGCTGCGCCACATCGCAGGCAGCCTCGCGGTCGGCATCGACGAGAGCACTTACGTCATCACCAGCTATCTCGTCGCCAACGCCATCGTGCTGTCGATCTCGGGCTGGCTGTCGACCGTGATCGGCCGCAAGCGCTTCTATATGATATGTGTCGCGACCTTCACATGCGCCTCGCTGCTGTGCGGCTTTGCGTGGAATTTGCAGTCGCTGGTGCTGTTCCGCATCCTGCAGGGCCTCGGTGGCGGCGGCATGGCCACCAGCGAGCAGGCGATCCTTGCCGACTCCTTTCCGCCGCACAAGCGCGGCCAGGCCTTTGCGATCTACGGCGTCGCCGTCGTGGTCGCGCCGGTGATCGGCCCCACGCTCGGCGGCTGGATCACCGACACCTACACCTGGCACTGGGTATTCCTGATCAACGTCCCCATGGGTCTGCTGTCGCTGTTCCTGGTCGGGACGCTGGTGAAGGAGCCCTCCGGCGCGGAGGAGGAGAGGGAGAAGCTGCTCAGCAAGGGGCTGCGTGTCGACTATGTCGGCTTCCTGCTGGTCGCGATCGGGCTCGGCTCGCTGGAATTCGTGCTTGATGAAGGCCAGCGCAATGACTGGTTCGGATCGAACATGATCGTGTTGTTCACGGGGTTCGCGGCCGTCTCCCTGCTTGCGCTGATTCCGTGGGAGCTGACACGGGAAGATCCCATCGTCGACTTGCGCCTGCTCGGCCGCCGCCAGTTTGCCGCCTGCTTCCTGGTCATGCTCGCGACCGGCGCCGTGCTGATCTCGACGACGCAGCTTCTGCCGCAATTGCTTCAGACCGAGCTGAACTACACGGCGATGCTGGCCGGCCTTGCGCTATCGCCCGGCGGCATCGCGACCTTGGTGCTCATGCCCGTGGTCGGCCGCCTCGTCAGCACGGTGCAGCCGAAATATCTCATCATGTTCGGGGCTGCGATTGTCGCGTTCTCGATGTGGCATCTCACCGGGCTCACCGGCGACATCAGCTATGGCTATGCGGCGATGTCGCGCGTCTTCCTCGCGCTGGGCCTGCCGTTCCTGTTCCTGCCGGTGACGACCGCGTCCTACGAGGGCGTGCCGCCGGACAAGACCAACCAGGCCTCCGCCTTGATCAACGTTGCTCGCAACATCGGGGGATCCATGGGCGTCGCGCTGGCGCAGACGGTCTTGGCGCAGCGCCAGCAATTCCACCAGAGCCGCCTCATCGAGCACGCCGCGCCGTCGGACCTCGGCTATCAGCAGACCATCGACGCGATGACCCGCTACTTCCAGGCGCAGGGCTCCAATGCCGGCGATGCGGCATCACAGGCGCTCGCATGGGTCGGCCGCACTTTGCAGCAGCAGGTGGATCTGCTCGCCTATATCGACGTGTTCTGGACACTGGCGATCATTGCGGTGCTGATGATCCCCACGGCGGCCGTGCTGCGGCCGATCAAGCTGGGTGGCCCGGCGCGCGGGCATTGAGTAATCCGGCACATTCGCTGTCATCGCCCGCCTTGTGCGCAATTGCGCACTTGGGCGGGCGATCCAGTATTCCAGAGGCGGTTGTAGGATACGGAGAAGCGGCAGCGTAGTGGGTGGATGCTCCGGTCAAGCCGGGGCATGACACCGATTACTTGACCCCACTCACCCCACAACTTCCTTCCGTCCCGGCCCCGCATGCACATGCACTTGCTTGGCGTGCAGCGGGTCGCCGCACTCCGAGCACACCATCACGGGGTCGAACAGCTTGCCGCAGGTCTTGTGCTCGTGCAGCAGCGGGCGGCCGCGCTCGTCGCCCATGTGGGTATCGCCCCAGTGCACCATGGCCATGATGATCGGGTAGAGATCGAGCCCCTTCTGGGTGAGGATGTATTCGTAGCGCTTGGGCGCCTCGGAATAGGGCACGCGGCGCAGGATGCCTGAGCGCACCAGCTTCTTCAGCCGCTCCGAGAGCAGGTGGCGCGTGATCTGCAGCGACGATTGGAAGCCCTCGAACCGTCGCACGCGCAGGAAGCATTCGCGCAGGATCAGCAGCGTCCAGCGATCGCCGACCACGGCAATGGTGCGGGAGAGCGAGCATTGCTCTTCGTCCAGCGTGTCCCATTTCATGGTCGGTCTCCGGCTCGCCTGGTCAGTCAGAAAAAGGAACTGACTTGAATGTTCGAAGTAATTTTCTCCGGAAGCTAGCATCACAGCTGGAAATTTGACAGTTCTATTTTGGAACTATAGCCTTCCCTTAGTTGCACCGCGCTGACCGGAGGAGGCGACCTTGCCCAAGCGAAACGCGACAGCCGCCGTGATCGGGGCCGGCGATTTCATCGGCTCTGAGATCGCCAAGAAATTCGCAGCCGAAGGGTTTTCGGTGTTCGCCGGCCGCCGCAACGGCGACAAACTCGCACCGCTGGTCAAGGACATCGAGGCTTCGGGCGGCGAGATCCACGCGCGCTCGCTCGATGCGCGGAAGGAGGAGGAGGTCATCTCCTTCCTCAACGACGCCGACAAGCATGCACCGCTCGAGGTCTGCATCTTCAACGTCGGCGCCAACGTCAATTTCCCGATCCTTGACACCACCGAGCGCGTGTTTCGCAAGGTCTGGGAAATGGCCTGCTATTCCGGCTTCCTCGCGGGCCGGGAAGCGGCGCGGCTGATGCTGCCGCGCGGCGGCGGCAATATCTTCTTCACCGGGGCCACGGCCAGCCTGCGCGGCGGCAGCGGCTTTGCCGCCTTCGCCAGCGCCAAATTCGGCCTGCGTGCGGTGGCGCAGGCGATGGCGCGCGAGCTTGGGCCGAAGAGCATCCATGTCGCCCATCTCATCATCGATTCCGGCGTCGACACAGAATGGGTACGGCAGCGCCGCCTGGAGGCGCTCGGTCCGAACGCGCTCGACAACCCCGATCTCCTGATGCCGCCGGCCTCGGTCGCAGATGCCTATTGGCAGCTCTACCAGCAGCCCAAGAGCGCCTGGACCTTCGAGATGGAGATCCGCCCGTTCGGAGAGAAATGGTGACCGCCGTGCAAAAGTCCGGCTAGACTGAATCGAACCCAAGCAAAATTCCGGGGAGGTATTTAAGTGAAGACTGCGATCACCGAACTGTTCGGCATCGAGCATCCCATCATCCAGGGCGGCATGCATTTCGTCGGCTTTGCCGAGCTTGCGGCCGCCGTCTCCAATGCCGGCGGGCTCGGCATCATCACGGGTCTGACGCAGAAGACGCCGGAATTGCTCGCCAAGGAGATCGCGCGTTGCCGCGACATGACCGACAAGCCGTTCGGCGTGAACCTCACCTTCCTCCCGACCTTCTCGGCGCCGCCTTATCCCGAATACATCGCGGCCATCGTCGAAGGCGGCATCAAGGCGGTGGAGACCGCGGGCCGCAGCCCGGAGGCCTACATGCCGGCGCTGAAGGCCGCCGGCATCAAGGTCATCCACAAATGCACCTCGGTTCGCCATTCGCTGAAGGCCGAGCGCATCGGCTGCGACGCCGTCAGCGTCGACGGCTTCGAGTGCGGCGGCCATCCCGGCGAGGACGACATCCCCAACATGATCCTGCTGCCGCGCGCGGCGGAGGAATTGAAGATCCCGTTCGTCGCCTCAGGCGGCATGGCCGATGGGCGCAGCCTCGTCGCGGCGCTGTCGCTGGGCGCGGCCGGCATGAACATGGGCACGCGCTTCATCGCCACCAAGGAAGCCCCGGTCCATCAGAACGTGAAGAACGCGCTGGTCGCGGCGACCGAGCTCGATACCCGCCTGATCATGCGCTCCTTGCGCAACACCGAGCGTGTGCTGAGGAACGCCAATGTCGACCGCCTCATCGAGATCGAGCGCGAGAAGGGCGACAAGTTGAAGATCGACGACATCCACGACCAGGTGGCGGGCGTCTATCCCAAAATCATGCTGGAGGGACAGATGGACGCCGGCGCTTGGAGCTGCGGCATGGTCGCCGGGCTGATCCACGACATCCCCTCCTGCAAGGAACTGATCGATCGGATCATGACTGAAGCGGAACAGATCATTCGCAACCGCCTGATCGGGTTCCTGGATGGGACGGGGGCGACGCGAAAGGTCGCCTGACACCGCCAAACTTCTTAACCAACCCGGGAACTGACCGCTGGAATTGCGCGCGACGCCTCCTAAATAGGGATAAAATAGCCCTTTCATAATCAATTTCAGGAGGCGTCCGTGGTCCTGAAGAGCGTTCATTTCGCAGCTGCCGTTGCACTCGTGCTCGCAGCGGGCAGCGTCGCGCGCGCTGACGACTACAAGCCAGACGAATATCTCGGTCTCGATCTCTCCAGGGCCGTGCTGTCGCCGAAGCGGCTCGGGCCCGAGACGCAATTCGCGCCGATCGCGCTCGAAGCGCGCGGCGGCAATGAGGCGCAGGCACGCGCGGAGCCGGTCGACGTGCCGAAGAAGGTTGCGGCCGAACGCGTTCGCGTGGCCGAGCCGAAGGTTGCGCATGCCAAGCCCGCGCAGCCGCGCGGGGTGGCCCGCACCAGGCTCGCGCATCGTCATGGCAACCCGCTCGACGCGCAGGCGATGGATACCCGCATCCAGACCTGGCCGTGCCGCAGCGGCGGCATCTGCAACTGGAAGCATTAGGTACTTCGCCTCTCCCCGCAAGCGGGGCGAGGGGGCACACCTGCATCGCGGCTGCGCTATTCGCGCTCGATGTCCCGTCATCCCCCCGTCGCAAAACCGTAGGCTTGGGGTCAAGAAACCGTCAGGTTAGCCGTCAAGGAGCGCAGGCACCTTCCGTCGCGATTCGACGAAGGTTTCCTGAATGGCAATGCTCCGCGCTTCCAGCGCATGGACCCGCCGGCAATTCCTGGTCCGCTCGACTTCGAGCTTTGCGCTCGCCTCGCTCGGCACGCTCGCAACCCCTTATCTCAGCCGTGCAGCAGATCGGCCGCAGATCGCAGGCGGCATCCAGTCCGGCGATATCTGCGACGGCTCCGCAATGGTCTGGGCGCGCGCGGACCGGGCCGCACGGATGCAGGTGGAGTGCTCCACCGTCGAGAGCTTCAGGAGCATCATCGCGTCGGCTTCGCGCGATGCGCTGCCGGACACCGATTTCACGTCGAAGCTGCAGCTCGACGACCTGCCGCCCGGACAGGACATCTTCTACCGCGTCCGTTTCGACGACATCGCGACCGGGCTTTGCGGTGAAAGCCGTGTCGGCCATTTCCGCACGGCGCCGGAAGCGGGCCGGTCGATTTCCTTCGTGTGGTCGGGTGATGTCGCGGGGCAGGGCTGGGGCATCGACGTCGCGCGCGGCGGCTATCGCAGCTATCGCACCATGCTCGACAACCGCCCGGATTTCTTCATCCATTCCGGCGACCACATCTACGCCGATTGCACGATTCCATCCGAGCAGCGGCTGCCGAACGGCGAGACCTGGCGCAATCTCGTGACCGAGGAGAAGGCCGAGGTCGCGCACACGCTGGCGCAGTTCCGCGGCAACTACAAATACAACCATCTCGACGAACATTTCCGCGCCTTCCACGCGGACGTCCCGATGTTCGCGCAATGGGACGATCACGAGGTCAGCAACGACTGGTCGCCGACCGGAACTTTCGATGACGCCGGCCATGAGGATGACGGCACCCCGCGCCTGGTCGCGCGTGCCCGCCGCGCCTTCTTCGACTTCATGCCGATCCGCGATATCGGCGCGCGGCAGGGCCGGGTCTATCGCAAGATCGCCTATGGCCCGCTCTTGGACGTCTTCATGATCGACATGCGCAGCTATCGCGACGACAGCTGGAACAAGGGCGATGACAAGCGCGGCTGGATCCTCGGTGCCGAGCAGCTTGCCTGGCTCAAGCGCGAGCTCGCTGCCTCGCGCGCGACCTGGAAGGTGATCGCAGCCGACCTGCCGATCGGCCTGATCAGCCTGGACGCCGTCGCGCTCGGTGACGGGCTGCCCGACCGGCGGGAGCACGAGATCGCCGACCTGCTCAGCGCCATCAAGCGCGCCGGCGTGCGCAACGTCGTCTGGCTCACCGCCGACATGCACTACACCGCCGCGCATTACTACGACCCGAACCGGGCGCAATTTCAGGATTTCGAGCCATTCTGGGAGTTCGTCTCCGGCCCGCTGCATGCCGGCAGCTGGGGGCCGGGCGAGCTCGACAACACCTTTGGTCCGGTCGCGATGTACCAGAACGGCTGCAGCGCCGCGCAAGGCGAGAATCTGGCGCCGTGCTTCGGGCTGCAATTCTTCGGCCGTGTCGACATCGACGGCCGCGATGGCGTGATGACCGTGACCCTGAAGGACGTCGACAATCGCGACCTCTGGTCGGTCGACATCGTGCCGCAGCCGCAACTGCGCCCGGCTGTCGTGGCACAGCACTCGTGAGGAGCGGTTAACTCTTCTCGCCGTCATGGCCGGGCTTGACCCGGCCATCCACGTCTTGGCGTCTGGCACGAAGAACGTGGATGCCCGGGACAAGCCCGGGCATGACGATGGAGTAAGCACCTAACCCGATCTTGATTGGCCACGCTGCGGTCGGCGCACTAGGATGCTCGTTCCCGCCACCTCTTTTCCATCACCGAAGAGTCTGTTCCCCGCGGCACATCGCGCGACCGGCGGGATGCAACATGTCAGGAGCCTGTTCATGGACAATCTGAAGACACAGGGCATCGGCATGCCCAAGCTCGGCCTCGGTACCTTCCGCATGCAGGGCGATGCTTGCCGCGCCGCGGTCGAGAGTGCGCTGTCGATCGGCTACCGCCACATCGACACGGCCGAGATGTACGCCAATGAGGAGCCGATCGGCTCAGCCATCGCAGCGTCCCGCCTGCCGCGCGCCGAGCTGCACGTGACGACAAAAGTCTGGCACGAGAATCTCAATCCCGACGCGATCCGGCGGGCCTTCGACACCAGCCTGAACAAGCTCCGGCTCGACCATGTCGATCTCTATCTCGTGCATTGGCCCTCGAAGGCTGCGAACTGGGGCGCGGTGTTCGAGACCTTGATGAAGCTGAAGGAGGAGGGGCGTACGCGAGCGATTGGAGTTGCGAACTTCACCACGGCGCTGCTCAAGATCGCGGTCGAGGACGTCAAGGCGCCGATCGCCTGCAACCAGATCGAATATCACGCCATGCTCGATCAATCGAAGGTGCTGGCCTATCTCACGGCAAAGTCGATCCCGCTGGTGGCCTATTGTCCACTGGCGCAGGGCCGCATCGCCTCGGATCCGGTGCTCAGTGAGATCGGTGCGAGGCACAACGCGACCGCCGCGCAAGTCGCGCTGAAATGGCTGCTCGAGCAGGACGGCGTCGCGGCGATCCCGAAGGCCTCGCGCCGCGAGAGCCAGCAGGCCAATCTCGACGCGCTGAAGATCACGCTCGACGATGCCGATCGCCGGAAGATCGCCGCGCTGCCGAAGGATCGCCGCTGCGTCAATCCGGGTTTTGGGCCGAAGTGGGATTAGCTTCGTCCATATGCTAGCGAAATATTCGTAGGGTGGGCAAAGGCGCACTTGCGCCGTGCCCACGATCTTTCCGATCGGCCACGGACGCGTGGGCACGCTTCGCTTTGCCCACCCTACGAGGCCGACGATGCGCAAAGAAAACGGCCCCGTGAGGGGCCATTCCCATATGCGTTCTCAGTTAGTCCCAGTGGCGATGGCTGCGCTTGATCACGACGACCCGGTCGCGATGGTGGCCGCGATGCCAGCCGTAATCACGATGCCCGCGGAATTCGGCGCGGGCGCCGTACGGGCCGTGATGATGATGGTGATAGCCGCCGCGCTTGATCACCACCGTCTCCGCGCTTGCCAGCGTCGGCGCCGCGATCACGAGCGCACCCAGGGCCGCAACCACAAAACCAAGCTTCTTCATGATGTCCTCCTCCAATCGAATGCACATTTAAACCGCGCATTCGCAGGAACGTTCCGGAGGAATTGCAGGAGAATTCTGAACGGCTGTTCAGGTGGTTAATCGCAACGCTGTTGTACGGGCGTCGGTGCGCCCGTCGCGACGTACTTGCCGTCCTTGATCGTGTACTCGCCGCGCTCGCTGCGATTGTAGATCGCGCGCAGGCTGCCGTCCTTCACCAGCAGCAGCCCGAACTCGCGCGCCTGGCGCAGTGAGGGGAAGTACACCATGACATTGAGCAGGCCCTCGGCGTTGACCGTGGCCGACACCACTTCGTTCTCGTCCTTGGCGTCGCCGAAGTTACGCCGGTACATCACCCGGCCGTCCTTCCGGATCTCGTAGGTCAGGAGCGCGCCCTTGTCGCGGTCGGGTCGGGCAGCGCAGTCGACCGCCCATGAGCCGAGCAGGCCCCATTGCTCGACCGTCGCGGCCAGCGTCTCGGCACCTGCTCTGGGGGCCATCGCCGCCCACAGCATCGCAGCCGCGATCCAGCGGCTCAAACCACGCGTCATGTCCTGAAGGAGCCCCGCCTCGAAGAATTCCAAGAATACTTCCAAGTGTAGCATCCCGTCCGCTTCCGTCCATGGCCGCCCCCCGATCGCTCGCGAATTTGATCCGCGTCAATGAGGGCGGCCTTTTCCGGCGTAGGATGGCGCTTCCCGAAGGCGAACCTGGATAGAGCAATGCTGAATCAAGTCATGGATTTTGCGGGCGAAGTGCTGCCGGGGAGCTGTGCCGTGCCGCCGTATTCCGAGACCGAGTTTCTGAGCGAGCTGGGTGATCGCCTGCGGTCCTCGCGCATGCGCTGTGACCTGTCGCGCCGCGAGCTGGCCCGCCGTTCCGGGATTTCCGAGCGCTATATCGCCCAGATCGAGGCCGGCAAGGGCAACGTCTCGATCGTGCTTCTGCTGCGGCTCGCCTCCGCGATCCATGGCAGCCAGCCCCAGGCGGCCTGACATTCCGAGGTGACCGCCATGGGGCAGCTCGTCCTCGCCGCCAAGGTCACCCACGTTCCATCATTGATGCTGTCGGAGCAACCCGGCAGCCCGTTACGCGATGCGCGCGAGCCGGCAGTCAGCTCCTTGCGGGAGCTCGGCCGGCGGGCAAGAGAGCGCGGTGTCACCTGCTTCGTGGTGTTCGACACCCACTGGCTCTCCAATTTCGGCTACCACATCAATGCCAATGCGCGGCATCGCGGCTCGTTCACGAGCCACGAGGCGCCGCAGATGATCCAGGATCTGCGCTACGATCTGCCGGGTGATACGAAACTGGCGGAGGCCATCGCTGGCAGGGCCGGCGAGGCGGGCCTGAACGTGATTGCGCATCAGGTGACGAGCCTCGGGCTCGAATACGGCACCATCGTGCCGATGCACTACATGAACCCCGACGGTTTTGCGAAGGTCGTCTCGATTGCTTCGCCGCTGTTCACCTCGTTCGAGGAGAGCCGGATCCTCGGCGAAGCGACCCGCCGCGCGATCGAGGAATCCGGTGAGCGGGTCGCGGTCCTCGCCAGCGGTTCGCTCTCGCACCGGCTCTGGCCGAACAAGAAGCTGGGCCCCGAGGCGTGGACGTCGGTCGCCAGCGAATTCAACCGCCAGGTCGATCTGCGCGTGCTCGAGCTGTGGCAGAGCCGCCGCTACCGCGAATTCCTCGACATGCTTCCGGACTACGCCACCAAGTGCAACGGCGAAGGCGGCATGGCCGACACCATCATGCTGTTCGCCGCGCTCGGCTGGTACGACTATCGCGGCGCCGCCGAGCAGCTTTGCGACTACTTTCCGTCTTCCGGAAGCGGACAGGTCAACGTGGAGTTTCACGTCGAGGCGTGAGGCCGTGGCCTCAGGCCCGCTTCTCCACATTGGCGCTGCGAGCGGGCACGCCGAACTCCTTGCGGCAGACCTCGGCCAGCACCGCGACGCCCTCGCGGATTTGCTGATGCGTCGGACTCGCAAAGCACAGCCGCAGGCGCGAGGCGGAATGGCTCTTGTCGGTCGACCATTCCGGCCCAGGATTGATGGAGACACCCGCGGCGAGCGCGGCCTGATACAGTTTCAGCGTGTCGACCTGATCGGGCAACTTGACCCAGAGGAAGATGCCGCCCTTCGGCTCCTCGAATTCCGCCGCCGTCCCGAACTGCTCGTTCAGCGCCTCCATCAGCGTGTCGAGCTTGGTGCGCAGCGCCTTGGTCAGCGCCGGCACGTGGCTTGCGAAATGCGGCTTGCAATAAGCTGCGAGCACCATCTGCTCCAGCGCGCCGGAGCCCGCATCCGTCTTCAGCGCCAGCATCCGCGACATCACCTCCCAGGGCGCCACGATGAAGCCGACGCGCAAGGCCGGCGCGATCGATTTGGAGAACGAGCCGATATGGATCACGCCGCCGCTCGGGCTCATGGCGTAGATCGCCGGCGGCCGCTGCCCCGACCAGACGAGGTCTGCATAGCAATCGTCCTCGAAGATGGGCACGCCGTATTCGGTCGCGAGCCGCACCAGCTCGGCGCGGCGGCTCTCCGGCATGATGCTGCCGGTCGGATTCTGCACGGTCGGGATGGTGTAGATGTATTTGGGACGGATTCCGCGGCTCTTGAGGTCGGCCAGCGTCGTCGCCAGCACGTCCATGCGCATGCCGTCCTTGTCGAGCGGGACGCCCACCACGTTGACGCCGAGCCGCGCCAGGCGGGTCAGCGAGCCCTGATAGCTGTCCTGCTCGAAGATCACGGTGTCGCCGCGCGTCAGCAGCGTGGCGTTGACCAGGTCGAGCGCCTGGAGCGAGCCGGAGACGATCAGGAGATCGTCGACGGTGCAGCTGATGCCGGCGTCGCGCTTGAGTTTGGTCACCAGGAATTCGCGCAAGGGCAGGTAGCCCTGCGGGCCATGCGCCAGCCCGTAAGTCGCGAGCGAGCGGCCCTCGCGCCGCAGCACCGCGTTGGTCGCCTCAATCAGCTCGTCGAGCGGCACCTGTTCGGAATCGTTGTTGCCGCCCACGAAGCTGTATTTGGCAAGGCCCGTCCAGCGCGCAGAGGGGGCCGGCAGCCCTGCCGGAAACAGGGGCGCGAATTCGAAGCTGGACGTCATGGGAGCGTTCCTCGTTTTGTTCTTGTTGAGCGGCCGGCGTTGCACCGGCCAGCCTTGTTTCTCGTGTCTTGCCGACCGTCCGGGCTGGACGGCCTTACTTCATTGTGGCCGTTCTGGTCGGACGGCCCTGGCTGATGAAAGCGTAATGCGCATTGGCGACGCCGCCAACCATGAGGGCCTCGACCACGGGCTCGGCGATCTCGCCTGTCGCGGCCCAGTCGACCAGGAAGTTGGCCCCTGTCCCGCCGCGCACGTCGTCGGTCGGAATGAAGATCGAGACGGTGGCCAGCGGCTTCAGCGCCACCTGGCCTTTCAGGTAGGACTCGACCTGCTTGCCTGCGGTGTCGAAATAGGCGATGCGTTTGATCACCAGCGGCTGGGTTTCGGAGGCGTTGTGAACACTCAAGGTCACCGAGAAGTCGACGCGCAGCTTGCCCTGGCTCATGGCCACGCTGGAGTAAGCGGGCACGTAGAACCCGCCGGAGACCTGGAGTTCCCCCTTTGGCATTGTGGTGAGGGAATCGGCAAAGTTCTGTTCAATATTGACCTTGGATTGAGCGGCCGCGGGCACGGCAAAGGCGAGGGGGCATAGCAGCATTGCTGCGAGCAGCCCTTTCTGCATGTGACGAATTGCTCGCTTGCCGCGCCGCAACCCGTCTCTAGGGTGCGGCAAAACGGACCAATTTGGTATGCACGAGCTCATTCGCGACATCACTCTCTGTATTCTGTTTGCCTGGATGCTGGGCTTGCTCGCCCATTTCTCCCGGCAACCGCTGATCCTGGCCTATCTTATCGCCGGCTTTTGCATAGGTCCATTCGGCGCCGGCTGGGTCCATTCGCAGGAATCGATCGGCGTCATCTCCGAGCTTGGCCTGATCTTCATGCTGTTCATGATTGGCCTCGAGATCGACCTGAAGAAGATCGTGCGGGCGGGAAAGGTGATCCTGTTCGCGGCGGGCGGCCAGCTGCTCGGCGGCTGCCTGCTCGGCGTAGCGTTCTTCGTCGGCATCGGCCTGTCGCTCGGCGGCGGGCATTTCGATGCGGTCTATCTCTGCGTTGCCTGCGCGCTGTCGAGTACCGTCATCATCGTCAAGGTGCTCTACGAGAAGCGCGAGCTGGACACGCTGCCGGGCCGCATCACGCTCGGCGTCTTGGTGCTGCAGGACATCTTCGCCATCTTGTTCCTGGCGGTGCAGCCGAGCCTTGCCAATCTGCAGGCCAGCGTCATCCTGCTCTCGATCGGCCGCGTCGCGGTGCTGGTCGCCGCCGCGCTGCTGGTCAGCCGCTACGTGCTGCCGCGCCTGTTCCACCAGATCGCCCGCCGCCCGGAGCTGATCCTGCTGGGCGCGCTGGCCTGGTGCTTTCTCGTGGCCGAAACCGCCGAACGGCTGTCGCTGTCGCGCGAGATGGGTGCGCTGATCGCCGGCGTCTCGCTCTCGACCTTTCCCTACGCGCTCGACGTCACCGCCAAGGTCACGACGCTCCGCGACTTCTTCATCACGCTGTTCTTCGTCGCGCTCGGCATGACGATTCCCGTCCCCGGCCTGTCGGTGATCGGGCTGGCGCTGATGATCGCGGCCTTCACCGTGGTCAGCCGCCTCGTCACCACCTTTACGCCGCTCTATCTGATGAAGCAGGGCCTGCGCGCCAGCCTGTTGCCGGCGCTGAACCTCGCGCAGATCTCGGAATTCTCGCTGGTGGTGATCCAGACCGGCGTCAACGATCACCATATCGCAGCCCAGACGGCGAACGCCGCCTCCTTCGCCTTCGTGGTGCTCGCGGTGCTCTCGACCTTCGCGATGAGCCGCAGCGATGAGATCACCCGCTGGGCGATCGGCCCCCTGAAGCGGATCGGCCTGCGCGACCTCGACCACGGCAATGGTCACGGCGAGGAGGGGCACGAGGGCGGCCATGGCGAGGCCCGCCGCATCGTCATCCTGGGCTTTTTCCGTGCGGCGAGCGCGCTCTTGGCCGAGATCGAGCGGCAGACGCCGGTGCTGCTGGAGCAGATCACGGTGGTCGACTTCAACCCCAATGTGTACCAGACCCTGCTTTCGCGCGGCCTGCACGTGATCTATGGCGACATCAGCAATGTCGACACGCTGCTCCATGCCGGTGTCGGCAAGTCCGAGATGATCATCCTCAGCGTGCCGGATTCGCTGCTCAAGGGCGCCACCAACGAAAAGCTGGTCCGCCACGTCCGCGCGCTCAATCCGACCGCCCTGATCGTCGCCACCGCCGATCTCCTCGCCGACGTCGGTGCGCTCTACGAGGCCGGCGCCAGCTATGTCACCGTGACCCGGCTCAGCGATGCCCACGAGCTGTTCACGGTGATCGAGGCGGCCCAGGCCGGCCTTCTCGCCGACAAGCGCGCCGAAATCGATCAGCGGCTCGGCGAGCGCCGCGAAGTGTTGCCCTGAGGAGGCCGGCCGCCTTCTTCCGCGGCGATCTGCGCCTATATGCCTGGTATATCGGTGCAAGCTGGCTCCGACGGCCCGCCGCCCGGAATATGCGGTTGCGTCCAGGACACTAGCGCCCCGGCCCAAGTCCGGCTAAGCCTCCCGCCCATAACCGATAGAGATTGGGGATATGCCCGATAGCGTCCAGGAAGTCTTGCAGGCCTTTGCCCGGGGTGAACTCGTGGTCGTCACCGACGACGACGACCGCGAGGGCGAGGGCGATCTGATCGTCGCCGCCTCGCTCTGCACCGCCGAGAAGATGGCCTTCATCATCCGTCACACCTCCGGCATCGTCTGCGCGCCGGTGACCACCGAGGACGCGCGCCGCCTGCGGCTTGATCCGATGGTGGCCCATAACGATTCCGCGCACACCACCGCCTTCACGGTGTCGATCGACTACAAGCCCGACGGTGGCACCGGCATCTCGGCGGATGAGCGCGCCTCCTGCTGCCGCGCGCTGGCCAATCCGAATGTCGGGGCCAATGATTTCGCCCGGCCCGGGCACATCTTCCCGCTGATCGCCAAGGACGGCGGCGTGCTCCTGCGCTCCGGCCATACCGAAGCCGCCGTCGACCTCTGCAAGCTCTCCGGCCTGCCGCCGGTCGGCGTCATCAGCGAGCTGATGAACGACGACGGCAGCGTGATGAAGGGCGAGCAGGTCGCGCAGTTCGCGATCCGGCACAAGCTGAAGCACGTCACCATCGCGGACATGATCGCCTACCGCCAGGCGCGCGAGAAGCTGATCGAGCGGGTCTCCACCTTCGTCACCGAAAGCCCGATCGGACCGCTGCAGGGCTATGCCTACCGCTCGCCGTTCGATTCCATCGCCCACGTCGCGTTCGTGTATAACGGCGTCGGCGACGGCAGGAACGTGCTGACGCGCTTCCACAAGCCGAACATCGTCAAGGACATCTTCACCGGCCACAAGCGCATGGCCGCCGTGCTCGAGCACTTCAAGAAGTCAGGCCGTGGCGTACTGGTGTACTTGCGCGACGGCGCGGCCGGTGTCCCCGTGGCGGCGCTGCCGGACGAGACGCAGACCGAGGCCGACCGCAACCGCCAGTGGCGCGAGGTCGGTGTCGGCGCGCAGATCCTGCGCGACCTCGGCGTCACCTCGATCCGCCATCTCACCTCCTCGGTGCACGACTACAAAGGCCTGTCGGGCTTCGGCATCGAGATCGTCGCCAACGAGCAGCTCGAAAGCTGACACGCAGCGTCATTCCGGGTTCGACGCTTCGCATCGTCCCGGAATGACCGAAACCACGATGCAATTGCACTTGTTGCCGCGGCGCTTTAATTTGTCGGGCAATTTTCGACGGAACCAGACGCGAAAGGACGTTTCATGAGCGTGCGCCCTCAGACCAAGGACAAGCCGGCTGCGGCTTCCTTCCAGTGGGACGATCCGTTCCTGCTCGACGAGCAGCTGACCGAAGACGAGCGCATGGTGCGCGACACCGCCCGTGCCTACGCCCAGGACAAGCTGCTGCCGCGCGTCACCAAGGCCTATCTCGAAGAGAAGACCGACCGCGAGATCTTCAACGAAATGGGCGAGCTCGGCCTGATCGGCATCACGCTGCCCGAGGAATATGGCTGCGCCAATGCGAGCTACGTGGCTTATGGCCTCGTCGCGCGCGAGATCGAGCGGGTCGATTCCGGCTATCGCTCGATGAACTCGGTGCAGTCCTCGCTGGTGATGTACCCGATCTACGCCTATGGCGACGAGAACCAGCGCAAGAAGTACCTGCCCAAGCTCGCCAGCGGCGAGTGGGTCGGCTGCTTCGGCCTGACCGAGCCCGACGCCGGCTCCGATCCCGCCGGCATGAAGACCCGCGCCGAGAAGGTTTCCGACGGCTATCGCCTGACCGGCAGCAAGATGTGGATCTCGAACGCGCCGATCGCGGACGTGTTCGTGATCTGGGCCAAGTCGGCCGAGCACAACAATGAGATCCGCGGTTTCGTGCTGGAGAAGGGCATGAAGGGCCTGTCCGCGCCGAAGATCGGCAGCAAGCTCTCGCTGCGCGCCTCGATCACCGGCGAGGTCGTGATGGATGGCGTCGTGGTGCCCGAAAGCGCGCTGCTGCCCAACGTCTCCGGCCTCAAGGGTCCGTTCGGCTGCCTCAACCGTGCCCGCTACGGCATCTCCTGGGGTGCGATCGGCGCCGCCGAGGACTGCATGCATCGCGCCCGCCAGTACACGCTCGACCGCAAGCAGTTCGGCAAGCCGCTCGCGGCGACCCAGCTGGTGCAGAAGAAGCTCGCCGACATGGAGACCGAGATCGCGCTCGGCCTGCAGGGCTCGCTTCGCGTCGGCCGCCTGATGGACGAGGGCAAGTTCGCGCCCGAGATGATCTCGATCATGAAGCGCAACAATTGCGGCAAGGCCCTCGACATCGCCCGCGTTGCCCGCGACATGCACGGCGGCAACGGCATCTCGGCCGAATTCCACGTGATGCGCCACGTCCATAACCTTGAGACGGTCAACACCTACGAGGGTACCCACGACGTCCACGCCCTGATCCTGGGCCGCGCCATCACGGGCATTCAGGCGTTCTTCTGAGCCTGGCGGTGACCGGGTGAGACACGAGAACTCTCCAACTGCGTCATGGCCGGGCTTGTCCCGGCCATCCACGTCTTAAACCACGCGAAGAACGTGGATGCCCGGCACAAGGCCGGGCATGACGAAGTCAGCAAGGGTTGAGCAAGCCATGTCCGACAACGACGACGTCCCGTTCAACCGCAACTTTCCGCTGAAGCCCGGCATCGTCGAGGAAGTCCGCCCGGGCGTGCGGCGGGTGCTCTGCAACAATCCGAGCCCGTTCACCTTCACCGGCACGGTCAGCTACATCGTCGGCAAGGGCAATGTCGCGATCATCGATCCCGGTCCGGACGATGAGGCGCACGCTGCGGCGCTGCTCGATGCCGTTCGCGGTGAGACGGTGAGCCACATCTTCGTCACCCACACCCATCGCGACCACTCGCCGAACACGCCGCGGATCAAGCAGGCGACCGGCGCGCCTGTTTACGCCGAGGGGCCGCACCGCGCCTCGCGTCCGCGCTTCGAGAGCGAGAAGCACAATCCGGAATCCGGCTCCGATCGCGACTTCGTGCCCGACATCACGATCGCCCATGGCGACGTCGTCGAGGGCGACGGCTGGCGGCTCGAGGCTGTCGCGACGCCGGGGCACACCGCCAATCATCTGGCCTTTGCCTGGCCGGAGCGAAAGTTCAACTTCGTCGGCGATCACGTGATGGGCTGGTCGACCTCGATCGTGGCGCCGCCCGATGGCTCGATGATCGACTACATGGACTCGCTCGACCGGTTAGCTGCCCGCGAGGAGGATCTCTATTTCTCCGGCCACGGCCCCGAGATTCCGGAAGGCCAGCGTTTCGTCCGCTTCCTGATCCGCCATCGCAAGGCGCGCGAGGCCTCGATCCTGCACCGCCTCGCCAAGGGCGAGACCGACATCCCGACCATGGTGCGCGCGATCTATATCGGCATCGATCCGCGTCTGACCACGGCCGCCGGCTATTCCGTGCTGGCGCATCTGGAGGACCTCGTCGCCCGCGGCGTGGTGGCGACGGATGGTGATCCCGTGATCGGCGGGACGTATCGGATGGCTTGAGGGCGAAGAGCGAATGGGGAGTGGCGAATAGGCGGCCTTCCATTCGCTATTCGCTACTCTCCATTCGCCATTCTTACTTCTTCACCGTCTTCGCCGGCGCCTTCGGCGGCGTCACGGGCGTCTTCTTCACCGGCTTGAGCGCATCGGCATCGGCGGCGGTGTTGAGATCGTCGATGAATTTCTTGACCCGCGCGGCGTTGCTGCCGAGATCGCTGTCGAAATTGCGCGAGGCCGAGCGGATATCGACGCGGGAATCGTCGCCGTCCGCCACGAACCTCATCGAGACGTCCTCGCGGAATCCCATGATCGGCGTGCGCGCCACCGCCTCGATGCGGCCGATGCGGCGCGGCGGCTGCGGCGCGCGCTCGTCGATGACGATCCATTTGCGCTTGTTGACGAGCTGCAGCGCGATCGCATAGGCACGGTCGACCGAAATCTCGAGCTCGACCGGCTCGATATCAGGATAGAAATGGCGCTGCTGCTCGGCCGAATAGAGGCCGGCATAGACCGCGGTGTTGGTGCCCTCGCCGGTGCGCAGGCGCGCCAGCGCCTCGAAACGCGGTGGATCGATCGGGTCGGTGGTGATGTCGTGGATCGCCGGCAGCTTGCGATATTGCAAGGCCAGATAGGCGGGATAGGCGAGGATCGCCCCGTCGATCAGGAAGGCGAGCAGGATGCGCGCCATGCCGCGCGAGCCGTTCTGCCAGATCGCGGCAAAGCCGGCGAGCCCGAGCAGGATCGAGAGGCCTGATATCGCAAGGCCGCCGAAGAAGGTCGCAAGCGCCGGCTTCGGCTCCAGGAAGTCGAAGCGGACGATGATGATGGAGACCAGCACCGCGACCACGGCGAACACGGCCAGATTGCGTGCCCAGCTCGCGAGGCTGGACACGGGCTCCGACTGATAGGGAGCGGAAAACCTGCGGGCCATGCTGTATCATCACCGATCTAGGTCGCCGTCGTGGGCAAAGGCGGCGGGAGCAAGCTGACCTAGCGCATTTTCCGCGGGGCTGTGAAGCGGTTTATCCCCGTTCTGGACCCGTATGCGGCCGCCGGAGGCGGCCGCATTGCGTCGAACCCCCGGCTGACCCGAGCCGGAGGGCAAAGAGAGGCGCGTCAGCGACTGCGCCTCTCGCGCCGCTCGATCTGGACCGCGCTTTTAGTGCGTGACCAGCGGGCAGGCCGAGTCCGACAGCTTGCCGAAGGCCTCCTCGCCGGACATGGTCTGGACCAGCTTGTAATAATCCCACGGATATTTCGACTCGTCCGGCTTCTTCACCTGCATGATGTACATCTCATGCTCCATCAGGCCGTCGGCGCGGATCTTGCCGTTGCTGGTGAACATGTCGTCGATCTTCATCTTCTTGAGCTCGGCCATCACCTTGTCGGCGTTGGTCGTGCCGGCCGTCTTGACCGCGTTGAGGTAGGTCATCGTGGCCGAATAGTAACCGGCCTGGTTCATGGTGGGCTCGCGCTTGGTCTTCTCGTAGTAGCGCTTGGCGAAGGCGCGGGTCTTGTCGTTCAGGTCCCAGTACCAGCCGGTGGTGAGATAGAGGCCCTGCGCGGTCTTCAGCCCCAGGCTGTGGATGTCGCTGATGAAGGCGAGCAAGGCAGCGGGCTTCATCGTCTTGCCGATGCCGAACTCGTCGGCGGCCTTGATCGAGTTGGTGAAGTCGTTGCCGGCATTGGCCAGTCCAAGCACCTGGGCGCCGGAGTTCTGGGCTTGCAGCAGGTAGCTGGAGAAATCGGAGGTCGACAGCGGAACGCGCACGGCGCCGATTACCTTGCCGCCGTTGGCTTCTACGACGTGTGAGGCGGATTCCTGCAACTGCGTGCCGAAGGCATAGTCGGCGGTGAGGAAGAACCAGGACTTGCCGCCCTGGCTCACCATAGTCTTGGCCGTGCCGTTGCCGAGCGCCGTGGTGTCGTACACGTAATGGACGGTATAGGGCGTGCAGTCCTTGCCGGTCAGCGAGGCGCCGGCGGCGCCGATCGCGATGAAGGGAATCTTCTTCTCCTTGGCGACATTGTTCATCGCCAGGCTGACGCCGGTGTTCGATCCGCCAAGGATCATGGTGACGCCGTCGCGGTCGGCCCATTCGCGGAATTTTTGCGCCCCGACGTCCGGCTTGTTCTGGTGATCGGTGACCATGAACTCGATCTTGTTGCCGAGCACGGTGCCGCCGAAATCCTCGATCGCCATCTTGGCGGCTTCGACGCCGCCGGGGCCGATCACGTCGGCGTAGAGGCCCGACATGTCGTCGATGTCCCCGATCACCACTTTGTTATCGGCGGCATGCGCTGCGGTGGCCGCGACCGATGCGGCGAGCAGCGAGAGCATGGTTCGTCTCGGACCTAATTTCATATCGAGCGTTCCTCATATCTTCGATTATTCGTCTGACGCGCGGCGCGAACTTACGGAGGGGCGCCATCGGCTCCAATTCGCCTTTCGTCGCGTTGCCGGCAACGAAAACGGCCCCGCACGAGGGTACGGGGCCGGCTTGTCTTAGCGCCTTGGCGGTTGCTACGCCGCCGCGTTCGGGAAGCGATAATCCTTGAACTGGTCGCGCAGCGCTGTCTTGAGGATCTTGCCGGTCGCCGTGTGCGGGATGCCGTCGACGAAGGCGATGTCGTCGGGCATCCACCATTTGGCGATCTTGCCGTCCATGTAAGCCAGGATCTCCTCGCGCGTGGCCTGCTGGCCCTGCTTGAGCTGCACGATCAGAAGCGGCCGTTCGTCCCATTTGGGGTGGAATACGCCGATCACGGCGGCTTCTGCCACGGCCGGATGGCCGACCGCGAGGTTCTCGAGGTCGATCGAGGAGATCCACTCGCCGCCGGACTTGATCACGTCCTTGGAGCGGTCGGTGATCCGCATGTAGCCGTCCTCGTCGATGGTCGAGACGTCGCCGGTATCGAAGAAGCCGTCCTCGTCGAGGATGTTGGTGTCGACGCGGTAATAGGCCTTGGCGACGGCGGGGCCGGAGACCTTGAGGCGGCCGAAAGTCTTGCCGTCCCAGGGCAGCTCCTTGCCGGCATCGTCGGTGATCTTCATCTCGACCGCGAAGGGCGCATAGCCCTGCATCTGCAGCACGTCGAGCCGGGCATCGCCGGTCGCATTCTGGAACGGCGGCTTCAGCGCCGCGACGCTGCCGATCGGGCTCATCTCGGTCATGCCCCAGGCGTGACGCACGTTCGAGCCCATGTCGAGGAACGCCTTGATCATCGAGCGCGGCATCGCCGAGCCGCCGCAGATCACCATCTTCAGGTCCGGCAGCTTGAGGTTATTGGCGGCCATGTGCTGCAGCAGCATCAGCCACACCGTGGGCACGCCGGCGGTGTGCGTCACCTTCTCGGTCGAGAGCAGCTCGTAGACCGAGGCGCCGTCGAGCTTGGCGCCGGGCATGACTAGCTTGGTGCCTTGCGACGGCGCGGAGAAGGCGATGCCCCAGCTGTTGGCATGGAACAGCGGAACCACCGGCAGCATTGTCTCGGACGCACTCGTGCCGAGCGCGTCGACATTGTTGGCCATCAACGCGTGCAGCACGTTGGAGCGATGCGAATACAGCACACCTTTCGGGTCGCCCGTCGTGCCGGACGTGTAGCACATCGCGGCCGCCGTGTTCTCGTCAAAGTCCTTCCATTTGAATTTGCCGTCGGCCTGCGCAATCCAGTCCTCGTAGGCGATCACGTTCTTCAGCGTGGTCTGCGGCATATGCGCCTTGTCGGTGAGCACGATGTAGCGCTCCACGCTCGGCAGCTTGTCGGCGATCTTCTCCAGGATCGGAACGAAGGTGAGATCGGTCATCACGATGCGGTCTTGCGCATGGTTGATGATCCAGGCGATCTGCTCGGGGAAAAGGCGAGGATTGACGGTATGGCAGATGGCGCCGATCCCCATGATGCCGTACCACACTTCGAGATGGCGCCAGGTGTTCCAGGCGATCGTTGCGACACGGTCGCCGAGCTTGATGCCGTCGCCTTCCAGCATCTGCGAGACCTTGAGCGCGCGCTTGTGGATCTCGGCGTAAGTGGTGCGATGGATCGGTCCCTCGACCGAGCGTGTGACCACCTCCTGCTTGCCATGAATCTTGGCGGCGTGTTCGATGATCCGGTGGCAGAGCAGGGGCCAATCTTGCATCAAACCAAGCATTCCGACGTTCCTCCGAGAAGTCGCTGGGCGCGTTGTCGCTCTCAGCGTTGGGCCAAAGATTGCCATGACTTTTAGCGTGCCGGACTTTCGCCGCAAATGGTCTTGTCGCGGCTATATGTCCGCTGGCGCGGCAATGGTTACCGCTGCGCTCGGGCTGTCGCTCCTGCTCGCCGAGAGGGCCGAGGCGCGGAAATATCCTGCGCCCCTCGACATCTTCGGTCTTGGTACGCCACGGCCGCGTGCGGCCACTCATACCGCCAGGATTCCGCTGCCGAGACCGCGGCCCGACGCCGCTCCCAAGGTGCCGGGCAAGGCGCCGGTCGAGGCTCCGCCCGAGGCGGAGGGAAAGCCGGCTCCCGACAAGCCTGGTGCCGACAAGCCTGCCGAGGCCGCCTCACCACAGAAGCCGGTCTCGGCCTGCCGTCTGGCGCTGACCGAGGAGATCGCGATCGCGCCCTCGATTCCGGATATCCGCGGCCCCGGCGCTTGCGGCGGCGAGGACCTGGTGCGGCTGGAGGCCGTGGTGCTGCCGGACAAGCGCAAGGTGACGGTCAAGCCGGCGGCGATCCTCCGCTGCACCATGGCCTCCGCGATCGCCGACTGGCTGCGCAAGGATATGGTGCCGCTGGCCACCAGCCTCGGCACGACCATTGGCGAGCTCGATAATTTTGACAGCTTCGAATGCCGCGGCCGCAACCGCGTCGCCGGCGCGCTGCTGTCCGAGCATGGCAAGGCCAACGCGCTTGACGTTCGCGGCATCAAGCTCGCCAACGGGCAGTCGATCGGCCTGACCGACCGCACCATGCCGCGCGAGGTGCGCGAGCGCGTGCTGCATTCGGTTTGCACGCGGTTTTCCACCGTGCTCGGCCCTGGCTCGGACTGGTACCACGAGGACCATATCCATCTCGACCTGGCGCAGCGGCGCAACGACTACCGGATCTGCCAGTGGAATGTCTGGGATCCGCTGCCGCAAATCGCCCCGCTGCTGCCGGCGGAACGGCCCGAGGAGGCGCCGCCGCGCGAGGTCGCGGCCAAGCCCGAGACCAGGGAAGGCGCTGACGAGGAGACGAAGAAGGCCCCCGCGCCCGCGGAGAAGCCGGCGACCGAGGGCAGCAAGTCCCAGCCGCACAAGCCGGCAACAAAAAAGCGCCGGTGAAACCGGCGCTTTTGAATGTTCAGAGGTTGAAGGCGATCAGTAGCTGCCCGCCTGGCCGGTCTGGCTGTTGCCGAGCGCCAGTCGCGAATTGTAGGGGGAGTCGCCGTGCTTGGGCTCGAGCACCACCACGATCGTGCCGAGCTTGACGCGGTCATAGAGGTCGATCGCGTCCTCGTTGGTCAACCGGATGCAGCCCGACGAGATCGAGGCGCCGATATATTCCGGCTGGTTGGTGCCGTGGATGCGGAACAGCGTGTCCTTGCCGCCCGAATAGAGGTAGATCGCGCGAGAGCCCATCGGATTGTCCGGGCCGGGGGCGACATAGGTCGGCACGCCCAGGCGGGAGATCTCGCCGGGGGTGGGGTGCCAGGCCGGCCACTCGGTCTTGCTGCCCACCTTGGCGATGCCCGACCAGGCCATGGCCTCTTCGCCGACGGTGATGCCGTAACGGATCGCCTTGCCGCCATCCATGACGTAGTAGAGATAGTGATTGTCGGAATCGACCACGATCGAGCCCGGCGACTCCTTGCGGTGATAGTCGACGATGGCGCGGCGGAACGGCTCCGCAACCGGGGTGTTCTCGTACCGGACCTTGGCGAGCAGTTCCTTGTCCTTCGGCTTGAAGGCCTTGGTGTCGGTCGCCTCGAAATGCGTGGCCTGCATGCAGCCCGACAGCATCAGGCCAGCGGCCAAAATCCCAAACTTAACTTTCAGCGACGACATGGTTTGGTTCCAATCAAAACAATACCGTGCGGAAGGCCTGAGCTTAACGCCCAAGTTCCTCGACTCCGTTAATCCCATTATCGTTGAAATCTGCCACAATTCCAGCACTGAAGGCCTTTTCCCGCGCTGCGAGAGCTTACCTGTGGCTTTTCTGCCGCAAATTTTGCGGCGAAGTGAAGTTTTTGGGGCCGGTGGAACCGAACTGTCGATTCCGTGCCACAGTTGAGCCATGGCGCCGCCATAAATGCCAACGCTTCGTTAATGCGGTTGTCATCGTCAACATGTCAGAATCGCGCTAACGGCTGTCATTCTGTCGCAGGTCCTCCGGAGTCGTAGATGTTTTCGGTGTTTGTTCCCTCCGAGTCCGCCCTGAAGAAGGTCGTGGTCGAGGATCTCTCGGCATTGCCGGAAAACGCGGTCTGGATCGATCTCGTCAATCCCAGTGCGGCGGAGGACAAGGCGGTGGAGCGGCTCGCCGGTATCGCCATCCCGACCCGGGAAGACATGCAGGAGATCGAGATCTCCAGCCGGCTCTATATCGAGAACAGCGCGCGCTACATGACTGCGACGCTGATGTGCCACTCCGATACCGACATGCCCAGGACCACGGCGGTGACCTTCATCCTCGGCGACCACCGCCTGGTGACGGTGCGCTACGACCTGCCGAAGCCGTTCGCCCTGGTCGAGGCCAAGCTCGCCCGCTCCTGCACGCCGTCCGTCACCGGCGAGATGGTGCTGATGGAGCTGCTGGACGCCGTGATCGACCGCTGCGCCGACATCCTGGAGCGTTGCGGCGCCGAGATCGACCAGGTCAGCCACGACATCTTCGAGCCGGAGAGCGAGCGCCACGGCCACGCCAAGCAATATTCCCAGATCCTGATCTCGATCGGCCGCAAGGGCGACCTGACCTCCAAGGTCCGCGAGAGCCTGGTCTCGATCGGCCGCGTCGTGACGTTCCTGTCCGCGGTGGTGGAGGGCGTGAAATGGTCGAAGGACATGCGCGAGCAGCTCAAGACCATGCAGCGTGACGTGGCCTCCCTGACCGACCACGCCTCCTATCTCTCCAGCAAGATCACCTTCGTGCTCGACGCCATGCTCGGCGTCGTCAATCTCGAGCAGAACAACATCATCAAGCTGTTCTCGGTCATGGCCGTCGTCCTGATGCCGCCGACGCTGATCGCCTCGATCTACGGCATGAACTTCAAAATGATGCCGGAACTCGAATGGGTGCACGGCTACCCGATGGCGCTGGTGATGATGCTGATCGCCGCCATCGTCCCGTACTGGATCTTCAAGTTCAAGAAGTGGCTGTAGGAGCATGAACCGGACCCGAAGGGCCGCGTAGCGCAAAGTGTGCAGCGGTTTTCCGAATAGATCATGCTCAAAGGAAGATCCCTACCGAGACCTTACGCCGTTCGCAGAGACACGGTGGTTGGTGTCGCAGAATAGAGCGGGATTGCGGCCGCGCGGTGATGGGTGCCCGGTGCCCCAATTCCTCCGGTAAAATTTGAGCGGTGGGCTGAACGTTTGCGCGAAACTTGTCTGCGATAAGCAGTGCGTAGCCGCGAGGAACAACCATGGTTGAAAAACACATAACGTCGCCCCGCAACGTCATCGACCTGGCGAACTATCGCCAGGCGATGACGAGCGGCAAGGCGTCGTCGATGTCGGTGCGCATGTGCCGGCACTGTGGTGCTCCGCTGCTCGACGGTGAGAACGACGACGATTGCTCGACCGCATTCAGCACGGCCGCCCCGCGGCCGCGTGACAGGTCGCGTCGGATTCGAATCGATTGAGGAACGGAAGGCGAGGGCGATCCAGGTCTTGCGGCGGCGTTGTCTGGATCGCCTTGCTTCCCCTCTCGATGAACTCTCGCTGACGGGCGGCCGCGGACACAGGCCGCCGCCTGAACCCCATCGTCACCCGTCGGGCAAAACACCCGGCAACGCTGTCAATCCATTCTTTCAAAAATATTCCACTTTACCGAAATTCGGTTTTGTCGTATGTATCGCCCATCCCGGCTCACCCAAGAGGGGCGACTTGAGGTCGTCTTGTTCGCGAGCCG
>NZ_CAKZJO010000006.1 GCF_936943645.1 uncultured Bradyrhizobium sp. | reverse complement strand
ATGCGCGTGCCGCCTACGCCAATGCAACTTGACAATCCAGATAGTCGCTCACCCCGACCCTCTCCCCGCAAGCGGGGAGAGGGGAAAATCAAAACACCTTGCGGATCCAGTTGTGCGGATCGTTGGTGCGGCCGTACTGGATGTCGACGAGCTGCTTGCGCAGGCCCATGGCGACGGGGCCTGCGGCGCCGCCCGAGATCTCGAAATCGCCGCTCACCGAGCGCACCTTGCCGATCGGCGAGATCACGGCGGCAGTGCCGCAGGCGAAGGCTTCCTTGAGCTTGCCGCTCGCCGCGTCCTTGCGCCACTGGTCGAGCGAGTACGGCTCCTCGCGCACGGTCTTGCCGGCATCCTTCGCCAGCGCGATGATGGAGTCGCGGGTGATCCCGGGAAGGATGGTGCCGAGCGGCGGCGTCAGCAGCGAGCCGTCGTCGAACACGAAGAACACGTTCATGCCGCCGAGCTCTTCGATGTACTTGCGCTCGACCGCATCGAGGAACACGACCTGGTCGCAGCCGTGCTGGATCGCTTCGGCCTGGGCGCGCAGGCTCGCGGCATAATTGCCGCCGCACTTGACGGCGCCGGTGCCGCCGATCGCCGCGCGCGTGTAATTCTCGGACACCCAGATCGAGACCGGGGCGGGGCCGCCCTTGAAGTAGGATCCGACCGGCGAAGCGATCACCGCGAAGATGTACTCAGACGACGGCTTGACGCCGAGGAAGGTCTCGCTGGCGATCATGAAGGGCCGCAGGTAAAGGCTGCCCTCGCCGCCCGGCATCCAGGCGCGATCGATGCGCACGACCTGCTCGACCGCCTCGATGAAGACGTCCTCGGGCAGCTGCGCCATCGCCATGCGGTCGGCGGAGTCCCTGAAGCGCCGCGCATTGGCGTCGGGGCGGAACAGGTTCACGCCGCCGTCGTCGCGCTTGTAGGCCTTGAGGCCCTCGAAAATCTCCTGCGCGTAGTGCAGGACCGCGCCCGCCGGATCGATCTGGAAGTTGGCGCGTGCCTCGATCTTCGCCTCGTACCAGCCGCCCTTGGCCTGGTTGTAGCGGACGATCGCCATGTGGTCGGTGAAAACCCGCCCGAAGCCGGGGTCCACCAGCTTGGCCACGCGGTCCTTCTCGGGGGTGGGGTTGGATGCGGGCTGGATGTCGAATTTCATGCTCATGTCCTTGCCTCCCGCTGCCGATGGCGGCGCTGTTCTGGCGCCGGCCTGCCCTTGTCGGGCCCGGCTGGCTTGATTGGGTTTCTGGCCGGACCGCCGCCAGCCTTGTTACGGCCGGTTTCCGTGGCCAGCATGTCGGGCAGGACATGCTTTTGCGGAAGGCGGAAGTCCAGTATGTTTTGCCGAAATGCCGCTCGACAATCGCACGGTAGATCTGATCCGGCCGTCGTCGCCTGTCCGGCTTTCTCCGGCCGCCCTGCTTCGATGCCACCCGACGCGATACGATCTAAAATTTCGTGCGGGTCGATCGTTTTGTAACATTGAACCCAAGATACGTCAATATGCCTGACATAAATTTCGCAACGTCCTCTCAGGAAACTGCTGGGCCCGGTTCGGCCGCAGGCGATGGAGGCAATTTGCGCTGGGATATCATCGAGCTGCTGTTCTTCGCCTACCGCGATTTCGTCGGCGATCCCGACCAGGAGCTGGAGGCTTTCGGCTTCGGCCGGGCCCATCACCGGGTCATGCATTTCGTCTACCGCTATCCCGGCCTCAAGGTCGCCGACCTGCTCGACGTCCTGCGCATCACCAAGCAGTCGCTCGGCCGCGTGCTCAAGCAGCTCCTGGACGAGGGCTATATCGTGCAGAAGACCGGCGACAATGACCGCCGCCAGCGCCTGCTCTACGCAACGCCGAAGGGCGAGGCGCTGGTGCAGAAGCTCGCGGGCCTGCAGACCACGCGCATCACCAAGGCTCTCGCCGAGATGAGCCCGCAGGATGCCGAGACCGTGAAGCGCTTCCTGCGCGCGATGATCGACCGCGACGATCCCGACAAGGTGCTCGAGACGATCTTCGCTTCCGTCAATCAAGACACCAAGGAGTGACCGTGCCGCTCGCTGCCACGCTCGCCCGCCCGCCGGCCCGCCCCGCCGATGACGCGCCGCATCTGCTGCTGGTCGACGACGACCGCCGCATCCGCGATCTGCTCTCGCGCTTCCTCGCGGCCGAAGGCTACCGCGTCACCACTGCCGCGAGCGCCGGCGATGCGCGCTCGAAATTGCTGGGTCTGCATTTCGACCTGCTGATCCTCGACGTGATGATGCCCGGCGAGACCGGCTTCGATCTCGCGCGTTTCATCCGCACCTCCTCCTCGGTGCCGATCGTGATGCTGACGGCGCGGCACGAGGCGGAGGCGCGCATCGAAGGCCTGCAGATCGGCGCCGACGATTACGTGGCAAAGCCGTTCGAGCCGCGCGAGCTGGCGCTGCGCATCAACAACATCCTCAAGCGCGCCGCGCCGCCGCCGCAGGCCGCGACGGTCGAGAAGATCGTCTTCGGTCCCTACATCTACCATCTCGATCGCGGCGAGCTGCGCCAGGGCGAGGAGGTCATCCACCTCACCGACCGCGAGCGGGAGATGCTGCGCATTCTCTCGGAGACGCCGGGCGAGACCGTGCCGCGCAGCGCGCTGACCGGCAACGGCAGCGTCAACGAGCGCGCCGTGGACGTGCAGATCAACCGCCTCCGGCGCAAGATCGAGACCGACCCCGCCAATCCGCTGTTCCTCCAGGCGGTGCGCGGCATCGGCTACCGGCTGGTGGCCTCGCCATAACGCAAGTGAAGCGCGCCAGATGAGCACGATCGATACCGGCCTGACGCTTCTGAAGAGCGCCGCCGGCCGCGTCTCCGCCGTCAATGGCTGGATGGGCAACGCGTTCAAGGGCTGGATGCCGACCGGCCTCTACGCCCGCGCGCTCCTCATCATGATCGTGCCGATGGTGATCCTGCAATCGGTCGTCGCCTTCGTGTTCATGGAGCGGCACTGGAACACGGTAACGCGCCGCCTGTCGGCCGCGGTGGTGCAGGACATCGCCGCGCTGATCGACGTCTACAAGGGCTATCCGCAGGATAAGGATCGCGAGCAGATCCGCCGCATCGCGCAGCAGCGCCTCGGCCTCGTCGTCGACTTCCTGCCCGCCGGCGACATGCCGCCGCCTGGACCGAAGCCGTTCTTCTCGCTGCTCGACCAGACGCTGTCGGTGCAGCTCGGCCGCCAGATCGGGCGCTCGTTCTGGATCGACACGGTCGGCCGCTCCAACCTCGTCGAGATCCGCATCCAGCTCGACGATGCCGTGATGCGCGTGTTCGCGCAGCGCAGCGCCGCCTATGCCTCGAACTCCGAGATCTTCCTGTTCTGGATGGTCGGCACGTCGTCGATCCTCCTGATCGTCGCGGTGCTGTTCCTGCGCAACCAGATCAAGCCGATCCTGCGGCTTGCGGACGCCGCGGAAAGCTTCGGCAAAGGCCGCGAAGCGCCGAACTTCCGCCCGCGCGGCGCGCGCGAGGTGCGGCGCGCCTCGATTGCCTTCCTCGAGATGAAGTCGCGCATCGAGCGCACGATGGAGCAGCGCACTGCGATGCTCGCCGGCGTCAGCCACGACCTGCGCACCATCCTGACCCGCTTCAAGCTCGAGCTGGCGCTGATCGGTGACAGCCCCGAGCTCGAAGGCATGCGCAAGGACGTCGACGAGATGTCGATGATGCTGGAGGATTACCTCGCCTTCGCGCGCGGCGATTCCGGTGAGCAGTCGCAGCCGACCGACATGGCCCAGGCGCTCGAGGAGCTGCGCGGCGATGCCGAGCGCCATGGCCATACCGCGACCGTCGCCTTCCACGGCCTGCCCGTGGTGACGGTGAAGCCGGCCTCGTTCAAGCGCTGCCTCGCCAACCTCGTCACCAACGCGGCGCGTTACGGCAAGAACATCGCCATCACCGGCCAGCGCGATCACCGTTATTTGACCGTGACGGTCGACGACGACGGCCCCGGCATTCCCATGCATTTGCGCGAGGAAGTGTTCAAACCGTTCCTGCGGCTGGACAACGCCCGCAACCAGGATGAAGGCGGCACCGGCCTTGGCCTTGCCATCGCCCGCGACATCGCCCGCTCCCATGGCGGCGACATCACCCTCGGCGACAGCCCGATGGGAGGATTGCGGGCGAGCGTGCGGATACCGGTGTAGCTGGCTTCTTGCTTCTCCCCTTGCGGGAGAAGGTGGCGCAAAGCGCCGGATGAGGGGTATCTCTCCGCGCGTTCAGCCCTCATTTGAATTCGTGGAGAGAGACCCACACCCGTGCGGCGAGCCACCCTCTCCCGCAAGGGGAGAGGGAAGAAACCTACTTCGGCAGCAACGCCTTCAGCTTGTCCATGTCGCGCACGTTCATCTTGAAGCCGCCGGGCATCACGATGTCGCCGGGCTTCTGCTCCGGCTTGCAGGCGCCGAGCCATTTCGCTTCGAGTGTCATCGAGGTGTCGCGGCCCGCGGCACCTGCGGCGCCGCCCTGCGCGTGCGAGGTGGTCTTCACCGTGTAGGCCGAATTGAAATCGCCCGTGATCTCGGCATGCGAGGTCGTGCTGATGCCGGCGACGCTGCACTCGGAATCGCTGACATAGCCGGTCGCGGTCTTCCTGATGTCCTGCTTGGAGCAGATCTGCTTGGCCATCGGGGAGACGTTGTTGTTCATCTCCTTGTCGACGGTCTCATCGGTGCAGTGTTGCATGGTCATCTCGGGCACCGGCCCGCCGGTGCGGACCATCTTCATTTCCCAGAGACCGGCCTTGCGCACCGGCAGATCGTCGGCGCTGGCGCTGCCCGCCGACACCACGAGGCAAAGCGTCGAGCCGAGCAAAGCGAGTTTGCGCGTCATGCGAGAAGCTCCCGGCTGAGATTGCGGCGTTACGACAACGCCTCAGTAGAGCGTGCGGATCGGCTGCACGGCGGCGCCATAGGGCACCCAGCGGCAGGAGAACGAGATGTAGCCGCCCTCATAGGCCTGCACGGCGAGGAATTTGACCACCTTGCCGTAGCGCGCGCAGTGATCGACCGCGACCTGCCGGGCATCGACCTGGGTGGCCATCGAATAGGCGATGATGCCACCGGTGTCATTGCCCTTGAACGGCGGGACGTAGTCGGCGCGCGCCGACTGGCTCGCCATCACACCCGAGACAACCAGGCTGGCAAGAAGGCCCGCGGCCGCAATGATTCGCATTCCCGTCACTCCAATTGGCTGGCCGCCAGTTTACGGTGCCAGACTCGAAGTGAAAAGAACCGAAGCCCTGCCGATCGCGACGTTGTGGTCAACTCCTGGCGAAGTGTTGCCGCGCTGCACTTGACCTCCCCCGGCCTTCGCGGCACCGTCCGACCTTCGCAAGACTTTAGCCGTCCGGATTGAACATGCGCGCCCCCTCCCCGAAATCGCTCCGCTATGCCGCCGTGCTCGGCCTCTTGTTCGGAGCGATGTCGCTCAGTGAGGTCAGGGCCGCCAACCCGCTGGAAATGAACTTCTGGCTGAGCGGGCCGCGCTACGACGGGGCTGTCGCCGATTGTGACAGGGCGCTGCCGACGATCGCCACCCAGTTCTGGGAAAAGGAAAGCACGTTCTGGAATTCCTCGTTGAAGATCACCGGTTTCTCCGCGGTGCGCGAGACCGCGTTCCGGCCCTGGCAGTCCGACAACATTCCGCGCCGCTATTGCAGCGCTGATGCCCTGCTCAATGACGGCAAGGTGCGCAAGGTGCATTTCTCGCTCATCGAGGATGGCGGCTTCGCCGGCTACGGCAACGGCGTCGAATGGTGCGTGGTCGGCCTCGACCGCAACTGGGCCTACAACCCGGCCTGCCGCGCCGCCAAACCCTAATTCAGAGCGCCCTGATTCGGGTTTGTCAGGCGGGCCGGCGACGGTCGCCTGAATTTTGTTCTTGAAATGTTCTCACTGCCTGCTAGGCTTTCCTGCACAGTCTAGTTGAGGGGCGTCGCCATGTTTCATTCCAGATTGCATTCGTTCTCCCGCCTCGTGATCTCGCTGGCCCTGTCCCTGATCCTTGCCGCGGGCCTCGCCGCGTTCGCCGGGGACGCAAAGGCCCAGGACAAGCGGCAGAACGCGCCGGGCGAATTCGACTTCTATGTGCTGTCGCTGTCGTGGTCGCCCTCGTTCTGCGAGGAGGCGGCCGAGCGTGGCGGCCGCTCCCAGATCCAGTGCAGCGGACGGCCCTACGCCTTCGTCGTCCACGGGCTGTGGCCGCAATATGAGAACGGCTTCCCGGAATATTGCCAGCGGCCCGCGCCGCGGCTGAACCGCAACATCGTCTCCTCGATGCTCGATCTGATGCCGGTGCCCGGCCTGATCTTCAACGAATGGGACAAGCACGGCACGTGCTCAGGCCTCGAAGGCCGCGGCTATTTCGAGACGATCCGCAAAGCGCGCGCTGCGATCAAGATCCCGGCCGAATATCTCGATCTGTCGCAGGCCAAGACCGTGGCGCCCACGGAGGTCGAGGAAGCCTTCATCAAGGCCAATCCGGGGCTGAGCAGTGCCGCCGTCTCGGTCACCTGCAACCGGACCAGGCTCTCCGAGGTTCGCATCTGCCTCAGCAAGGACCTGCAATTCCGCGCCTGCGAGGAAACTGACCGCCGCGCCTGCCGCCGCGACCAGGTGACGATGCCGCCGATTCGGGGCGGCTAGAGCAAATGCTCGTGCCCCGGACGCAGCGCAGCGTCTCTTTGACGATGCGCTGCGGAGCCGGGGCCCATGTTGCACGGGAATCTGCGGCCCCTGGGTCCCGGCGCAGCGGCGCAGCGTTACACGCTGCACCGCGTCCGGGACACGCGATCGTGCCTCTTTGCTCAAGCCATCACGTGGCGTAGTCCTATCCCCATGAACTACCGCCACGCCTTCCACGCCGGCAACTTCGCCGATGTCATCAAGCACATCGTGCTGGCGCGCATCATCACCTATCTGCAGGACAAGCCGGGGGCGTTCCGCGTCATCGACACCCATGCCGGGGCCGGCCTCTACGATCTCGACAGCGACGAGGCGCGCCGGAGCGGCGAATGGCTGACCGGCATCGCGCGGCTGATGCAGGCCCGCCTGTCGAACGAGAGCGCCGCTCTGGCCAAGCCCTATCTCGACATCGTCCGCGCCTTCAATCCGAAGGGAGAGCTCAAGGCCTATCCGGGCTCGCCGCTGATCGCGCGCGGCCTGCTCAGGCCGCAGGATCGGCTCGTCGCCTGCGAGCTCGAGCCGAAGGCGCGGAAGGCGCTGATCGCCGTGCTGCGCCGCGACGAGCAGGCCCGCGTGGTCGATCTCGACGGCTGGGTGGCACTGCCGGCCTTCGTGCCGCCAAAGGAGCGGCGCGGCCTCGTGCTGATCGATCCGCCGTTCGAGGCAAAGGACGAGTTCGAACGGCTGGGCGAAGCCTTCGCCACGGCGTTCCAGAAATGGCCGACCGGCATCTATCTCATCTGGTATCCGGCCAAGAGCCGGCGCGCCACCGACATGCTGGCCCAGACCGTGGCGCGGCTCGCAGCTGCAGCAAAACCACCGGGAAAATGTCTGCGTCTCGAGTTCAGCGTCGCCCCCCAGCTCGAAGGCGGGGCGCTGGCCTCCACCGGGCTTCTGATCGTCAATCCGCCCTACACGCTGCAGGGCGAACTCAAGACGATCCTGCCCGAGCTGGAAATGCCGCTCGGCCAGGGCGGTGCTGCCAGATTCCGATTGGAAGTGCCCAAGCCTTAAAGCCAAGAAGCCGTAACACTCCGGCATTCTTGGGAAAAATATGCAGGAGCGGTAGTCAATCTGCAGAGAACCGTATTATGCTGTTTCCGTGACTGGCTTTACGTTCCGCTTCCGCGAATGGTTGCGGCGGAGTGAAGGCCTAAGAAAGATCCGGCCGGACCGCCAGCGGTCCGCCCAAGGATGGCCAGCTCTCCCGGGCTCCGTGATGCCCGGTCATGTCGCGACGTGCGTCTGCGCCGCGACGGAGGAGCAATGAGGGGGAGTTTCCCGATGGCCATGACGGGAACGGTTAAGTTTTTCAACGGCGAACGCGGCTACGGTTTCATCAAGCCTGACGACGGCGGCCGCGACGTCTTCGTGCATATTACAGCTGTGGAGCGGGCCGGACTGAAGGACCTTGCCGAAGGACAGCGCATTACTTTCGAAGTCGAACCGGACAAGAAGGGGAAGGGACCGAAGGCGGTCAACCTGGTGATCCTCTCCTAGCGGGCCCGACGCACCACGCCTGGCGCAATATTCGGCGCAAAAAAATCCCGGCCGCACGCGGCCGGGAGGTTGTTGTCCGGTATTTTCTTCTTCAGCTATCAGAAGCGATAGTTCACGCCTGCGCGCACGACGCTGGCGCTGTAGCCGTTTGACACGCCCGTAATTGCGAACTGACTCGTCGACAGATCGATGTAGAGATATTCCAGCTTGGCGCTCCAGTTCGGAGCGAGGCCCACTTCCGCACCCGCGCCGATGGTCCAGCCCGCGGTCGTGTGCGATTCCGACCAGCCGAAGGTCTGCGCGCGCAGCTCACCGAAGGCGAGGCCCGCGGTGCCGTAGAACAGCACGTTGTTGAAGGCATAGCCGGCGCGGCCGCGCAGGGTGCCGAACCACGGATTGGAGAACTTCCACGGCGCGAAGGTATCGTCGGCCCCGGCGGCCTGGATGTCGCCTTCGACGCCGAACACAAACGGGCCGTTCTGGAAATTGTATCCGGCCTGCACGCCGCCGACGAAGCCCGAGGGTTTTGAGGGATTGTTGTCGACCGAGCCCCATTCGTAGCCGATGTTGCCGCCGAGATAGGGGCCGGCCCAGCTATATGCATTGAGCGGCTGGTTGACGGTGTAGGGGGCACGCTGCCCGTAACCGAGATCGGCGGCCTCTGCCGAAGCTGTCCAGCCGGCTGCGACCAACGCGGCCGCGCCCACAACGAGCCTCTTCATCACTCAACTCCAACGCAACTGCCGTCCCCGCGATGCCTGCGCCGCCGCGCGAGGCAAAACCGCATGGTTACGGAACCACCACTTTTTCGCGTAAGATTTATCGAGAGTTTTAAGTTAAAGGGCTGTTAAGCGGGGTTACCGCGCTGTTAACAGGCTTAAGCAAGCGTTACCGGGAACTGCGCCGCCATCCTGTGTGCGCCGCATCGCCGGAACTTCAAATCGGCCCCCCCAGCGCCTAAATTTGTCCCATGGTTCACGATTCCACCGACGATCCGGACGACCGCGCGCGGAAATCGCCGCGGACGATCGCGAGCGACGTGCCCCCCGAGGCGTTGGCAGCGCCGGACGTCGATCCCGCCGCCCCCGCTGGCGAGGACGAGGACGATGCGCGGCTGCCCGACATCCTGGAGGAGAGCGGCGCGGTCGGCGAGGAGCCGCTGGCGACCGGCCATGAGGCGATCGAGCGCGCGGTCCGGCTCGCCCCGACCTCGCCCGGCGTCTATCGCATGCTCAGCGCCAATGCCGACGTGCTCTATGTCGGCAAGGCCAAGAACGTCAAAAAGCGCCTGTCCAGCTACGCCCGGCAAAGCGCGCCGCTGCCCGCCCGCATCCTGCGCATGATCGCCGCCACCGTGACGGTGGAGATCGTCTCGACCAACACCGAGACGGAAGCGCTGCTGCTGGAAGCCAACCTCATCAAGCAGCTGCGGCCACGCTTCAACGTGCAGCTGCGCGACGACAAATCGTTTCCCTACATCCTGATCACCGGCGACCATTGGGCGCCGCAGATCCTCAAGCATCGCGGCGCGCAGAGCCGGCCCGGGCGCTATTTCGGCCCGTTCGCCTCCGCCGGCGCGGTCAACCGCACCATCACGGCCCTGCAGCGCGCGTTCCTGATCCGCTCCTGCACCGATTCCTTCTTCGAGAGCCGCACCCGGCCCTGCCTGCTCTACCAGATCCGCCGTTGCGCCGGCCCCTGCACCCGCGAGATCGACTTCGGCGGCTACACGACGCTGGTGCGCGAGGCCAGCGACTTCCTGTCCGGCAAGAGCCACGCGGTGAAGCAGGAGCTCGCCGGCGAGATGGAGAAGGCGGCGGGTGAGCTCGAGTTCGAGCGCGCCGCGCTCTACCGCGACCGCCTCGCAGCGCTGTCGGCGATCCAGTCGCAGCAGGGCATCAATCCGCGCACCGTGGAGGAAGCCGACGTGTTCGCCGTCCACCAGGAGGGCGGCTTCTTCTGCGTCGAGGTGTTCTTCTTCCGCACCGGCCAGAACTGGGGCAACCGCGCCTATTTCCCGCGCGCGGAGAAGTCGTTCACCCCGGAAGAGGTGCTCGGCTCGTTCCTCGCCCAGTTCTACGACGACAAGCCGCCGCCGAAGGTCATCCTGCTCTCGCACGAGATCGAGGAAAGCGAGCTGCTCGCCAATGCGCTGGCGATCAAGGCCGGCCACAAGGTCGAGGTCACCGCGCCCAAGCGCGGCGAGAAGAAGGAGCTGGTCGCTCACGCCTTGACCAATGCGCGCGAGGCGCTCGGCCGCAAGCTCGCCGATACCGCCACGCAAAGCCGGCTGCTGGAGGCCATGGCCACGACGCTGAGCCTGCCGCATGCGCCCAAGCGCATCGAGGTCTACGACAACAGCCACATCCAGGGCACCAATGCGGTCGGCGCCATGATCGTCGCCGGCCCCGACGGCTTCGTGAAGAACCAGTATCGCAAGTTCAACATCAAGTCGGAAGGGATCACGCCGGGCGACGACTTCGCCATGATGCGCGAGGTGCTGGAGCGCCGCTTCAAGCGCTTGATCAATCCGCCCGAGGACGCCGGCACCAAGACCAAGGACGACGACTTCCCGCAATGGCCCGATCTCGTCATCATCGACGGCGGCCGCGGCCAGCTCAACGCTGTCAGGGAGATCTTCGCCAGTCTCGGCCTGACCCAGGTGTCGCTGATGTCGGTCGCCAAGGGGCCGGACCGGGATGCCGGCCGCGAGACCCTGTTCATGCCGGAACGCGAGGCCATCAAGCTGGAGCCGCGCGACCCCGTGCTCTATTTCATCCAGCGCCTGCGCGACGAGGCCCACCGCTTCGTCATCGGCTCGCACCGCAAGCTGCGCAAGAAGGACATCCGCGAGGCCGGTCTGCAGGAGATTCCGGGCATCGGCCCGTCACGCAAACGTGCCTTGCTGCATCATTTCGGGACCCTGAAGGAGATCGAACGCGCCTCGATCGCCGATCTCGGCAAGGTTCCGGGGGTGAGCGCCGAAAGCGCCCGCCGGATTTTCGAGTATTTCCATCCCCAGCCGGGATGAACTAAAGGGGGCTGCGGTCATATGGTCGTCGTATCCCGCACCCCATCTGGGGGAGCGGAACGGTTGACCTTCGGGCCACAGCGGTATTGGTAGGACGAATGAACATCGCCACGACACGAGGGACCACCAGCCGCGCGATGTCCCTCCCGAACATCCTGACCTATGGCCGGATCGCCGCGATCCCGGTCGTGATCGGGTGTATCTATGCGCAGTCGATTTTGGATCAGCCGCTCTGGCTGCGCTGGGTCGCCGTCGCCATCTTCATCGCCGCCGCGGTCACCGATTACCTCGATGGCTATTACGCGCGTATCTGGAATCAGCAATCGGCCTTCGGCCGGATGCTCGATCCGATCGCCGACAAGCTGCTGGTCGCCTCCTGCCTTTTGATGCTGGCCGCCGACGGCATCATCCACGGCTGGTCGCTGTGGGCCGCCATCGTGATCCTGTGCCGCGAGATCCTGGTCTCGGGCCTGCGCGAATACCTCGCCGCGCTCCGCGTCAGCGTGCCCGTGACCAAGCTGGCGAAATGGAAGACCACGGTCCAGCTCGTTGCGATCGGGTTCCTGCTCGCGGGCCCTGCCGGCGACGAAGTGGTGCCCGTGGTCTCGATGATCGGCCTCGCGCTGCTCTGGGCTTCGGCGATCGTGACGATCTACACCGGCTATGATTACTTCCGTGCCGGCATCCATCACCTCATCAAGGAGGACGAGGGATGAAGGTGAAGTATTTTGCCTGGGTGCGCGAGCGCGTCGGCAAGGCGGAGGAGACCATCGAGCCGCCTGCGACCGTGCGCACCGTCGAGGAGCTGATCGCCTGGCTGTCCAGCCGGAGCGAGGCCTATGCCTACGCGTTCGAGAAGCCGAAGGTGATCCGCACCGCGATCGACCACGCCCATGTCAAATCGGATGCCGCGATCGCCGGCGCCCGCGAGATCGCGTTCTTCCCGCCGATGACCGGCGGCTAGGCCATGACCTCCCCTGTCACCAGCTGCCCCGTCGCCATCCGCATCCAGGAAGACGATTTCGATATCGCCCGGGAGATCGCGGTCCTGACCAGGAGCCGCACCGACATCGGTGCCGTCGTCAGCTTTTCCGGCATCTGCCGCGCGGACGACGACAGCGCCAGGGTCGCCGCGCTCACGCTCGAGCATTATCCCGGGATGGCCGAGGCAGAGATCAGGCGTCATGCCGACGAAGCCATCTCGCGCTGGCCGCTCAACGGCGTCACCGTGATCCATCGCGTCGGCCGCTTCATGCCGGGTGATAACATCGTGCTGGTGCTGACGGCGTCGCAGCACCGCCAGGCCGCATTCCAAGCGGCCGAGTTCCTGATGGATTACCTCAAGGCCAGCGCCCCGTTCTGGAAGAAGGAAGAAAGCGCCACCGGCACCGGCTGGGTCGAAGCCCACGCCCGTGACGACGAGGCCGCCGCACGCTGGACCAAATCCTGATGGCACGAGCATCCAAAAAGACCGCGCGCGGCCGCGCCGCACCCAGGCTTGCCAAGGTCGGGCCCGGCGAGCTTCTCACGCTGCTCGATTTCGTGCGCTATGCGGTGAGCCGCTTCGTTGAAGCCAGGCTCGCCTTCGCTCATGGCACGACCGACCCGGTCGCGGAAGCGGCGTTTCTGGTCTGCGAGGCCCTGCACCTCAATCCCGACCAGTTCGAGGGCTTTGCCCATTCGCGCGTCACGATCGCGGAAGGCAAGACCATCCTCGATCTCGTCCATCAACGCGTCTCCACGCGCAAGCCGGCCGCCTACCTCGTCAACAAGGTCTACATGCGCGGCCTGCCCTTCTATGTCGACGAGCGCGTCATCGTTCCGCGCTCCTTCATCGGCGAGCTCCTGGAGTCGCATTTCGGTGGCGAGGAAGGCGCGGGCGCACTGATCGACGATCCCAATGCGGTCGAGCGCGTGCTCGATCTCTGCACGGGATCGGGATGTCTTGCGATCCTCGCCGCGCATCATTTCCCGAATGCGGCGATCGATGCCGTCGACATCTCCAAGGGCGCGATCGAGGTGGCCAGGCGCAATGTCGACGACTACGGGCTCGATGAGCGGATCACGCTGCATCGCGGCGATCTGTTCGCCCCGCTGGGCGATGCGCGCTACGATTTGATCATCACCAACCCGCCCTATGTCGACGCCGAAGGCATGGCCGGGCTGCCACCGGAATGCCGGGCCGAGCCCAAGCTCGCCTTCGACGGCGGCGCCGACGGTCTGGACGTGGTGCGCCGCATCCTGCGCGAGGCGCCCGATCATTTGACAGCAGATGGCGGGCTGATCTGCGAGATCGGCCGCGGCCGGGACCTCGTCGACGAGGCCTTCCCGGAACTGCCGCTGCTCTGGCTCGACACCGAGGATTCCGAGGGCGAGGTGTTCTGGATCTCGGCCGCCGATCTGACCTGATCCGTCGCGGACCTGCCGCTCCGGCGGAACAAGTCAATTTCCGCCACGTTCATCCCGCGAACGAATTTTCTCGCTCTCGGAGGATGTCCGCATGCTCGCGCCATCGGGCGAATTGCTGCGCGCCGGCATGGCGCTGAAGCTCAATCACGTCAAACGTGCCGCTCAATCCTATCTGCGTGACCAGACCAGCCAGGCCACGGGCAAAGTGACGTCTTACGCGGTGGCCGGCGGGCTGTTTGCGGTCGCGGGCCTGTTCGTTGTCGCAGCCTTCTTCGTCGGCTTGATGGCGCTGTATCGCTGGGTCGCCATCAGCTACGGGCAGTTCTGGGGCTTTGGTGCCGTCGGTGCGGTGCTGCTGGTGCTGGCGGCGATCTGCGCCGGCGTGGCGATGGCGCAGATGAAGCGCAAAGCCCGGCCGATCGTGCCACTCACCAGCCGTTTGCGCGTTGCCATCGCGACCCCGCGGATTCCGCGCGGGACGGTCAAGGAGGCGGTGAAGGAAGTCGCGACCGCAATTCCCCTTGCGCCGCTCGCCCCGGGCGAGCGCCGCCATGGCGCAAGAGCTTCGCCAGCGCGCACCAACCGACCCGTGCAGCTGGGCCTGATGCTCGCGGCGATCGGACTGGCGGGATTCACGGCGGCGCGACGCAGGCGTCACGGCCATCGATTGGATGCTTGATGCTGGTGCGGCGCTCCGAACAGATCGATTCCTGGCTGCTGGTGGCAGCGACCGCCGTCTTCGTGCTGACGGCGGAGCGCTACTTCCAGGACACCGGCTTGACCCGATCGGGCCCACCGCAAGACCACCGCAACGCCGAGGCGAACTCACCGGAAACGAGCCCGCCGCGTGCGTCAGGACAGCCCGGCCATGGCCGCCGCGCCAAGAGCCCGTTCGCGATCCCCTGGGCGGGCTGGAAGGATATCTTCTGGCGCACCTATCAGCGTATCGATGACGATCGCCTGCTCGCGACAGCTGGCGGCGTCGTGTTCTTCGGACTGCTCGCGATCTTTCCGGCGGTCACGGCGCTGGTTTCGTCCTATGGCCTGTTCGCCGATCCCGCGACGATCAGCGCCAATCTGCAGACGCTGGCGACCATGCTGCCGCAAGGCTCGTTCCAGATCGTCGAGGACCAGGTCGCGCGCGTGGTCTCGAACGGCAATACCACCCTCGGTGTCACCTTCCTGTTCGGCCTCGTCCTTGCGGTCTGGAGTGCCAATGCCGGCGTCAAGGCGATCTTCGACGCGCTCAACGTCGCCTATGAGGAGCGCGAGAAGCGCAGCTTCATCAAGCTCAACATGGTGTCATTGGCCTTCACGGTCGGCGGCATCGTGGCGCTGCTGCTGATGGTGGCGGCCGTCGTCGCCTTTCCGCTCGCACTCGATCATCTCGGCATGGCGCCCGAAAGCAAGCTGATCGCGGCGCTGGCGCGATGGCCGCTGCTGTTCTTCATCCTGCTCATGGCGCTCGCCGTGCTCTACCGCTTCGCCCCCAGCCGCGACGCGCCGCGCTGGCAATGGCTGAGCCTCGGCGCGCTAGCCGCCGCCGTCCTCTGGATCGCCGGTTCGTCGCTGCTGTCGTGGTATCTCTCAGCTTTCGCCAACTACAATGCGACCTACGGCTCGCTTGGCGCAGCGATCGGCCTGATGACGTGGATGTGGATGTCGGCGATCGTCATCATGTTCGGCGCCGAGCTGAATTCGGAGATCGAACGGCAGACGCTGAAGGACACGACCGAAGGGCCACCCAGGCCGCTCGGCACCCGCGAGGCCGTCTCGGCCGACACCGTCGGCGCCGCCGCGCCGTCTTGACGCCGCGCCGACCTGCAGGCGCGAGGCGCTATCCCCTCGAATCAACAATGATGTTAAGGTCGTGCTGCCTGGGGAAGCACGAGGCGAGACGGGATCGCACAGAGGCCCGTGTTTTCCCGGGTGAGGCTGTCAGCTCTTGAGGCGTAACGCGCGGCATGATTCGCATTTCGACGATCTTCATCGCCTTCTGCATGGTTCTGGTCGCGGCCTCGCTCGGGCTTGTCCTCTACGCCGTCGCCGGCATCAGCGGAACCGAATCCGCGATCGTGGCGCTGACCGTGCTGACCTTCCTGATCCTCTACAATGCGGTCTCCATGCGGCTGCGCGACCGCAGCGACGTCGGCGGCCAGATTGCCGACCTGTCGCGCGGTACCGCCGACCTCGCCCGCCAGGTGGCCGAGTTCGGCCGCCGGCTGGCTGCGATCGAGGGACGCATCGCCTCGTCCAACTCGACCAACTCCGACCGCATCCAGTCCGTGGTCGGCGAGATCAACGAGCTCGGCGGACTGGTCCGCCAGCTCGCGACCACCGTATCGACCCATGAGGATCTGCTGGCCGGCGCCGCGCCGGCTCCTGCCCAGGTCGCCAGGTCTGAGCTCAAGTCCGAGCCGGAAGCGCCGATCGATCTGGCTGCGACGTTCGAGGAACAGCCCGTCGCCCCTCCTCCACTTCCCGCGGCGCCCCCGCCGCCGGTGGCGCAGCCGCGGCCCGTGCCGCCGGTCCAGGGCCAGATCGCCATGCCGGTTCAGACGGCCGCCGGACGCAACCAGACTCAATTGCTGGCGACGCTGCGCAATGCCATCGACGAGAACCGCATCGACATCTTCCTGCAGCCGATGGTGACGTTGCCGCAGCGCAAGGTGCGGTTCTACGAGGCTGTGACGCGCCTGCGCGACGAGCGCGACCAGCTGATCGCCGCCGAGGAGTTCATCAGCATCGCGGAGGCGTCCGGCCTGATCGGGCGCATCGACAACATGGTGATGCTGCGCTGTGTGCAGGTGCTGCGCCGCCTGATGGTGCGCAACAAGGACGTCGGCGTGTTCTGCAACGTCGCGGCGTCCACGCTCGGCAATTCCACCACCTTCGCGCAATGCCTCGACTTCCTCGAAGCCAACCGCGCGCTGGCACCCTCGCTGGTGCTGGAATTCAAGCAGGCGACGTTCCGCAATCTCGGGCCGGCCGAGACCGAGAATCTCGCCGCGCTCGCCCAGCGCGGTTTCCGCTTCTCGATCGACCATGTCACCGACCTCAGGATCGAGCCGCGCGAGCTGGCCGACCGCGGCGTGCGCTTCATCAAGGTTCCCGCCGCCCTGCTGCTCGACCCCAAACAGGCCTCGGCCTCGGACATCCACCCCTCCGATCTCTCCGACCTGCTCGGCCGCTTCGGCATCGACCTGATCGCCGAGCGGATCGAAGGCGAGCGCGCCGTGGTCGATCTGCTCGATTACGACGTGCGGTTCGGCCAGGGGTTCCTGTTCGCGCCGCCCCGGCCATTGCGGCCGGAGGGGGCATCTGCTACCGGCGGGGCCTCGCCGAACCAGGCGCAGGACATTCAGGGATCCAATGGCTCCGCTTCCCCCAGCCAAGGCACCACATCTGGCACGACATCCGGCGCGACGTCAGCCGCCCCTCCGGCCCAACGCATCACCGGCAACGCCGCGCTCGCGCGCCGCATCTGATCGGCGCTCCGCACCATGACCACGCTGCATTTTGCCGAAAGCCTGCGCGAGCTCGTGGGCGGTGTGGATGTCGTGCTCAGCGACATCTGGGGCGTCGTTCACAACGGCCTCGAATCCTTCCCCGAAGCCTGCGAGGCGCTGCACACCTATCGCAGCCGCGGCGGTACGGTGATCCTGATCACCAACGCGCCGCGCCCGGCCGACAGCGTGCAGCGGCAATTGCGCAAGCTCGGCGTCGCCGACGAGACCTATGACGCAATCGTCTCATCGGGCGATTTGACGCGGCTCTATGTCGCCGAACATCCCGGCCGCAAGATGTTCTGGCTCGGCCCCGAGCGCGACAATTCGATCTATCGCGGCCTCGATGCGAAGACCGCCCCGCTCGAGGAAGCCGACTACATCGTCTGCACCGGCCTCTATGACGACGAGACCGAGACGGCGGAAGACTATCGCGGCATGATGCTGAAGGCGCGCGAGCGCAAGCTGACGCTGGTCTGCGCCAACCCCGACATCGTGGTGGAGCGCGGCGACCGGCTGATCTACTGCGCCGGCGCCATCGCGGAGCTCTATCGCGAGCTCGGCGGCGAGGTCATCTTCTACGGCAAGCCGCACCGGCCGATCTACGAGCGCGCCATGGCGCTCGCCGGTGAGCGCCAGGGCCACCAGATCGACCGGAAAAAGGTGCTGGCGATCGGCGATTCCGTCCGCACCGACCTGACCGGCGCGCGCGAATTCGGCATCGACTGCCTGTTCGTGACCCGCGGCATCCATGCCGAGGAGTTCGAGGGGCTCGACCAGCTCGATCCGACGTCGGTGATGGAATTGTTCGGCCACCCGCCGAAGGCGCTGATGCGCGAATTGAAGTGGTGACGGCCCGACTTCTGTCATTCCGCGCGTGAAGCGCGCCCGGACGGGCCAAACGCAGAAAGCCCGGGACGTGCCCGGGCCTTCCAAATTCGGCGGATAGCTTCGAAAGCGGCTTACGCGCTCGCCATGTCCGGGAAGACCGCCTCGATCTTGGTCTTCAGCGTCGCCGCATTGAACGGCTTGACGATGTAATTGTTCACGCCGGCCTTCTTGGCCGCGATCACGTTCTCGGTCTTGGATTCCGCCGTGATCATGATGAAGGGCGTGGTGGCGAGGTTCGGATCCGCGCGCACTTCGCGCAGCAGGTCGTAGCCCGTCATCGGCTCCATGTTCCAATCGGAGATCACGAGCCCGTACTTCTTGCCGCGCATCTTGTTCAGCGCTGCCGAACCGTCGCTGGCATCGTCGATATTCTCGAAGCCAAGCTGCTTCAGCAGATTCCTGATGATACGGATCATGGTGCTGTAGTCATCCACCACCAGAACCGGCATCGACAAATCAACCGCCATCTCGACTCCCCCAACGCATAACAGGAATACTAGGATCGGACCTGCCAGGCCGGAGCCCGGCAGTTCCACGTTCAAGGACTAGCACCAAGGCGTTAAACAGCGCGTTAATTGGGGGCGGCCCCGAAGAACTGAAATTGGGTTCGGCACAGGTTGGCCCCCCGCTTGACTTCGCCGGGCGGGTCGCGCCACGGTCCCGGCCGGTCCCGCCGGTTCGAGAATTCCCCTGATGGCCCCGCATTTTAACGTTATTCGCGACACCACGCCGGCCACCGCCATTCCAAGGGGCGCCGTGGTGGCCATGGGCAATTTCGACGGGGTTCATCTCGGCCACCGCGCCGTGATCGCTGCGGCCCTGGAAATGGGCCGGGCGCATGGCCGCCCTGCGCTGGCGCTGACTTTCGAGCCCCATCCACGGCGTTTTTTCAGCCCCAACACCCCGCAATTCCGCCTGACGGACGAACGGGCCAAGCTGCGGCTTCTGGCCGGCACCGGGCTCGCCGGCGCCGTGGTCATGACCTTCGACAAGGCCCGCGCCGGAACCAGTGCGCAAGATTTCATTCACCATGACCTGATCGGACGGCTCGGCGTCAGCGGAATCGCGGTCGGCTACGACTTCCATTTCGGCAAGGGACGGGTCGGCTCGCCCAGTCTTCTGGTCAACGAGGCGCCCCGGCTCGGCATCGAGGTCGACGTGCAGGCGCATGTCGACATCGACGAGCGGCCGGTGTCCTCCAGCGCCATCCGGGTCGCCCTCGCCGAAGGCCAGCTCGACGAGGCCACCACCATGCTGGGCGCGCCCTGGTTCGTCACCGGCGAGGTGATCCATGGCGAGAAGCGCGGCCGCGACCTCGGTTATCCCACCGCCAATATCCGCCTGGACGCCAATTGCGGGCTGAAGCACGGCATCTATGCGGTGCGGGTCGGCCGCGGCCAAGGAAAGGACCAGGTGCGGCTGAACGGGGTGGCCAGCTTCGGCCGCCGCCCGACCTTCGACAACGGTGCCCCGCTGCTGGAAATCTTCCTGTTCGACTTCAAGGGCGATCTCTACGGGCAGGAGCTGGACTGCGCCTTCGTCGGCTTCATCCGCGAGGAGCTGAAATTCGATAGTCTGGAGGCCCTGATCCGGCAGATGGACGACGATTCAGCCCGCGCTCGCGCCATCCTGGCCGCCGCCCCGGACGCGTTTCCGAGGCTCGGCATCGTCGATTGAGGGCCGAACCGGCCTCCCCCCGAACCTTTGCGCTTCCCTATTGCGCTTCTCTTTTGCGCTTCCCTTTTGCGCTTCCCTTTTGCGCTTCCCTTGGCCCCCTGCTATGGAGTGCCCATGTTTGCGCGGCGCATCATAGGGATTAGCGGCCCGGCTTTCGCCTGAGCTTAAGTGCTCGGCGCAAGACCGGGATTTTGTCGTTTCACCCCGCGATTCCGCATCGCCATTCGTTCCCGCGCCCTTCCGAGCCAGTCAGCCTCATGTCCGAAAAGCCGCAAAAGTCCGACGCCAAAGACTATTCCAAGACCCTTTTCCTGCCGCAGACGGATTTCCCGATGCGCGCCGGCCTGCCGCAGCGCGAGCCGGAGATCCTCAAGCGCTGGTACGAGATCGGCCTCTACGAGAAGCTGCGCGAGGCTGCCCGCGGCCGCGCCAAGTTCGTGCTGCATGACGGCCCGCCCTACGCCAACGGCAACATCCATATCGGCACGGCGCTGAACAAGATCCTGAAGGATCTCGTCACCAAGAGCCAGCAGATGCTCGGCTTCGATTCCAACTACGTCCCGGGCTGGGACTGCCACGGCCTGCCGATCGAATGGAAGGTCGAGGAGGAGCACTATCGCAAGAAGGGCAAGCAGAAGCCCGACTTCCGCGACAGCGCTGCGATGATCGATTTCCGGAAGGAATGCCGCGCCTACGCCACGCATTGGCTCGGCGTACAACGTGAGGAGTTCAAGCGGCTCGGCGTCATCGGCGACTGGGACCATCCCTACGCCACCATGAGCTTCCCGGCCGAAGCCCAGATCGCGCGCGAGCTGATGAAGTTCGCCGCCAACGGCACGCTCTATCGCGGCTCCAAGCCTGTCATGTGGAGCGTGGTCGAGAAGACCGCGCTCGCCGAAGCCGAGGTCGAGTACGAGGACTACACCTCCGATACGGTGTGGGTGAAATTTCCGGTCACCTCGCCCGCGCACGGTGCGCTCGCCGCCGCAAGCGTCGTGATCTGGACCACCACGCCCTGGACCCTGCCCGGCAACCGCGCCATCTCGTTCTCGCCGAAGATCGGCTACGGCCTGTACAAGGTGACGGACGCACCCGCCGACAACTGGACCAGGACCGGCGATCTCCTGATCCTTGCCGACGCGCTGGCCGAAGAGGTGTTCAAGCAGGCGCGCGTGACGGCGTATGAGAAAGTGCGCGACATTCCCGGCGACACCATGGACGCGATCGAATGCGCCCATCCGCTCAAGGGACTTGCCGGCGGCTACGACTTCGTCGTGCCGCTCTTGCCCGGCGACCACGTCACCGACGACACCGGCACCGGCTTCGTGCACACCGCGCCCGGCCATGGCCGCGAAGACTTCGATGCCTGGATGGCGCAGGCGCGCGACCTCGATGCGCGCGGCATCTCGACCGCAATCCCCTACACCGTCGACGAGAACGGCGCCTATACCGATCACGCGCCGGGCTTTGCCGGCAAGCGCGTCATCAACGACAAAGGCGAGAAGGGCGATGCCAACGAGGCCGTGATCAAGGCGCTCGTCGAACGCGGCATGCTGCTCGCGCGCGGCCGGCTCAAGCACCAATATCCGCATTCCTGGCGCTCCAAGAAGCCGGTGATCTTCCGCAATACGCCGCAATGGTTCATCGCGATGGACAAGGATGTTGCGGTGAACGGCCAGGCGAAGAGCGGCGACACGCTGCGCGCCCGCGCGCTGCACGCGATCTCGGTGACGCAATGGGTGCCGCCGTCCGGCGAAAACCGCATCAATGGCATGATCGAGGCGCGGCCGGACTGGGTGATCTCGCGCCAGCGCGCCTGGGGCGTGCCGATCGCCGTGTTCGTGCGCGAGAAGGGCGACGGCTCCGCCGAGATCCTCCAGGACGAGGCGGTGAATACGCGTATCGGCGAAGCCTTCGAGCAGGAAGGCGCCGATGCCTGGTACGCCAAGGGCGCCCGCGAGCGCTTCCTTGGGTCCCGCGCGAGCGAGGACTGGCAGAAGGTCGACGACATCCTCGACGTCTGGTTCGATTCCGGCTCGACGCACGCCTTCGTGCTCGAAGACCCCGCGCATTTCCCGGGTCTCGCAGGCATCAAGCGCAAGGTCGACGGCGGCACCGACACGGTGATGTATCTGGAAGGCTCGGACCAGCATCGCGGCTGGTTCCACTCCTCGCTGCTGGAAAGCTGCGGCACGCGCGGCCGTGCGCCTTACGACGTCGTGCTGACCCACGGCTTCACGCAGGCCGAGGACGGCCGCAAGATGTCGAAGTCGCTCGGCAACACCATCGAGCCGCAGTCCGTCATCAAGGAATCCGGCGCAGACATCCTCCGGCTCTGGGTCGCGTCCTGCGACTACACCGACGACCAGCGCATCGGCCCCGAGATCCTGAAGAACACGGTCGAGACCTACCGCAAGCTGCGCAACACCGTGCGCTGGATGCTCGGCACGCTGCATCATTACAAGCCGGCCGACGCCGTCGCGCCGGCCGAGATGCCCGAGCTCGAGCGGCTGATGCTGCACGAGCTCGCCGTGCGCGCCGCCGCCGTCGACAAGGCCTATCGGGAATTCGACTACAAGACCGTGGTCGCGACCCTGTCCGCCTTCCTCAACAGCGAGCTTTCGGCGTTCTATTTCGATATCCGCAAGGACACGCTGTATTGCGATCCGCCGTCGTCGCTGACGCGCAAGGCGGCGCTGACGACGATCGACCTGTTGTGCACCTCGGTCCTGAAATGGCTGGCGCCGATCCTCAGCTTCACCGCGGAGGAAGGCTGGCGCATGTATCGCCCCGACGCCGAGGCCTCGGTGCACCTGACGCTGTTCCCGACCGATCTCGAGGCCCTGCGCGACGACAAGCTCGCCGCGAAGTGGGAGACGATCCGCAACGTCCGCCGCGTCGTCACCGGCGCGCTCGAGCTCGAACGCGCCGCCAAGAACATCGGCTCCTCGCTGGAGGCTTCCCCGGTGATCTATGTGGCCGACCGGAACGTGCTCATGACGCTGTTCGACACCGACCTCGCCGAGATCTGCATCACCTCGAACTACGAGGTGCGCGAGGGCGAGGCGCCGGCCTCGGCTTTCCGTCTCGATGCCGTGCCCGGCGTGGCGGTCGTGGTCGAGAAGGCGGTCGGTACCAAATGCGCCCGCTCCTGGAAGATTTCGCCGACGGTCGGCGAAGACGCTGAATATCCCGACGTCACCCCGCGCGACGCCAAGGCACTGCGCGAGTGGAAGGCGTTGGGCGTGAGCGTCTGATCCCCGGCATGCCCCCTCTCCGCGCCGGCATCCTCGCGGCCCTGGTCACCCTCGTGGCCGACCAGGCCTCGAAGCTGTGGCTGCTGAACGGGTTCGATCTCGCCCGTCGCGGCGTCGTCAAGGTGACGCCGTTCTTCGACCTGGTGCTGGCCTGGAATATCGGCATCAGCTTCGGCTGGCTGCAGAACGACAGCCAGGCGGCGCAGTTCGCGCTGATGGCGGTGAAGGCCGTGGCCGTGATTGCGCTCGCGATCTGGATGGCCCGCTCGCACACCCGGCTGGCCACGGTCGGGCTGGGCCTGATCATCGGCGGCGCCATCGGCAACGGCATCGACCGCCTGGCCTATGGCGCGGTGGTCGATTTCGCCCTGTTCCACATCGAGATCGCCGGAAATACCTATAATTGGTACGTGTTTAACCTCGCGGACGTGGCCATCGTTGCTGGGGTGGCGGGGCTATTGTATGATTCCTTCCTGGGGGTACCCGCCGCAAAAGCGCCCTGATCCCGGCCGATACGGACCGGCAGGTGGAACCCGTTTTTTGCGAGGGATTGGCCGCGTTTGCGCGGCAATCTGCCACAATATGGAACAGGTACAAGTATGCGCAGCTCGAAGACCAGCGGTTCGATGGGTCGAGACCCCCGATGGGGGTTCTGGCAGGCGTTGAAACTGTCCGCTGTCGCGCTCGGCATCGGCCTCGTCATGTCGGCTGGCGCCGCCCGCGCCGGTGACGACGACGATGAAGATGACGGCATGACCTTCGAAGAGAAGATCATCGACAATCTGATGTCCGGCATCGGCGCCAAGAGCATGGAGAAGAAAGGCATCGAATACCGCGAGCGCTCGCCGCTAGTGGTGCCGCCCAAGCTCGATCTGCCGCCGCCTGCGACCGAAGCCAAGAATGCTCCGAACTGGCCCAAGGACCCCGAGGAAAAGCGCCGCAAGGAAGCCATCGCCGCGCGCAAGAAGGCCACCAAGGAAACCGAGAACTGGCAGGCCGCCCGACCGCTGACGCCCGCCGAGATGAAGGCCGGCCAGGTCGCCGCAGCCCCCCGGACCACCAACGATCCGATCCAGCCCGGCACCAACGGCAATCCGTCGCTCAGCCCTGCCGAGCTCGGCTTCTCCGGCGGTCTGTGGAACATGATGAAGGGCGGCAACGCCACCGAAGAGAAGAAATTCACCAGCGAGCCGCCGCGCCAGTCGCTGGTCGAGCCGCCCCCGGGCTATCAGACGCCCTCGCCGAACTACGCCTATGGCGCCGGACCGGACAAGACTCGCCGGACCTATTTCGACATCATGTCGGGCAAGGACAAGGAACAATAGCGTTCCCGTCCCTCGGAAACGAACCCTGCGCCGGCGTGTCATGCACGCCGGCCGCGTTCGATAAATTGCATAACAGTAACTTGCCACCGCGTTGAGTTCTCTGCTTCGTGACGCGAAGCCTCAGCCGCACGGTGTAGCATGCCGTGCCTTCCGAGCCGGACATCCGGACCTCGGCCTTTTCAAGGGATCATGATGTCCTCTTACCGATCGGCTGCCTGCCTCCTTGCCGCGCTGCTTTCGACCAGTGTCCTGACATCAGGTGCGGCCCTCGCCCAGACCACGGTCACATCGGCACCGCCCGCCAGCTTCACCCTCGGCAACGGCATGCAGGTCGTGGTGATCCCCGATCACCGCACCCCCGTGGTCACCGAGATGATCTGGTACAAGGTCGGCTCGGCCGACGAGACGCCGGGCAAGTCGGGCCTCGCCCACTTCCTCGAGCACCTGATGTTCAAGGGCACCTCGAAGCATCCGGTCGGCGAATTCTCCCAGACCGTGCTCCGCGTCGGCGGCAACGAGAACGCCTCGACCTCGGTCGACTACACCAACTATTACCAGCGCGTGCCGAAAGAGCAGCTGCCGACCATGATGGAGTTCGAGGCCGACCGCATGACCGGCCTCATCCTCAAGGACGAGAACGTGCTGCCCGAGCGCGATGTCGTGCTCGAAGAGTACAACATGCGCGTCGCCAACAATCCGGACGCGCGGCTCAACGAACAGATCATGGCCGCGCTCTATCTCAATCATCCCTACGGCCGGCCGGTGATCGGCTGGCATCAGGAGATCGAGAAGCTCGATCGCGAGGACGCGCTCGCCTTCTACCGCCGCTTCTATGCGCCGAACAACGCCATCCTGGTGATCGCCGGTGACGTCGACGCCGCCGACATCCGCCCGCTGGTCGAGCGCAATTTCGGCGCGATCCCGGCACAAGCAGCGATTCCCGCCCGGCGTGTCCGTCCGCAGGAGCCGGAGCCCGCCGCCCCCCGCACCGTCACGCTGGCCGACCCGCGCGTCGAGCAGCCGAGCATGCGGCGCTATTATCTCGTGCCCTCGGCCACCACGGCTGCGGCCGGTGAGAGCGCCGCCCTCGACGTGCTGGCGCAGCTGATGGGCAGCGGCAGCAATTCCTATCTCTACCGCGCCCTCGTGGTCGACAAGCCGCTCGCGGTCTCCGCCAGCGCCAGCTATTCGAGCATCTCGCTCGACCCGACCCAGTTCGCGATCTCGGCCTCGCCGAAACCCGGCGTCAGCTTCGCCGAGGTCGAGCAGGCGGTCGACGGCGTCATCGCCAATGTCGCGCAGAACCCGATCCGCGCCGAGGATCTGGAGCGCGTCAAGACCCAGCTGATCGCGGAAGCGATCTACGCCCAGGACAACCAGGCAGTGCTGGCGCGCTGGTATGGCGGCGCGCTGACCACGGGCCTGTCGATCGAGGACATCCGGAGCTGGCCCGACCGCATCCGCGCGGTCACCGCCGAGCAGGTTCGCGCCGCAGCCCAGAAATGGCTCGAGAAGAAGCGCTCGGTGACGGGCTATCTGATCAAGGACACCAGTGCCGCCAAGCGCGAGGAGAAGCGTTCGTGACCTATCCCTTGCTTCGACGCGTTGTAGTCTCGCTTGCCACCGGCGCTGCGCTTTCCCTCGCCGCCATCTCGCCCTCGTTCGCCGCCGCAAAGATCCAGCGCCTGGTCTCGCCCGGCGGCATCGAGGCCTGGTTCGTGCAGGACGCGACCGTGCCGCTGATCGCGATGGAATATTCCTTTGCCGGCGGCTCCGCTCAGGATCCCAAGGACAAGTCGGGCGTCGCCAATCTCGTCGGTGACCTCCTCGATGAAGGCTCCGGCGATCTCGATTCCAAGACCTTCCACGAGCGGCTCGACCGCCGCGCCATCGAGCTGTCCTTCAGCGCCTCCCGCGACACCTTCCGCGGCAGCCTGCGCATGCTGCGCGACAACAAGGACGAGGCCTTTGATCTCCTGCGGAGCGCGCTGACCTCGCCGCATTTCGACCCCGCCGATGTCGAGCGCATCCGTTCGCAGGTCGTCTCGGGCCTGCGCCGCGAGACCACCAACCCGACGTCCCTGGCGAGCCGCAAATTCCTGGAGGTCACCTTCGGCGATCATCCCTACGGTCGCCAGACCAACGGCAATCTCGACAGCGTCCCGACCATCACAATCGCCGATCTGAAGGACTACGTCAGCCGGGTGATCGCCAAGGATGGGCTGAAGATCGCCGTCGTCGGCGACGTCGATCCGGAGACGCTCGGCAAGCTGCTCGACCACACCTTCGGCAGCCTGCCGGCGAAGGCCAACCTGACGCCGGTCCCTGACGTCGACGCGGCAAAGCCGCCGCAGCGCGCCTTCGTGACGCTCGACGTGCCGCAAACCGTGATCACCTTCGGCGGCCCCGGCGTGAAGCGCAGCGACCCGAACTTCATGGCGGCCTATGTCGTCAACCACATCCTGGGCGGCGGCGGATTGTCCTCGCGGCTCTATCGCGAGGTCCGCGAGAAGCGCGGCCTTGCCTATTCGGTCTATGAAGCGCTGCTCTGGATGGAGCATTCGGCGATCTTCATCGGCAATACCGGCACCCGCGCCGACCGCGCCGGCGACACCATCGACGCCATCGACAAGGAAGTGCGCCGCATCGCCGACGAAGGCCCGACGCAGAAGGAGCTCGACGAGGCCAAGTCCTACCTCAAGGGTTCGCAGATGCTGGCGCTCGACACCTCCTCCAAGCTGGCGCAGGCGATGCTGCAGTACCAGCAGGACAAGCTGCCGATCGACTATATCGAGAGGCGCAATGCCATCGTCGACGCCGTGACGCTTGATGACGCCAAGGCCGCCGCCAAGCGGCTCTGGGGCCAGGGCCTCCTGACCGTCGTCGTCGGCCGCGCCCCGCAAGCGGCGGCGCAGCCGGCAGCGCCTCCCGCGACGAAGTCGAACTGACACCCCTGACGTCCGCTGAATGGCCGGGCTCCGCCCGGCCATTCACGTTTCCAGGATGCGCCATTGCCGAACGTAGACGTCCGCGATATGTCCGGACATCACGAATGGTGCCATCATGCTGCGGATATCCCGCGATCTCGTCATCGACGAGGACGACATCGAGATCGACTTTGTCCGTGCCTCCGGCCCGGGCGGGCAGAACGTCAACAAGGTCTCGACCTCGGCCCAATTGCGCTTCGACACGCGCAAGCTGACCATCCCCGAGGATGCGGCGATCCGCCTTGCCCGCATCGCTGGCCAGCGCATGACCAAGGACGGCGTGATCGTGATCCACGCCCAGCGCTTCCGCACCCAGGAGCGCAATCGCCAGGACGCCATCGACCGGCTCGTTGCGATCCTGACCGAGGCGATGATCCGGCCAACACCGCGCCGCGCAACGCGACCGACCTACGCCTCCAAGCAGCGCCGGCTCGACGGCAAGAAACGCCGCAGCGACGTCAAGGCCGGCCGCGGCGGCCGCTTCAACGACTAGAGCTTCGGCTCTGATTGCATCAGAACCGAAGCTCTCAATTCTTGTTTGACGCGTTTTCTTCACGCGAACCGGTGCCCACTTCGCTCGAAAACGCTCCGGCGCAGCAAAAGCTCCGGCCGCGGGGGCGACCGGAGTTCTGCAATGCCATTCGGCAGGCTAGTAACGTTTACCCGTAGCGCCACCCGTCGCGGTATCGTCGGTCGTTCCCTTGTGCGCAGCGCTGCCCGTGGTGCCGACCGTGCCTCTGGTGCCTTTGGTCGATTTCATGCCGGTCTTCTCGCCCGCCGCACCGGGCTGGGCATTCATCTCCTCATCACCGCTGCCCATCGTGCTGCCTTGCATGGGTTTGCTCTGCACGGTGCCGCCCGACTTGGCGGGCGGCGCGCTTTGCGCGAGGACGGGCGCCGCGACGAGGGCCGAAAGAGCGCACGCGATCATCGAGGTCTTGACCAACTTCATCCATTTCTCCTGGATTTGTTCGCGATGAATGGCCCGGCGGCTGTCACGCCGCTCATCTGCACCGGACCATTGTATTGCGTCGAGAATTCGAGCGGCGCGAATGCCATGCAATGCGCATCGTGTGGTGATCGTTTAAGGATTTGACGGCGGTTTCGCGGAATTGTGCTCCGCATATAAGGCGGGGCGGAACAACACACACGGTGAACATCCCGGTGCGCGGCGAAACAGCCCGCTACTACCACCGCCCATCTGACGCCGCCTAGAGTTTGCGCACGTTGATGTGGATGGACGGCTGCTAACGATGCGCGTGATCGTGCTGGGATTGTGCACCGCGACGGTGCTGATGGCGCGGGTTGCCGACGCGCAAATGCCTATGCCCGCCGCAAAACCGCCGGACGGCGCAACACTCTTCAAGCAGCAATGCGCGGTGTGTCACACGTTGAGCCTGTCGGAGCCGATGCGGCAGGGCCCGCCGCTGGTGAAGGTCGTGGGACGCCCTGCCGGCAAGATTGAAGGTTTCAAATATTCGGAGGCGCTGTCGAAAGCCGACTTCGCCTGGGATGACGCCCGGCTCGACGCCTGGCTGACCAATCCGCAAGCCGTCATTCCCGGTGTGGTCATGGCCTACCGCCAGGCCAAGCCCGAGACGCGCGCCGCCATCATCGCCTACCTGAGGGAGCAGAACTGAATGGCCAAGCCCGTTCATTCCATGATCCGCGTGCGCGACGTGGCACGCGCGCTCGATTTCTACAAGCGCGCCTTCGGCCTCGAGGTCGCCGACCATCTGAAGTTTTCCGACTTCGCTCTGATCTATCTGCGTCACCCCTCCTCACCTTTCGAGGTCGAGTTGACCGTGAATTTCGATCGCAAGGAGCCGTACCAGCTCGGTGACGGCTACGGCCATCTCGCCGTCGTGGTCGAGGATCTCGATGCCGAGCACGCCCGTTTCGAGCGCGAAGAACTCGCGCCGGGGCCGCTGCGCGACTTCAAGCACGACGGCAAGACGCTGGCGCGCTTCTTCTTCGTCAGCGATCCCGACGGCTACAAGATCGAGGTGATCCAGCGAGGCGGACGCTTCGGCTGACAACGACAATCCAAATCATAAAAATCCACGGAGGAATGCCATGAGAGAAGTCGATCGTCGAAGCAAGCACAGCCGCCGCGTCTTTCTCAAGGGCGCGGCCACCGCCGTGCCGGTCGTGGCTGTCGCGACCGGCGTCGCCGTCAGTATCGAGGATGCCTGGGCCGACGACGCTACCGCGCTCTCGCCCGCCACGATGAAGACGCTGCTGAAGGTCGCGCGCGACATCTATCCGCACGACGTGCTCGGTGACAGCTACTACATCACCGCGATCAAGCCGTGGGACGGCAAGGCGGCCAAGGACGCGTCCGTCAAATCGCTGATCAGCGACGGCATCGCGCGGCTCGACCAGAACGCGAAGGATCGCCACAAGATGGCTTACGCCGAAGTGCCCTGGGAAGCCGACCGCGTCGTGCTGCTGAAGGAGATCGAGCAAAGCGACTTCTTCCAGAAGGTACGCGGCGACCTCATCGTCTCGCTCTACAACCAGAAGGAGGTCTGGCCGCGCTTCGGCTACGAGGGCTCTTCCGCCGAGCACGGCGGCTACATCAACCGCGGCTTCGCCGACATCGACTGGCTGCCGAAGGCTTAAACCGCCACCCAACGGTTCAGGAGAACGCATATGGCAAAATTCGATCTGAACGATTCCAGCGTTGTGGTGATCGTCGGCTCCGGTGCCGGCGGCGGCACGCTGGGCAACGAGCTCGCGCAGAAGGGCGTCAAGGTTGTCATCCTCGAAGCGGGTCCCCGCATCGAGAACCACGACTTCGTCAACGACGAATGGGAGAGCTTTTCCCAGCTCGCCTGGACCGATGCCCGCACCACGTCGGGGACCTGGCGCGTCGCCAAGGATTTTTCGGGACTGCCGGCCTGGATCGTCAAGGCGGTCGGCGGCTCGACAACGCATTGGGCCGGCGCCTCGCTGCGCTTCGACGAGCACGAATTCAAGGTGAAGAGCACTTACGGCAGCATTCCCGGTGCCAACCTCCTGGACTGGCCGGTGACGCTGGCCGAGATGGAGCCGTGGTACGCCAAGGCCGAGGACAAGATGGGCGTGACCCGCACCAACGGCATCCCCGGGCTTCCCGGCAACAATAACTTCAAGGTGCTGGAAGCCGGCGCGAAGAAGCTCGGCTACAAGACCGTGCACACCGGCAACATGGCGATCAACAGCCAGCCGCGCGACGGACGCGGTTCCTGCCAGCAGATCGGCTTCTGCTTCCAGGGCTGCAAATCCGGCGCGAAATGGTCGACGCTCTACACCGAGATCCCCAAGGGCGAGGCCACCGGCAATCTCGAAGTGCGGCCGAGCAGCATGGCGATCAAGATCGAGCATGATGCCGGCGGCAAGGTGACCGGCGTCGTCTATGCCGACGGGAGCGGCGCGATGCAGCGCCAAAAGGCGCGCATCGTCGCGGTCGCCGGCAACTCGATCGAAAGCCCGCGGCTGCTGCTCAACAGCGCCTCGAGCATGTTCCCCGACGGCCTCGGCAATTCATCGGGACAGGTCGGTCGCAACTACATGCGCCACATGACCGGCAGCGTCTACGCCGTGTTCGAGAAATCCGTGCACATGTATCGCGGCACCACCATGGCCGGCATCATCCGCGACGAGGCCGCGAACAACCCGAAGCGCGGCTTCGTCGGCGGCTACGAGATGGAGACGCTGTCGATCGGCCTGCCCTTCATGGCGGCGTTCCTCAATCCCGGTGCCTGGGGACGCTCGTTCACCTCGGCGCTCGACGGCTATCCCCGGATGGCCGGCATGTGGCTGGTCGGCGAGGACATGCCGCAGGAGACCAACCGCATCACGCTTGATCCCGTCGTGAAGGACAAGCATGGACAGCCGGTCGCCAGCGTGCATTTCGACGATCATCCCAACGACCTCGCGATGCGCGCCCACGCTTACAAGCAGGGCGCGGCGGTCTACGACGCCGTCGGCGCCACCGTGACCTATCCGACCCCGCCTTATCCGAGCACGCATAATCTCGGCACCAACAGAATGAGCGAGAAGGCGCGCGACGGCGTGGTCAACAAGTTCGGCCAGAGCCACGACGTCAAGAACCTGTTCGTCTCCGATGGCAGCCAGTTCACCAGCGGCGCGGCCTGCAACCCGACCCTGACCATCGTCGCGCTGGCGATCCGCCAGGCGGATTACATTGCGGGGGCGATGCAGAAGAAGGAGATTTGAGAGGCAGGTTTCTCTCCCCGTCATTGCGAGCGAAGCGAAGCAATCCAGAGTCCCTCCGCGGAAATACTCTGGATTGCTTCGTCGCAAGTGCTCCTCGCAATGACGGCGGAGGGAGTCTTGTAGCGGAGACGACCTCGTACGCCGGATGGAGCAGCTATTCGGCCGCATCCAGGATCGGCGCCACGCTGGCCTTGAACTCCTGCACCGGCATCATCGCCTTCGAGCGATAGATCAAACACGAGCACCGCAGCAGCGAGGCGAAATTGTTGACCTCGCCGTGGTGGTCGAGCACCTCGTTGTAGAGCGTGGTCAGGAACTTGCCGAGGCTCATGCTCTCCTTGGCCGCGATCTCCTCCAGCGTGTCCCAGAACGCCATTTCGAGCCGAATCGAGGTGCAATGGCCGCCGATCCGCAACGAGCGGGTCTGGGATTCGTAATCGCGTTGCGGCTGATGCGCGAAGAGATGGCACATGGCGTCCTCCCGTCCTGTTGCCGTTTTTTCACGATGCTACACCGCGGCCCGGCACCTCACAATCAGGATGGCGCCCGAACGTCGCTCCATCCCGGCTGCGCGATTTTCTCGAACGCCCAATGTCTTCAATGTGATAGGCAGCCCTCTTCCCCAGGCAGCCAGACGGCTGTTGCCCAACACATGCTTTTGACGCAACACGGCCTAGAATAGCGCTGTCCGCGAATCCAGATCGCAAGTCCAAGTCAGAGCCTCATGCCCGTCCGCCAGCTTCCAGAACAGGTCGTCAACCGCATCGCCGCCGGCGAGGTGGTCGAGCGGCCGGCGAGCGTGGTCAAGGAGCTGGTCGAGAATGCCATCGATGCCGGCGCGAGCCGGATCGACGTCTTCACCGACGGCGGCGGGCGGCGGCGGATCGGCATCACCGACGACGGCAGCGGCATGACCGCGAAGGACCTCGCGCTCGCGGTCGAACGCCACGCCACCTCCAAGCTCGACGACGAGGACCTGCTGCAGATCCGCACCCTCGGGTTCCGCGGCGAGGCGCTGCCCTCGATCGGCTCCGTCGCGCGTCTCTCGATCACGACCCGCCATGCCAGCGAGCCGCACGCCTGGGCGCTGTCGGTCGAGGGCGGCGCGAAGTCCGAGATCATGCCGGCGGCGCTGGCGCATGGCACCCGCGTCGAGGTCAATGACCTCTTCTACGCGACCCCGGCGCGGCTGAAGTTCCTGAAGACCGACCGCACCGAGGCGGAAGCCATTCGCGAGGTGGTGCGGCGCCTCGCCATGGCGCGGCCCGATGTCACCTTCACGCTGGCGGGCGAAGAGCGCGCACCGGTGACCTGGGCTGCGGCGCTGCCCGGCGCGGCCGGACGGCTGACGCGGCTCGGCGATATCCTCGGCGCTGAATTCCGCAGCCACGCCATCGAGGTCCATGCCGAGCGCGAGGGCGTCGTCGTCGCCGGCTACGCTGCCGCGCCTGCCCTCACCAAGGCCAACGCGCTCGGGCAATATCTCTTCGTCAACGGCCGCCCGGTGCGCGACAAGCTGATCCTGGGCGCGGTGCGTGCGGCCTATTCCGATTATCTGCCGCGCGACCGCCATCCCGTGCTGGCGCTGTTCGTCACGCTCGATCCGCGCGAGGTCGATGCCAACGTGCATCCGGCCAAGACCGAGGTGCGCTTCCGCAACGCCGGCCTCGTCCGCGCGCTGATCGTGCACGGCTTGAAGGAAGCGCTGGCCCGCGAGGGCCGCCGTACCGCCGCCAACAGCGGCGAGAGCGCGCTGTCCGCGTTCCGCCCGGCTTTCACGCCGCAGCGCCCGGCGAGCTGGGACTGGCGCACTTCGCCGTCCGCGCCCGTGGCGCCGATGCCGTCATTCGACGGCTCGGCCGCACCTGCATTCGCCGAGCGCGCGCAGGCCGCGTTCGATGTCGGCGCGCCCAGCGCGGACGTGCGGATCGAGACCCAGCCCGCGGGCGACCTCGTCGACCGCCCGCTTGGTGCTGCGCGCACGCAGATCCACGAGACCTACATCGTCTCGCAGACCCGCGACGGCCTCATCATCGTCGACCAGCACGCCGCGCATGAGCGCATCGTCTATGAGCGGCTGAAGGCCTCGCTCGCCGCAAACGGCGTGCAGCGGCAGATCCTGTTGATTCCGGAGATCGTCGAGATGGACGAGGCGACGGTGGAGCGCCTGCTGGAGCGCAGCGAGGAGCTGGCTTCGTTCGGCCTCGTCATCGAATCCTTCGGCCCCGGCGCGGTCGCGGTGCGCGAGACGCCCTCGCTGCTCGGCAAGACCAATGCCGGCGGCCTGCTGCGCGATCTCTCCGAGCACATGGCCGAATGGGACGAGGCGCTTCCGCTCGAGCGCCGCCTGATGCACGTCGCGGCGACCATGGCCTGCCACGGCTCGGTCCGCGCCGGCCGCAGGCTGCGGCCGGAGGAGATGAACGCCCTGCTCCGCGAGATGGAGGACACCCCGAACTCCGGCCAGTGCAACCACGGCCGGCCGACCTATGTCGAGTTGAAGCTGAGCGATGTGGAGAAGCTGTTCGGGCGAAGGTAGACGGCCTGCGATGGCGGTGCCGGAAGTTGGGCAAAGCGAAGCGTGCCCACCACCTCCCTCGATCACGCAGAGATCGTGGGCGCCCCCCCCTACGAGAGCTGCGTGATGCAGAGAACCAGTCCCAGCGAAGGTGATTTCGTAGGGCGGGTTAGTCGTACTGCGTCATGGGTTTCTTCGCGTGCGTGAAGCTGCGATTGCCCCGC
>NZ_CAKZJO010000005.1 GCF_936943645.1 uncultured Bradyrhizobium sp. | reverse complement strand
CAGCCTTGAGCCCGTCTGATCGCAGGTCTACTTCCCTCCCAGTTGCTCTTGGATGAGAGGGCGATGAGATCAAGCAAAGCTCGGGCGAATTGCGCCGCGAGGCTGCGAAGCCATGTCTGCAACTACGCATTCGGTGTCATCGCCCGCCCCAGTGCGCAATTGCGCACAAGGCAGGGAATGACAGCGTCGCTTGGAGCAGTGAGCTTCCGCATCATACTCCCTCGCAATGACGTGGAGAGAGCGTACACACCCACTGCTTTCGTGCCCCGGACGCAGCGCAGCTTTCTTGCGATGCGATGCAGAGCGGGGGCCCATCCATCCGCATGGGGCCGTGTCGCGCTGGGTCCCGGCTCTGCGCCGCAACGCCCGAAGGCGTTGCAGCTTGTCCGGGACACGAGGCTCCTAATTCAACACCCGCTTGTTATCAGGGCTATCCAGCGAGAACGCCGGCACGTCGATCTCGAAGCGCTCGCCGCTTTCGGTGACCATCTGGTAGCGGCCGGTCATGAAGCCGGAGGCGGTGGAGAGCGGCACACCCGAGGTGTATTCGAAGCGTTCGCCGGGGGCCAGAATTGGCTGCTCGCCGACCACGCCCTCGCCCTTCACCTCCTGCTGGCGACCGGAGGCGTCGGTGATGATCCAGTGCCGCGTCTTGAGCTGCACGGTCTCCTCGCCCGAGTTGGTGATGACGATGGTGTAGGACCAGAAATAGCGGGAACGGTCGGCCGACGACTGCTCCGGAACAAAGTTCGGCTCGACGGTCACTTCGATGTGGCGGGTCACGGCGCGGTACATGGTTGCTACCATACCGAAATCCGGCGCCGGAACCAAACGCCGCGGCCGGCCTTGGCGACATCGTCCCGCCAGAATTCGAAGGGAAGGACACCGGCGAGGGAAACACCCGCAAAGGGATACCCCACATGGTCCGGCCGCTTTGCGAGTTCGGTAGCGGACCGGTACACTCCTCGAGACGTCGCGATTTGCGGAAGGGTTTTTGGCCCCCGATGACCATTGCCGACCAAGTGACGGGAACGACGATCGCGGGAACCGCCAATCCCGTCGACGGCGCGTCCGTCGACAGCAAGCCCGCAGGAGCGAAGCCGCGCGCGCGGGCGCCGGCCATCACGCTGCCTGCGATCGGCGAGCGCGAGCTCCGGCTCGACCTGTTTCGCGGGCTGGCGCTGTGGCTGATCTTCATCGACCACCTGCCGCCGAGCCTGCTCACCTGGTTCACGATCCGCAATTACGGCTTCAGCGACGCCACCGAGATCTTCATCTTCATCTCCGGCTATACCGCCGCCTTCGTCTACGGCAGGGCGATGCTGGAGAGCGGCGTCGTCATCGCCACCGCGCGCATCCTGCGCCGGGTCTGGCAGATCTACGTCGCCCACGTCTTCCTGTTCACGATCTTCCTCGCCGAGATCTCCTACGTCGCGACCAGCTTCGAGAACCCACTCTACACCGAAGAGATGGGCATCATGGATTTCCTCAAGCAGCCGGACGTCACCATCGTGCAGGCGCTGCTGCTGCGTTTCCGCCCCGTCAACATGGACGTGCTGCCGCTCTACATCGTGCTGATGCTGGCGCTGCCCTTGATCCTGTGGTCGATGAAGTGGCGCCCCGACGTCACGCTCGGCCTCTCGGTCGTGCTCTACGCGGTCACCTGGGAGTACGACCTTTACCTGTCGGCCTATCCGAACGGATTCTGGGCCTTCAATCCCTTCGCCTGGCAATTGCTGTTCGTGTTCGGTGCATGGTGCGCGCTTGGAGGTGCGCGACGCATGTCGCGCATCCTGGCTTCGCCCGTGACGATGTGGATCTCGATCGCCTATCTGGTCGCCGCGTTCTACGTGACGCTGACCTGGTATGTGCCGCAGCTCTCCCAGTTCATGCCGAAGCGGATCGAGCAGTGGATGTATCCGATCGACAAGACCGATCTGGACGTGCTGCGCTTCACGCATTTCCTGGCGCTGGCTGCGCTCACCGTGCGCTTCCTGCCCCGGGATTGGCCGGGCTTGAAATCGCGCTGGCTGCGCCCATTGATTCTATGCGGCCAGCATTCCCTCGAGATCTTCTGTCTCGGCGTCTTCCTGGCCTTCGCCGGGCACTTCATTCTCGCCGAAGTCTCCGGCGGCGCGGCCATGCATGCGCTGATTAGTCTCTCCGGGGTCCTGATCATGTGGGGCGTGGCCTGGGTGATTTCGTGGTACAAGCGCGTGGCTGACAAGAGCGGTGCGAAAACCAAAAACGCCGTCGGCAACGCCGATCTGGCGGGAGGGGGCTGATGAAGGCGAAGGTTCTCCTGAGCCTGATCCTGCTATGCGATAGCCTCGCCGCGCCTGTGGCGCGCGCGGGCGATGCTGCGCCCGCGGCGCCTTCCGTGCCCGCGGCGTGCGAATTGCCGTCCTATCTGCTCGCCAGCGAAAGCCAGCTTCCCAAGGTCGCCGACGCCATCAAGGCCGGCAAGCCGCTCGAAATCCTGGTCATCGGCAGCCGCTCGACCACGATTCCGTCCGCCGAGGACGCCTCCTATCCCGCGCGCATGCAGGTCATGCTGAAAGACAAGCTGCCGCCGCAGGAGGCCGTGCACGTCTCCGTAGAAATACAGAGCAAGAAGACCGCCGAAGAGGCGGCCGGCAGCTTCGTTAAGCTGATGGAAGCAAAAAAGCCTACTTTGGTGATCTGGCAGACCGGGACCGTGGACGCCATCCGAGCCATCGATCCCGACGAGTTTCGCGGCGCGGTGACTGAAGGGGTTGCCGCGCTGCAAAATGCGGGGGCTGACGTCGTCTTGATGAACTTGCAATACAGCCCGCGTACGGAGACCATGATCTCGGCGCCGCCCTATCTCGATAATATGAAGGTGGTGGCGCAGGAGCACGATATTCCGCTGTTCGACCGTTTCGCGATCATGCGGCAGTGGAATGATCAGGGTCAGTTCGACCTGTTCAGCCCGTCCCGCGGGCCTGAACTGGCGAAGCAGGTTCATGATTGCCTTGGCCGGGCGTTGGCACAGTTCGTGATCGACGCAGCTCATCTGGAGCCGGCCCAGCAGCAAAATTGAGGTCTAGCGTTAATGAGTTCTCTCCGCCCTTTTCGCCTGACGGCATGGCTGGCCGCGCCTGCAGCCGCAGCGCTTCTGTTGCTGGCGCTGGCCGTGCGGTCGCACGCGCAGACGCAAGCCGCACAGGCAACGCCCGCGCAGTCGGCTGATCCGGCTCCCGCGTCGCCGTCCCAGACCACCGTGGCCGCGACCACGCCCGAGCAGCGCGGCGTCGCGACGCGCGCCATCGACAAGGTGAAGCAGGTCGCCAAATCCGCCGCCGATATTTTCAGTCGCGTGCCCTGCCTGCCGCCGAAGGGCGGCTCGAAGACGATGGGTTCGCTGCCGCATGTCGCGGGCAAGCTGGTCGCCGGCAAGCCCGTCGTCATCGTCGCGTTCGGCTCGTCGTCGACGGCCGGCTTCGGCGCGAGCTCGCCGGAGTTCAATTATCCGAACCGTCTCGCCGCGCAGCTGCGCCGGCACTATCCGACCGCCGACATCACCGTCGTCAATGCCGGCGTCGGCGGCGAGGACGCGCCCGAGATGATGAAGCGTCTGCAGACCGAGGTGATCGACGTGCATCCGGATCTCGTGATCTGGCAGGTCGGCACCAACGCCGTGCTGCGCAACCTCGATCCCGGCGACACCGCAAAGCTGGTCGAGGACGGCATCGGCCGCATCCAGGCCGCCGGCGATGCCGACATCGTGCTGGTCGATCCGCAATATTCGCCGGCGGTCAACCAGCGCAAGGAGAGCGCCGGCAAGATGGTGAATCTGCTCGGCAAGGTCGCCGAGCTGCGTCACGTCGGCATCTTCCCGCGCTTCGAGGTGATGCGCGACTGGCACGAGAACCAGTCGATCCCGGTCGAGAGCTTCGTCATCGCCGACGGCCTGCACATGAACGATTGGGGCTATGCCTGCTTCGCCCAGCTGCTCGGCGACGACATCATCCGCTCGGTCGGCCAGATCAAGCTGGGCGTGAACGTGCCGGCGGACGTGCGGACGTATCGGCCGATGTAGTTCGCTTTACCCTCCAGGGGAGGGTAAGAAAGATCACGCCTTCTCCAGCGCCGCCGTGAGATCCTCGATCAGATCGTCGGCATGCTCCAGCCCCGCCGAGAAGCGGATGAACCCTTCGCTGATGCCGAGCGCGGCACGGTCCTCCGGCTTCAGGCGCTGATGCGTCGTGGTCGCTGGATGCGTGACGAGGCTCTTGGCATCGCCGAGATTGTTCGAGATCTTGGCGAGCTTCAATTCATTGAGCGCGCGGAACGCGCCCTGCTTGCCGCCCTTGACCTCGAAGCCGACCAGCGTCGAGCCGCCGCGCATCTGCTTTTTCACCAAGGCGGCCTGCGGATGATCGGCGCGGCCGGGATAGACCAGCCGCGAAATCTTCGGATGGCTGGCCAGCACGTCGGCGATGCGCGCTGCGGTATCGGTCTGCGCGCGCACGCGCACGCCCAGGGTCTCCAGGCCCTTGAGCAGGACCCAGGCGTTGAACGGCGAGATCGACGGGCCGGTCTGGCGCATGAAATTGTGAATGTGCTCGGCGATGAAGGCTTCCGACGACAGGATGATGCCGCCGAGACAGCGGCCCTGGCCGTCGATGTGCTTGGTCGCGGAGTAGACGACGACGTCGGCGCCGAGCGCCAGCGGGCTCTGCCAGATCGGGGTCGCGAACACGTTGTCGACGACGAGCCGCGCGCCGCCCTTGTGCGCGATCTCGGCGATGGCGGGAATGTCGAGCACGTCCAGCGTCGGGTTGGTCGGGCTCTCCAGAAAGAACGTCTTGGTGTTGGGCTTCACCGCGCGTTGCCATTCATCCAGATTGGCCCCGTCGACCAGCGTGGTCTCGATGCCATAGCGCGGCAAGAGGTCCTGGATGACGTAGAGGCACGAGCCGAACAGCGCGCGGGAGGCGACGACGTGGTCGCCGGACTTGAGCGGCGCCAGGATCGCGGTCGTCACCGCGGCCATGCCGGTTGCCGCCGAGCGGGCGGCCTCGGCGCCCTCGAGCTCGATCATGCGGCGCTCGAACATCGCAATGGTCGGGTTGGAGTAGCGCGAATAGATGAAGCCGGGGTCCTCGCCCTTGAACCGCGCCTCGCACTCCTCGGCGCTGTTGTAGACGTAGCCTTGCGTCAAGAACAGCGCCTCCGACGTCTCGCCATATTGCGAGCGCAGGGTGCCGGAATGGACCAGGCGGGTTTCGGGACGGTAGTTGGCAGGCGACTTCGACATAGGTACCTCCGACATGACCGCTTCGTCGAAAGCGGGCACAAAAAAACCGGCCTGGACATGTCCACGGGCCGGGATCTCAGAGGTCCCCGGCCTGTTTAGCGACTTATTTAACGTGGCTGCAAGCCGGCCGGCTCAAATCACCACGGGATAAGTGATGCTCATATTCCGCAATGCCCTTTCCGTCAAGGCGTCCATCGGATAGCCGTAAAAGACCTGTATTTCCGGCCTGCCCGGATGCATTTGAGCCCTGATGAGGACCCCCGGTTGACGTTCACGGTCGCGCCCGACGCCAATGGTATCCTGCCCGACCGCATGATCGCGGCGATGGCGGAGGCAGGCCTCATCCTGCCCGCCTATGACTTCGTGGAAAGCCAGATCCAGCCGGCCAGTCTCGATCTGCGCCTCGGCGACATCGCCTACCGCGTCCGCGCCAGCTTCCTGCCCGGTCCCGGCGCCACCGTCGCCGAGCGCATCGACGAATTGAAGCTGCACGAGTTCAGCCTCGCCGACGGCGCGGTGCTGGAGACCAACTGCGTCTACATCGTGCCGCTGCTGGAGAGCCTCGCGCTGCCGCCGGAGATCGTCGCGGCCGCCAACCCGAAGAGCTCGACCGGACGGCTCGACGTTTTCACCCGCGTGATCGCCGACGGCACCCGCCGCTTCGACATGATCGGCGCCGGCTATCACGGCCCGCTCTATGCCGAGATCAGCCCGAAGACGTTTCCGGTGCTGGTGCGCGAGGGCTCGCGCCTCAGCCAGGTGCGTTTCCGCACCGGCGACGCCATCCTCAACGCCGACGAGCTCGAAACACTCCATGCTACGGAACGCCTCGTCGATATCGACGATGCCGATCTGTCCGGCGGCGTCGCGGTTTCCGTCGACCTCTCGGGCGAGAAGGCCAACGGCTTCGTGGGTTACCGCGCCAAGCGCCACACCGGCGTCGTCGATGTCGATCGTCGCTCCGGTTATGCGGTGGAAGATTTCTGGGAGCCGATCTCGGCCCGTCCCGACGGCAGCCTGATCCTCGATCCCGGCGAGTTCTACATCCTCGCCTCCAAGGAAGCCGTGCAGGTGCCGCCCGACTACGCCGCGGAGATGGTGCCGTTCGATCCCTTGGTCGGCGAATTCCGCGTGCATTATGCCGGATTCTTCGATCCCGGCTTCGGCTATGCCGGCGCCGGCGGGCTGGGATCGCGCGCCGTGCTGGAAGTGCGCTCGCGCGAGGTGCCGTTCATCCTCGAGCACGGCCAGATCGTCGGCCGTCTCGTCTACGAGAAGATGCTGGCGCGCCCCGACGCGATGTACGGCCAGCGCATCGGCTCGAACTACCAGGCGCAAGGCCTCAAACTATCGAAGCATTTCCGGGTGTAGCGCGATCCTGTAGCCCGGATGGAGCGCAAGCGTAATCCGGGGCAGTCTCACTTGCGGCACGGTCCCGGATTGCGCTCCGCTCCATCCGGGCTACGAGGTGCTGACATGAGCAATCCATCCGAACTCGACGCAAAGATCGCCGAAAACGTCGCGGATGCGCTGATCTATTCGGATCGCTCCGGCACGATCATGCGGTGGAATGGCGCCGCGACGACGCTGTTCGGCTTCTCCGCGGCGGAAGCGCTCGGCCAGAATCTCGATCTGATCATTCCCGAGCATCTGCGCGCAGCGCACTGGAAGGGTTTTGAGGCCGCACTCGCCAGCGGCGCGATGAAGCTTGCGGGCAAGCCGACGCTGACCCGCGCGGTGCACAAGAGCGGACGCAAGCTCTACATCGAGATGACCTTCGCGCTGGTGCGGGATTCCGGCGGCAACGTGCTCGGATCCGTGGCGATGGCGCGCGATGTCACCGAACGGGTCGAGCGTGAGCGCGCAGCCAAAACGCCGCCGCAAACTTCGTGATGCGGAATTGGCAGGCGATCGCGCAGGGCGCCCTGCACGGGCGTCATGTTGCTTGCCGGAAGGTGCGGTGACACACTCGATCAAAATCAACGATCGGGAGCGAACATGGCCGCCGCCTCAGACGCCGCGCAGGAAGCCCAATGGAAGCGCTGGCGCGCGGTCGCCGAGCTCTATCACGCCTACTTCACCGGACTCATCCTCGCCGTCGTCACGCGGCGCGGCACCGCCGATGCGGCGGAATTCGTCTTCCGCGTGTTTCGCCGCCAGCAGCAGGAGCGCTTCCTGCCCGGCCTCAAGAAGCTCGGGATCGATCATCTGCCGCCGGCGGTGGCGGCTGCGCAATATCACTACCTCTCCAACTGGATCGGCGGCGTGCATGTCGAATACATGTACGAGAGCGACACCAAGGCCTGGATCCGTTATCCGCCGCCGCGCTGGATCTGGAAGGGCACCGCGATCTGCGGCGTACCGGGCGAGGTGAGCCGCGCGATGCTGCGCGGCTGGCACGCCAACAACGGCGTTGCGCTCGGCGATCTCAGGCTCGGCTTCGTCTGCACCAAGCAGAGCGTCGACGGCCAGGACGGGCTGGAAGGTTACTACCATCAATACGATCATCCGCTTGAGCTCGACCAGCGCCTCGTGTTCGCACGCCACCTCGAAGCACCGCTGTTCGATGCGAAGACCGCGCCGGCACTTCCCGTTGCGAGCTGGCCGAAGCCGCGCCTGGAGAAAGCCTATCGCAATTACGCGATGGAATATGTCCGCACCGCCGCGCCCGTGATGGTGCAGCTGTTCGGCCCGGAAGACGCCGGCTATCTGCTGCGCCTCACCGGCAAGCTGATCGGCATGCAGTATTTCGACGAGGTCGCAGCGGCGCTGGCGATGGGGCGCGGCGGAGTAAGTGAATTCGCATCGTTCCTGAGCGCGTTGTTTGCCGCGCAGGACGATGCCGCGGAGATGACGCAGTCCGAAGGCGCATTCGAGCTCCGCCAGCAGAGCTGGAAGCTGATGGACGACGTCGCCGACTATCATTTTGCCTGCACCAAGGTGCTGGAGGGACTGTTCGAAGGCCTCGCTGCCGGATGCGGACGGCATATTGCCGTGCACGTCCGCCCCGCCGCCGGCGGCCGCCCGCCGTTGGTCTGGACGATCGAATAGCTCTCACTTGCTGAAATGCGCTGCCGCAGGGCACGCCTGCATCTGGCGCAGGAGGAATCGCTCCGCAGCGTGCTAACAAGCCCTCGCTGCGCCCTGCGCGCGAACAAAGTTATTGGCACACCTACGCATTGCCGCGCCGCCAATGGCGCCCGGAGAAGACATGTCCGACATCGCCGAAATCCCGGTCGATGAACAAGAGCGTCCGCTGCCGCCGCCCCCGCGGCCGGTGCGAAGCGCGCTCGTGGACGGACCGATCCTGCGCACGCTGCTGTCGCTCGCCTGGCCCAACGTGATCGCGCTCTCGGCCGGCACCTGCACGGTGATCGCCGAGACTTCCTATATCGGCCGGCTCGGCGTCGAGGCGCTGGCGGCGATGGCGCTGGTGTTTCCGACCATCATCCTGACCATGACGATGTCGGGCGGCGCCATGGGCGGAGCGGTAGCATCCGCCATTGCACGTGCGCTCGGCGCCGGTGATCGCGAGCGCGCGGCCACGCTCGCCATGCATGCGATGCTGATCGGAATCACCTTCGGCCTCGTCTTCATGCTGGGCATGCTGATCTTCGGGCCGAAAGTGCTGGAGATGCTCGGCGGCCGCGGCGCCGTGCTGAGCCATGCGATCGCCTACACCCAGGTGTTTTTCGGCGGCGCCGTGCTGCCCTGGCTGCTCAACACCATGGCCGGCGTGCTGCGCGGCACCGGCAACATGAAGCTGCCGTCGTTCCTGATCCTCAACTCCGCGGCCTGGCAGATCGTGCTCGGCGGCACGCTCGGCCTCGGGCTCGGCCCGGTGCCGCAGTTCGGCATGCGCGGCGTCGCGGCCGGCGCGCTGATCGCCTACACCATGAACATCTGCATCATGGGCTGGTACCTGTTCTCCGGGCGCGCACGCATCACGCCGAAGCTGCGCGGCCTGCGCATCCAGTGGGCGATGTTTTTCGACATCCTGAAGGTCGGTGCCATCGCCTGCTTCTCGCCGCTGCAATCGGTGCTGACGATCTCGATCTTCACCCACATGCTGGCGCAGTTCGGCACCGCGATCCTCGCCGGTTACGGCATCGGCGCGCGGCTCGAATTCCTGCTGACCTCGATCGCGTTCTCGTTCGGCATCGCCTGCGTGCCGATGGTCGGGATGGCGATCGGCGCCGGCAATATCGCGCGCGCCCGGCGCGTCGCCTGGATCGCCGCCGCTGCTGCCTTCGCCGCCGTCGGCGCACCGGCCTGCATCGTCGCGATGTTCCCCGACCTCTGGATCAACATTTTCACCGACAGCGCGGCCGTGCGCGCGGCGAGCCATCAATATCTCTCGACGGTCGGACCGTTCTACGCCTTTTTCGGCATCGCCACGGTGATGTATTTCTCCTCGCAAGGCGCCGCCAAGGTGATCGGGCCGGTGCTGGCGCAGACGGCGCGGCTGATCTACATCTCCGTCGCAGGCTTCTGGCTGTCGACCGATGAGGCCGACGCGCAGAGCTTTTTCTGGCTGGCCGCAAGCTCGATGGTCCTGCTCGGCCTGCTCTCGTCCTCCAGCGTCCTGCTCACGCGCTGGGGACCGCGCGCGAGTTCGCCCGCGATCAGGCCGGCATTATCAGGTGCCGACTAAAGCGCGATGATCGCGCTTTAGGTTGTCGTTCGAGCATGATCCCTTCGGAAAACCGCTGCACATCTTTCCGGATCATGCTCTAGCGATGCCGGTGGCGGCGATGGCCGCTGCCGCCGCCGACATTGGCGAGACGCATCAGTTGCGGGATCATCGCCATCATGTCACCGCCACCGGCACCGCCGAGCATGCCCATGATGTCGCCACCACCGAAGCCGTCCGGGATGGTGCCGCCGCTCATCGGCGCGTAGCCGCCGTAATTGGGCGCGCCGAAGCCGCCGCCGAGATTGCCGGCGGAGAGGCCATTCAGGCCGCCGCCCATCATTCCGCCAAGACCGCCACCAAGTCCGCCGCCGCCATTCTCCATCATGCGGCTCATCATCGGGCCCATGGTCTGCATCATCATGGCAAAACGGCGCTTGCCCATCTTCGCCTTCATCATCTCCAGCATCGGGGCCATCTGGGTCATCATGTCCTCGCTGCCGGCGCCGCCTCCGCCGCCGAATCCGGCGAACTGCGCCTTCGCGGGCGTGCTCGCGACGGAAAACAGCAGCAGCACGGCGGCCGCCTGGCAGATCACCTTGTCCGCACCTTTCATGGCATGCTCCTCGCGTGCGCAGGCCCGCCGGGAGAGCGGAGCCAACCGGACGCACGCCGCCATGGTTAGGGCTGGCGAGGGCGCCGCTCTGTGAGAAAACTCACGGAGCAGCAAAGCTTGGATCGCGGCTCATGCCGCAACGGGCGGGAATGCCCTGTGCAGGGCGGGCTCGGCCTGGCGGGTCTGCTCCTCGACATAGGCCGCAAGCTCGTTCGGCAGCATGTCGATGATCCATACCAGGCGGCTTTTCCGCTCGCCGTCGGCGATCACCTGCACCGAGGCGCTGTAATGCTTCAGCCGCTCGTTGCTGATGGCATAGACGAGACGCCGCCGCGCCTCGTCGCAGGCGACCAGCACCTCGCGCGCCACCGAACCGTTGGCGAAGGTGACGATTCGCGCATCGCCCTCGAGCGTGCAGGCGGTGACGAAGCCCGGCACCAGCCGCTCATGCAGCGCGCCGAAGTCGCGCACGGCGTCCCAGACGTCGCGCGCGGGGGCGTTGAGGGAGATGTCGTTGTAGATGGTGGCCATGGGGATTTCCTCGAAATCGGTCTTGTCGGGTGGGCAAAGGCGCGTAGCGCCGTGCCCACCATTTGAATTGGCGCAGGCAGTCGGTGAGCACGCTTCGCTTTGCCCACCCTACGAGATCTCGCCTGCGGCTAAAGCTCACACACAAACCGCCTCGACATTGTTGCCGTCGGGGTCGATCAGGAACGCTGCGTAATAGGTCGGGCTGTAATCCTTGCGCGGCCCGGCGCCGCCATTGTCGCGGCCGCCGCTCTTCAAGCCTTCGCTGTGGAACGCCTTGACCGCGTCATGGCTTCCGGCGCGGAACGCAATGTGCGCGCCGTCCGCCTTGCGGCCCTTGTTCAGGTGCAGCCACAGCGCCGGCTCGCCCTTCGGGCCGAAGCCGGCATAACCATCGCCGCTGGAGCACAGCACGTAGCCGAGCGGCGCCAGCGCCGCGGTGTAGAAGCGCGTCGCGGCGTCGAGATCGGCGACGCGAAGTCCGATGTGGTCGTACATGTCAGTCTCCATGTGCAAAGCGCGCCGAAAATGGCGCGCGCCGGAGACCAAGCTAGTCGGGGCGAGGCGGGCGGCTCTTGGAGAATCTTGCGCTTGGCACCCGGCTAGCTCGCCGGCGCCTCGGATTGCCAGCGGATCACCCGCCTGAGGTGATAGACCTGAACCCACATGTTCGTTCCGATCAGGCTGACCGTTGCCACGATCAGCGCCGTGAGCTTTTGCGGATCGTGAAGGGCGAGCGCGAGCAGGAACGCGGAAAGCGCTGCCGTGACACCGAAGCTGAACCAGAGCCCGATGAGGCGCGGGGCAAACCAGGCCGGCTGACCGTCGACGCCCCATTGCATCGGAATCCGGCGCGAGGTGATCCGGCGGCCATAATAGATGGCGCAGCCGGCGATGAACGCGAGGCCGACGGCAAGCGCGACCAATGTGGCCGCAATCACATCATTCGGGGCACTGTTCATCTGCCGGGTCAGCCGCGCTGAAAGAGGGTTTATTCGCTCTTTGGTTGTAATATCGCGCGGCGTGCCGTAAGCCCAGTGCGACGCGCCCGTCTGGTCAACAGACTATTACCCGCCCTGCGGCCGACCTGTCTCAGTTGAGGACGAGGCGTTCGGCGAAGATGCTGCGCTCTCCGCGCGAGGCCTGGCGGAATTTGCTCGGCGATACGCCGGCGGCGCGGTGGAACGTGCGGACGAAATTGGAGAGATCGCCGAAGCCGACGTCATAGGCGACATCGGTAACTGCGATGTCGTCGTCGGCGAGCAGCCGCGCGGCGTGGCGCAGCCGCGAGCGCACGAGATATTGATGCGGGGTGACGCCGAGCACGCTGGAGAACAACCGGAGGAAATGGAACGGGCTGAGGCCGGCCTGCATGGCGGCCTGCTCGAGATCGACCTCGGCATGCGAATTGTCGTCGATCCATAGCGCGGCTTCCACCGCGCGGCGGCGGTCGCGCGCATTGGGGGTGGCCGGCTTGCGCGCTTGGCCGGAAACGACGTCGATGAAACGGCCGGCCAGGATCTGGCCGACTTCGTCGAGGCCGATGTCGCTGTTGCCATCTGCCGCCGTCTGGGCGAGCTCGCCCAGAACCATCAATTCCGGCAACGGGGGCGTGGCGCCGACCCGCCAGATCTCGCGCCGTCCACTGAGGGCATCGACCATGTCCTCGCTGAAGAAAAATCCCAGGCAGACATCGCCGCTGACATGCTCATGCGTGCAGGTGTATTCCTCGCCGGGCGCGCCGACCAGCATCGAGCCCGCCACCAGCTCGAAGAACCCGGCGCGGCACTGGCAGCCGAAGCTGCCCGAGCGGACATAGGCGATGGAATGCCCGGTGCGGCATTCGGCAAATGGCGTATCGTCCGGTCCCGCGTCGCAGCGGAACTCGCAGACCGTGAGCGATTGTGACGTCAGCAGCGTGGTCGCGTCCATGCCGCCTTATCTAGGCATGATCCGGACAAGTGTGTAGCGGTTGTCCGACAAGATCATGCCCAAAATATCAAAGCTAAGGTGCGATCGAGATCGCGCCTTAGGTGGACGGCCTCGGCGGGGCAACGGGCAGCAGCACCTCGAACAGCGTCTTGCTGGCGACGGGGTGGGCGCCCTCCAGCGCCAGCAGCCGCCGCTTGGAGATCACCCCGCCATAGGGCGACAGCCGGTCGGCGTAATTGCCGGCCTCGAGCACCCGGTGGCAGGGCACGATCAGCATGTAGGGATTCCTGGCGATCGCCTGTGCCACCGAATGCGCGGCGCCTGAGGCGCCCAGCGCCTTGGCGATCTCGTGATAGGTTCGCGTCTCCCCGCGCGGAATCGAGCAGGCGAACTCATAGACGCGCCGGTTGAAGCCGGGCACGGCGCCGGCATCCAGCCGGACCTCGGAAAAGTCGGGATCGCCGCCCTGCAGCAGGCCTGTGATGCCCTCAATCGCCAGCTCGGCGTTCTCGGACGGCCGTTGCTCGCGCGCTTCGGGATGGGCCTGGAAAATCCGGCGGCGGGTGTCGATCTCCCGCGCCTCCGGCAATTGCACGGCAACGACGCCGGTGCTGCTCCAGATGATGCCGCAACGGCCTATGGCCGTGTCGAATATCGAGTAGCCACACCCCACCATGCACACGCCCCACTCAGTGCACGTCTCTCCCCAGACATCCGATCATAACACCGCCACAATCCGGCGCACCCAAAATCTTATCAGGACGTTAACAAGTGTCGGGCCGGGCGCGCCAAACCGCTTGGCGGCAGGCGCCGTCTCGGCTAATCAGGTTGGGCGTGAGCAGCGCTTCCGCGGGCGTAGTTCAATGGTAGAACGGCAGCTTCCCAAGCTGCATACGAGGGTTCGATTCCCTTCGCCCGCTCCAAGGCCGCTTTCTTGCATTGTGGGCAGCTGCAAGCGCCATCTCGACGCCACCAAGCGCCATCTCGACGCCACGGCGCCATCACGCATCTCGGAAGGCCTTCGGGAAGGTCACGTCTGCCGAGAGGTCGAGCTCGAGCAATGTGTTGCCGTGGTTGGCAACAGCTCCGACCGTGAATGCGCCCCACGCGAGCACGGTAAGCCGGGCTTGATTATTGACTGGACTGATCGGCTGCACCGATGGGGCAAATGTTTCGTGGAGATGAAACTCGACGGGCTCCACGAGTTTGCGCGCAACGCCCGTCACGGCGAGATCAATCCTGAACCATCCCGGCCTGACATCCGAAGGCTGCACTGTGGCCGATAGGCGCAATCCATCCTTCTCGGCTTCCCCTCCGAACTGGCCCTTGTTCCTGTCCTCCGGATCCACAATCGAAGCTTCCGGGAATGCCGTTCTCGTTGTCGCGATTGGAGCCGGCACGGCCATCTGCGGCGCAGCAATTTCGGTCTGTCTGGATTTCAACTCCTCCGCGGCGGCGGCAACGTCCTGAACACTCTTCTTGACCGCCGAGAGCTCTGCGGTGATTCCTCCGGGAAGAACGATCTTGGTCAAGCGGTCGCGAAAGATCAGCACGACTCCGATAACGACGGCGAGACCCAGCAGAAACTTAGTGCCGTCGTCGGCGGAGATCTTGATGACGCCGAACATGCTGAGCATTCCAAGCAGGAGGCAGACGGTTGCGATGATCCAAAGCCCTGCGCCGACGACCGCTTCCGAGTTGAAATTGCGCATGGAGACACCCATTGAATAAATGTCGGGCCTGAATCTGGAGGCCCTTAAAACAGCTTGCAATATGGAAACTGTACGCGGTGGCCCGTTAAATGCAACTGGCGCCGGTGCATGCACGCAAGGATTGTTTCGTCCGGCTCGCGATGTCGGTGATCGCCTGCGACCCCAAATTTCTAATATATTGGTCGTGCGCTCCCGGCACACACCGCTCCCCCGGCTTAAGCTTCTCCAAGCTCCCGGAATATGGTCCTCGTTTCGGGCAATGTTCGGATGAAACCCATGGACCAGCCAAAACTCGACCGCGCGATCGGTCGTCGCTTGAAGACGGTGAGGACGCAGGCGGGGATGACGTTGAACGAACTCGCTGCCCGCTCCGGCGTCAGCCGGGCCATGATCGGGCGGGTGGAAAGGGCGCAAAGCAGTGCCACCGCCGCGTTGCTCAACAAGCTCTGCGCGGCGCTCGATGTCACGCTGAGCGACGTGGTCGCGCTTGCGGAAAAGCCGCCGGAGCGGCTGGTGCGGCTCGCCGACCAGCCGCATTGGCGCGATCCCGACAGCGGCTATCGCCGCCGGCACGCCTCGCCGACGGATGCGGCGAGCGGCATCGAGATCATCGTGGTCGATTTGCCGGCCGGCGCGCGGGTGCCCTACAGCCCCTGGGGCCGCAACGCCTTCACCCAGCAGCTTTTGATGCTGGAGGGCGCGATCGCCGTGTATATCGACGCCAAGGCGGTCCGCTTGCGTGAGGGCGACTGTCTGGATTTCGACGTGATGCGCGCCGTGATCTTCGAGAACGAAACCAAGCAGGACGCGCGCTACGTCATCATCACGCGGCGCGGTGCTTCATACGGGAAAATGTGATGTCGCTGATCGTGCGGGATGCCACGCTGGAGGATGCGGCCGATATCCTCACCATCTACAACTACGCCGCGCTCAACACCACGGCGGTCTGGACCGACGGTCCGGCCGATCTTGATTCGCGGCGTCAATGGATTCTCGCGCGGCAGCAGGCCGGCTATCCCGTGCTGGTTGCGATGAAGGGCAGGGACGTCGTCGGCTTTGCCTCGTTCGGCGATTTCCGTCCCTTTCCCGGTTATCGCCACACCGTGGAGAACTCGGTCTATGTCGACGAGCGGAACCACAGGGCCGGCATCGGACGCAGGCTCGTCGCGGCGCTGATCGAGCGTGCCACCACGATGAACAAGCACGCCATGATCGCCGGCATCGACGGCACCAATGCTGCTTCGATCGCACTGCACGCCTCGCTCGGCTTCGTCGAGGTCGCGCGCATGCCGGAGGTCGGCTGCAAGTTCGGCCGCTGGCTCGACCTCGTCTTCATGCAGAAGCAGCTTGCCAGCGACGTGAGGCCTTGACCATGCAAATCCGTATCGGCGATACCTTCGATCCCCGCGTCATCGCGCTGCTCGATCATCACGTCACGGCGGCGCGGGCACAGACCGCGCCGGGCAGCGCGCATGCGCTCGATCTGGCGGGCCTTCGCGCGAGCGACGTCGCGTTCTGGACCGGCTGGGACGGCGAGACACTGGTTGCAACCGGCGCGCTGAAGACACTCTCGGCCATCCATGGCGAGGTGAAGTCGATGCACACGCTGCAGACCACGCGGCGGCGCGGTTTTGGCGGTGAAATGCTGCGTCACATCATCGCCGAAGCCCGCACGCGCAGCCTGAAGCGGCTCAGTCTCGAGACCGGTTCATGGGACTATTTCAAGCCGGCGCATGCGCTCTACCAGGCGCACGGCTTCGTCCTCTGCGGCCCGTTCGAGGGCTATGCCGAGGATCCCAACAGCCTGTTCCTGACCCTCGATCTGAACCGCTGAGCGGCGCCGCCGCCCGGCAGTTCCGATCGGACCGATGCTCAGGCCAATTGCGGCAGCGGCTGAACCTGCTCGCCGACCCAGGAGCTGAGCATCCGGTGATACAGCGTCGCGGACTGCCACAGCACGCGTTGATAGAGCCTGCCCTTGTCCGAGTCCTTCGTGACGTCACCGCAAATATCGAGGCCCATGGTCAGGTGGTGAGCGTCGACGTCGGTGTGGATCTTCCAGTAGCGCCCGCTCAGGATGCTGAGCCGGTCCAGCACGGGGATCACCGTGGAATAGAAGTCGAGTGCGACCCCTTCGCTGAGCAGGTTCAGCGCCACCACCTGCACGTCGTGCGGATCGCGCATCGCGCTGCGCCAGCAATATGAGATCGCGTTCAGCGTTTCCATCGTCGGCGGGACCTCGCCGGGTTCGGCGTTGCGGAGAAATCCGTGCTCGGTCATCCAGGCGATGAGTTGATCGGGATGGTCAGCCTCCTCCATGGCGTGCTCGGCAAAGATGGGCTGATAACGCTTGTCCTGGCACAACGAGGACCGCAGACAAAGTGCCTGTGTGAATTCGCGCGACTGGTGGATGAGCTGGTGAACCCATTCCAGATCCCCAGGCAGGGACGCGTCGACGACCTGCCTGAAGAACGGGCCCTCGCGCAGCTGCGACCGGTATTGCTCGGAAATGTCAAATAGCCATTGCATCCTATTCGCTTTCGTCTGGCCTGACGCAGAGCTGCGCCGGGCGGTCAATAAACTGGAAGGATACGGAGGAGCGTGACCCCGCGCGTCCTGCGTTCGACCGAGACCCGCCGCGCGCCGGGCTCGCGCGTGAGACGGCGCACACACTGGCCGGCGGGACTCGAAAACCCCGAGTTCCCCTCAAAATGAGTTGCGCACCTCAAAACACCTCTGCTAGCCTTCAGCCATGGCCGAGACCCTGACCGCGACTGCCCTGACGCTGAAGGACATCGCCCGCGAGGCGGGCGTCAGCCTCGCGACGGTGGACCGCGTCCTGCACAACCGGCCGGGCGTGCGGCCCGAGACGGTGCGGCGCGTCCAGGCGGCGATCGAGCGCAATTCGTTCCAGCCCCATGTCGCCGCCGCCGAACTCGCCCGCGGCCGCGCCCGCCGCTTTGCCTTCGTGATGCCGTCGGGGCCGAACCCGTTCATGCAGCAGATCGAGGCCTATCTCGGCGAGATGGAGGCCTGGCTCGCGGCGCGCCGCCTCAGCGTCGAGACTGTTACAACCGACGTGTTCGATGCGCCCGTGCTTGCGGCCTCGCTCGAGGCGCTGTCGGGCGATTACGACGGCGTCGCCGTGGTGGCGCTGGATCATCCGAGCGTCCGCGCCGCCATCAACGATCTCGTCGATGCCGGCACCAAGGTGGTGACCCTGGTGTCGGACGTGCCCTCGTCGCGCCGCCACCATTATGTCGGCATCGACAACATCGCGGCAGGGCGCACCGCCGGCGCGCTGGTCGGGCGGCTGGTCGGCCAGAAGTCCGGCAAGGTCGCGATCGTCGCGGGCTCGCAGGGCCTGCGCGACCATGCCGAGCGCATCTTCGGCTTCAACCAGGTGATGGCCTCGGAATTCCCTGATCTCGGCGTGCTGCCGGTGCTGGAGGGGCGCGATGAGGACGGCCGTTCGGAACAGGTGCTGGCGCGGCTGCTCGGCAGGCATGCCGACATTGTCGGCCTGTATAACGTCGGCGCCGGCACCCAGGGCGTCGCCAAGGCGTTGAGCGATGCCGGCCGCATTGAGGTGGTGTTCGTCGGTCACGACGTTACCGTGCTGACGCGCCGGCTGCTGTTGCAGGGCGTGATGGATGCCGCGATCTCGCAGAACCCCGGACACGAGGCGCGCGCCGCCGTGCGCGTGCTGCTCGCGCTCGCCCGCGGCGAGCCGATCTTGCGCGAGCAGGAGAAGATCAGGATCGACATCGTGATGCGGGACAATCTGCCCTAGCGGCAGGTGGATATCGAACGGGCCATGGCGGAGAGCGCGACGATCGAGATCACGCATCGCAAAGGGCAAAGAGGAGGACGATTTGTATCTCGGACTGGACATCGGCACGTCCGGCGTCAAGGCGGTGCTCGTGAGCGAAGCCGGCGCGATCCTCGCGACGGCAACGCGCGAGCTCGCCCTGTCGCATCCGGCGCCGTTGTGGTCCGAGCAGGACCCTGAGTCCTGGGTCGATGCGGCGACCAGTGCGGTCGACGATCTCGCACGCCGCCATCCGCGCGAGGTGGCGCAGGTTCGCGGCATCGGCCTCTCAGGCCAGATGCATGGCGCGACCCTGCTGGACGAGGATGGCAAGCCGCTGCGCCCCGCGATCCTGTGGAACGATGGCCGCTCGCAAGCCGAATGCGCCATGCTGGAGCGGCGCTGTCCCTCGCTGCACGCGATCGCCGGCAATCTGGCGATGCCTGGTTTCACCGCGCCGAAGCTGCTCTGGGTGGCGCGGCACGAACACGACGTTTTCGCGCGCGTTGCAAAGGTGCTGCTGCCCAAGGCCTATGTCCGCTATCGCCTGACCGGCGAGATGGTCGAGGACATGTCCGATGCCGCCGGCACGCTCTGGCTGGATGTCGGCGAGCGGCGTTGGTCGGCCCTGCTGCTGCATGCCACCGGCCTCGATCTCCACCACATGCCGCGCCTCGTCGAGGGCAGCGAGGTCAGCGCGGTGCTCGCGCCGGACTACGCGCAGCGCTGGGGCATGGCGAAGAACGTCGTCGTCGCGGGCGGTGCCGGCGACAATGCCGCAAGCGCGATCGGCCTCGGCGCCATCGCGCCCGGGGATGCGTTCCTGTCGCTCGGCACATCGGGTGTGGTGTTCCGCGTCACCGATCGCTTCGCGCCGGCGCCTGAAACCGCCGTGCATGCGTTCTGCCACGCGCTACCCGGCCTCTGGCATCAGATGGGTGTGATGCTGTCTGCCGCAGCCTCGCTCGCCTGGCTCGCCGATGTGATGGAGACGCCGGCCGCGGCGCTCCTGGCGCCGCTCGGCGAGCGCGTCGACGGGCCGAGCCCGATCAAGTTCCTGCCTTATCTCGATGGCGAGCGGACGCCGCACAATGATGCCGCCGCGAGCGGCGCCCTCATTGGCTTGCGCGGTGCGACCGGGCGCAGCCAGATTGTGCAGGCCGTGCTCGAAGGCGTCGCCTTTGCCGCGCGCGACAATCTGGCGGCGTTGAGCGCGGCGAGCGGGCCCATCACCGAAGTGGATCTCGTCGGCGGCGGCTCGCGCTCGCCGCTCTGGGCGCAGATCTGCGCCGACGTGCTCGGCATTCCGGTCCACCGCGTCGAGGAGGGCGAGGTCGGCGCGGCGCTCGGCGCCTCCAGGCTCGGCCGGCTCGCTGCAACCGGCGAAGCGCCGGCCGCCGTCTGCACCCGCCCGCGGCGGCTTGCGAGCTTCACGCCCCGCGCATCCGTGGCCGCCGCCTATGACGAGGCCTATCGGCGCTGGCGTGCGCTTTATCCCGCATTGAAGGAGACGATCTAAGTGAACGCGTCAGCCAGATTCTTCGATGCCAGCGCACCTGTCGCCTTTGCCGGCGAGGACGCCGCCTCTACGCTCGCCTTCCGCTGGTACGACAAGGACCGCATGGTTCACGGCCGCCGGCTGGAGGACCACTTACGCTTTGCGGTCTGCTACTGGCATTCGCTGTGCTGGCCGGGCGGCGATCCCTTCGGCGGCGAGACGTTCTTGCGGCCCTGGCATCACGGCACCGACGCGATGGCCCAGGCGCGCGCCAAGGCCGATGTCGCCTTCGAGCTGTTCCGCCTGCTGGATGTGCCCTACTTCACCTTCCACGACGTCGATGCGGCGCCGGAAGGCTCGTCGCTCGCCGAGTCCGTCGCCAACCTCAACGCGATCGCCGATCTGTTCGAAACGAAGATGGCATCGAGCAAGGTCCGCCTGCTCTGGGGCACCGCCAACCTATTCACGCATCGCCGCTACATGGCGGGCGCCGCGACCAATCCGGACCCCGAGATCTTCACCTATGCCGCCGGCCAGGTCCGCGCCGCGCTGGAGGTGACACACCGGCTCGGCGGCCAGAACTACGTGCTGTGGGGCGGCCGCGAGGGCTATGAGACGCTGCTCAACACCGATCTCAAGCGCGAGCTCGACCAACTCGGCCGCTTCGTCTCGCTCGTCGTCGAGCACAAGCACAGGGTCGGTTTCAAGGGGCCGATCCTGATCGAGCCGAAGCCGAAGGAGCCGACCAAGCACCAATATGATTTCGATGTCGCGACCTGCTACGGCTTCCTGGAACGCTACGACCTCCTGAAGGACGTCAAGCTCAACATCGAGCAGAACCACGCCATCCTCGCCGGCCATTCCTTCCATCACGAGGTCGCGCTCGCCGAGGCGCTCGGCGTGTTCGGCTCGCTCGATATCAATCGCGGCGACGATCTGCTCGGCTGGGACACCGACCAGTTCGCGATGAACGTGCCGGAGCTGGCGCTGGTGTTCCACGAGATCCTCAACCGCGGTGGCTTCACCTCGGGTGGGCTCAACTTCGACGCAAAAATCCGGCGGCAGTCGATCGATCCCGATGATCTCATTCACGCCCATGTCGGCTCGATGGATGCCTGCGCCCGCGCGTTCCTCGCCGCCGCCGACATGCTTGATGCCGGCGTCCTCACATCGCCGCTTGCGAAGCGTTACGACGGATGGTCCGGCTCCGAGGGCCGCGCCATTCTCGGCGGCCAGCGTTCGCTCGCCGATCTCGCCGACCGCGCACTTCAACCCGGCTTCGACCCGCAGCCGCGCTCGGGCCGGCAGGAATATCTGGAATCCCTGGTCAACCGTCATGTCTGAGGAAGTCCGCTGATGGCACATGTTGACGCGACCCCGGTCCTCGAACTCCAAGGCATCGGCAAGGAGTTCGGCGCCATCCGCGCGCTGCACGACGTCGATCTGCAAGTCCAGCCGGGCGAGGTGGTCGGCCTGATGGGCGACAACGGCGCGGGCAAGTCGACGCTGGTCAAGATCATTGCCGGCAATTTCCGCCCCAGCCACGGCGAGATCCGCTTCGCCGGCAATGCGGTCCATTTCAACCGGCCCGTCGATGCCCGCGGCGTCGGCATCGAGGTCGTCTATCAGGACCTCGCGCTATCGGACAATCTGACGGCCGCGGCCAACGTGTTCCTCGGCCGCGAGCTGAAGCGCAAGTTCGGCCCCATCGCTCTGCTCGACCACAAGGCGATGGCGGCGCGCGCGCTGGAATTGTTCGGCGAGCTGCGCTCCGAGACGCGGCCCGACGATCTCGTCAAGCAGATGTCGGGCGGTCAGCGCCAGGCTGTCGCGATCGCGCGGACGCGGCTCTCCAATGCGCGGCTGGTGATGATGGACGAGCCGACCGCTGCGATCTCGGTGCGCCAGGTCGAGCAAGTGCTCGGCCTGATCCACCGGCTGAAGGAGCAGGGCGTTGCCGTGATGCTGATCTCGCACCGCATGCCCGACGTGTTCGCGGTGTGCGACCGTGTCATCGTCATGCGTCGCGGCGAGAAGCGCGCCGACAAGCCGATCCACGAGACGAGCCCCGAGGAAATCACCGCCCTCATCACCGGCGCGAAGGAGGCGGCGTGATGGCCATGCCCATGGAAAGCCCGATCAGCTTCACCAATGTCGGCAAGATCAAATGGTGGCAGCGCGGCATCTTTGCCTCGCAGACCGGCTACGTCCTGCTCGCGCTCGCCGTGCTGCTGGTGATCATGCATTTCGCCAGCCCGTATTTCTTCACCGAAGGCAACATGCAGAACGTGGCGAAGAACTTCTCGTTCATCGCCATCGCGACGCTCGGCGTCACCTTCGTCATCATCACCGGCGGCATCGACCTGTCGGTGGGATCGATGATGTGCTTCTCCGCGATGATCACCTCGATGGTGATGACCGAGCTGTCGGCGCCGGGCTCGCCGCTGGTGCATATGGCGGCCGACGGCAAGACCGTGCTTGCCAATGTGCCGGGCCTGATCCTGCTGATCTCGGTCCTCGCCGGCCTCGGCGTCGCGCTGATCGCGGGTCTCGTCAACGGCTTCTGCATCGCAGTGCTCGGCCTGTCGCCCTTCGTCACCACGCTCGGCATGCTCTCGATCGTGCGCGGGCTCGGCTATGTCGTCTCCAACGGCCGCGGCAGCTTTCCGGGCGGACCTGATGCCGACTATTTTTACGCGCTCACCTCGGGTGACGTGCTCGGCGTGCCCGTGCCGTTCATCTACCTCGTGATCCTCGCACTGGCGATGGCCGTGGTGCTGCATCACAGCGCGTTCGGCCGCCACGTCTTCGCGCTCGGCGGCAACGAGAAGGCGGCCGAGCTGACCGGCATCCCGGTCGTGCGGGTGAAGATCGAGGTCTACGTGATCTGCGCGCTCGCAGCAGGCCTGCAGGGCATCATCATCTCCGGATGGCTCGGCTCGGCGCCGGCCAACATGGCGACGTCCTATGAGCTCAACGTGATCGCGGCGGCCGTGATCGGCGGCGCAAATCTCGCCGGCGGCATCGGTGGTCCGCTCGGTGCCATCGTCGGCTGCGTGCTGCTGGAGGTGATCCGCAACGGTCTCGTGCTCGCGCAGGTCTCCTCCTACTGGCAGCAGACGCTGGTGGGCGTGATCATCATCCTGGCCGTGCTGGTCGATCGCATCCGTTCGCGGATGAGCTGAATTGTCGTCATCCCGGGAAGACAACGAAAAGGCCGCCCGTCCGCTTCCCGGGCACTTCCAAGAGGATGGGCACCAAACAAGGGTGGAGGAGACAATGAGGAAATTTCTTCTGGCCGGCATCGCCGTCGCAATGATGGCAACTCCGGCATTCGCCGCGAACTACCGCTTCGTGATCGTGCCCAAGGCGATGAACAATCCGTTCTTCGACTTCGCACGCGACGGCTGCCTGAAGCGGGCCAAGGAGCTCGGCAACATCGAGTGCATCTACAAGGGCCCGGTCGAGCACGAGCCGGCGACGCAGGCCCAGATCATCCAGGACTTCGTCACCCAGAAGGTCGACGGCCTCGCCATCTCGGTCGCCGACGTCGCAGCGATGACCAAGTCGATCGAGGCGGCGACCGCGGCCGGCATCCCGGTCATCACTTTCGACGCCGATGCGCCCGGCTCCAAGCGCATCGCCTATATCGGCACCAACAACAAGGAATTCGGCGTCGCGCTCGGCAAGCAATTGCTGAAGATGCGCCCCGATGGCGGCAAGTACACCATGGTCTCGGGCGGTCCCGGCGCCAAGAACCTCGCCGAGCGCGTCGACGGCGTGCGCGAGGCGCTGAAGGGCTCGAAATGGACCGAGGTCGCGGGCTCGCCAAGCTTCTGCAACGACGATCCGGCGCTGGCGGTCCAGCAGATGACGGACATGCGCACCGCGACGCCCGATCTGGCTGCGATCGTTCCGATCGGCGGCTGGCCGATGTTCGCGCCCGAAGGCTTCAAGGCCTTCGCCAGCCGGAACAAGAAGGACATCGATTCCGGCAAGTTCACGCTCGTCGTCGCCGATACGCTGAAGATGCAGCTCGAGCTCTTGCGCGACGGCTATGCCAATGCGCTGGTCGGCCAGCGTCCGTTCGAGATGGGTGAGAAGGCGATGGACACGCTGCTCGCCATCAAGAAGGGCGAGAAGGTTCCGGAGATCGTCTACACCGGCCTCGACCTCGTCACCAAGGACAACGTCGCGCAGATGTTGAAGTAGGAGTGCCCGCCAGCCCCGCGCTCCTGCATGCCTCCCCCGCTTGCGGTTTTCGCAAGCGGGGGAGATGATCTCAGCTATTGGAATGAAGACAAGGCAATGGGAATGAAGCGCTCGCGGCTCGGCTCGCTCGACGTCACCTCAATCGGGCTCGGTTCCGCCCCGCTCGGCGGATTGTTCAGTCCGGTCAGCGACGCCGATGCGGAAGCGACGATGGCGCGCGCCTGGTCGGCGGGAGTGCGATTCTTCGATACCGCACCGCTCTACGGCTTTGGCCTCGCCGAGCGGCGGGTCGGGGCCTTCCTACGGCAGCAGCCACGCGACTCCTATGCCATCTCGACCAAGGTCGGCCGCCTGCTGCGCGCAACCGATGGCGGCGTCGGCGAGGACGAGCACTACAAGGGCACGGCGCGCGAGCGGCCGGTGTTCGATTTCAGTTATGACGGCGTGATGCGATCGGCGGAAGAAAGTCTTGCCCGTCTCGGGCTCGACCGTGTCGACGTGCTGCTCGTGCACGACCCTGATGATCACCATGACGAAGCCGTCGCAGGTGCCTTCCGCGCGCTGCAGCGCCTGCGCGCCGATGGCACGGTCAAGGCGATCGGCGCCGGCATGAACCAGTCGGAGATGCTTGTCCGCTTTGCCGAGGCCGTGCCGGTCGATTGCTTCCTGCTCGCCGGCCGCTACACGCTGCTCGACCAGGGCGCGCTGGATGCGCTGTTTCCGCTCTGCACGGCGAAGAATATCGGCATCCTGCTCGGCGGCATCTACAACAGCGGAATCCTGGCCAATCCGCGCACCGGCGCGAAGTTCAATTACCAGGACGCCGATGCCTCGCTGGTGGCGCGGGCGCTGGAGCTTGATGCGCTCTGCCGCAAGCACGGCACCGAGCTGAAGGCCGCGGCACTTCAGTTCTGCATGGCGCATCCCGCCGTCACCGTGGCCGTGATGGGCGCGCGCAACGCGGGCGAGGTTGCCGACAACATCGCGATGTCGGAGAGGGCGGTGCCGGCGGCGTTCTGGCAGGAGCTGCGCGCGCGAAACTTCGTCGATCCCCGGGCGCCGCTGCCGACGGGAGCGTAAGCCATGGTCATCGACGCCCACCAGCATTTCTGGGATCCCGCGCGCGCCGACTATCCCTGGATGGCGGCGGAGGAGCTCGCGCCGATCCGGCGCGCCTTCGGTCCGGCCGATCTCGCGCCACTGCTGAAAGCTCATGGCATCGACGCCAGCATCGTGGTGCAATGCCGCTCGTCCCTCGCGGAGACCGAGGAATTCCTGGCGATTGCGCAGGCGACGCCGTCGGTGATCGGCGTCGTCGGCTGGGCTGATCTCACCGACGGCGCGCTCGGCGACACGCTGGACCGGCTGCGCGGCGTGCCGGGCGGGGACAAGCTGGTTGGCATCCGCCATCAGGTGCATGACGAGACCGATTCCGATTGGCTGCTGCGTGAGGACGTTCAGCGCGGCCTCACCGCCTTGTTCGCGCGCGACCTCGCCTACGATTTCCTCGTCCGCACCCGCGAGCTGACTGCCGCGATCGCGACCGCGCAGGCCTTTCCGCGGGCGCGCTTCGTGCTCGACCACGCGGCCAAGCCGCCGATCGCCGACGGCGGCAGCACCGAATGGTCCGACCGAATCCGGGCGCTCGGGGCCTGCGGCAATGTCTGGTGCAAGATCTCGGGGCTAGCGACCGAAGCGATCTGGAACGACTGGGATGCGGAACGGCTGTTTCCGTTCGTCGCCCACGCCGCAAGCTGTTTCGGTGAGGACAGGCTGATCTTCGGCTCGGACTGGCCGGTGTGCCTGCTCGCAGGGAGCTACGGCGAGATCAAGACCGCGCTGGAGGCGTGTCTGGCGAGGCTTGGCCCGCAAGTGCGGGACAAGGCGTTTGGCGTGAACGCCAAGGCTGCGTATCGGTTGAGCTAATTGCGGTGGATGCGCGCTTTTCCCCTCTCCCACAAGGGGAGAAGGGAAGAGGCGGCCGCGCCGCCTCGCGCTGCCTGACTATTCCGACATCGGTTTGTCGGAGATCTCCCAGTCCTTGCCGCTGAAGGTGGAGATGAACAGCGTCTTCATCGGCGTGTAGTCGTCGGGCGTGTAGCTGTAGGTTACGCCGTCGAGGAAATAGGGCGAGTGGAAGCCCTTGAGATTGGACGCCTGCTTCAGCACGTTGGCGCGGGTGAGGTCGTCGCCGCAGCGCCGCAGGATCTCGCCCATGGTCACGGCCTGGCCGTAGCCGGCAAAGGCGATGGTGTTGTCGGGGTCGATGGTCGGCATGTATTTCTTGCGCAATTCCTCGAACGCCATCACGTCGGGGTCCTTTTCCCATTTGGGCAGGCCGACCTCCTTGTTGTAGCGGATGGCGACGATGCCGGTGGCGTTCTCGAGGCCGGCGGCATTGAGGATCGAGCGGCCGGTCGAGCCGGCGGAAAGAAGCTGCAGCGGTTTCCAGCCGAGCTCGGCGACTTTGCGGATCGACTGCGACGTCGCCTTGCCGGTGGTGATGTTGTAGAAGACGTCGGCGCCGGACTTCGAGAGATTGATCAGCTGGGAATCGACCGTGGGATCGGTGAGGTCGTAGGTCTGCTCCATGATGACGGATGCGGTGCCGCCGGCATCGGCCAGCACCTTCTTGAAGGGCCCCAGGAAGTCGCGGCCGAAATCGTCGTTCTGGTAGAGGATGCCGATCTTGGCGTTCGGCTTCACACTGACGACGTGCCGCGCCAGGATGCGCGCCTCGGTCGGATAGAGCGGCAGGCCCGCCATCGTCCATTTGAACTCTTTCGGGTTATTCCACTTCGACGCGCCGGTGTTGAGCAGCAACTGCGGCACGCCCTTGGAGTTCAGGTATTTGTGCACGGAGGTCTGCGGCGCGGTGCCGAGCGAGCCGTAGAGCGCGAGCACTTCCTCCTGCTCGACCAGGCGCCGCGTCGCCTCGACGCATTTCGGCGCGCTATAGGCGTCGTCCATGGTGAGGAACTTGATCTTGCGTCCGTTGATGCCGCCCTTCTCGTTCAGCATCTGGAAATAGGCTTCACCGATGCGCCCGAGCACGCCATAGAGCGAGCCGGGACCGGAATGCGGCACGGTCTGCCCGATCTTGATCTCGGTGTCGCTGGCGCCGGCATCGTATTTTTTCTCCGCGGCCCAGACGTAGGGCGCGGGCAGGGTGGATGCAGCGATGGTGGCGAGCGCGGCGGCGCTGAAATCGCGCCGCGATGGATTCTTGGTCATTTTTGTTTCTCCCTAATGCGCGCATTGTGCTGGCAGGGGAGCACGGCTCGCAAGTGGGAAGTCACCGCTTTGCGACGCAATGACGCTTAAATCTCAGTGCGTCAGCGCCTAGACTCAAGTTTTCTCGGCGACCACGACGAGGCCGCGCACCGGCTCGTTGTTCTCGATGCGCGGTGAAGCCGGCTCGAGCGTCAGTAGCTTCAGGCCCGCCTTGGCGATGGCGCCGCGGACATATTCCGCCGAATGGGCATAGCGCAGGCCTTCGCCGAGCACGATGCCATCGCCGTCATGCGTCTCCAGCGTGAAGGCGAGCACGCCGCCCGAGACGAGCACGCGTCTTGCTTCGTTCAGAACCGGTGCGAGATCGGAGAGATAGACGAAAGCATCCGCGGCGACGACGAGGTTTGCGCTGGCATCAGCCTTGGTGCGCAGGCCCTCGATCATGTCGGCGACTTCGAGCTCGGCATAGAGGTTGGTGGCGCGCGCCTCCTTGATCATGCCGGGCGACAGGTCGATGCCGATGAAATGATCGACCTGCTTGGCGAAGGCAGCGGCCGCGAGCCCGGTGCCGCAGCCGAGGTCGATGGTGCGCTTGAAGAAGGCCGGCTTCCTGGCGGCGACGCGCGCGGCCACCACCGCCTTGAAGATAAGGCTCGGCGCGCGATACTCGAGATCGTTGACCAGCGCGTGCTCGAAGCGTGGCGCGTATTGGTCGAACAGCGCCTGCACGTAGGCCTTGGGCATCTCCGCCATCGCGGTGTCGCCGAGCCGCATCAGGTGCAGGCCGGCGCCGTGCTGATCTTCAGGGTCCGACCTCCGCGCCTCCCGAAACGCCGCGATCGCCTTCTCGCGCTCGCCGAGCTGCTGGCGGATCTCGCCGAGCGTGAACCAGGCCGAGGTGAAATTGGGCGCGAGCTCGATCGCCTGCTCGATGAGGTCGGCGGCGGCGGGCAGGTCGCCCTTGAGCTGGAGGTCGCGCGCGAACTCGAAACGGCGGTCGGCCATGAGATCGCCGGAGGTCTGGAACAGGCGGAGCGGCATTGGGAACCATCGCGTCATTGCCGGGCTTGACCCGCCTGCGGGGCCGAAGCCCCTCCGGCGCGGCGTAGGCCCGGCAATCCATCAAAAAATGGACTCTTTAAAAGGATGGATGCGCGGGTCAAGCCCGCGCATGACGACTTAATCTGGAGTGGCTCCTTCCTATATGTCTCACATGCGCCCGCAAGACATCCTGTTGCCAGCTGCTGCCGGCCTGTGCTGCAAGCCCGGCGGCTTCCATATCGACCCTGTCCGCCCCGTGGAGCGGGCCGTGATCACCCACGGCCATTCCGACCACGCCCGCCCCGGCCACGGCGCGGTGCTGGCGACGCAGGAAACGCTGGACATGATGCGGCTGCGCTACGGCGAGAATTTCGCCGGCTCGACGCAGGCCATCCGCTATGGCGAGGAGATCCGGCTGGGCGAGACCAACGTGAAGTTTCATCCCGCCGGCCACGTGCTCGGCTCGGCACAGATCGCGGTCACCTGCAAGGGCACCTGCATCGTCGCCTCCGGCGACTACAAGGATGCGCCCGACCCGACCTGCACGCCGTTCGAGCTGGTGCCCTGCGACGTCTTCATCACCGAAGCGACGTTCGGCCTGCCGGTATTCCGGCATGGCGATGCGAGCGACGAGGTGGAGAAGCTGCTGGCGTCGGTCGCGCTGTTTCCCGAGCGCGCGCATCTCGTCGGCGCCTATTCGCTCGGCAAGGCGCAGCGCGTGATCAAGCTGCTGCGGCAGGCCGGCTATGACGCGCCGATCTATCTGCATGGCGCAATGGACGCGATCACCGCATACTACCAGAGCCGCGGCATCGACCTCGGCGAGCTCAGGCCGGTGAAGGGCGTCAAGAAGGCGGCGCTCGCCGGCACCATCACGCTGGCACCGCCCTCGGCGACGTCGGACCTGTGGACGCGCCGCTTTCCCGATCCGGTCACGGCCTTCGCTTCGGGCTGGATGCGCGTGCGCGCCCGGGCGCGGCAGCGCGGCGTCGAATTGCCGCTGGTGATTTCCGACCACGCCGACTGGGACGGCCTTACCGCCACGATCGGCGCGACCGGTGCCGGCGAAATCTGGGTCACCCACGGCCAGGAAGATGCGCTGGTGCATTGGTGCCGAAGCAAGGGCCTGAAAGCGCAGCCGCTCGATCTCGTCGGCTATGGCGACGAGGAGGAGAGCGAAACGCCGGCCGCGAGCGAGGTCGAGGCATGAATCGCTTCGCCGAACTGCTCGACCGTCTCGCTTACGAGCCCGGCCGCAACAACAAGCTGCGTTTGCTCACCGGCTATTTCCGCGAGGTCGGCGATCCCGATCGCGGCTATGCGCTCGCCGCGCTCACCGGTGCGCTCAGCTTCAAGCACGCCAAGCCGGCGCTGATCCGCGATCTCATCGCATCGCGTACGGATGAAGTGCTGTTCGGGCTTAGCTACGATTACGTCGGCGATCTCTCCGAGACGGTGGCGCTGATGTGGCCGAAGGCAGAGCTCGCCGCTCACAACAACCCGCCGCCCCCGACCCTCACCGAGGTCGTCACCACGCTGCGCACGCTCGGCAAGACCGAATTGCCGAAACAGCTCGAGCGCTGGCTGGACGAGCTCGACGAGACCGGCCGCTGGGCGCTGCTGAAGCTCGTCACCGGGGCGCTGCGCATCGGCATCTCCGCGCGCCTTGCGAAAACTGCAGCGGCCGCGCTCGGCGACAAGGACCCGCACGAGGTCGAACTGATCTGGCCCGGGCTCTCGCCGCCCTATCTCGACCTGTTCGCCTGGCTCGAAGGCCGCGGCGACAAGCCGGTCAATCGCGATCCCGCGCCGTTCCGCCCGGTGATGCTGGCGCATGCGATCGAGGATGCGGATTTCGCCGCGCTCGATCCCGCCGACTACATCGCCGAATGGAAGTGGGACGGCATCCGCGTGCAGGCCGTCGCCGGACGCGACGAGCGCGGCCACATCACCGCGCGGCTCTATTCGCGCACCGGCGAGGACATCACGGGAAGCTTTCCGGATCTCGTGCCGTCGCTCCGTTTGCCGGGCGCGATCGACGGCGAGCTCTTGATCCTGCGCGAAGGCCGCGTGCAGAGCTTCAACGTCCTGCAGCAGCGGCTCAACCGCAAGGTCGTCTCGCCCAAGCTGATCAAGGAGTTTCCGATCCATCTTCGCGCCTATGACCTGCTCGGCGACGACGAGAACGATCTGCGCGAGCTGCCGTTCGCCGAGCGGCGCGAGCGGCTGGAGACCTTCATCGGCAAGCTCGACGATTCCCGCATCGATCTGTCACCCACCGTTTCATTCGCGAGCTGGGAGGCGCTGACCGCCGCGCGCGCCGATCCTGCGAGCGCCGGCGCGGGCGAGGACGCCGACGCCGTCGAAGGCGTCATGCTGAAGCGGCGCGATGCGCCTTACATGCCGGGGCGGCCGAAGGGGCAGTGGTGGAAGTGGAAGCGCGATCCGCACATCATCGACGCCGTGCTGATGTACGCGCAGCGCGGACACGGCAAGCGCTCGTCCTATTATTCCGATTACACCTTCGGCGTCTGGACCTCAGGGGAGGGCGGTGACGAGCTGGTGCCGGTCGGCAAGGCCTATTTCGGCTTCACCGACGAGGAGCTGTTACAGATCGACCGCTTCGTCCGCCGCAACACCACGGAAAAGTTCGGCCCCGTGCGCCATGTCGTGCACGAGCCGGAGCAGGGGCTGGTGCTGGAGGTCGCGTTCGAGGGCTTGCAGCGCTCGCCGCGGCACAAATCCGGCGTCGCCATGCGCTTCCCCCGCATCAGCCGCCTGCGCTGGGACAAGCCGCCGCGGGAGGCGGACAGGCTGGAGACGCTGGAGCGGATGCTGAAGGCGGAGGCGGCGGAGATCGAGATGTGAGGCGTTGATGCCGCGACAACGGCGGCGCGCTCCCTCTCCCGGCTTGCGGGAGAGGGCTGTCTCCGCAGTGGAAGTCCCCAAGAGGCGAGAGCCCTCACCCGCGCCTTCGGCGCGACCTCTCCCGCAAGCGGGAGAGGTTAGGGAGCCTGCGGCCGCCAGCGAGCACAATCGACCCGCTAGCGCCCGCCCGAATTAAACTCCCGTAACCCGATTGACGCTCGCTTGCGGGTTCCCCATGTGCCTCGCCGTGCCCTATAATGGGGTCGAAATCGCCCTGAGGAGTTTGAGATGGTCCAAGACGTCAGAGATTTGCCGGCCGGCCGCAGCGATGGCCTGAACCGCTTTCTCGGCGGCTCGCCGCTGGCGGTGGCGTTTCGGCTGGTCCTGCTCTCGATCCTGGTCGGCGTCGTGCTGGCCGCGATCGGATTCGATCCCTGGAACATCCTCTATAGCATCCGCCTGCTGTTCCAGCGCCTGTGGGATCTCGGCTTCGACACCATCAACTGGCTGTGGCGCTACTTCCTGCTCGGCGCGGTCATCGTGATCCCGATCTGGCTGCTGTCGCGCGTGTTCGGCACGCCGCGCCGCTAGGTCCGGCTTCAAACGGAAGGAGCCGCAGCCGATGCAATTGCGCTTTGTCGGCTGCGGCGACGCCTTCGGCTCCGGCGGCAGGCTCAACACCTGCTTCCACGTCTCGGGGCGCGAGGCCAACTTCCTGATCGATTGCGGCGCGTCGGCTTTGCCGGCGCTGAAGCGGCTCGAGATCGACCGCAACGATATCGATCTCATTCTCATCACGCATTTCCACGGCGACCATTTTGCCGGCCTGCCGTTCCTCCTGCTCGACGCGCAATTCTCGCGGCGGACCAGGCCGCTGACGATCGCGGGCCCGCAAGGGATCGAGAGCCGGCTGCGTGAGGTGATGGAGGTCTTGTTCGAGCATTCCTCGAAGACCAAGCAGCGCTTCGAGCTCGACGTCGTCGAGCTCGCGCCCGGGCAAAGCCGCGCCTTCGGTGCCGTGACGGTGACGCCCTATCCGGTCGTCCACGGCGAATCCGGGGGGCCCTTCCTCGCCTACCGCGTCGAGGCCGAGGGCCGCACGCTCGCCTACAGCGCCGACACCGAATGGACGGAGACGCTCATTCCGCTGGCGCATGGCGCGGACCTTTTCATTGCCGAGGCCTATATGTACGAGAAGGTGGTCAAGAACCATCTCAGCCTGAAGACCTTGGAACAGCATCTGCCCGACATCGGCGCAAAACGCCTCGTCCTCACCCATATGAGTGACGACATGCTGTCGCGGCTGGATGATATTGCGCATCTCGCCGCCGAAGACGGCATGGTCCTCGTATTCTGACATGCACGCGCCTGCTCCGCTCAAGATCGGCTCCCGTCAGGTGTTCGCCATCGCCGGTCCCGCAATGGTCGCGAACCTGACCACGCCCCTGATCGGCGTGGTCTCGACCACGGCGATCGGCCGGCTGGACGATGCGGCGCTGCTCGGCGGCGTCGCGATGGCCTCAGTCATCTTCGACTGCCTGTTCTGGTTGTTCGGCTTCCTGCGCATGAGCACGCTCGCCTTCACCGCGCAGGCGCTGGGCGCCGGCGATACGCGCGAGCCGGCCGCGATCCTGGCGCGCGGTTTCATCGTGGCCGGCCTGATCGGCGCCGCTCTGATCGTGCTGCAGCTGCCGCTGGCAGCGCTCCTGTTCGATCTCATGGGCGGCAGCGAGGGCGTGACGCGGGCAGCAAAGACCTATTTCAAGATCAGGATCTGGTCGTCGCCCTTCGCGCTCGCCAATTACGTCATCCTGGGTTGGCTGATTGGCCTTGCCCGCGCCAATTCGGCCCTGCTGCTTCAGGTCGTCATCAACCTCGTCAACATGGCGGCGACGATCCTGCTGGTGCTGGTCTACGATACCGGCATCGCCGGTGCCGCGATCGCCGCGCTGCTGTCGGAGGCGGTCGGACTTGCCCTCGGCGTGATCGTCTGCCGGCACTATGCCGCCGGCGGCTTCGCCGTGCCGCACGCGAACCTGCTCGATCGCGACAAGCTGTTGCGGCTGCTGGCGGTGAATTCCGACATCATGATCCGTACCGCGGCGCTGATCGCCGTGTTCCTGTTCTTCACCGCCAAAGGTGCGCAGGCCGGCGACGTCACGCTGGCCGCCAACTCCGTGCTCAACAATTTCCTGCTGATCAGCGCCTTCTTCCTCGACGGCCTCGCCAATGCCGCGCAGCAGCTCTGCGGCCGCACGCTCGGCGCACGCGACCCCAAAGGCTTTGCCGCGTCGACCCGGCTGGTGCTGCTCTGGGGACTCGGCTTTGCGATCGTCGTCGCCGTGCTGTTCGCGCTGTTCGGGCCGGCGCTGATCGATTTCATGACGACGAGTGAGGACGTTCGCCGTGCCGCGCGCGAATTCCTGCCCTTCGTCGTGCTGGCGCCCATTCCCGGCGTGTTCGCCTTCGGCTTCGACGGCATCTATATCGGCGCGACCTGGGCGCGCGAGATGCGCAACCTCATGCTGGCCTCGCTCGCCATCTTCCTCGCCACCTGGTGGGCACTGCAATCGTTCGGCAATGCCGGGCTGTGGTGGGCGCTGATGGCCTCCTACCTCTCGCGCGGCGGCTTGCAGGCCGCGCGCTATCCGGCGCAGTTCAGGGCAACGTTCTCTTCTCCTTCTCCCCGCTTGCGGGGAGAAGGTCGGGATGAGGGGGAGCCTCAGCAAGGACGGTGAGAGTTGGACTCGTGGAGAGTCCCCCTCACCCGGAATTTGCTCTCGCAAATTCCGGCCTC
>NZ_CAKZJO010000004.1 GCF_936943645.1 uncultured Bradyrhizobium sp. | reverse complement strand
ATCCAGGTCGGCCGCACCGGCACGCTGGCGCCGGTCGCGCGGCTGGCGCCCGTGACGGTGGGCGGCGTCGTGGTTGAGAACGTCACGCTGCACAATGAGGACTATATCAAGGGCATCGGCAACAAGGGCGAGGTGCTGCGCGAGGGGCGTGACATCAGGATCGGCGACACTGTCGTGATCCAGCGCGCCGGCGATGTGATCCCGCAGATCGTGGATGTCGTTCTCGACAAGCGGCCGAAGTCGGCCCGCGAATTCCATTTCCCGAAGAAGTGCCCGTGCCCGCTGCATACCGACGTCGTGCGCGGCGAGACCGCCGCCGGAGAGGAGGAATCGCGCGCCCGCTGCAGCGGCGAGTTCGCCTGCCCCTATCAGAAGATCGAGCATCTCAAGCTGTTCGTGTCGCGCCGCGCCTTCGATATCGACGGTCTCGGCGAGAAGCAGCTCCAGTATTTCTTCGACGAGGGGTGGGTCAAGGAGCCCGCCGACATCTTCACGCTGGAGAAGCGCAATTCGAAATTGAAGTTGGAGGAGATCGAGGGCTACGGCGCGACCTCGGTGCGCAACCTGTTCGGCGCCATCGAAAGCCGCCGCAGAATCGCGCTGGAGCGCTTCATCTATGCGCTCGGCATGCGCCATGTCGGCGAGACCACGGCGCTGGCGCTCGCGCGCGGCTACGGCTCGTGGGAGGCCTTCCACGACGCCTGCCTCAAGGTCGCCAAGGGCGACGAGGAAGCGATGGCGGAGATGGATGCGCTCGACCAGATCGGCGACACCGTGATCAAGAGCATCGCCGATTATTTCGGCGAGAGCCACAATCGCGGCATCGTCGAGCGGCTGACCGGGGAAGTCGAGATCATCGACGCCGAGAAGCCGAAGAGCAATTCGGCTGTCGCCGGCAAGACCGTGGTGTTCACGGGATCGCTGGAGAAGATGACGCGCGACGAGGCCAAGGCGACCGCGGAACGTCTCGGCGCCAAAGTGTCGGGCTCGGTGTCGAAGAAGACCGATCTCGTCGTCGCCGGCCCCGGCGCAGGCTCGAAGCTTGCGGAGGCCAACAAGCACGGCGTCAAGGTGCTGACCGAAGACGAGTGGCTGAAGCTGATCGGGGAGTGACCGCCGGCGCCGTGAACCGCCTCAGGCGATCCCGGCGGCGCCAGCGGATTGTTGTCTGGTCTTGTCCGCGAGTGCCACGGATTGCTCGAGATCGTACAGCCGCAATTGGTCGGCGAGATTGAAGCGTGCCGAGATGCAGTCGCCTGTGTCGGTCACTTTTGCTGCTTCCCAGGGACAGCCTGTCATACACAGAGGCGCGACGTGACAGCTCCGGCACGCGGGCTTGGCTGACGGTTCATACCCCGCCCATTGCTGCTTGACTTCGTTGGGCTGCGGCTCCGTCGCCGGACTATAGCGACCCAGCGCCTGACGCGCGTCCTGGTGCGCTTCGTTCCAGCAGTTGAAGATGCCGCCGCCCGGGCCGAGCACGAAGCTGTTGTTGCTGTCCGCCGAGCAGAGCGCCCCGCGCTTGGGTTGCGGCAACACCGCCCCGCTGGCGAATCCCTTGCGGAACTTGAGGAACTTGAATTGCGTCTCGATGGCCGCGAACTCCTCCTTGGTCAGGATATCGGTCGCGCCGACCTTGTCGGTGTAGTGCCAGACATGCCCGAGATAGACGCCGACGTGGCGCAATTTGTGTTCCGTGAGCGCATCGAGCAGCTCTTCCAGACCATCGACATTCTGGCGGTCGACATTCACGCGCACCAGGATCGGGATATGCCGGGCCGCTACCACCAGATTGTCCAGGATGCGATCGAAGGTGCCTTTGCCGGCAAGGGTCGGTCGACGAATGTCGTGATGCCTCCGTGCACCATCCAGCGTGACCTGCGCATCGCCGAAGCCCGGAATACCTGCCAGGAAGGCAGCGCGTGACTCCGTCAGCAGATAGCCGTTGGTGATGATGCTGTGCCCGAACGTGCAATTGCGCTCCATCGCGAGCGCGTGAAGCCGGGGAGCCAGTTTTTCGATCACATCGAATGCGCCCAGCGGTTCGCCGCCGAACCAGGTGACGTTGAGCGACGTCCCGGCTTCCAGCCGGGCGTCCACGAACGCCAGCAGATCGTCGATCCTCGCATCGTCCATACGGGTGTTCGAATGGCTCTGGAAGCAATAGCTGCATCCGAAATTGCATGTGATCGTCGGCGCGATCGTGAGGCCGAGGCCACGCGAGGCGGCCTTGCCGCCGTGATAGCGGTTGCTGATTTCGGCCTGCTCGTCGCATTCGTCCGGAATGACGAAACCGTTCTCGATCAGGGTCTTCTGAAACGGCCTGACGGGGTCGGGTGGGGACCCTGTCGTCTCGATCGACGCAAGCAGGGCCTCGTAGTCGTCGAGCCGTTCGGCATCGAGCGACAGGAACGCTCCGGTCAGCGCGTTGAACGCGAGATGCTTGCCCGGCGCGAAGGATGAGGTCAGACAATTATAGGCCGAGATCTTCATCGTCGGTGTCGCCGGGCAGGGAATGTCAGGTCGCGCAATCGGGTCCTGAGCGCGGACGGGACGACAGCTGCGACCAGGATCCGGCCGGCAGCCTGGACATCGCTTCGGTCAGGGCGCCGAGTGTCGATGCCCGCGATTCCCAATGGTGGTAGTTGTTGCAGGAGACCTTTCCGCAACTCACACTTTGACATGTATGGTTGGCGCAGACTTTGGTCGAGCATGCTTCGGTGGGGCAGGCGCTGGACTTGGTGGGGCATGTGACGCCGCCGCAGCTTCCCGGCTTGAAGCCGGAGCAGTCGTGCGGGTCGCAGCCGCCGCTGGCGTACAGGACGTTGCCGATCCGGGCTTCTTCGTTGACGGCGGGGACCGAGATGTCGAGACCGATTTGCTTCATCGCCTCGAGCATGTTGGCGACGTCGCGAGGATCGATTGCGCTTGTGGTGCCGTAGCCGACGCTGCGTTCGGTCATGACCTTCCTCCCTGATCGTATCCGCTATTACGCTCTTCGAAGGTCGGCCAGCCCGCATTGACCTGTGTCAACCCATGCGGGTGTCTATCCTGTCTATGCGCTTTGGTTGTGGTAACCGGATGCTGGATCAGAACTGCCGGAGTCCGTCCGCCACCTCACATCACCCCGCTCTCTTCCTCTTCCGCCCGCTCGATCAACGTCTCGCTCACCACCAACTCGCGGCGGGGCACGACGAAGATCATCATGCAGGCGCAGAGCATCGAGATCGCCAGCACCGCGGCGGTCAGCGGCAGCGTCGTGGCGGAGTGGCCGCCGAGATAGGCGCCGAATTGCGACATCAGCGCGCCGATGCCCTGTTGCAGAAAGCCCATGGCGCCCGACGCGGTGCCGGCCGCTTCAGGGCGGATGCTGATGGCGCCAGCGGCTGAATTCGCCATCACGAAGGCATTGCCGACCATCACGATCATCTGCGTGCCGAACAGCCAGGCGGGAGCTTCGTTCCAGCCGGTGAAACTCCACAGCAGGTTCAACAAGCTGCCGGCGAGCTGGAGCGCGAGCCCGAACCAGATCAGCTTCTCCAGCGAGTGCCTGGGCGCAAAGCGCACGCAGAGCAGGTTGCCGACGAGATACGCAAATCCGGTCGTTGCGAACCAGGCGCCGTATTCGGCGCTGCTGCGGCCCATCTGCGTTACGACGATGTAAGGACCGCCGCCGGCGAAGGTGAAAATGATCTGCGAGGCGAGCACCTGGCACATCACATAGCCGATGAAGGCGCGGCTCTTGACCAGCGTGCCGACGTCGCTGCGAAAGCCGCCGCTGCCGGCCGCGCGGTCGCGGCGCGTCTCGGGCAGCGCCAGTGCGATGCCGACGGCAACCGTAAGCGCGCCAGCCGTGACGGCATAGAAGATCGCCCGCCAGCCGAACGCGGTTTCGATCAGGCCGCCGGTGAGCGGCGAGACCATCTGGCCGATCATCAGGGCTGCGACGACGAGGCTGATCATCGAGGCGACGCGGTCACGCTCGTAGATGTCGCGGATGATGGCACGGCTGATCACCATGCCGGAAGCGCCGCCGAGCGCCTGGAAGAACCGCGCGGCAATCAGTTGCGGCAGGGTCTCGGCGAAGATGCAGCCGACGCTCGCCACGACCATGAGCGCAAGGCCGCCCAGCAGCACCGGGCGACGGCCGAATCTATCCGACAGCGGCCCCATGATCAGCTGTGACAGCGCGATGCCGACCATGTAGAGCGACACCGTCATCTGCGCGATCGAGATGTCGCGCCCGAAATTCGTCGCCAGCACCGGCAGTGCCGGAACCAGGATGTAGAGCGAGATCGGCGCGATCCCGGTCATGACGACCAGCAGCAGCAACACGGCGCGCGAGGTCGCAAGGTTGGTCGCCGCTCTCGGCGGCTTGCTGATCATGCCGTGCATAAACGTCCGTCTTTCGAATTCGAATCGACTGTAGCGCGCTCGCGCAAGACGGATATCGGCGTTTCGGAATGCGGCTATACGGATTTTGGGATGGTTGCGATGAGGGCGTGATGGCGACCGATTGAGCCCGCGTCTCGTTCCACGCATACGATGTCATTCCCCGCGAAGGCGCGCGAAGGCGGGGAATCCAGTATTCCAAAGACAGACGTTGGATACGGAGAGGCTGCGGCGTACTGGATGCCCCGCCCCCGTGCACAATTGCGCACTAGGCGGGGCGTGACGGCGGTGGTGGTGAAAGAGCCTTGCGCAAATCGCGTAGTGCTATGCGCTCCGCAGTGACGAGCTTAGTTCTTCAGCTCCGCCGTCGCCTGATCGAGCCAGGCCTTCGTCACCTCGTCCAGCGCCGGCCGCACCTCGGCCCTCACACGCGCATGGTAGGCATTGAGCCAGTCGAGCTCGCCCTTGCTCAGCATCTCCACCTCGATCAGCCGGCGGTCGATCGGCGCGAGCGTCAGCGTCTCGAATGCGTTCATCGGCTTCTCGGCGCCCTCGATGTCGGCGGCGACGACCAGCTCGAGATTCTCGATGCGGATGCCGAAACCGTCGGTCTTGTAGTAGCCGGGCTCGTTGGAGAGGATCATGCCGCGCTTCAGCGGCGTGGTGCCGAGCTTCGAGATCCGGGCCGGCCCCTCGTGCACCGAGAGATAGCTGCCGACGCCATGGCCGGTGCCGTGCTCGAAATCGACGCCGGCGGCCCAGAGATATTGCCGCGCCAGCGTATCGAGCTGCGCGCCCGTGGCGCCGTCGGGAAAGACCGCGCGCGCGATCGCGATATGGCCGCGGAGCACGCGGGTGAAGCGGTCGCGCATTTCGGCGGTCGGCTCGCCCACGGCCATGGTGCGCGTGACGTCGGTGGTGCCGTCTTCGTACTGCGCCCCGGAATCGATCAGCAGGAGATCGCCGGGCGCGATCCGCCGGTTGCTCTTGCGGGTGACACGATAGTGCACGATGGCGCCGTTGGGTCCGGTGCCGGAGATGGTCGGGAACGAGACGTCCTTCAGCGCGCCGGTGTCGCGGCGATACGTCTCCAGCGCCTCGACAGCGTCGATCTCGGTGAGCTTGCCGCTTCCCGCCTCGCGGTCGATGAAGGCGAGGAAGCGCGCCAGCGCCACGGCGTCGCGCACATGGGCCGTCTTCGTACCCTTGATCTCGGTCGCGTTCTTGACCGCCTTCAGCAGCGCAATCGGATCGTTGCCGCGCACCGCTTTGCCGCCGGCGCCCGCAATCAGGCGGCTGAGTGCGTCCGCGGCGGTGGCGCTGTCGAGCGCGATCGACCCGCCGCCCTTGGCGAGTGCCATCAATGTCGGCGCCATCGCATCGGGCTCGCGCACGTCGGCGGACTGTTCGAGATGGTCGCGCGTAAGGTTGGAGAGCTTGCGGTGGTCGATGAAGATGGTGGGACGGCCGTCTTTCGGCACCAGTGCGTAGGACAGCGGCAGCGGGGTGTGGGCGACGTCCGCGCCGCGGATGTTGAAGGTCCAGGCGACCGCGTGGCTGTCCGACAGAACCAGTGCATCGACGCCGAGCTTGCCGATCTCGCTTCTGATCTGCGTTAGCTTCTCGGCTTCGGTGACGCCGGCATTCTGGAGGCTGTGCACGGCGACCGGGGCGAGCGGCGGCTGTGGGCGGTCCTGCCAGATTGCGTCAACCGGATTGCTGTCGACGGCAACGAGCTCGGCCCCGGCCTTGGCGCAGGCGGCGGACAGCCGCTCGGCTGCTGCAAAAGTGTGCAACCACGGATCAAATCCAAGGCGGTCGCCGGTCTTCAGGTGCGCCGAGACCCAACTCTCCGGCGGCGGATCGATCAGCGATTCCACGGCCCAGGCCTTTGCATCGACCTGCTTGGCGGCCTGCAGCGTGTAGCGGCCATCCACGAACAATGCGGCCTCCTGGGCCAGCACCACCGCGAGTCCCGCCGAGCCCGTGAAGCCGGTCAGCCAGGCCAGCCGTTCTTCCGACGGCGGTACGTATTCATTCTGCTGCTGATCGGCGCGCGGAACGACGAAGCCGGTGAGCTTGCGACGGGCGAGTTCTTCGCGAAGTGCCGCCAGCCGCGCCGTCAATGCGACGCCGGCCTCCGGCTCCTCGAATGTCTGGAAGTGTGCTTCGAACATGGTGGATCACTTTAGGATCATGGGGACGAGTCCGCAATCTGGACGCATTTGCATCGCATCTGGCATGGACTGTGCTTGAAATCGTTCCACTTGAATTGAGTGGAGTAAAGGATGCGGCAGCCGCGCTTCGTCCGGATAACAGGGAAATTCGAGCAAGTGGTTCATCTCAACGACGAGGGGACACACGATGCCAGCGTTCACGTTTGAGAAGATTTCGCCGTCGGTGCGCCGCGCGCCGGCTGTGGCGGAACCGCAAAAGCCGCGCAGCGTCATCAGCCAGATGATCGACCGCATTGCCGAGCGCCGCGCCAGGCGCGGCTTGCAGGACGAGCGCGCGCCGCGGCGGGACGAGAAGGCAGCAGAGTAGCGGCGGCCACGGTGCCGTAGGGTGGGTGAGCCGAAGGCTTAACCCACCGCTTTGGTACCGCACGCAGTGGCGGATGGCGCTTCGCTGATCCGCCCTACGAGATATTCCTCAACAACAGGCTGCTCCAGCCCTCGATCCGCAGATGCTTCAACGGCACGAGCCCGCGCGCGCGATAGGCGGCGATCACGGCGGGGGCCTGATGCGTCAACAGGCCGGAGAGGATGACGCGTCCGCCGGGCGCGAGATGCCGCGCCATCGGGCCCGCCAACTGCCGCAAGGGGTTGGCGAGGATGTTGGCCAGCACCAGGTCGAACGGACCGGCTCGTCCAAAATCCGGTGCGGCGAAGCCGGTGGCGCGGATCACGCGGACATGATGCCCGACCTCGTTCAGCCAGGCGTTTTCGGCCGCCACCCGCACCGAGGGCGGATCGATGTCGGAGGCGAGCACGGCGCGATGCAACGCCTTGGCCGCCGCAATCGCCAGCACGCCGGTGCCGGTGCCGAGGTCGAGCAGATTCCTCGGGCGGGAGCTCTTGAGGACGTGGTCAAGCAGAAGTAAACAGCCGCGCGTCGTGCCGTGGTGACCGGTGCCGAAGGCGAGCGCCGCCTCGATCTCGATGGCGAGCTTGTTCGGTGCCACCCGGTCGCGGTCATGGCTGCCGTGCACGACGAAGCGCCCGGCCGGGACCGGGACCAGATCTTGCAGACTGGCCCTGACCCAGTCCTTGGCCTCGACGATGTCGAAGGCAAGCGTCGCGGCGATCTCGTTTCCTGCTGAAGTTACAATGAGTTCGCGCAGCCATGCCTGATCGGGGGCCTCGGCAAAATGGAGCGTGACGTCCCATTGTCCGTCCGGTCTTTCGAAGGCTGCGACGGCCGCATCGCCCTCGAAGAACAGCTCGGTGAGCACGTCGACGACGCGCCTGGCGTCGGCCTCACTGCCGATCGAAAAGCTGGCACGATGGGTGGGAGAAGGCTGCATTCAGGGTTCCATTGAGTTCAATTTTTGGAACTTTTGTGGCCGATTATCGCCACAAGTTGCGGTTCCCGGGTTAACCGGGCCGTAGGTTGTGTTCCGTATCCTTCCGGATGTTGAATTAAGCCAACACAGCTTGGAATTGAAACGGAGGCGAGTCTTGAAGAACATGATTCAGAAGTTCTGGTCGGATGAGTCCGGTGCAACGGCGATCGAATACGGTCTGATTGCCGCGGGTATCGCTCTTGCGATCATTACCGTGGTCAACAGCCTGGGCGTCACCCTGAACGACAAGTTCACGTCCATTAGCAGCTCCCTGAAGTAATTTCCGCCCCGATTTCCCAGCGGGGGGCAGTTTCTTCATAGGCTGAGTCTGACAAGCGCCCGCACGGGGAATTGCCTCCGGCGGGCGAACTCGTTTTGGAGCCGGTTCTCTACCGGGATTTCCCAAGGCATTTCGCTCGTTTTCCAAGCGCTGCCCACCGTCTTAACCCCAAGTCATACATTCGTTTTCCACAAGGTCTCGACAGGCGGAATCGGAAGACGAGATCAGTCTAGTCTATTGAGTAGTTCTCGTCCGGCCGCTGTCCATCTTGCTCTCACGCGCCGTCCGGCATCGGTATCAACTTCCATGAGCCCATATCGAACGAGCAGCCGCATGGCGGCTGCGTTTACTCCAATGGCATTGCTATCGACGAAGGTCTCACCGGTGTTTTTGACGTCCTTTCCACAGTAGGCGATGACCAAGCCCGCGACGACCCTCAGTTCTTCCTGTGTCATGCCGCTCTCTTCCGCGTTTTCCAACAGCCTTTCCACAGCCCATCCACAGGCCTACCCACGGCTTTTGAACAGCGACCGGTGATCGCTCAAGATCACCTGCGCCGCGTTGTGGCCGGGCGCACCGGTGACGCCGCCGCCGGGATGGGCGCCGGAGCCGCAATGGTAGAGGCCCCTGAGCGGCCCGCGATAATCGGCATGGCCCAGCATCGGCCGCGCCGAGAACAGCTGGTTCAAGCTCAGCGCGCCGTGGAAGATGTCGCCGCCGAGCAGCCCGAATTGCCGTTCGAGATCGAGCGGGGACAGGATCTGGCGGCCCAGCACGCTCGTCGCAAAGCCCGGCGCGTATTTATCCACCGTCGCGATCATGAGATCGGCGACCTCGTCACGATGGTCGTCCCAGGACCTGCCATCGGGCAGCTCCGGCGCAACGTGCTGGCAGAACAGGCTCGCGACATGCTGGCCCGGAGGCGCCAGCGTGTCGTCGAGCGTGGAGGGGATCAGCATCTCGACGACGGGCTCTCGGCTCCAGCCCTGCGCCCGCGCTTCGAGCCAGGCACGGTCCATATAGCCGAGGCTCGGCGCCAGGATGATACCGGAGGTGAGATGATCGCCCTCACCAGGCAGCGCCGTGAAGGAGGGCAGGCGGTCCAGCGCCACGTTCATGCGGAAGGTGCCGGAGCCGTTCTTCCAGTTTCGGATGCGCGCGAGGAAGTCCGCAGGCAGAGCGTCGGCCGCGACTAGCCGCGTGTACAGCAGCTTCGGATTGACATTGGCCGCGACATATTTCGCGCGGATCGTCTCGCCGTTCTCCAGCACGACGCCGACGGCGCGGTCGCGCTCGACGATGATTTCGCGCACCCCCGCGTCGGTGTCGATCACCACGCCGCGGCCCTGTGCGGCGCGCGCCATCGCCTGCGTGATCGCGCCCATCCCGCCGATCGCGTGGCCCCAGACGCCCTTCTTGCCGTTCACCTCGCCGAAGGCGTGATGCAGCATCACATAGGCTGAGCCCGCGGCGTAGGGGCTGGCATAGTTGCCGACGATGGCGTCGAAGCCGAACAGCGCCTTGACCAGATCATGCTCGAAGCGCTCATCCAGCATCTCGCCGGCCGAGCGGGTGAAGAGATCGAGTAGGCTGCGGCTCTGCTCCAGGCTAAGGCCGCGCAGGATGTTGGCGGCCTTGAAGGCGTTGATGCCTTCGCGGACGGCGGCCGTGCCAAGACCATCGACGAGGTTCGGCGGCGCCCGCAGCACGAACTGCCTGAGCACGTCGGCGATATCTTCCAGCTCGCGTGAAAACCCGTCGAGCGCGCCTGCGTCACGGGTGCTCAGCCGCGCGACCGATGCCTTCGTCCGTCCCTCGCCGGTGAGGAGATAGCTGCCGTCGGGCGCGGGCAGGAAGTTCTGGGCGCGCCGCTCGACGATGCGCAGTCCCTGCTCGGCGAGCTTGAGGTCGCCGATCACCCGCGGATTGAGCAGGCTCACGGTGTAGGCCGCGACCGAATTCCTGAATCCGGGGTGAAACTCCTCCGTCACCGCGGCCCCGCCGACGACCTTGCGGCGCTCGACCACGCGCACGCGCAAACCCGCCATCGCGAGATAGGCCGCGCAGGTGAGGCCGTTATGGCCAGCGCCGATGATGATGACGTCGGTTTCGCTCATGATTCCCCTGGCATCGCCCCGGAATGACATCTGTATATCAAGCATTCCTCGCTGCAACATCACGACACCCTTTATTGCCCGTTCAGGCGCCGTGTGCTCCATTGCGCGCGTCCGGCGCCCGCCGGGGGAGTCATTCGACGCGTTTTCTCGCGCGAACCGGTACCCACTTCGCTGGAAAACGCTTTTGCTGGAGCTTCCATGGATTCCATCGTGCAACCCGCCGCCACGGAGCAGCCGTCCGCATCGCGCAACCGGCTGCTGCTGACGGTCTACACCGCTGCGATCTTCGTCAGCGCGCTGTTGCTGTTCTCGGTGCAGCCGTTGTTCACGAAGATGGTGCTGCCGCGGCTCGGCGGCTCGCCCGCGGTGTGGTCGGTGGCCATGGTGTTCTTCCAGTCGCTGCTGCTGGCGGGTTACGCCTATGCGCATCTGTTGATGCAGGCGAGGAACCGGATCATTCCGGTCGCGGTGCATCTGGTGCTGCTGATCGCGGCCTTCGCCACGTTGCCGCTCGGCATTGCCTCGGCCTATGGCGAGCCGCCAGCGTCGGGCTACGCGTTCTGGTTGCTCGGCCTGTTCGTGGTCTCGATCGGCCTGCCGTTCTTTGCGCTCGCCGCCAACAATCCGCTGCTGCAGGCCTGGTTCGTCCGCACCGGCCATCCCGCCGGGCACGATCCCTACTTCCTCTACGCATCCTCCAACATCGGCAGCTTTCTGGCGCTGCTGTCCTATCCGTTCCTGCTCGAGCCGATGTTCGCGCTGCACACGCAGAACCGGCTGTGGACCGGCGGCTATGGCCTGCTGATCCTCCTGATCGCCGCCTGCGGCGCGCTGCTGCTGCGTTCGCCGAAACTTGCCGTGGTCGATGCGAAAACCGAGGACATCAACGTGCCGGCACCAGGCTTGCTGACGCGGCTGCGCTGGATATTTCTCGCCGCGGTGCCGTCGGGCCTGCTCATCGCCGTCACCGCGCATATCTCGACCGACGTCGCGGCGGCGCCGCTGCTGTGGGTGCTGCCGCTGTCGCTCTACCTGCTCACATGGGTGGTCGTGTTCCAGTCGCGGCCGCTGCTGCCGCACACATGGATGCTGATGCTGCAGCCGGTCGCGATCGCGGGCGTCGTCGTGCTGCTTGCCTTCGGCGGCGAGCAGAATCTGCTGCTGACGCTCGGCGGACACCAGCTCTGCTTCTTCGTCATCGCCATGGCCTGCCACGGCGAACTGGCGCGGACCAGGCCGGCCGCCAAATACCTTACCGGCTTCTATGTCGCGCTGTCGTTCGGCGGAATGGTCGGCGGTCTCTTTGCCGGCCTCGTTGCGCCCTTCACCTTCTCATGGATCGCCGAATATCCGATCCTGGTGGCGCTTGCGGCCTTGTGCCGGCCGCCTGCGAACGAACGGCTGGCCGGCATCGTCAAATGGTACTGGCTCGTGCTTGCCGCGCTCGCGATCGCGCTGGTTGCGCCGTCCGCCACCACCGGCGGCCTCTCGACATGGTTCGAGGATCACCGCGTCTGGGTGGCCGGCTCCGTCGGCGTGCTCGCCGCGCTGCTGGCACTGGCGCTCAATGTCGGCCGCTGGAAGATCTTCGCCACCGTCGCGCTCGCGCTGGCGCTGATCCGCGTCTATCCCGCGGACGAAGGCCGCGTCACGACCGTGCGCAGCTTCTTCGGCGTGCACAAGATCGTGGAGACGCCCGGCGGCTATTTCCATGTGCTGATGCACGGCACCACAATCCACGGCGCCGAGCGCTTCCGCAACAATGACGGCACGCCGGTCACCGGCCGGCCCGAGCCGATCACCTATTATCACAAGGACGGCGGCATCGGTCAGGCCGTCAGCGCGATCCGCGAGCGCAAGGGTGCGCCGCTGAAGGTCGCCGCGATCGGCGTCGGATCGGGCACGCTGGCCTGTGCCGCAGCGCCCGGCGAGGACTGGAAGTTCTTCGAGATCGACCAGTCCATGGTGGACGCGGCGCGCAACCCCAAGAACTTCCGCTACATCTCGAGCTGCCTGCCGGACCTGAAGCCCGTGATCGGCGATGCGCGTCTCACCTTCGCCAAGGAGCCGGACGGCGCTTACGATCTCATCATCGTCGATGCCTATTCGTCCGATGCGATCCCGATCCATCTCGCAACCGAAGAGGCGATGAAGATCTACAAGGACAAGCTCGCGCCGCACGGCGCAGTGGTGATGCACGTCTCCAACCGCCACCTCGATCTCGAGACCGTCGTGGTCGGCATCGCCGACGCCAATGATCTCAAGAGCTGGGTCTTCAACGAGGATTCCGGGCGGGATGCGGACTACATCTTCTCGACCGACGTCGTCATCTCCGCGCGCGAGGACGCAGATGTCGGCAAGCTCGCCGCCTCCAAATCATGGGAGCAGACCGAAGCCGACGACAGGGTGCGGGTCTGGACCGACGATTATTCCAACATCCTGGGCGCGCTGTACCGGCGTCTGCGGGATGGGGAGTGATGATGGCGCGACATTGGTCTCCGTGCCCCGGACGCAGCGCAGCGCTTCTTTAGCGGTGCGCTGCAGAGCCGGGGCCTATCGTGCGGCTTGTTGGGTCCCGGCTCTGCGGAGCAGCGTTGCACGCTGCATCGCGTCCGGGACACGAGATCCAAGCCTACGGCTCGACCGGCGTTCCCGCAGGCAACGTGATGCCCTTCTCGCCTGCGACTTCGCGCAACAGGTCCGGCCTGTCCGAAATGATCCCGTCGGCGCCGAGCTCGATCATCCGCGCCATGTCTTCACGCTTGTTGACCGTCCAGACTACCACGCGCAGTCCGAGCGCATGGGCTTCGGAAACAAGGGCCGTGGTCACATCGCCGAAATAGGGCGACCAGATCGCGCCGCCCGCGGCCTTGATCGTTCGCGGCAGCGAGCCGCCGTGATCGGCCGGGCTGAAACCTGCCGTCCAGCTGGTGGCCTTGTCGAGTGCAATGGTCGGAGCCGAGCCGCGCTGCAACGTCAGGTACACCGTCGGAATTTTCGGTGCCTGGTGCTGGACGAGCTGCAAGGTCCGCCAGTCGAACGACTGGATCACGACGCGGTCGGAGAATTTTTCGGCCTCGATCAGTCCCAGCAGCTTCGAGACAAACCCTTGCGGATCGAGCGTCTCGTCCGGCCGGTTCGGATCGATCTTGGTCTCGATGTTGAAGCGCACATTGGTATTGCCGGACTTGCGCACCAGCGCAAACAGCTCGCTCAGGGTGGGAATGCGCGTCCCCGGCACGGTGCGCTGGTCGGGGAATTGCTTCGCATAGTTGCTGTCCGGCCGAATCTGGCCGACGTCATAAGTCTTGATGTCGGCGAGCCGCAGCTTCACAAAGGGCGTTCCGGGCGGAGCCACGTAGGCGCCGCTCGCATCCCGCGTGATATCGGGGTTGAGCCCGCGCTCATGCGAGACGACGATCTCGCCGTCCGCGGTCACACCGACGTCGAGCTCCAGCGTGTCGACGCCCATCGACAACGCTTTGGCGAAGGCGGGAAGGGTGTTTTCCGGCAACAGCGCCCGGCCGCCACGATGCGCCTCGATGTCGAATCCCATGGCCTGCCCCATTATCAGAACCGAGAGCACAGTCAGAATTGTGGTAGCACGCGACGGCATCAGGGCTCACGGCGTTCGTGAAAACAGGAGCTTATGAAATCTTTGCGCGTTTCGTCCAGTCGTGCGGTTGACGGCAGCCATGGAAGGCTGAAACTGCGCCGCACGGATAAAGTCCAGGGAGCCACTCGCATGCGACTGGCCTTCATCGCAACAATGGCGGTTCTCATGGTCGGACAGGCGGCTGCCAGGGATGTGCTCTCGGGCGCGAGCCTTTATGAAGACGTGTCGCGCTACGCCTCGTTCGGCCTTCATCGCTTCGGCTCGCCCGGCGACCGCGCGACCGCGGATTGGATCGCCGGCGAGATGAAGCAGGCGGGTTTCGAGGTCAGCTTTCAGCCCGTCGTGCTCGGCCGGCAATACGTCGTCGAGCAGGCCAGCGTCGAGGCCGCCGGCGCCTCTGTCGAGGCGACGCCATTCTGGTGGCCGCCGATCGACCAGGCGAGCTTCCGTCTGTCCGCGCCGCTCGCCCGCGATGGCGATGTCGCAGGCAAGATCCTTCTGCTCGATCTGCCGTTCGATCGCGGCGCCTATCTGGGGCCGACCCATCGTGCCGCCATCAACGAAGCGGCAGCGAAGAAGCCGGCGGCGATTCTGCTGATGATCGGCAATCCCGCCGACGACCGCTTCGCCTACAATGTCACGCAGGAGGATGTGCCCTGGCCGGTGCCGGTGGTCGTCGTGGCTGCAAGGTCGCGCGCGGTGTTCGAGCGCGCGCTCGCCGCTGGCACGCCTGTCACCTTCGACGTCAAGGGCCATTACGAGCGCGATGTCGCCGGCCGGAACGTGGTCGCGGAGATCGGAGGCGGCCGCGGGCCGACCATCGTCGTCTCCACGCCAATGACCGGCTGGTATTCCTGCGTTTGTGAGCGCGGCCCCGGCATCGCCAACTTTCTCGCGCTGGCGCGCACCGCTGCTGCCGAGAAATGGCCGGCGCATCTCGTGTTCGTCGCCACCGCCGGCCACGAGATCGGCCATGGCGGCATGGAGCTGTTCTTGAAGAGAGGGGCGCCGGCGCCGAAGGACACGCTGGCGTGGATTCACTTCGGCTCGTCGAACGCCTGCTACGCCTTTGCGGAGGGTGTCCGCACAGGTCGGCCCGACGAGCAGCGCGTTCTCGTGCTCAGCAAGTCCGCCGTATCACTGACCGACGAGGCGTTTGCGGCCGTCGCGGCGAAACGTCTGGTGACGGAGAAGCAGGCTGTCGGAGAACTGCGCGACGTGCATGCGGCAGGCTACACCAACTTCTTCGGTATCGCCGGCCTCCATCGCACCTTCCACACACCGTCCGACGATCTCGGCGCGACAGGACCCGAGATCCTCGAGCCGGTCGCCCGCGCCGCCGTCGATGCTGTGCGAAAGATCGTTGAACGCGGAGATGCCGCGTTCAGATAGCGTCAGTTCTGATAGTAATAGCCGCGCGGCTGATAATACTGCCGAGGCTGCTGCTGCTGATAATAGTAGCCCTGCTGGCCGTAGCCCTGGTCGTAGGTCGGCTGCGGCAGTTGCTGATAGGCCTGCGTGCCATAGGGGCGCGTGATGGGGCGCGGTGCCGGATAGCGCGCGCCGGTGTCGCTACCGTCGGCCGGATAGATGTAATTGTCGTCCTGCGGCATGTAGCGGCGGGCGGGTTGCTGCGGCGGCGTGAGGTTCACGGGATCGCCCGTGGTGGCGTACTGCTCTTCAGCCGGCTGCTGTGGAGCGCGGGCGACCGCAGCATTAGCGCGACCGCGCGGATTGCGCGCCAGCGCGACCTGCGCCGAGCCTGTCAACGTCACCGTGGTGTTGAGCACGCCCTGCTGCTGCACGAGGGCATAAAGCGTCGAGGCATTCTGGCGCGACAGCCGCACGCAGCCATGCGAGGCCGGCGAGCCGAGCCGGCCGACCGAGTCCGTGCCGTGGATGGCGTGCCCGACCTTGGTGAAGAAGATCGCGTGCGGCATCGGCGCATCGTCGAATTCCTTGGAGTAGTGATCCTCCTCCATGCGGAAGGCGCGAAACGCGCCGTTCGGCGTTTCGCGGGAGGGGATGCCGGTCGAGACCGGCCAGTGATAGCGCGCGACGCCGTCGACCGCGACGGTCATCTGCTGATTGTCCTTGTCGACGGTGATCTCGACCTTGGCCTGCGCGGTGCCCCCGCTCAGAAGCATCAGGGACGTGAAAGCAATGAAAAATGAACGCATCTGGAAACGCATTTGAATCCTGGCCTCCGGCCTGTTCGCGCAAGTGCCGCGGCTCTCCGTCCCCCGGCCTGCAATATGCCTGCGATCCGGTTTCCGTTCCAGCGGCCTGCAAGCCCATCGTTAACGTGATGCGGGGCGTAAGCAAGGCCGCTTTGTGCGCGCTGGCTTTGGAGATGCTGACATTTTCGCGAGCGGATGCGCGTTCACAACGCCGACAATTCGTCACAAAGGCGCAACCATTTGGCCGCTCCGGGCGTTGATGGTGTCCGACCCGAGACGCGGCTTTCGCCGCCGTTCATTCCTGTACTTTTCTTTGGGACCGAAGATGAACAAAGCCCGTGCTACTGCCGCCGCCTTGCCGGCCGGCTTGCCTGTCCGCCTGCTGTTCGCAACTGCCGCCATCCTTCTTGCACTGCTCGCCTTGCCGCAAGCTGGCCACGCCCAGGGCATCGTGCGCGGCGCGCAGGAGGGGTCTTATGAAGGTAACCGGATCGCCGGGCCTGTCGGCGGCGTCGTTGGTGGTGCGGTCGGCGCCGGCGTGGGTGGCGCGGTCGGCGCCGTCGAAGGCGTGTTCGGCATTCCCCATCACCGCCATTACCGCTGCCGCGGCTACTATGATGGCTATCACCGCTTCCACTGCTACCGGTAAGACCACAGCGTCATTCCGGGCTCGCGCTGCGCGCGCCCCGGAATGACGCTCAATTCTTCAGCCGGTAGCCGGTGCGGAAGATCCACCAGATCACGACCAGGCAGATCACCAGAAACGCGATCGTCATGCCGATGCTGACGGCGACGCTGACGTCTGCGATCTCGTAGAAGCTCCAGCGGAAGCCGGAGATCAGATAGACGACCGGATTGAGCAGCGCGACCGTGCGCCAGGTGGGCGGCAGCATGTCGATGGAATAGAAGCTGCCGCCGAGGAAGGTCAGCGGCGTCACCACCAGCATCGGGATCATCTGCAGCTTCTCGAAGCCGTCGGCCCAGATGCCGATGATGAAGCCGAACAGGCTGAACGTCACCGCCGTCAGCACCAGGAAGGCCAGCATCCAGACCGGATGGTGAATATGCAATGGGACGAAGAGCCCTGCCGTTGCCAGGATGATGAGTCCCAAAATGATCGACTTGGTCGCGGCGGCCCCGACATAGCCGAGCACGATCTCGAAATAGGAAATCGGCGCCGACAGGATCTCGTAGATCGTGCCGGTGAATTTCGGGAAGTAGATGCCGAAGGAGGCGTTGGCGATGCTCTGGGTCAGCACCGAGAGCATGATCAGGCCCGGCACGATGAAGGTGCCGTAGCTGACGCCCTCGACCTGGCTGATGCGCGAGCCGATCGCAGCGCCAAACACCACGAAATAGAGCGAGGTCGAGACGACCGGCGAGACGATGCTTTGCAGCAGCGTGCGCCAGGTGCGCGCCATTTCGAACAGATAGATGGCGCGGATGGCGCGGTGATTCATGACGTCCTCACGAGGTCGACGAAGATGTCCTCGAGCGACGATTGCGTCGTGTCGAGATCGTTGAAGCGGATGCCGGCGGTGCGGAGGTCGCCGAGCAGGCTGGTGATGCCGGTGCGCTCGCCCTTGGTGTCGTAGTCGTAGACCAGGGTCGCGCCGCCGTCACAGAGCTCGAGCTCGTAGTGATGCAGGCTTTCCGGCAGCGAGGCTATCTTGCCCTGCAAATGCAGCGTCAGACGCTTCTTGCCGAGCTTCTGCATCAAGGTCGCCTTGTCCTCGACCAGCACGATCTCGCCCTTGTTGATGACACCGATGCGGTCGGCCATCTCCTCGGCTTCCTCGATGTAATGCGTGGTGAGGATGATGGTGACGCCGGACTGCTGGAGCGTGCGCACCACCTCCCACATGCCCTTGCGCAGCTCGACGTCGACGCCGGCTGTGGGTTCGTCAAGAAACAGGATCTGCGGCTCGTGCGATAGCGCCTTCGCGATCATCACGCGGCGCTTCATGCCGCCGGAAAGCGTGATGATCTTGTTGTCCTTCTTGTCCCAGAGCGAGAGATCCTTCAGCACCTTCTCGATATGGTCAGGGTTCTTCGGCTTGCCGAACAGACCGCGGGAGAAGCTCACGGTCGCCCAGACGCTCTCGAAGGCGTCGGTGTGCAGCTCCTGCGGCACGAGGCCGATCAGCGAGCGCGCCTTGCGGTAGGAGGTCTGGATATCCTCGCCGCCGACGAGCACGCGGCCCTCACTCGGATTGGCGATGCCGCAGATGATCGAGATCAGCGTGGTCTTGCCGGCACCGTTGGGCCCGAGCAGCGCGAAGATCTCGCCGCGCTTGATATCGAGATTGACGCTTCTGAGCGCCTTGAAGCCGGACCCATAGGTCTTCGACAGATTGGCGACGGAAATGATGGAGGACATGATGGCCGCAGGGCTGAGGGGCAGGGCTGGGGAGGGGGGCTGGAACCTGCCGGGAGGGCGGGTCAGCGGAGCCCTGAGATAGGAATGGCCTTGCCCGCCCGCAATTGCCCGGAGAAAAATGGTCTCAAAACAGGCTCTTCGGTGGCAGGTTTCGGGCAAGTGTTGCGCGATGGTCACGGGCTGTGGCTAAGATTGCCGCTCACGCGGCTCTTTGTTGCGTCTGCGAGCGGGCCATGGCTACGATTCCGGCCAATCGCAAAGCGTATTGTCTCCAGGGAAAAAATCGATGAGACCGAACGGCCGTCACACCGCCGGCGCCAGCCAGTTGTCCGCCCTCCGCGTCTGGGCGATGGGCCTGCTTCTGCTGTCAGCTGTTGCCATCAGCCCGACCTCGGCCCGGGCGGCCCCAAGCCAGGCTCAGGTCGCAACCACGCATGTCTATCTGCTCCGTGGCGTGCTCAACATCTTTTCGCTCGGCCTCGACACGATCGGCGCCCGGCTGCAGGCGCAGGGCATTCCGGTGACGGTCGCCAACTTCGTGTCCTGGTCCTCGCTCGCGGATGAAGCCGCGACCGCCTACAAGGCTGGCCGCATCAAGACCATCGTCCTGGTCGGCCATTCCTCCGGCGCCACCGCGCTGCCCGACATGATCGCCAAGCTCAATCAGCTCGGCGTGCCCGTGAAGCTCGCGATCGGTCTCGACTCCGTGTTCAAGACCAAGCTCTCGACCGGTGCGGAGCGCTACATCAACATCTATATCGGCGACGGTCCCGGCGAGCCGGTGCGCGCCGCGGCGGGGCTGCGCGGCAAGCTCGACAATGTCGACGTGCGCGGCACCGGCGTCGGCCACATCTCGATCGACAAGAACGAGGCGATCCAGCGCCGCGTCATCGCCGAGATCGACGCTGCGATCATGCGCTCGCGTGCGCCCGCGCTGCCGGTTGCCGAACACGGTGCGCCCCGGCAGGCCCGCTCGGCGGCGGCGACGGCTCCGGCAAGGAACTGAGCCGGTCGCTCATCCTCCCCGCGTGATGCCACCTAAGCAGGCGTCACGCGGACCGGCATGCTCTCCAGCCCGCGCAGCGAATTGTTCAGCCTGCGCTTCGGCTCGGCCGCGAGCTCGATGGTCTTCACGCGTCGTGCAAGCTCACCAAAGATCAATTCGCCTTCCAGACGCGCGATCATCTGGCCGACGCAGGCGTGAATGCCGGCGCCAAAGCCGACATGGCCGGTTGCGGTACGCTCGATATCGAAGCGATCGGCTCCGTCCCACCGCGCCGGATCGCGGTTGGCGGAGGCCATGAACAGCAGCACCTTGCGATGCGCGGGGATCACGCCGCCGCCGATCTCGACGTCGCGCGAAGTGGTGCGAAAGAACGTCTGCACCGGTGAATCATAGCGCAGGCCTTCCTCGAAGGCGTTGCGCGCCAACTCCGGCCTCCGGTGCAGCTTGCGGTATTCATCCGGATGGCTGGCGAGCGCGAGCAGGGTGTTACCGATGCCGTTGACGGTGGTGTCGACCCCGGCGGTGAGGAAGGGCCGCACCAGATGCGTGGCTTCGTGCTCGCTGATCTCGCCCTCGTCGGCGGCCTGGTAGATCATCATGCCGAGGCTGTCGGGCCGCAGCGCGTCGCGGGCGCAACATTCCATGATCCAGCTCTGCGCCGCGAGACCCTCCTTCCGTGAAGCCGCGAGGATCTCGTTTTCCGGACCAAAACTGTTGAACACGAACGTGCTCCAGGCCAGCAGTTTCTCGCGGCCGTCCGGCCGGATGCCGATCGCGTCTGGAAACACCTTCATCGGGTAGGCCTCGGCAAGATCGGTCACGGCATCGAACGTGCCCTTGTCGATCAGCTCCGAGACCTTTCTCTCTGCTTCCTGCTGGAAGGTCTCGCGCAGCTTCCGCGCAACGCCCGGCGACAGTGTGCGGCCGAGGACGCGGCGGCCCTTGTCGTGGTCGGGCGGATCAATCTGTAGCGTCAGCGGCTTTGGCAGCGCCGGGTTCATCCCGTGCAGCCCGACGCCCTCGCCGCTGATGAAGGTCTTCCAGTCCTTCAAAGCCGGCTCGACCTCGGCATAGCCTGCCATCGCCCACACGTCGTAACGCTCGACCTCGAACACCGGCCCGAGCGCGCGCAATGCCGCATAGGCCGGATAGGGGTCGATCAGGAAGTCGGGCGCAAACGGGTCCACCTCGCTTATTGCAATGCCGCTCATGGTCTGCTCCAGGCTGCTATGGCTTGGCGAGTGCGCACTGGCCATCGCGCTCGGAGCGGAACGCATCCTCGCCCTTGATCGTGGCGACGACCTTCAGCAGATCCCATGCGGATTTCGACTCTTCGGGCGACTTCACCTGCAACAAATAGAGCGGGTGGATCTTGCGTCCGTCCTTGCGAATATAGCCCTTGCCGAACAGCGGATCGTCGGTCGGTAGCTCCTTCATCGCGGCGACGACGGCCTTGCCGTCCTTGGCGCCGCCGACCTTGTCGACCGCCTTCAGATAGTGAATGACCGAGGCGTAGACGCCGGCCTGCATGTCGTTCGGATAGGCTTTCGACGGAATGCGCTCGGCGAAGCGCTTTGCGAAGGCGCGCGTGCCGTCATTCAGATCCCAATAGAACGGGTTCATGATCTGCGCGCCTTGCGCGAATTTCAGGCCGAGCGCGGGGAGGCCGTTCATGCCCAGGATCAACCCGACCAGTTTGTGGTCCTTGGTCAGCCCGAACTCGGCGGCCTGCTTCATCGAGGTGATGGTGTCGTCGCCGGCATTGGCGAAGCCGACGACGTTCGCGCCCGATGCCTGCGCCTGCAGCAGGAACGAGGCGTAATCGGCCGTTCCCAGGGGATGCCGCACGCTGCCGAGCACCTCGCCGCCGGACGCCTTCACGGCCTCCGCGGCCTGCTTCTCCAGATCGTGACCGAAGGCGTAGTCGGCGGTGATGAAGAACCATTTCTTGCCGCCCTGCTGCACGATCGCCTTGCCGAGGCCGCGGCCATAGGCATAGGTGTCGTAGGTCCAGTGCACCGTGTTCGGCGTACACTTCTCGCCGGTCAGCAGCACGGTGCCGGCGCCCGATCCGACGAACACCTTGTTCTTCTCGGCGCTCATGCCGGCCACGGCGAGCGCGATCGAGGAGTTCGGCAGGTCGAAGATCGCATCGACGCTCTCGTTCTCGTACCAGCGCCGGGCGATGCCGATCCCGATGTCGGTCTTGTTCTGGTGGTCGGCCGCGACGACCTCGACGGGCTTGCCGGCGGCTTTTCCGCCATAATCCTCGACCGCCATCTTGGCGGCGACGACCGAGCCGATGCCCTGATAGCTCGCGAACGGACCGGACTGGTCGTTGAGGATGCCGATCTTCACGACGTCCTGAGCGAATGCCGGAGCTGCGCACGCCAGCATCAAGGCCGAAATGCACAATTTATGCAGGAATTTGCTGTTCATTATGTCCCTCCCATGTGCGGTCTTGGTGCCGCTGATAATAGTTATATTTTATAGCTATTTTTGAGAGTGTCAATTCGACTGCCCGAGGGATCGAGAACCATGAGCGCGAGAGCGTTAGGACGAGGGACCAAATCGGCTCAGCAAACGGAGCGATCGCTGGACCTGCGGGCACTGCAGCGGACACCCGGCTTCATGCTGCGCCTGGCGCAATTGAAGTTCTTCGAAGGCTTCTACGAGGAGTTCGCCGCGCTGGGTCTGACGCCCGCGACCTACGCGATCTTCGTCGTCATTCGCGACAATCCGGGCGTTCCGCCAAGCAGCCTTGCCAGCCTGCTGCGGCTGCGCCTGCCGAACCTGATCAAGATCCTGAACGAGCTCGAATCCTCCGGCTTCATCAAGCGCAACCGCTCGAAGTCGGATCGCCGCGCCGTCGAGCTCGTGCTCACGCCAAAGGGGGCCAAGCTCATAGCCGACGGGACAAGGCTGACGGAGCCCTATAATCGGAAGATGCTGGCGCCGCTCAACGAGCTCGAGCAGCGCACGCTGCTCGAGCTCCTGAACCGGATGTTGCCGCTGTAGGGCAGCGCCGCAATATCGCGACGGCTGCAGCTTTCATTGCAAGAACGTACGAATGCTCTGGGCGATCTCCCGCGCATGCGTCTCCAGCGCGAAATGGCCGGTGTCGAAGAACTGCACCACGGCATTGGGATTGTCGCGCTTGAACGCCTCCGCGCCGGGCGGAATGAAGAACGGATCGTTCTTGCCCCAGACCGCCAGGAACGGCGGTTTGTGCTTGCGGAAATAGTCCTGAAATGCCGGATAGAGCGCGACGTTGCTCTTGTAGTCGCCGAACAGGTCGAGCTGCACGTCGTCCGAGCCCGGACGCGCCAGATAGAAATTGTCGAGGTTCTGTCCGTCCGGCGACACGGTGGTCGGATCAGGAACGCCATGCGTGTATTGCCAGCGCGTTGCCTCCGGCGTGAGAAGGCTGCGCAAGGCGTCGCGATTGGCAGGCGTGGGATCTTGCCAATAGGCCTTGATCGGAGACCAGCCGTCGCTGAGCCCGTCTTCATAGGCGTTGCCATTCTGCGAGATGATGGCGGTGATGCGCTCGGGGTGACTCAGCGCGAGCCGGAAGCCGGTCGGCGCGCCGTAGTCGAAGACGTACACTGCGAAGCGATCGAAGCCGATCACCTCGGTGAAGCGCTCGATCACCTGCGCGACATTGTCGAAGGTGTAGCGGAAGGCTTCGCGCGCGGGCATGTCGGACTGGCCGAAGCCGGGAAGGTCCGGCGCCACGATGTGAAACCTGTCCGCGAGCAGCGGGATGAGATCGCGGAACATGTGGCCGGCACTTGGGAAGCCGTGCAGCAACAGCAGCTTTGGCGCGCCCTTGGGGCCAGCCTCGCGATAGAACACCTGGAAGCCATCGACATCGGCGGTGCGATAGGTGGTCGTGGTCATAGCCATCTCCATGGAGCTAACCCGTTAAATAGCGAATTGAGGGTTACGTCCCGAGGCAGTAACTTGTCAATGGCATTTTGACGGGTTACATACTTGTGAGCCTCGTTTCAGGACCGTTCATGGACAAACCGCCCGCGATGTTCATCGCCGACTCGCTCGGCCTCGATTTCCTCAACTCGGTGGCGATTCCTGTCGATACGCCCGTCGACTGGCTCGACGACGGCGATGGTCTGATCGACTGGCTGGCCCAGGCGAAGCTGGTGCCGGCGGAGGAGCTGGACGAGCTGAAGGCGCGCGCGAAGCCGGGCGAGCTCGACAAGGTCGCCGACCAGGCCCGTGCCTTGCGCGAGTGGTTTCGCGGCTTCGTGCGCAAGCATGCGGGCCGACCGCTGACGGCGAATGGACTGCGCGAACTCGGGCCGCTGAACGGCCTGCTCGAGCGTGACGAAATGTTCAGGCAGATGGAGCCCGGGCCGGACGATGGCGGCGTTTTCGCGCTGCGAATGAAGCGGCGCTGGCGATCACCGGATTCCCTGCTGCTGCCTATCGGCGAGGCAATGGCGAAGTTCGTCTGCGACGAGGATTTTTCCGACGTGAAGGCATGCGAGGGTCATAACTGCACGATGCTGTTCGCCGACCACACCCGCAGGCGTGCCCGGCGATGGTGCATCATGGCGGTCTGCGGCAATCGCGCCAAGCAGGCCGCGCATCGCAGCCGGCTCAGGAGCAGGCAGTGACTGCGTCCGGCGGCAGGCAGGATTTATGCAATACGCTGGATGTCGCCAGCCGCCTGGTCTGTCGGAATTGTCCGGGTTTTGAGCCTCGGCTGTGACTTGGAGGAGACAGTAAGACACAACCGGGTCGGTTAGATTGCAACCCGTCGAGCGAAGCTTTGGAAGCTCGCATCACGATATCCGGACCGACCCATGAAGACATTTGCAACGGCGGCCTTGTTCCTCGCTCTCGGCCCGGTGGCAGCCTCAGCGGCAGATCTCGCGGTCAAGGCGCGTCCTGTGGCCATGGATCCCGGCTATAACTGGAGCGGCTTCTACATCGGCGTGAACGGCGGTTATGCCTGGAATAATTCAAGCGACGTCGCGGTCTCCGGCACGCCGCTGATCACCGCTGCGCAGCCGGGGACTGTTCCTTTCACTGTCGGACTGCGTCCAGAAGGTTACCTCATCGGCGGACAGGTCGGCTGGAATTACCAGTTTGGCGCAGGGCTTGTCGGTATCGAGGCGGATTTCGATTACGCCGACATAAACCACTCCCGAAATGTTGATCTTCCGATCGTCGGCACGAGTGTCCGCACCAGCGCGAGCGAGAAGATCGATTTCTTCGGCACGGTGCGCGGCCGTCTCGGTGGAATCGTGTCGCAGCGGCTGCTGCTGTTCGTGACGGGTGGTCTCGCTTACGCCAACGTCAAGGACACCGCCAATATCAACGAATTCTTCAATGCACCGGTGATTGGACGCCAGTTCATCGCGAACGCCTCTGACCTCCGGTTCGGATGGACGCTCGGTGCCGGTGCAGAATGGGCCTTCGCCAGGAACTGGAGCGTCAAGGCCGAGTACCTCTATTACGATCTCGGCAGCCGCACGATTACGGGCGGCCAGACCAACCCGGTCGGCGCCGATTTCGCCACTTACAACTTCTCGACCCGCGGCAACATCGTGAAGGCCGGTCTCAATTACAAGATCGACTGGGCCGGCCCCGTCGTCGCGAAATATTAACGCCCGCCGGACCGCAGCCCGGCGGGCCCGAGGTTGCGCAGGCCTGGCCGCGGCCCAGTCCGTTGCGCCCCAAAAACCGCCAAATCAGTGGTCACTAAGCCCCGAAGGGGGCCTCCGCCTCCTGTGGTGGGACTGCTGGACTGATGATTGATCTGAGGCGCCTCGTCGTGCTGGCAGCGATTGCGCTGCTCGCCCTGGATCCCGGCATTGCCGCCGCTTCACCCGCCAAGTCGAAGCCTGCTGCGGCCGCCGTGCCAGTTGCGCCGCCGCCTCCGCCATTCGAGCCGCTGCCGCCGCCGAAGATCTACCTGTTCCGCGGCGCCATGGGGCCGATCTTCTCGACCGGCATGGACCGGCTCAGTGAGAAGCTGACGCAGGCCGGCTTTTCGGCCGACGTTTATGAATTCACGATCTGCCGGCTGATCGGCAATCGCGCCATCGCCAGCTACAAGGAGAGCCCGGCGCCCATCGTGCTGATCGGCCATTCGATGGGCGGGTTGTGCTCGATCGTCATTTCCGAGATGGCGGCCAAGGAGAACATCCCGATCAGCCTCGTGATCGCCATCGATCCCGCGCATGCGACCGGCGACGTGCCGCTCAATGTCGAGCGCTTCATCAACATTTTCCTCTCCGACAGCGTGCTCGGCGGCGGCGATGTCGTGGCGGTGCCCGGCTTCCGCGGCCATTATGCGAGCTACGATCTCAAGGAAAACAGCCGCGTCTCGCACATCAACATCGAGAAGTCGGACGACATCCATCGCCAGATCGTCGAGATGGTGACGCGGCTGCCGCGCATTCCGCCGCAGACCCAGGCCGATGCCGTGCCGCTTCGCTATCTCGTTCCTGCGGACACCCTGGTCGAGCTGTGGGACAGCGGCGTGCGGGTGCCGGTGCGCCGCGGCGACACCATGGAGAGCATCGCTGCCGCCAATCGCGTGCCGCTGTGGACGCTCGCGCAGAGCAATTCGCTTGCCGAGAATGCGACGCTCACTCCGGGGCAGACCATCATCGTGCCCAGGCACCTGACGCCGCCCGAGCCGGCTGCTGCAATGGTGACGCCGCCGCCGGCGGCGCCTCCGGCGCGGCGGAAGTAGGGCGTCTCATCTCATCGCAGTCACGGAGACGGTCGGCTCCCTCTCCCGCTTGCGGGGGGGGGGTGGGGAGGGGGGATCTCCGCGG
>NZ_CAKZJO010000003.1 GCF_936943645.1 uncultured Bradyrhizobium sp. | reverse complement strand
CCGGAATGACGGCCGAGAGTTGTTCCGCACCCCACTCGGCCGCTGGCCGACATGGCTAACGAACCCTCAAAAAAAACGCTCGTTTACGGTCGATTAAGCTTTCGAGTTTATGACTGGAACTGTCCTCGTTTGGACACCGAGTGGCTCCTGTCCACTCTGTTTGACGCCTCCCTGTTATCAACTTTCAAAGCCGCCGGTCTCCGGCGGCTCTTTTTTTGCGTCCGCCCCCGCTTTTGTGCGATCTCATTCCGGGTTGCATTCCGAGGAATGACCCGCGGAAACCATATCCGCGCTTGTCACTGGACTCCGCGTCCCGCCCGCGCAATGATTTGTTCATCATAAGCCGGCGCCAAAGCCGGACAGTCAAACAGTTGCGTAAGAGGCGTTAACCATGGAACGTTTGCAGGCCGAGGGCGCGCTCGTTCAACTCAGCGAGCGTTTCACCAATTCTGCGGCGTTTGGCGCGCTGTTCCGCGAGGGCATGGACCTCGTCGAAGAGACCGCGGCCTATCTCGACGGCGCCGGCCGTACCGAGGCCAAGGCGCTCGACCGTGCCGTCAGCCTCACCTACGCGACCGAGAGCATGCGCCTCACCACCCGCCTGATGCAGCTCGCCTCGTGGCTGCTGCTGCACCGCGCGGTCAAGGAAGGCGAGATGACGCTGGTCCAGGCCAATCGCGAGAAGACCAAGGTCAAGCTCAGCGCCGCCGATCCCGGCCCCGCCGACACCATCGAGAAGCTGCCTTCGCAGCTGCAGGACCTGATTCATCGCTCGATGAGCCTGCAGACCCGCGTCCGCCGTCTCGACACCACCATCCACACCCCGCCGGCCGAGCACATCGCGATCGGCAATCCGCTGGTGCCGCACCTCAACGCGCTGAAGGCCGCGTTCGAACGATAGGCCACCAACCCACGACGTCGCTGCCGTTGCGCTCGTCACTCGGGTCTCGTGCCCCGGACGCAGCGCAGCGTCCCTTCGACGGTGCGCTGCAGATCCGGGGCCCATGCGGCAGTGAAGTGTGCGGCTTTCTGGGTCCCGGCTCAGCGCCGCAACGCTGAAGCGTTGCAGCGCGTCCGGGACACGATCACCCCCACAAACAAAAACGCCCCCGGCTCTCCGGGGGCGTTTTTCGTCTCCAGCCTCGTCGGCCGGATCAATCCTTTTTGAGGAAGCCCGAAAACTTCTTCTGGAAGCGCGAGACGCGGCCGCCGCGGTCCATCAGCTGCTGGGAGCCGCCGGTCCAGGCCGGGTGCGACTTCGGGTCGATGTCGAGGTTCAGCGTGTCGCCTTCCTTGCCCCAGGTCGAGCGGGTCAGGTATTCGGTCCCGTCGGTCATCACGACCTTAATCGTATGATAATCCGGATGAATTTCGGCTTTCATGGCAAATTCCTCGGCGCCCGGCGCCTGTTCTGGTGGCTAGCGAATGACGGATTTGGGCCGCTCTATACCTCACGATATCAGGCAAAACAAGCCATGCCGCGGGGGGCAACCGGGTTTGCCCCTAAGGGACTTCCCGGATTTGCCACTACCCTTGCACCGGCATATTGGGAGCAGACGAATGCAATGGGCCAGATCTCATGAGCGCAGTAGAACGGCTTGATGACCAATATGTCGATCAGCCCGGAATGAACGCCGCGGACACCCCTTCGATCGAAGCCGAGCTGATCGAAGAGCCGGCCAAGGGCCGCGCCAAGCTGCGGCCGCTGCTCGCGCTGGCGCCCTATGTCAGCCGCTATCGCGGCCGGGCCGCGCTCGCCTTCGTCGCGCTCACGGTCGCGGCGCTGACTACGCTGCTGGTGCCCGTCGCGGTACGCCGGATGATCGATTTCGGCCTGACGCCCGAGGGCATCGAGCTGATCAACAGCTACTTCTCGGTGATGCTCGCGGTGGTCGGCGTGCTCGCGCTCGCCAGCGCCGCGCGCTACTACCTCGTGATGACGATCGGCGAGCGCATCGTTGCCGACCTCAGGCGCGACGTCTTCGCGCATCTGCTCTCGCTGTCCCCCGCCTTCTTCGATTCCGCGCGCAGCGGCGAATTGATCTCGCGCCTCACGGCCGACACCACCCAGCTCAAATCGGCCGTCGGCGCCTCCGTCTCGATCGCGCTGCGCAATCTCATGATGTTCCTCGGCGCCGCGGCGATGATGGTGATCACGAGCCCAAAGCTGTCGGGCTTCGTGCTGCTGGCCATTCCCCTGATCGTGCTGCCGCTGGTCGCCTTCGGGCGCTGGGTGCGGCGTCTGTCGCGCAATGCGCAGGACACGCTTGCCGAGGCCTCGGCCTATGCCGGCGAGCTGGTCGGCGCGATCCGCACCGTGCAGGCCTATACCAGCGAGTCATTCGCCGAGAAGCGCTTCGGCGGTGAGGTCGAGCAGGCCTATGAAGCCGCGCGCACCTCGACCCAGGCCCGCGCCGTGCTCACCGCCATCATCATCTTCATCGTGTTCGCAAGCGTGGTCGCGATCCTCTGGATCGGCTCGCATGACGTGCTGACGGGTGCGATTTCGCCGGGCCGGCTCGGCCAGTTCGTGCTGTATGCGGTGTTCGCCGCGGCGGGCCTCGGCCAGCTCAGCGAAGTCTGGGGCGAGGTCTCGGCCGCATCAGGCGCAGCCGAGCGCCTGTTCGAGATCCTGCACGTGACGCCCGACATCAAGGCGCCTGCGTCCGCGCGCGCGCTGCCGGTGCCGGCACGCGGCGAGGTCGGCTTCGATCAGGTCAGCTTTGCCTATCCGGTGCGGCGCGACGTCAATGTGCTCGATGCCGTGTCGTTCACGGTGCGCCCGGGCGAGAAGGTCGCGATCGTCGGCCCGTCCGGCGCCGGCAAGAGCACGATCTTCCATCTTCTGCTGCGCTTCTACGACCCGCGCAGCGGTGCGATCTCGCTCGACGGCGTGCCGGTCAAATCCGCCGATCCCCGCGATTTCCGCGCGCGCATCGCACTGGTGCCGCAGGAATCCGTGGTGTTCGCCGCCAGCGCCCGCGAGAACATCCGCTTCGGCCGGCCCGATGCGACCGATGCCGAGGTCGAGCGCGCCGCCGAGCTTGCGCACGCCGCCGAGTTCATCCGCCGCCTGCCCGAAGGTTTCGACACCGCGCTCGGCGAGCGCGGCGTGACGCTGTCCGGCGGCCAGCGCCAGCGCATTGCGATCGCGCGCGCCATCCTGCGCGATGCGCCGCTGCTGCTGCTCGACGAAGCCACCTCCGCGCTCGATGCCGAGAGCGAGACGCTGGTGCAGACCGCGCTGGAAGAGCTGATGCGCCACCGCACCACCCTCGTCATCGCGCATCGCCTCGCGACCGTCTTGTCCTGCGACCGCATCCTGGTGATGGACCAGGGCAGGATCGTCGAGCAGGGCACGCATGCCGAGCTCGTCGCCGCGAACGGACTTTACGCCCGGCTGGCGAGGCTGCAGTTCGAGGGCGCGTGAGGGCTGAACGATCGACGTGAGGTGCTGCGATCGCTGCCTCACCCACAGTGTCATCGCCCGCTGCGCGGGTGATGACAGCGGTGTGTAAAGGAGCTTTCCTTACCGGCACTTCGGCGAGAGCGTCGGCACATTCGGCCACGGCCAGTTCTTCCAGCTGCCGTCCTTGTCGACACAGGCCGATGGGGCAGGGCTGCTCGTCGGAGCGGGCGCAGGCGTCGTCTGGCGCGGTGCGAAGCGATGATCGACATAGCTCGTCGACAGATAGCCGGCCACGATGACGACGAGAAAGACCGAGGATCCCTCAGCCAGGTCGCGCAGCTTCATCGATCGTCTCCATCCGCTTGTCATCGTTGCTTCCGCTCCAACGACTAGCGGACATCCCTGGATCCAACCGTGACTGGCCTCACGCCCGCCAGATCACGCGCGCCACACCATCTTCAGCACCGGCCGGCCCGAAGTCGGATTCACATCATCGCCGGCATGGGCAAAGCCGTTGCGCTCGTAGAAGCGGATGGCGCGGGCATTGTCCTTGTTGACGAGCAGCGTGACGCCTGAGGGCGACAACCGCTTGGCTTCATCGACGAGCAACCGCGCCGCGTCCGAGCCCCAATGCGCGGGATCGACCACGAGCTGGTCGAGATAGCCGTCGCCGTCGATGGTGACGAAGCCCGTGACCACGCCGTCTTGTTCGGCCACCACGATCGCGGCCTTCGGCACCAGATCCTTGCGCCAGCGCTCGCGCCACCAGTCAAGTCGCGCAGCGAAATCGATCTCCGGATAGGCCTGCTGCCAGGTGCGATGCCAGAGGTCGATCGTGGCGGCTTCGTCGGAGGCCGCGTAGGGACGGAGGTGGATCATGAGGTCGTCATGCCCGGGCTTGTCCCGGCATCCACGAGAAGCCACGAACACGGAAGCAAAGGCGTGGATGGCCGGGACAAGCCCGGCCACAACGGTGGGGTGAGTATCGCGCGACCCTCACCACTACCGCTCCGTCAGCTTGAGCTCGATGCGGCGGTTGCGCTTGTAGGCCTCTTCGGTGTTGCCGGGATCGAGCGGCTGGAATTCGCCGAAGCCGGCCGCGACGAGGCGCTGCGCGGGCACGCCGAGCGAGACCAGATATTGCACCACCGAGATCGAGCGGGCCGCCGACAGGTCCCAGTTCGACTTGAAGTTCGGACCGTTCACCGGGCGCACGTCGGTATGGCCGTCGACGCGCAGCACCCAGGGGATCTCGCTCGGAATCTTCTTGTCGAGCTCGATCAGCGCGGTCGCGAGCGTGTCGAGCTCGGCGCGGCCTTCGGGCAGCAGCGTCGCCTGTCCGGTGTCGAAGAACACTTCGGACTGAAACACGAAGCGGTCGCCGACGATGCGGATGTCGGGCCGGTTGCCGAGGATGGCGCGCAGGCGGCCGAAGAACTCCGAGCGGTAGCGCGACAATTCCTGCACGCGCTGCGCCAGCGCCACGTTGAGGCGGGAGCCGAGATCGGCGATCCGGTTCTGCGATTCCTTGTCGCGCTTCTCGGAGGCATCGAGCGCCTCTTCCAGCGCGGCCAACTGGCGGCGCAAAGCGCTGATCTGCTGGTTCAGCACCTCGATCTGCGCCAGCGCCCGCGCCGAGACCGCCTTCTCCGAATCCAGCGCCTTGCCGAGCTCGGAGGTCTTGCCCTGCGCGTCGTTGCCGGCGGCAGCCAGGCCGTCATAGAGGCCCTTGATCCGGTCGCGCTCGGTCTCGGCCGAGGCGAGGCCCGCCTTCAGCTGCGAGACCTGGTCGTCGAGCGAGAGCTTGCCGAGTTTCTCCAGCGACAGCAGCTCGTTGAGCTGGGCAATCTTGGCGTTGAGTTGCTCCAGCGCCTTGTCCTTGCCGGTGACCTCCTGCGACAGGAAGAACTGCACGACGAGAAAGACCGACAGCAGGAACACGATCGACAGCACCAGCGTCGACAGTGCGTCGACGAAGCCGGGCCAGTAGTTGAGGCCGCCTTCGCTGCGGCGGCTGCGGGCTAGAGCCATTGGTGTCTCCGTTCTCCCGTGTCCCGGACGCGCCGCTGCGTGTAACGCTGCTGCGCAGAGCCGGGACCCATCTGTCCCTTGCGAGGTGCTGGGCCCCGGCTCAGCAGCGCACCGCTGAAGGAGCGCTGCGCTGCGTCCGGGGCACGCTTGGCGCCTAGCTCTTCTCCGGCTGGCGGGCGATGCGCTCCAGCAGGCGCCGGATCTCGCGGTTCTGCTCGCCTTGGCCGTCGGCCCATTCGCGGATCATCTGCTGTTCGGTGCGCATGTGCGAGACCAGCGCCTGGATGGCTTCGGCAAGGCTCGCCATCGCCGCGGTGGTGCCGCGGCTGGCGCTGCCTTCCTCGAGCACCGAGCGCAGCCGTTCGACCGCCGCCTGGAGCTCGCCGCTGGCAACCCCGCCGCCGCCGGACGCGACCGCGACTTCGCCGCTGCCATATTCGCGCACGGTGGTGGCGAGCCAGTCTTCGAGGTCGGTGTAGAAGCGGTTCTGCGCCTGGCTCGATTGCAGGTCGAGGAAGCCGAGGATCAGCGATCCCGCGAGGCCGAACAGCGATGAGGAGAACGAGATGCCCATGCCGCCGAGCGGGGCAGCGAGGCCCTCTTTCAGCGTGTCGAACAGCGCCCCGGAATCGCCGCCGACCTTGAGGCCGTCGATCACCTTGCCGACCGAGCCGACCGTCTCGATCAGGCCCCAGAAGGTGCCGAGCAGGCCGAGGAAGACCAGGAGGCCGGTCATGTAGCGCGAGATGTCGCGGGCTTCATCGAGGCGCGTCGCGATCGAATCGAGCAGATGCCGCATCGTGGTCTGGGTGATCGACATCCGCCCGGAACGCTCGCCGCCGAGGATGGCCGCCATCGGCGCCAGCAGTTTTGGGTGCCGGGCCGGGGCGAGGCCGGGATCGGCGATGCGGAAATTGTTGACCCAGGAGACTTCAGGGTAGAGCCGGATCACCTGCCGGAAGGCCAGGATGATGCCGATGAACAGGACGCCGCCGATCAGGGCATTGAGGCCGGGATTGGCGAAGAAGGCCTGGATGATCTGCTTGTAGAGCACCACGCCCACCAGCGTGCACAGCACCAGGAAGACCAGCATCCGCACCAGGAAAACGCTGGGCGAGGACAGTTTGGTGTACTCGATATCCATGGTGGAGCGGGGCGAATTGCCTGACGGCATGGCCGGTATCATCCATTACGAAGCTTCTTGCACGCGCACTATGGCACAGCGCCGGCCCAAAAAAAGCGCCGGATGCGCCGATTTCGGGGATGGTTCGGGGAACCCGGGCCGGAAGCGGCGCTTTGATAGACAGGAATTTGCAGAAACTCGCCAATTTGGGGTGCGCATGAGCGTCGTTTCCGCGATCATCGGAACAGCCGAACGCGTGCCGCTGCCGGACGTCGTGATCCGCGCCGCGATCCAGCGCCTGTGCTCCCGCACTGCAACCCGCTTCGCTCCCCACGACGCGGCGGCCGACGCCGCCTTCGCCGGCCGGATGATGCTGCGGCCGGTTGCCGAGGCGGCGGATGCCGGACATGACGAGGTGCCGGCTGCGTTCTTCGCGGACCTGCTCGGCCCGAGCCGTAAATATTCCTGCTGCTTCTACAAGACCGATGCGACCACCCTGCAGGAGGCGGAGGAGGAGGCGCTGCGCCAGACCGTCGAGCATGCCGGCCTCGCCGACGGCCAGACCATCCTCGAACTCGGCTGCGGCTGGGGCTCGCTGGCGCTGTGGACGGCGCGGCAGTTTCCGCATGCCAAGGTGACGGCGGTGTCGACCTCACAGGCACAGCGCGCCCATGTCGAGGAGCAGGCCGAGCGGCGCGGCTTGCTGAACCTGCGCGTGATCTGCGCCGACATGAATGTGTTCGCACCCGACGGCCAGTTCGACCGCATCGTCTCGGTCGAGACCTTCGAGCACGTGATGAACTGGCGCAAGCTGATGACGCGCCTGCGGTCATGGCTCGCGCCCGAGGGGCGGTTCTTCATGCACATCGCCAGCCATCGCACCGGATCCCATCTGTTCGACCGGTCCGATCGCGAGGACTGGATCGCCCAGCACGTCTTCACGGGCGGGCTGATGCCGAGCCATCACCTCGTCAGGCAATTCGACGACATCTTTGCGATCGAGAAGGAATGGTGCTGGAGCGGCACCCATTATCAACGCACCGCCAATGACTGGCTCGCCAATTTCGACGCGCATCGGGACGCAATCGAAGCCTCCTTACGCAGGTTGCATGGCGGGCAGGCCGGCATGTGGATGCGCCGCTGGCGCTGGTTCCTGCTCGCGACGTCGGGCCTGTTCGGCTACGCCGATGGAACCGAATGGGGCGTCAGCCACTATCGGATGAAAGCTGCCGAGTAATTGCGAGCTTCTGTCGCGGCACGCCGGGATGGAACTCGATTCACGATCCGGTGACTCAAAAAATCACTTGTTTTTTGAAGGCGATAGCTCGTGTGACAATGAGCCGCCTTTCCCCGCATTGCGTCGCAACAAGCACGGTTTATTTTCCTTTTCAAATCAGACTGGCCGGAACTTCTGGACGTCTGAGAGCACTCAGCGATTTGAACGGGGCACCTACCTCAATGCCAGCACCATATGCGCGATCCGCCTGCATGGCTCTAATGCTTGCGGTTGCGGCGCCGCTTCTTGCGGCTTGCGATGAGTCGAATTCCGCGATCGTCCAGGCGCAGCCGACGGAACCCGATGTCAGTGTCGTCACCGTCAGGCCGCAGCCCCGTGCCATCGTGCGGGAGCTTCCCGGCCGTATCGCGCCGACCCGAGTTTCCGACGTTCGTCCGCGTGTGTCAGGGATCGTGGTCGAGCGCCTGTTCCACCAGGGCAGCGAAGTGAAGGCCGGCGATCCGCTTTACCGCATCGATCCACGTCCGTTCGAGGTCGAGGTGCTTGCCAACGAGGCCGCGCTTGCCAAAGCGGAGGCTGGGCTGATGCAGGCCAAGCAGCAGGCGCACCGCATCGCCACGCTCACCAGCCAGCGCGCCGCGCCCGAGGCGGAGAACGAGAAGGCGATCGCGGCAGAGCGCCAGGCTCATGCCGAGGTCGAGGGCCGCAAGGCCGATCTTGCGCGGGCAAGGCTCCATCTCGACTACGCCACCGTGCGCGCCCCGATCGACGGCGTCGTCGGCGCGGCCCTGGTCAGCGAGGGCGCGCTTGTCGTGCAGAACGAAACCAATCTCGCGACCATCCAGCAGCTCGATCCGATCTACGCCGATTTCACCCAGTCGGTGAACGAGCTCAATCAGCTCCGCCGTGCCTTCGAGAGCGGCGACCTCGAGCGCATCGCGCCCGATGCGGCCAAGGTGCGTCTGGTGCTGGACGACAACACGATCTATCCGCTGAACGGCAAACTCCTGTTCTCCGACGCCAAGGTCGATGCCAATACCGGACAGGTGACCCTGCGCGGCGAGTTCCCGAATTCGAAGCGCGAACTGCTGCCCGGCATGTACGTTCGTGTGCGAATCGAGCAGGGCATCGACAGCGATGCGATCGCGGTGCCGCAGCAGGCGATCCAGCGTAACGGCGGCGGTGGCAGCGAGGTCTTCGTCGTCAAGGATGACCATCGTGTCGCGGTGCAGCCGGTGCGCACCAGTTCGGTCCAGGACGGCGTCTGGTTTGTCACCGATGGCCTGAAGGCCGGTGACAAGGTCGTCGTGGAAGGCTTCCAGAAATTCGCGGCCGGCGACAAGGTCAAGCCGCAATCCTGGGCCGAGGCCGAAGCCATCGTGGAAAGTCAACGCGCCCAGATGATGCAGTAGAGCGTCATGGCGAGCTTCTTCATCGACAGGCCAATTTTCGCCTGGGTCGTTGCGCTGTTCATCTGTCTGATCGGCGCGATCGCCGTGCCGCTGCTGCCGATCGCGCAATATCCGATCATTGCGCCGCCCTCGATCTCGATCTCGACCAGCTATCCCGGCGCATCGCCGGAAAACCTCTACAACAGCGTCACGCGACTGATCGAGGAGGAGCTCAACGGCGCCTCCGGCATCCTCAATTTCGAATCAACCAGCGACTCGCTCGGCCAGGTCGAGATCATCGCCAACTTCCAGCCGGGCACGAACACCAACGACGCCTCGGTGGAGGTGCAGAACCGCATCAAGCGCGTCGAGGCGCGCCTGCCGCGCGCGGTGATGCAGCAGGGCATCTTGGTCGAGGAAGCCTCCAGCGCGGTGCTCCAGATCATCACGCTGAGCTCGACCGACGGCAGCCTCGATGAGGTCGGCCTCGGCGACTTCATGATCCGCAACGTGCTCGGTGAAGTCCGCCGCATTCCCGGCGTCGGTCGTGCCACGCTCTATTCAACCGAGCGTTCGCTTCGCGTGTGGGTCGATCCCGCAAAACTGGTCGGCTATGGGCTCACCGCCGACGACGTCAACAAGGCGATTGCCGCGCAGAACGCGCAGGTCGCCTCCGGCAGCATCGGTGCCGAGCCGTCGACCTCGAGCCAGCGCACCTCCGCGCTGGTGCTGGTCAAGGGCCAGCTCTCCTCGCCGGACGAGTTCGGCGCCATCATCCTGCGCGCCAATGCCGACGGGTCGACCGTGCGCCTGCGTGACGTCGCGCGCATCGAGGTCGGCGGTCTCAGCTACCAGTTCAACACACGCTTGAACGGCAAGCCGACCGCGGGCCTCTCCGTGCTGATGTCCCCGACCGGCAACGCGCTGGCGACCGCGAGCGCGGTCGAAGAGAAGATGAAGGAGCTGTCGCGCTTCTTCCCGGCCAACATCACTTACGAAATTCCCTACAACATCACGCCCGTGGTCGAGGCCTCGATCGAGAAGGTGCTGTCGACGCTGGTCGAAGCCGTGGTGCTGGTGTTCGTGGTGATGTTCCTGTTTCTGCAGAATATCCGCTACACCATCATTCCGACCATCGTGGTGCCGGTGGCGCTTCTGGGCGCCTGCACGGTGCTGCTGCTCGCCGGCTATTCCATCAACATGCTCAGCATGTTCGGCATGGTGCTCGCGGTCGGTATCCTCGTCGACGACGCCATCGTCGTGGTCGAGAACGTCGAGCGCATCATGAGCGAGGAGGGCCTGCCGCCCAAGGAGGCGACGCGCAAGGCTATGTCGCAGATATCGGGCGCCATCATCGGCATCACGCTGGTGCTGATGGCGGTGTTCGTGCCGATGGCGTTCTTTCCGGGGTCGGTCGGCATCATCTATCGCCAGTTCTCGGTCACCATGGTCGCGGCGATCGGCTTCTCCGCCTTCCTCGCGCTGTCGCTGACGCCGGCCCTGTGCGCGACGCTGCTCAAGCCCGTCGCCGCCGGTCATGGGCATGCGAAGCGAGGTGTGTTCGGCTGGTTCAACCGCGTGCTCGACGGCGGCAAGGAAGGCTATTCCCGCACCGTCGGCTTCTCGCTGAAGCGCACCGGCCGCCTGATGCTCGTCTATGCCGCGCTGCTGGTCGGCCTGTCCTGGGCTTTCGTCAACCTGCCCGGCGGCTTCCTGCCCATCGACGACCAGGGCTTCGTCACCACCGACGTGCAGACGCCTTCGGATTCGTCCTACGCCCGCACCGAGTCCGTGATCGAGAAGGTCGAAAAATATCTCGCGGAGCGTCCCGGCGTAAAGGACGTCACCTTCCTCACCGGTTTCAGCTTCTCCGGCCAGGGCATGAACACCGCGCAGGCCTTCATCACGTTGAAGGACTGGTCGGAGCGCGGGCCGAAGGATTCGGCGGCAGCGATCGTCAACGACATCAACCGCGATCTCTCATCGATCCGCGATGCGAAGATCGCGGCGCTGCAGCCGCCGCCGATCGACAATCTCGGCAATTCCTCGGGCTTCTCGTTCCGCCTCCAGGACCGCGGCCAGAAGGGCTACCAGCAATTGATGCGCGCCGCCGACCAGTTGATCGCGGAGGCCAATGCAAGCCCGGTGCTGCAGAAGGTCTATGTCGAAGGCCTGCCCGAGGCCGGCGTGGTCAATCTCGTGATCGACCGCGAGAAGGCCGGCGCCTTCGGCGTCACCTTCGAGGACATCAACAACACGATCTCGACCAATCTCGGCTCGAACTACATCAACGACTTCCCGAACCGCGGCCGCATGCAGCGCGTCGTGGTGCAGGCGGATGCCCGCGACCGCATGCGGACCGAGGACATCCTCAACTACAACGTCAAGAACAGCCGTGGCCAGCTGGTGCCGTTCTCGTCCTTTGCCACGGTGGAATGGGCGCGCGGCCCGACCCAGATCGCCGGCTTCAACTACTACCCGGCGGTGCGCATCTCCGGCGAAGCCAGGCCCGGCTTCACCTCGGGCGACGCGATCGCCGAGATGGAGCGGCTCGCGGGCAGGCTGCCGCGCGGCTTCGGCTATGAATGGACCGGGCAGTCGCTGCAGGAAAAGCTGTCGGGCTCGCAGGCGCCGTTCCTGCTCGCGCTGTCGGTGTTCGTGGTGTTCCTGTGCCTGGCCGCGCTGTACGAGAGCTGGACCATTCCGCTCGCGGTGCTGCTCACCGTGCCGCTCGGCATCGTCGGCGCGGTGATCGCGGCGATGCTGCGCGGCCTGCCCAACGACGTCTATTTCACCGTCGGCCTCATCACCATCATTGGTCTGGCGGCCAAGGACGCGATCCTGATCATCGAGTTCGCCAAGGACCTGCGCAAGGAAGGCAAGCCGCTGGTGGACGCCACCATCGAAGCCTGCCGCCTGCGCTTCCGCCCGATCCTGATGACGGGCCTTGCCTTCATCTGCGGCGTGCTGCCGATGGCCATCGCCCACGGCGCCGGCGGCGCCAGCCAGCAGGCGCTCGGCTCAGTCGTGATGGGCGGCATGATCGCGGTGGTGATCCTGGCGCTGTTGATGGTGCCGGTGTTCTTCGTCTCGGTGCAGCGCGTGCTGGCGGGAGATCGTGAGCCGAAGGCGGCGAGGGAAGGCGAGGCGTACGGGCCTCCGGCGCCGGTGAAGCTGTAAGGCACACTGTCATGCCCCGCGAAGGCGGGGCATCCAGTACGCCGCGGCAGTTATGATTGAACTCAGCACCTGGTGAGTACTGGATCGTCCGTCCCACTGCGCAATTGCGCACAAGGCGGACGATGACAGCGGAGTGTGAAGCCCGGCCTTTGCCTTACGCCGGCTTCCGCAAAATCTTCACCAGCTCCCCGTGCACGTACTCGTTCCCGCACACGACGTTGCCGGTGACCAGCGCATCGCCCGGTGTCGCAATGTCGCTCACCGTGCCGCCAGCTTCCTTCACCATCAGTATGCCGGCGGCGACGTCCCAGGATTGCAGGTCGCGCTCCCAGTACCCGTCCAACCGCCCCGCGGCCACGAACGCCAGGTCGAGGGAGGCGGCGCCGAAGCGGCGCAGGCCGGCGACGCGGTCCTGGATCGCGGTCATCTCGCGGCGGAATTCCTCGTGGTCGCCGCGGCCGATATGGGGCAGGCCGCAGGCCACCACGCATTCGTTGAGCTGGCGGCGGCCGGCGACGCGCAGGCGCTGGTCGTTGAGGAAGGCGCCCTTGCCGCGCTCGGCGATGTAGAGCTCGTCATTGGCGGGGTTGTAGATCACGCCGGCAATGATCGTGCCCTCGCGCACGAGGCCGATCGAGATCGCGAATTGCGGGATGCCGTGCAGGAAGTTGGTGGTGCCGTCGAGCGGGTCGACGATCCAGGTGTGGCTCTTGTCGCTGCCTTCGCGCGTGCCGCCCTCCTCGCCGATGAAGCCGTAGCCGGGCCGCGCCTTGGTCAGGTCCTGGTAGACGATCTCCTCGGCGCGCTTGTCGGCGAGCGAGACGAAATTGGCCGGTCCCTTCAGCGAGACCTGGAGATGCTCGATCTCGCCGAGATCGCGCTTGAGGCTGCGGCCGGCGCGGCGCGCGGCCTTGACCATGACGTTGATAGTTGCGGAATACAGCATGGGCTTTTCGGTCTTGATCGGGGGAATTGGCGCAGAAACACGCCTGTTTGAGGGACTGGGTGCCCGGTGAGGGGCCCCGCGTCAAGTCATTTGGTCCCGAGCCATTTCCTGGCGGCGGCCTCCGCCTTGGCCCGTTCCTCGGCCGGCAGGTCGGACAATTGCTTGTCGAGCTCCGGATCGCCCTTGCCGGCGGTCTTGGCCACCAGGTGCCATTTGAAGCCCTCGACCTTGTCCATGGCCACGCCCGCGCCGTTGATCAGCACCCAGGCCAGCCGGTTCTGCGCGATCGCGCTGCCCTGGCGGGAGGCCTTGCGCAGCAGGGCCACGGCAGCCGGCTGGTTCTTCGGCGTGCCGGTGCCGTTGAACATGGCAATGGCATATTCGACTTCGGCGTCGACATTGTCGGCGAGCGAGGCCGCCTGCAGCAGCCGCACGGCGCGTTCCGGATCCTTCGCCACGCCGGTGCCTTCCTTGTAGAAGGTCGCGAGCGCGTATTGCGCCTCGGGCAGGCCGGCATCGGCGGCCTGGCGCAACAGCTCCGCGGACCGCCTGACGTCCTGCGGCAGGGTCTGGCCGTCCAGATAGAGCAGAGCGAGATTATAGGCTGCCTTGGGCTCGCCGAGCTTGGCGGCGGACGCCATCAGCTTGACCGCCTCGCCCTTGTCGACCGCGCCGCCGCGGCCGGAGATGCGCAGCATGGCGAGCGCGAACATTGCCTCGCGGTCGCCGGCATCCGCCGCGCGCTTGTACCAGTCGGCGGCCTTGGCGTAGTCGCGGCGGATGCCCATGGCGTTGGAATAGAGCTCGCCGAGCATGGTCATGGCCTTGGGGTCGCCGCCTTGCGCGCGGGCGGTGGCGAGCTCGAACGCCGTCTTGTACTGGCCGCGCTGATAGGCGCCGTAGACCAGATCGGCGTTGGAATTGTCGGTCGGCGGCGCCGGGATCACGGTCGCGGCCGGGGCCGGCTTGGAGGAGGGAGCCGGCTTGGGCGAGGCCGAAGGTTTTGGCGCCGGCGCGGCCTCCTTCTTCCTGGTGAGCGCGTGCGGCTTGGGCTTTTGCTTCTCAGGCGTCGCGCTCGGGACCGTCGCCGGCGGCGCGATCTGAAGCTGGGCGGCCGCCGGCACCGTCAGCAGCAGTGTGGCCAGCATGGTCATGCAAGGGAGCTTCATGTCGGGCGCTAACCGTGCTCGCTGCCCGCGGGATTTGGGTCGGCCGTCGCCGTCGCATGGGTCTTCTTGATCGCCGCGTCGACCTCGACCAGCGCCGCCTTGGGCCCGCGCGGATCGGCCCAGATGAAGTCGCCAACCAGCACGAAATCGGCGCCGCTGAGGGCGAAGTCGTGGGCTTCCTGCAGTGACATGGCAAAGCCGACGCAGGGCGGCTCGAACAGCTCGGCCCACCAGTCGAGCCGCTCCGCGATCGCCTGCGCCTGGGGGCGCTGTCCCTTCGCATCGGGCTCGCCGAACAGCACGTAATCCGCGCCCATCTCGCCCGCATCCATGGAATGGTGCCGCGTCGTCAGCCCGCCGACACCGGCGATGCGATCGGGCTTGAGCGAGGGCAGCGCCTCCTTCAGCGCGGCGATGCCGGGCAGATGCGCGCCGTCGGCGCCGCCGCGCGCCACGAGCTCGGCATGGTTCTCGACCAGAAGCGCGGCGCCGGCCTTCTGCACCGGCGGCGCCAGCGCCTTGATGCGCGAGATCATGCTGCGCTGGTCGGTCTCCTTCAGCCGCAGCAGCACGGCGGCGATATCCGCGGCGGCGAGCAGGCCCGGCAGCTCGGCGACGAGCGTTGCGGGATCATCGACGACGGGCGTCGCGAGATAGAGACGCGGCGCCGGGCGCGGCGGAGGCGGTTTGTTCGACAAGATCTAGGCTGCCTTCTGTTCCAGGCTACTTTGCCATTCGCCCCTGGAGGCGAGGCCGTTCATGCGGGCGCGATGACTGAAGGCGCGTTGTCCGGCCGCGACGTTCTCAGGCCTCCCGGACCAGGCCTTCTGCGGCGCGGCCTGCAGCGCGCGGCCGTAGGAGAAGGTCAGGCCCCAGGGCAGCGGACCGAGCTTGTGCATGGCGTTGAGATGCGCGGTCGCCTCTTCGTCCGACTGGCCGCCGGAGAGGAAGGCGATGCCGGGCACCGCCGCGGGCACGCAGGCTTTCAGCAGGCGCACGGTCTTCTCGGCGACTTCCTCGACGGAGGCCTGCTTTGGGCACTTCTTGCCCGATATCGCCATGTTCGGCTTCAGCACCATGCCTTCGAGCGCGACGCGCTGCACCCGCAATTCCTGGAACGTCTTGTTGAGCACGCGCCCCGTGACCTCATAGCAGCGGTCGATGTCGTGGTCGCCGTCCATCAGCACCTCAGGCTCGACGATCGGCACGATCTGCGCGGCCTGGCACAGCGCGGCATAGCGCGCCAGCGCGTGGGCGTTGACGCTGATCGCGGTCATCGAGGGAATCCCGCTGCCGATATCGATCACCGCGCGCCATTTGGCGAAGCGCGCGCCGCGCTCGTAATATTTCTTCAACCGCTCGGCGAGCTTGTCGAGCCCGACGGTGACGAGCTCTCCCGGGCACATCGGCAGGGCCTGCGTGCCCTCGTCGACCTTGATGCCGGGAATGGCGCCACTGCTCTCGATCAGCTTCACCAGCGGCGTGCCATCCTTGGCATTCTGCCAGATCGTCTCGTCATAGAGGATCACGCCGGAGATGAACTGGCTCATGGCCTCCTTCGACCGGAACAGCATCTCGCGATAGTCGCGGCGGTTGTCTTCGGTCGATTCCACGCCGATCGCGTCGAATCGCTTCTTGATGGTGCCGGAGGATTCGTCGGCGGCAAGGATGCCCTTGCCTGATGCGACCATGGCGGTCGCGACCTTGTTGAGCTCAGTCAGATTCATCGAGAGGTCCTCCCAAAACGATTCTGCCCTTGCCCGTGAAAATAGACCGTTCTCGGGCAATTGCCGAGTTAACGTTGGTCGCAGGGTAAAGGACGGGGAGGCGGGGTTCGTCGCCTCGCCCCGCTTGCGGGGAGAGGCCGGAATGCGCGCGATTAGCGCGTATTCCGGGTGAGGGGGACTCTCCGCGAGTCAAACTGTCACCATCCCCGGGGAGACTCCCCCTCACCCCAACCCTCTCCCCGCAAGCGGGGCGAGGGGGAGATAGGGCGGTGCGCGCCTTACGCCACCACGCGATCGTTTACGCCACCTTCGGATCGAGCTCGCCCTTGGCGTAGCGCTTGGCCATCTCGGCGGTGGTCAGGACGCGCTTGATCTTGGAGGCCTGGCCGGCGGTGTTGAACTCCTGCAGGCGCTGCTTGCACAGCTTGGTCATGGCTTCCATCGCCGGCTTCAGGTACTTGCGCGGATCGAACTCTTCCGGGCTGTCCTTGAGAACCTTCCGGATCTGGCCGGTCATGGCCATGCGGTTGTCGGTGTCGATGTTGATCTTGCGCACGCCGTTCTTGATGCCGCGCTGGATCTCGGCCACCGGCACGCCCCAGGTCGGCTTCATCTTGCCGCCATAGGCGTTGATGATGTCCTGGAGGTCCTGCGGCACCGAGGAGGAGCCGTGCATGACGAGATGCGTGTTCGGCAGCTTGCGGTGGATCTCCTCGATCACGTTCATGGCGAGGATGTCGCCGTCGGGCTTGCGGGTGAACTTGTAGGCGCCGTGCGAGGTGCCCATCGCGATCGCGAGCGCGTCGACCTTGGTCTCCTGCACGAACTTCACGGCCTCGTCCGGATTGGTCAGGAGCTGGTCGTGGCTGAGCTTGCCCTCGGCGCCGTGGCCGTCTTCCTTGTCGCCCATGCCGGTCTCGAGCGAACCGAGCACGCCGAGCTCACCCTCCACCGAGATGCCGCCGAGATGGGCCATGTCGGTCACGGTCTTGGTGACGCCGACATTGTAGCCCCAGTCGCCGGGGGTCTTGCCGTCGGCCTTGAGCGAGCCGTCCATCATGACGGAGGTGAAGCCGGCCTGGATCGCGGTCATGCAGGTCGCGGCCTCGTTGCCGTGGTCGAGATGCACGCAGACCGGGATGTGCGGGTAGATTTCGGTGACCGCGTCCATCATGTGCTTGAGCATGATGTCGTTGGCGTAGGAGCGCGCACCGCGCGAGGCCTGGATGATGACGGGCGCGTCGACCTGGTTGGCCGCGTCCATGATCGCCAGCGCCTGCTCCATATTGTTGATGTTGAAGGCCGGTACGCCGTAATCGTTCTCCGCCGCGTGGTCGAGCAGTTGACGTAACGTGATCCGAGCCATCTGTCTTTTTCTCCCGTTGGGGCCTGCAAGGCCGCTTGATTACTTGATACGCAGAACTTCAACGCCGGGCAGCGGCTTGCCTTCCATCCATTCGAGGAACGCGCCACCGGCGGTCGAGACATAGGTGAAACTGCCGGCAACGCCGGCCTGGTTGAGCGCCGCGACGGTGTCGCCGCCGCCCGCGATCGAGATCAGCTTCTTGGCCTTGGTGCGTTCGGCAGCGTGCTTGGCGGCCGCGACCGTGCCGCGGTCGAACGGCTGCATTTCGAACGCGCCGAGCGGCCCGTTCCAGACCAGCGTCGCAGCATCGTCGATCGCGGCGTGGACGCGCGCGATCGATTGCGGCCCGACGTCGAGGATCATGCCGTCGGCCGGGATCGCGTCGAGCCCGTAGGCGTGCGACGGCGCGTTGGCAGCGAAGTGATAGGCAACGGTTGCGTCCACGGGGAGGATGATGGCGCAGTTGGCGGCTTCCGCCTTCTCCATGATGCGCAGCGCGGTCGGTGCGAGATCCTTCTCGGCCAGCGACTTGCCGACCGCGACGCCCTGGGCGTGCAGGAAGGTGTTGGCCATGCCGCCGCCGATCACGAGCGCGTCGACCTTGCTGACGAGATTTTCCAGGAGGTCGATCTTGGTCGAGACCTTGGCGCCGCCGATGATGGCGATGACCGGCTTGGTGGGCGAGCCCAGCGCCTTCTCCAGCGCATCGAGCTCGGCCTGCATGGTGCGGCCGGCATAGGCCGGCAGCTTGTGGCCGAGACCTTCGGTCGTGGCGTGGGCGCGGTGCGCGGCGGAGAACGCGTCGTTGACCCAGATGTCACCGAGCTTGGCGAGCTCCGCGACGAAGGCGGGATCGTTCTTTTCCTCTTCCTTGTGGAAGCGGGTATTCTCCAGGCAGAGGATGTCGCCGTCCTTCAGCGCCGCCACGGCCTTGGCCGCGGGCTCGCCGATGCAATCCTCGGCGAAGGCGACGGGCTTCTTCACCACCTTCGACAGCGCTTCGGCAACAGGCCTGAGAGAGTCCTTGGCATCGCGTCCCTTCGGCCGGCCGAAATGCGCGAGCAGGATGACCTTGCCGCCCTTGTCCGAGATCTCGGTGATGGTCGGCGCGACGCGGTCGAGCCGGGTCGTGTCGCTGACGCGGCCATTGTCCATGGGCACGTTCAGGTCGACGCGCAGCAGCACGCGCTTGCCCTTCAATTCGACGTCGTCGAGGGTGCGGAATTTGTTGGTCATCGGACGCTTCCTTGTCCCGGGCGCACTGCGGCGCGAAGCGCTGCTGTGCAGAACCGGGACCCACATTGCAGCGAGTCCCGCGGTTCGATGGGTCCCGGCTCTGCGGAGCAGCGCAAGCGCGCTGCACCGCGTCCGGGACACGAAAGTAACGCTTAGATCACCTTCGCGATCGCGGCGGCGGTGTCCGCCATGCGGTTCGAGAAGCCCCACTCGTTGTCGTACCAGGACATCACGCGCACCAGCGTGCCGTTCTGCACCTTGGTCTGGTCCTCGTGGAAGGTCGAGGAGTGCGGGTCGTGGTTGAAGTCGATCGAGACGTTCGGCGCGGTGGTGTAGCCGAGGATACCCTTGAGCTGCTGCTCGCTGGCGCGCTTCATCGCCGCGTTGATCTCCTTGGCGTCGGTGGCGCGCTTGGCGACGATCTTGAGGTCGACGACCGAGACGTTCGGGGTCGGCACGCGGATCGCGACGCCGTCGAGCTTGCCCTTCAGCTCGGGCAGCACGAGGCCGATCGCCTTCGCGGCACCCGTCGAGGTCGGAATCATCGACATCGCCGCCGCACGGCCGCGATAGAGATCCTTGTGCATGGTGTCGAGCGTCGGCTGGTCGCCGGTATAGGCGTGGATCGTGGTCATGAAGCCGGTCTCGATGCCCACGAGATCGTTCAGCACCTTGGCGACCGGTGCGAGGCAGTTCGTGGTGCAGGAGCCGTTGGAGATGACGAGGTGATCCTTGGTCAGCGTGTCATGGTTGACGCCGTAGACGATGGTGGCATCGGCGCCGTCGGCGGGCGCGGAGACCAGCACGCGCTTGGCGCCGGCGGTCAGATGCGCGGACGCCTTGTCCTTCGAGGTGAAGATGCCGGTGCATTCCATCGCGATGTCGACGCCGAGATCCTTCCACGGCAGCTTCGAGGGATCGCGCTCGGCGGTCACCTTGATCTTGCCGCCGCCGAGGTTGATGGAGTCGCCGTCGACGGTCACGGTGCCGGGGAAGCGGCCATGGACGCTGTCGAAACGAAGGAGATGAGCGTTGGTCTCGACCGGGCCGAGATCGTTGATGCCGACGACCTCGATATCCTTGCGGCCGGACTCGGCGATAGCCCGCAGGATGTTGCGGCCGATGCGGCCAAAACCGTTAATTCCGACGCGGACTGCCATGTTTCGTCTCCTTCAATGACCGTTGTCATCCCGCACAACGCGCTATACGCGCCTGCGAGGGTTTTTTAGGGGCGGACGCCCGGTTCGGCCGGGCGGTGCTTGATCATATGGAAGATTACGTAGTCCTTTTTTACGGCAAGCTCAACTCTCAGGAAACGCGCTTCAGCACAGCGTTAACCGCAGCCTCGGCGGTAATACCGAAGTGCTTGTAAAGCTCCTTTGCAGGGCCGCTTTCGCCGAAGGAATGCATGCCGACGAATTCGCCATCCTGGCCGATCACGGCGTCCCAGCCCCAGCGCACCGCAGCCTCGATCGCGACCTTCACCGGCGCGTTGCCGATGATTGCAGCACGCTTGGCCTCTGGTTGCGCTAACAACAGCTCGAGCGAGGGAACAGAGACCACCCGTGACGCGATGCCGCGCTCGGCGAGCTGCTTCTGGGCGGCAACCGCGATCTCGACCTCGGAGCCGGAGGCGAACAGCGTCGCCTTGGCTTCGCCCTGGGCTGCGACCAATTCGTAGGCGCCGGCCGCGCAAGGGTTGTCGTTCGGTGCGGTGGTACGCAGCTGCGGCAGGTTCTGCCGCGTCAGCGCCAGCACGGTCGGTCCGTCCACGCGGTTGAGCGCGAGCTCCCAGCATTCGGCGACTTCCATCGCATCGCACGGACGGAACACGCGCATGTTCGGAATGGCGCGCAACGCGGACAGATGCTCGACCGGCTGATGGGTCGGGCCGTCCTCGCCGAGGCCGATGGAGTCATGCGTCATCACATAGACGACGCCCGCGCCCATCAGCGCGGCAAGGCGCATCGCAGGTCGCGCGTAGTCGGTGAACACCAGGAAGGTCGCGCCGTTCGGCGCAAAGCCACCATGCAGGAAAATGCCGTTCATCGCCGCGGCCATGCCGTGCTCGCGGATGCCGTAATGAATGAAGCGGCCCTTCGGCGTCTTGGCGGAGAAGGCGGTCGCCGACTTCGCCTTGTTGTTGTTGGATCCCGTGAGGTCGGCGGAGCCTGCGAGGAATTCCATCGGCATCGCGCCGGCGATCACTTCGATCACCGCTTCCGAGGACTTGCGGGTGGCCGCGGTCATCGGCTTCTCCAGCAGCTCCTTCTTGTAGGCGCGCACGGCTTTCGCCAGCGATGCCGGACGCTCGTGGCGCAGGCGGCGCTCGAACTCGGCGCGCTTGCGGCTGCCGAGCTCACCGAGGCGTCCTTCCCATTCCTGCCGAACGGCCGCGCCGCGGCTGCCGGCAGCGCGCCAGGCCTTCAACACGTCGTCGGGCACCGAGAACGGCTCGAGCGAGATGCCGAGATTTTCCTTGGTGGCCTTGAGCTCGTCGGCGCCGAGTGCCTCGCCATGCACCTTCGAGGTGCCGGCCTTGTGCGGCGAGCCGAAGCCGATGGTGGTGCGGCAGGCGATCAGCGTCGGCTTGTTCGACTTCTGCGCGCGCGTGATCGCGGCGGCGATCGCGGCCTGGTCGTGGCCGTCGATCTTCTCTGCGGCCCAGCCCGCCGACTTGAAGCGCTTCACCTGGTCGACGGAATCGGCGATCGAGGTCGGGCCGTCGATCGAGATGCCGTTGTCGTCGTAGAGCACGATCAGCTTGCCGAGCTTCCAGTGGCCGGCCATCGCGATCGCTTCCTGCGACACGCCTTCCATCAGGTCGCCGTCGGAGGCGAGCACATAGGTGTGGTGATCGACGATCTTCTTGCCGAACTCGGCGGCGAGCATCTTCTCGGCGAGCGCCATGCCGACCGCGGTCGAGATGCCCTGGCCGAGCGGCCCGGTCGTGGTCTCGATGCCCTTGGTGCGGAAGTTCTCGGGGTGTCCCGGCGTCAGCGAGTCGACCTGGCGAAACTGCTTGATCTGGTCCAGCGTCATCTCGGCATTGCCGGTGAGGTACAGCAGCGAGTAGAGCAGCATCGAGCCGTGGCCGGCCGAGAGCACGAAGCGGTCGCGATCCGGCCAGGCCGGCGCCGCCGCGTCGAATTTCAGGAACTGCGTGAACAGCACCGTGGCGATGTCGGCGGCACCCATCGGCAGGCCGGGATGGCCCGATTTCGCCTTCTCGACAGCGTCCATCGAAAGGCCGCGGATCGCGTTGGCCATACGGGTGTGATCGACCTGCGTCATGTCTGAAATCCGTCTGAAATGAGGCGCTTGGAGGCGACGTACGCCCGCGCGGGAGGAGCCTGGCGGCCACTGAAGGTCGGGGCTGGGATAGCACCTCGGTTCCGGGAGTCCAAGGCAATCAAACGCCGATTTGGCCGCAAAAGTTGCCTCTGTGGAGATCGGTTTTCTGCGCGGCAGGAACCGGGGGGATCGCCGCGGCCTGCGTCCGATTGATCGGTGCATAGTTTTGCGGCGGCGTTGCGCTGGGCTAGCTTGCTTTGTAAATTTCTGCTTCTAACCGCTTGCCGAACCGAGTCTTTTGCCGGACGGCAAGCCCCAGGAAAAGGCCACTGGGCAAAGGCCGCCAGGTTCCACCGCTGACTCCATGAACGATCGCGTGTCCAACAGTGCTGCCATGACGGAGTCCTCCGCGGTCGAGATCGAGATCGCGACCCGCAGGCTGACGGCGGCGCTCGACGCGCTCGAAAGCGCGGTGGAGCGGCGGCGCGATGCCGATCGCGACGAGAACGAGCTGGCGGCGCGGATCCAGGCGCTGGGCGCCGACCGCTCGCGGCTCGCCGACGAGCTCGACGGTGCGCTGGTGAAGGCGCGCAAGCTGGAGCGTACCAATCGCGAGATCTCCGACCGGCTGGATTCCGCCATCGTCACGATACGCTCGGTGCTCGATACCGGAGAGGACGGATGAGCCACATCAACGTCACCATCAATGGCCGGCAGTACCGCATGGCCTGCGAGGAGGGCCAGGAGGTGCGGCTGCTCAAGCTCGCCGAAACCCTGGAAACACGCATTCAATCGCTGCGCGGAAAATTCGGCGAGATCGGCGATGCGCGCCTCACCGTGATGGCCGCGCTGACCGTCTGCGACGAGCTGGTCGACACCAGCAACCGCGTCCGCGCCCTGGAGCAGGAGCTGACCGAGCTCCGGGATTTCCGCAATGCCGCCGTCGAGCGCGCCCGCATGACCCAGACCGCCGTGGTGAACGCCCTCAACGCCGCCGCCGAGCGCGTCTACGGCCGGCCGGTGGCGGATTTCATGGCCGACCAGGCGCTATGGCTCGGTGCGGTGCATCCGGCCGACCAGGGCCTGGTGTTGCAATGGCTGAGCAGCGTGGTGCGCGGCGGCCCCTCGACCCTGCAATACCGCATCATCGATTCCGGCGGCCAGGTGCGCTGGCTCGAGGACCGTGCCCGCGCCGTGCTCGACGGCAATGGCCGGCCGCTGCGCATCGACGGCGTCTCCAGCGACATCACCGAGCGCAAGCTGCACGAGGAGGAGACGTCCTGGCTGGTCAACCACGACGCGCTGACCGGCCTGCCAAACCGCAATCTGCTCAACGACCGCCTCGGCCAGGCCCTGGCCCGCGCGCGCCGCGCCGAGCAGCCGGTGGGCGTGCTGTTCCTCGACCTGGACGGCTTCAAGTTCATCAACGACAGCTTCGGCCACACCCTCGGCGACAACCTGCTCAAGGCGGTGTCGACGCGCCTGTCGGGCGCGGTGCGCGACGGCGACAGCGTGGCGCGCCTCGGCGGCGACGAGTTCGTGGTGGTGCTGGAGAACGTCGGCGACGCCGCGGCGGCGGAAGCGGTGGCGCAGCAGGTGCTGCAGGCCCTGGCGCAGCCGTTCACGGTGGGCGACCAGAGCCTGCATGTCACCACCAGCATCGGCATCAGCGTATTCCCGGAGGACGGGCACAGCCCGGAGATCCTGCTCAAGCACGCCGACGTGGCCATGTACCGCGCCAAGGATCAGGGCCGCAACGGCGTGCAACGCTATGCCCGCGAGATGAGCGTGCGCACCGACGAGCGCGTGCAGCTGGAGCGCGCGCTGCGCCTGTCGGTGCAAGCCGAGCAATTCGAGCTGCATTACCAGCCGCAGGTGGACCTGCGCAGCGGCGCGGTGAGCAGCGTCGAGGCGCTGATCCGCTGGCATCACCCCGAGTTCGGCAAGGTCTCGCCGGCGCGCTTCATCCCGCTGGCGGAGGAAACCGGCCTGATCATTCCGCTGGGCGAGTGGGTGCTGCGCCAAGCCTGCCGCCAGCTCAAAGCCTGGCACGACGCCGGGCGCCGCGACCTGACCATGGCGGTAAACGTGTCGGCGCGCCAGTTCCATCACCAGGACATCCCGCGGCTGGTGCGGCGCGTGCTGGAGGAAACCGGCGTGCCGCCGCAGAGCCTGGAACTGGAGCTGACCGAGAGCGTGCTGCTGTACAACGCCGACGCGGTGATCGAGGTGCTGCGCCAGCTCAAGGCCATCGGCGTGTCGCTGGCGATGGACGATTTCGGCACCGGCTATTCCAGCCTGAGCTACCTCAAGCGTTTCCCCATCGACACCATCAAGATCGACCGCTCGTTCACCACCGATCTGCCGCAGAGCAAGGACGCCGCCTCCATCACCCGCGCCATCATCGCCATGGCGCAGTCGCTGGACATGCGCACGGTGGCCGAGGGCGTGGAGACCGAAGACCAGCTCGGCTTTCTCAGCCTCAACGCCTGCGACGCGGTGCAGGGCTTCTACTTCAGCCCGGCGCTGCCGGCGGAGCAGGTTGGCGCCATGCTGGCGGAGAACCGTCCCTTGACGGTACCGAGGCTGCGCAGCGAAACGCCGCTGCGGCTCACCTCGCGCACCGGCTGAAGGCTGCATGCGACGGACTCCGCGCGTGAGCGGACGTCGCCCGGACGAACGTCTGTTGCCGCGAACCTGGCGCCGCCTCGCACGCCTTGCCCGCGGCGGCGTGGTGGCACATAGCCCAGAAACAGTAGGATCCAGGCCTCGGATGTAATCGTGTAAGGTCGCGCTGCCTCTGTCGATGTGAGATGACTTCCGCCAGGTGGCGCAACCTGACGTGTTCGCGCGCGCCTGGATAAAGGCAGACATGCAGAGCCTGGTGGGCGCTTTCCGGTTCTTCGTAAACGTCCGGCAATCCCATCATGATCCGTGATGCCGTGAGCATCGTGTACACGACTGTTCTTCGTGTTTGCTGCCTTTGACTATCGGCGGAGTCTGTTCGCCATCGCACAAATCAGATTTGACTCATCTCGCAACTTGCTTGCCGCCCCAGCTCAACTACACTTCGCTTGGCAGTACCGCTTTGTTGAGGTGAGACCATGCAAGCAACCGCCCGCCGGGTTGTCCAGTCCGATCACAGCCATGGTTCACCAGGCGACTCCCATGTGCGAGGCATGGAGCGGTTGGTGCTGGTGGTAGAGGAGCTCTCGCTCGCCCGGAACCTGGCAGCAGTTCAGAAAATCGTGCGCAAAGCTGCTCGCGACATGACCGTTGCCGATGGCGCGACGTTTGTTCTTCGTGATGAGGGGCACTGCTACTATGCGGACGAAGATGCCATTGAGCCGCTCTGGAAAGGCAAGCGCTTTCCGATGGGGATATGCATCAGCGGTTGGGTGATGCTCAACAGCCAGCCTGTCGCGATCGAGGACATTTATTCCGACGCGCGTATTCCCGCGGATGCGTACCGGCCGACGTTCGTGAAAAGCCTGGCTATGGTGCCGATCCGGACCGACTCTCCAATCGGCGCCATTGGCATTTACTGGGCCAAACCCCACCGGGCGACATGCGACGAAATGAGGCTCCTGAAAGCGCTTGCCAATACGACGGCTGTCTCCCTTGAGAATATCGAGGCTTACGAAACGTTGGAAAAGCGGGTCAAAGACAGGACCGCGGAGCTGCAGGCAGCGAATGAGGAAATCCGCCGCCTGGCGCTCACCGACGAGTTGACGTATCTCTACAATCGTCGCGGCTTCATGCTGCTCGGCGAAGCGCAGCTGAGGCAAGCCCGGAGGTCCGAGACGTCGACACAGCTCATTTTCATGGACTTGAACGGGCTCAAATCGGTCAATGATCAAGTTGGCCACGAGGCAGGTGATCGCATGTTGGTCAACTTCGCCACGATCCTGCGCCGGTGTTTTCGCGACAGTGACGTGCTGGCAAGGATGGGTGGTGATGAATTCTGCGCACTGGCGAATTCGGAATCGCAAGATGCCGATGCGATAGCCTTACGCATCCGCGAGGCTCTGATCGAGTTCAACAAGACGTCAGGACAAGTTGCCCTTTCCACCAGCATTGGCGTGGTGAATGTCATCGAACACCCAGAGAAATCTCTCGAGCGTCTTGTATCGCTGGCAGATGCTGCAATGTATGCAGATAAACAGCGGTCCAGGGCTTAGGACGTTGAACTGCTCTGCGCCATTCTTTCCGAATTGCGGGCAATGGAAGAAGTCGTAGGCGTCGAAATCGAGGGTCTCTGGCTCGGACGTATGGCCGAGAAGAA
>NZ_CAKZJO010000002.1 GCF_936943645.1 uncultured Bradyrhizobium sp. | reverse complement strand
GGGGGGGGAGAGGGAGGGGAGGCGTCGTGCACTCCTCACGTCTCGACCCGTTCGCAAAGCAACGGCGGCGAGATGCCCCTCGCCGCCGTGTTCCTCTCACCGCGACGTCACTCCGCCAGCGCGTTGTACTTCTTCAGCGAAGCCTTCAGCTCCGTCAGCGCGGCATCGGGATCGGCGCCGGCCTTCTTGGCGCCGTCGGCCCAGGTCTTCACCAGCGGCTCGGCGGCCTTCTTCCAGGCCGCGGTCTGCTCCGCCGTCAGCTTGTAGACCTCGTGGCTGGACTCCGCCTTCACCTTGTCGATGCCGGCGTCCTCGAACTTGCCCCAATGCTCGCCGACGACGCCTGCCATCTCGACCGAGCAGTTCTTGTCGATCGCGGCCTTCTGCTTGTCGGACATCGCATTGTACTTGTCCTTGTTGATCACGAACACGAAGGTCGTGGTGTAGAGCGGCGCCTCCATGTCGTACTTGGTCACCTTGTCGATGCCGAACAGCACCAGCGAACCCCAGGGGAAGGTGACGCCGTCGGCGACGCCGCGCTCGATGATGTCGCGCACTTCCGGAGCCGAGGACTGCACGTTGGTGCCGCCGAGCGAGGTCACGAAGTTCGCCATGGTGGCGTGCGCCGGGCGGATCTTCATGCCCTTCACGTCCTCGGGCATCACGATCTTCTTGGTCTTGGAATGGAAGGAGGAGGGCGAGTGGACGAAGGCGAGGCAGTATTTGACGTCCTTCATCTCCTTCTCGGCATATTTGCGATACCAGGCGTCGAGGCCCATCGAGCCGCCCTTGGCGTCGGAGATCAGGAACGGCAGCTCGCCGGCGCCGATGATGGGGAAGCGGCCGGGCTGGTAGCCGGGATTGACGTAGGTGACGTCGGCAATGCCGTCGCGCGCCATGTCGTAATGGTCGAACGCCTTGCCGAGCTGCTGGGCCGGAAACACCTTGCCCTTGATGGTGCCGCCGGAATCCTTCTCGACTGCGGCCGCCCAATCCTCCAGCGACTTCTGCAGCGGATGCGAGGCCGGCACCCAGTGCGAGATCTTCAAATCGAAGGTCTTGTCCTGCGCGAACGCGGGCGTCACGCTTGCTGCCAGCAGCAAAGCCAGACAGACTTTCCTCATCACACGTCTCTCCCTGTTGTCGACGGCGGGCTTCGATGGCCCGGTCTCATTAATTAACATGTTATCTAAATGGCGGACGTGTTCAAGCCGGAACTGGGGCGTAGCTCCGCATCCTAACCGTCAGCCCTGTTGCCTGGATGTGTCGCCGTTCGCGGCGATCCGCGCTCCCCTTTTGCCCAACCGTTATATGGTATAATTATCCTGCGCGACTTGAAGCGACAAGCGGGCCGCGACGAAAGCCTACAGGATCGGGAGGAGCAAGTATTGCGGACAAAAGTCGCAATCATCGGGGCCGGGCCGGCCGGATTGTTGCTTGGGCAACTGCTGCATCGCCATGGCATCGACAACGTGATTCTGGAGCGGCAGAGCCCGGACTATGTGCTCGGCCGCATCCGCGCCGGCCTGCTGGAGGAGGGAACTGTCGCGCTGCTCGACCAGATTGGCGCAGGGGCCCGGGCGCATGCCGAGGGCCTGGTACATGAAGGCATCGAGCTTGCCTTTTCCGGCCGCCGTCATCGCATCGACATGAAGGCGGCGACCGGCAAGACGGTCATGATCTACGGCCAGACCGAGGTTACGCTCGACCTGATGAATGCGCGGAAGGCTGCGGGCCTTACCTCGGTCTACGAGGCCAAGGACGTCCAGCCGCACGATTTCGACGGCAGTCACCCGCGTGTAACCTGGGTGAAGGACGGCGTCACCCACACACTCGACTGCGATTTCATCGCCGGCTGCGACGGCTTCCATGGCGTCAGCCGCGCCAGCGTCCCGGCCTCGGCGATCGAGGAGTTCGAGCGGGTCTATCCGTTCGGCTGGCTCGGCATCCTGTCGGATACGCCGCCGGTCAGCCACGAGCTGATCTATTCCAACCATGCCCGCGGCTTTGCGCTCTGCACCATGCGTTCGACCAAACGCAGCCGCTACTACGTGCAGTGCTCGCTGGACGACCATGTCGACCAATGGCCGGACGATCGCTTCTGGGACGAATTGAAGCGCCGGCTCGACCAGGAGGCGGCCGACAACCTCGTCACCGGTCCCTCGATCGAGAAGAGCATCGCGCCCCTGCGCAGCTTCGTCGCCGAGCCGATGCGCTTCGGCAAGCTGTTCCTGTGCGGCGACGCCGCTCACATCGTGCCGCCGACCGGCGCCAAGGGCCTCAACCTTGCGGCCAGCGATGCGTATTATCTGTCGAGCGCCTTGCGCGAATTCTACGAGGAGAAATCCAGCGCGGGCCTCGACGCCTATTCCGCCACGGCGCTCGCGCGCGTCTGGAAAGCCGTGCGCTTCTCCTGGTGGATGACCTCGATGCTGCACAAATTCCCCGACACCGGAACCATCGGCGCCCGCATCCAGCTCGCCGAGCTCGATTACGTCACGCAGTCGCAGGCGGCGATGACGTCGCTGTCGGAGAACTACGTGGGACTGCCGTTTTAGAGCGGCACTGACGGAGCCGTAGGGTGGGCAAAGGCGCCCTTGCGCCGTGCCCACCACCTTCCCATAATCGCGAAAGCGCGTGGGCACGCTTCGCTTTGCCCACCCTACGGCTCCGTCATTGTGGTGCCACCCGTGTTTCAAACACCCGCGCAAATCGCGTTTGAAACTTTGTAATGGATGCGTTCGTCTCGTCCATCGCGTTCAATGCAGCCGACACAGCAACGCGAGACAGCCATGACCGCTACCGACATTCCCGCCGGCTTCGAGCCGCATTTCCGCAAGGCCCCGCTCACCGATCCCTGGGAGCCGCTCTATTCGAAAAAGACCGCCAAGGGCGTCACCGTGGGCTTGCGTCTGGCGACGCCGCACACCAATGCGCGCGGGCTCATCCATGGCGGACTGATCGCGGCGCTGTCGGATGCCGCCATGGGTTACAGCTGCGCTCAGGCGACGGGCTGGACGACGTCGTTCGTCACCATCTCGCTGTCGATCGACTATGTCGGCGCCGCCGAGATCGGCCAATGGCTCGCGGTCGAAGGCGAAGCGATCAAGACCGGCAACACGATCTGCTTCGCGCAGTGCCTGGTGAGGGCCGACGACGCCGTGATCGCGCGGGCGAGCGGCACGTTCCGCGTGGTGCCGAAGAAGGGGTGAGCCCCGCGCTCTCCGTGCCCCGGACGCGGTGCGGCGCGAAGTGCCGCTCCGCAGAGCCGGGGCCCATCCATCCGCAGCTTGCGCTCTGGCCTCCTGGGTCCCGGTTCTGCGCAGCAGCGTTGCACGCTGCAGCGCGTCCGGGACACGAGACCGTCACCCGAACCTCCATTCCGTCGTCTCCACCACGAGATCGATGAACGCCCGCACCTTGGCCGAGAGCAGGCGCGAGGTCGGATAGACGATGTGGATCGGCAAGGCCGGCTGCTCGTATTTTGCCAGCACGATCTTCAGGCGCCCGCGCTTCAACCCCTCGGCGGCCTGATAGGCCAGCACCCGGGTCACGCCGCCGCCGGCCTCGGCATATTGCAGGGCGGCGTCGGCGCTGTTGCTTGAGAAGCGCGGGGCCGTCGTCACCTCGATGTCGCGGCCGTCCTCCACGAAATGCCAAGTGGCGGTCGGGCCGAACGCGACGGTCTGGTGCGCGAGCAATTCCTGCGGTGTCTTCGGTTCGCCGTGACGCCTGAGATAGCCCGGCGTCGCCACCGTGATCCGCCGCATCTCGCCGACCTGGCGCGCCACCAGCGATGAATCGGCGAGGTGGCCGATCCGCACCGCGGCGTCGACGGCGTCTTCCACGAGGCTGACGAGGTGGTCCGACAGCCTGAGCTCGGCGGTGACCTCGGGATAGCGCTTGAGATAGGCCGTCATCACCGATGCAACATGCAGCCGGCCGAACCCGACCGGAGCCGACACCACGAGGCGCCCGCTCGGCCGGTTGCGCTCCTCGCGGGCTGAGCCGTCGGCCTCCTCGACATCGGCGAGGATCCGCCGGGCACGTTCCAGATAACGCGTGCCGACATCGGTCAGTGCGACCTGCCGCGTCGTCCGCTGCAGCAGCCGCGCGCCGAGATGCTCCTCCAGCGCGGCAATCATCCGCGTCACCGCCGAAGGCGACAGCCGCAGCTTGCGCGCCGCCGGCGCAAAGCCGCGCAGGTCGGCGACAGTGACGAAGACGTGCATGGCATCCAGGCGGTCCATAGCATTATTGCATATATCGCAATGATGAAGTGTCAAGTGATCAGATTGTTTTAACCCTGGAAAGGTCCATCTTATCGGGCGAAAACGCAGCAATGCGGCGGAATTTCAGGAGATGTTCCGATGACTGAAGCACACACCTATGCCAGCGACGTTGCGTTCTCGCCGGCGGTGAAGTCGATCCAGACCCGCAAGGGCTCGCGCGAGGGCTATGCCCACGCCGAGCAGCGCGGATGGCGCACCGAGGTCGACGAGAACCTCGCGGCGTTCCTGGCGGACGCCAACAGCTTCTACTTTGCAACGGCCTCGGCGGACGGCCAGCCCTATATCCAGCACCGCGGCGGCCCGAAGGGGTTCTTGAAGGTGCTGGACAAGCAGACGCTCGCCTTCGCCGACTACGCGGGTAACAGACAATACATTACCCAGGGAAACCTGTCCGAGAACCCAAAGGCCTACATCTTCGTGATGGACTACGCCCACCGCCGCCGGGTGAAGATCTGGGGCGAGGCGCGCGTCGTCGAGGACGACGAGGCACTGACGACCTCGTTGATGCCGAAGGGCTATCGCGCGCGGCCCGAGCAGGTGATCCTGTTCAAGATCGCTGCCTGGGACACCAACTGTCCGCAGCACATCCCGCAGAAGTTCGACGCGGGCGATGTGGCGGCAGCGCTTGCGGCGAGGGACGCGAGGATCGCGGAGCTGGAAGCGGAGGTTGCCGCGTTGAAGGGTGCAGGCGTAGCTAGGTAAGACGCTGCCAGCTTACCCTCCCCTGGGGGGCCCCTGGAGGGCAGGGCTATCGCATGTGGAAATCCCGAGTCTCTTCCGGAGCTTAGCCGGCAATGTGCTTGCGCGAGGCTGCCAAGCAGCGGAATCGGATCGAGAACAAAACGGAATCGAACCGCGAAGCTGGAGCGACACTTCTCGAACGTGTGCTTTACAAGTGTCGACAGCGCTTTGCTTTTTCCCATATGCGATAGCCCTGCCCTGGAGGGGGAGGGTCGATCGCGCGTGGCGCGAGCGGGGTGGGGTGATCTCTCCACTCGGGAATTGTTGGATGTGGAGAGACCGTCACTCCACCCCGTCTCACATTACGCTTCGCTCCATGTGAGCCGACCCTCCCCCTCCAGGGTAGGGTAAGAAAGATCAGATCGCGCTGGCGCCTTCGTGCTGGAAGCCGAGATAGCTCGCCGCCACCCGCTCGTTCGCCGCGATGTCGCTGGCCTTGCCGCTCAGCACGAACTCGCCGAGCTCCATCACATAGGCCTGGTCGGCGATCTTCAGCGCAGCCTGTGCGTTCTGCTCGACCAGCAACACGGAGACGCCGCTGGCGCGCAGCTCGGTGACGATGCGGAAGATGTCGGCGACGATGATCGGGGCGAGGCCGAGGCTCGGCTCGTCGAGCATCAGGAGCTTCGGCTCGCCCATCAGCGCGCGGCCCATGGCGAGCATCTGCTGCTCGCCGCCGGACAAGGTGCCAGCAAGCTGCTTGCGACGCTCCTTGAGCCGCGGAAACAGGGCATAGACCCGCTCGATCGAGGATTTCGCCCGGCTTCGCTCGATGCGGAAAGCCCCGAGCTCGAGATTGTCCTCGACATTCATGGTCACGAACAATTCGCGGTGCTCCGGGACGAGGCCGAGCCCCATCGCGACGCGGTCTTCGATATCGAGCCGGGCGAGATCCTGACCGGCGAAGCTGACGCGGCCCTTCAGCGGCAGGATGCCCATGATGGCCGAGAGCAGCGTGGTCTTGCCGGCGCCGTTGGCGCCGACGATGGTGACGATCTCATTGGCGCCGACCTCGAGCGAGACCGAGCGCACGGCCTCGACCTTGCCATAGGCGACATGGGCGTCGGTGACGGACAACAGCGCGCTCATGCCGCCACTCCGAGATAGGCCTTGATCACTTCGGGATTGGTCTTGATCGTGGCGGGGGTGCCTTCCGCGATCTTGGTGCCGAAATCGAGCACCACGATGCGATCGGCGAGGTTCATGACGAAGCCCATGTCGTGCTCCACCAGGAGCACGCTCATGCCGCCGTCGCGCAGATCCCGCAGCAATTTGGCGAGCTGCTGCTTCTCCATGTGGCGCAGGCCGGCGGCGGGCTCGTCGAGCAGCAGCAGCATCGGATCGACGCAGAGCGCGCGGGCGATCTCGACGATGCGCTGCTGGCCGAGCGAGAGGCTGCCCGCGAGCTGATGCATCTGGTCAGCAAGGCCGACGCGCTCGATCTGGCGGGCGGCTTCGGCAAGCAGCTTCGCCTCATCGGCGCGGTCGAGCCGCAGCATCGAGGAGATCGGCCCCGAATGGCCGCGCAGATGCGCGCCGATCGCGACGTTCTCCAGCACGGTCATATCAGGGACCAGCTTCACATGCTGGAAGGTCCTGCTGATGCCGAGCTTGACGATCTCCTGCGGCGGCGCGTTGTCGACCTTCTTGCCGAGCACCGAGATCGAGCCTGACGTGGCCGACAGCACGCCGGTGATCAGGTTGAAGGTGGTGCTCTTGCCGGCACCGTTCGGGCCGATCAGCGCGACGATCTCGCGGGCCTGGACGTCGAAGGAGACGTTGTTGACGGCGACCACGCCGCCGAACTGTTTTCGCGCCTTCTCGACCTGGAGCAGGATGCTGGACTGGCCGGGCGAGCGGGTGCGCTGCTCCAGCTTCAGCGAGGTGTCGGGCTTCTTGCCACGGGTAGCTTCCGGCAGGAACGAGATCAGCCAGGGCCAGAGGCCGCCGGGCGCAAGCTGTAGCAGCGCCACCAGCATGATGCCGAACACGATGGTCTCGACCTGGCCGGAGCCGGGCAGGATCAGCGGCAGATAGCTCTGCAGCACTTCTTTCAGGACCACGACGATGGCCGCACCCAGGACGCCGCCCCAGACGTAGCCGGCGCCGCCGACCACGGCGATGAAGAGATATTCGATGCCGGCCTGCGCGCCGAACGGTGTCGGATTCACCGCGCGCTGCAGATGCGCGTAGAGCCATCCCGAGAGGCCGGCGAGCACGGCGGCATGGATGAACACCAGCAATTTGGCGCGCGGCGTGTGCACGCCGAACGCTTCGGCGGCGACATGGCCGCGGCGCAGCGCACGGATGGCGCGGCCGGTGCGGGAGTCCAGCAGGTTCATCGTCAGCAGGGCCGAGACGATCACGGCGACCCAGATCGCATAATAGATCGAGCCGGGCGAGAGCATCTTGAACGTGCCGATCGACAGCGGCGGGATCGCGGAGATGCCGTCGTTACGGCCCAGGAACTCCAGCTTGCTGAACAAATAGAACAGCCCCAGCCCCCAGGCGAGGGTGCCGAGCGGCAGATAATGGCCGGAGAGACGGACCGTGACGAGCCCAAGCAGCACCGCGAGCGATCCGCTGACCACCAGCGACAGCGGCAGCGTCAGCCAGGGCGACAGGCCGTAAGACGTCGTCAGCACCGCGGTGGTGTAGGCGCCGAAGCCGACGAAGGCGGCCTGGCCGAACGAAGTCAGGCCGCCGACGCCGGTCAGCAGCACGAGGCCCATCGCGACGAGGGCCGCGAGGCCGATATTGTCGAGCAGCACGATCCAGAAGGGGGGCATGCCAGGAACGAACGGGATCGCCGCCATGACAGCCGCGAAGATGATGATGGGAAGCCGGCTCTGCATCTTGGCCTCAGTCCTTCTCTTCCTCGACCGCAGGCGCGGCGAGCGAGCGCAGCAGCAGCACGGGAATCAAGAGCATGAAAACGATCACCTCCTTGTAGTTGGAGGCATAGAAGGACGAGAACGCCTCGACGATGCCGACGACCAGCGCCGCGACCGCGGTCAAGGGGTAGCTGACGAGGCCGCCGATGATCGCGGCGACGAAGCCCTTCAGGCCGATCAGGAAGCCGCTGTCATAATAGAGCGTCGTGATCGGCACGATCATGATGCCGGAGAGCGCGCCGATGACGGAGGCCAGCAGGAAGGCGATCTGCCCTGACAGCGTGGTGCGGATGCCGGCGAGGCGCGCCCCCAGCCGGTTCACGGCGGTCGCGCGCAAGGCCTTGCCGTAGAGCGTCAGGCCGAAGAACAGCCAGAGCCCGACGATGAAGGCGATGGTGATGCCGTAGACGGTGAGGCTCTGGCCGGTGAAACGCAGTGCGCCGGCGGTGAAGGCGCCGGACAGCACGGCCGGTCCGCGCTGGCCTTCGGCGCCGAAGAACAGGAGGCCGAGGCCCTGCAGCGCGAGGTGGACGCCGACCGAAGCAATCAGCAGCACCAGCACGGAGGTGTGCGCCAGCGGCTGGAATGCGATGCGGTAGAGATAAACCCCGATCATGGCGACGATCACCAGCGACAGCGCGATCGAGACCGCGACCGGCGGCTTCTGGGCGGCGAAGTACACGGTCAACGCCAGCACGATGGCCGGCAGCACGACATTGGTGAGGAGGCTGCGCACGACCAGGCGCCCGTGCAGCGCCTTGCGCGCCACGAACAGGTCGAAGGCGAAGGCGCCGATGCCCAGCGCCAGCGCCAGCTTGGCCGTGCCCGGCATCTGGCCCGCGGCCAGCGAGGCATAGGTCAGCGCGCCGTAGGTGACGAATTCGCCTTGGGGAATGAGGATGACGCGGGTGACGGCGAACACCAGCACCAGCGCGAGACCGAGCAGCGCATAGATCGCGCCATTGGTGATGCCGTCCTGCACCAGGAACAGCATGATGGTGGTATTCAAGACCGGACGCTCCCCCTTAAGATCTAAGGACCGGTCCCTCGATTGCGGTGGACGGTCCGTTCACAGCCATTGAAAAACGCTGTCGATATTTGATATGGTCCATAACAATTATCAAATATAACATCAAGGGTGGTGGACGACCCGTCCCGAATTTAGCGGGATTACGAGCACGAGGCGATGACCGTTTCCAAGACCGCTGAAAAGTCTTCTGAAAAATCGGCCGACTCGGCCAAAGTCCGCAAGGACGCGGCGGAGCCGCAGGCCGAAGCGCTCCAGCTCGGCGAGCTGTCCGAGCAGCTCGGCTACGTCCTGAAACGGGCGCAGCTCAAGGTGTTCGAGAATTTCCTGCGCTGCATGGCCTCGCTGCAGCTCACCCCTGCGCAGTTCTCCGTGCTGCTGCTGGTCGAGAAGAATCCGGGCCGTAACCAGACCGAGATCGCCTCGACGCTCGGCATCCTCCGGCCGAATTTCGTGGCGATGCTCGACAATCTCGAGAGCCGCGACCTTTGCGCGCGGATCCGCTCCACCAACGACCGCCGCTCGCACATCCTGGTGCTGACCGACAAGGGCAAGGCCGTGCTGGCCCGCGCCAAGAAGCTCGTCGCCACCAAGCACGAGGCGCGGCTCAACGATCTGCTCGGCCAGGCCAACCGCGAAGCCCTGCTCGCGATGCTCTCGAAGATCGCCAACGAGTTTTGACGCTTACCCTCCCCTGGAGGGTCCCTTCAGGGGAGGGTAAGAAACCTCAATCCACCAGGATCACCCGGATATCGTTCACGTTGGTCAGCGTCGGACCCGGCTGCAATAGATCCCCAGTCGCTTCGAAGAAGCTGGTCGCGTCGTTGTTGTCCAGATAGGCCTGCGGCTTGAGCCCCAGCGCCTGCATCTTCGCGAACGTCGCCGCGTCGATCAGCGCGCCGGCGGGATCGGTGGGGTGGCCGGCGCCGCCGTCGGCGCCGTCGGTGTCGCCGGCGAGCGCCGCAATGCCGGGCGTGTCCTTCAAGAGCGAGGCCAGCGCCAGCGCGTATTCCTGGTTCGGTCCGCCGCGCCCGTTGCCGCGCACGGTGACCGTGAGCTCGCCGCCGGAGAGGATCGCGAGGCGCTTGCCTTGCGCGCGCGCGTCGAGCGCCAGCCTGGCGTGAGCGGCCGCGACCTCGCGCGCCTCGCCCTCGAGATCGGCGCCGAGATCGATCGTCTCATAGCCGGAGTCGCGCGCGAGCTTCACCGCGGCGTCGAGCGACTGCTTTGGCCGCGCGATCAGTTCGAAATGCGCGCGCGCGAAAGCGGCATCATCAGGCTTGCAGCTTTCGTTGCGTTCGTCATCGAGCGCGCGGCGCACCGCATCGTCGATGGCGAGCTTGTACTTCGCGACGATCGCGCGTGCATCGGCCAGCGTGGTCGGATCGGGCACGGTGGGGCCCGAGGCGATCGCGGAAGGATCGTCATGCGGCACGTCGGAGATCGCGAGCGTCACGATCTCGGCGGCATGTTTGCCCGCACGAGCAAGACGTCCGCCCTTGATGCGCGAGAGATGCTTGCGCACGACGTTCATCTCGCCGATCGGTGCGCCCGAGCGCAGCAACGCCTTGTTGACCGCCTGCTTCTGCGCAAAGCTGATGCCCTCGCTCGGTGCGATCCAGTTCGCCGAGCCGCCGCCGGTGAGCAGCACCAGCAGCAGATCGTCCGGTCCGGCTTCGGCCGCAAGCGCGAGCGTGTCGGCCGCGCCCTTCAGGCCGGCCTCATCCGGCACGGGATGGCCGGCTTCGACCACGCGGATGCGGCGCGTCGGCACGCCGTAGCCGTGACGCGTGGTGGCGATGCCGACGAGGCGTTCCGGTGCGAGTTGAAGCGTGTCGAGATAATGCCGCTCGGCCGCCGCGGCCATGGCAGCCGCGCCCTTGCCGGCGGCGAGGCAGATCACGCGTCCCCTGGGTGCAGGCCGCAAGTGCGGCGCCAGCACCACGTTGGGATGAGCGGCAGCGACGGCGGCGTCGTAGAGCGCGCGGAGCAGGGGGCGTCGGTCGGTCATGACGATGGCCTTGGGCAGACGGGCTGAGTGGCGACGGATGCCGCCGTTCCCCTGCCTACCGCATCGTGCGGCAAAGCGTAAGCGGGCTTTGCCATCATTCGATTATGCAATCGCGTCATCATAATCGGCGGGCTAGCAAAAGCCCCCTGCGATGGTCTCGCAGGGGGCTTTCCGTCGTCAAACCGTCGGACGGACTAGCCGCCGACGTCGGCGCTGATCACGTCGCCGAACAGTTCCCACTTCTCGCCCTTGAACTTCTCGAGCCGGAGCTGGCTGATGGGTGCAAAGTCGGTCGGCGAGGTGTTGATCTGGACGCCGGGCAGCAGCACCTCGGTGCGGAAGTTCTTCAGGCTGGCAGCCTGCTTCATGATGTTCGCGCGGGTGAGATCGTCGCCGCACTGCTTCAGCACCTGGACCAGGGTCTGCGCGACGCCGTAGCCGACGATCGTGCCATGGTCGAGCTTGTCGCCTTCCGGGAAGTACTTGGTCATGAAGGCCACGAAGTCCTTCATGCCGGGGTCGTTGTTCCACTCGGGATCGGAAACGTCCTTGAGGTAGTCTGCGGAAATGATGTCCTGCGAATTTTCAAAGCCAGCCGGCTTCAACACGCTGCCGACCGAGGCCGACACGTTGTTGAGGAAGTGCAGCGGCTTCCAGCCGATCTCGGCGTTCTTCTTGATCGCTTGCGCCGCAAATTTCGGCGTCGTGATGTTCATGAAGACGTCGGCGCCGGTCGACTTCAGCTTCACGATGTGATTGTCGATGGTCGGCTCGGAGGTCTCATAGCTCTCCTCCATGACGATCATCGAAGCGGCCTTGGCACCGAGGCCGTCCTTCAGGCCCTTCAAATAGTCCTTGCCGTAGTCGTCGTTCTGATAGAGCACGGCGATCTTGGCGTCCGGCTTGTTCTTCAACAGCCACTTCGCATAGATCTGCGTTTCGCTCTGGTAGTTGGGCTGCCAGCCCATCGTCCAAGGGAAGTCCTTGGGGTCGTTCCACTTGGTGGCGCCGGTGGCGACGAACAGCTGCGGCACCTTCTTGGAGTTCATGTATTTGTGAATCGCCGAGTTCGGCGGCGTGCCGAGCGAGTTGAAGATGAACAGCACCTCGTCGCTCTCGACCAGCTTGCGCGCCTGCTCGACGGTCTTCGGCGGTGAATAGCCGTCGTCATAGGAGATGAAGTTGATCTTGCGGCCGTTGATGCCGCCTTCGTCGTTGATCTTCTTGAAATAGGCGGCTTCGGTCCGCCCGATGATGCCGTAGGCGGAGGCCGGTCCGCTGTAGGGCATGATGTTGCCGATCTTGATCTCGGTATCGGTCGCGCCGGTATCGTATTTCTTCTGGGCCGATGCGGTGGAGGCCGAGGCCGCAATGAGGGCAAGCGCCAGTGATGCGGCTGCAAGTCTGCCGGTGACAGCGGGCATTCCTATCTCCCTATTTTCTTGGTGTGTGTACGCCCCTTTTCTTGTCTTGATTGTTTTTGGTGGCGCGGCCGCAATTCAATACGATTTGGCCAACGGCTTCAACAGAAAGCCCCCGCGACGGGGGCGCAAGGCCTGCTTCTTTAGTAGTCAGCGGCGGACCGGCTCTCGTGTGCGACTGCGAGAAGGCGCGGCTGTCTTGAGTTGTTTGACCAATCAGGGTGCGATTTTGAGTTGCGTCGCGTCAGTGATCCGTCTCGCTGGAGATGACGTCCCCGATCAGCTCCCATTTCCGGCCCTTGAAACGCATCATCTGCAGCTGCTCGATCGGGGCGAAATTGTCCGGCGCGGTGCTGATCTTGATGCCGGGCAGCAACGTGTCGGGCTCGAAGTCCTTCAGGGACGCCGCCTGCTTCATGACGTTCTCGCGGGTGAGGTCGTCGCCGCACATCTGCAGCACCTTCACCATGGTTTGCGCCGCCGCGTAGCCGAATACGACGCCGGCGTCGAGCTTGTTGGCCTTGGGATCGTACTGCGCGACGAAGTTGTAGAACTTCTTCATGCCGTCATCGGCATTCCACTGCGGATCGGAGCCGTCCTTGGTGTAGGTCGCCGACAGGATGCCTTGCGAGATCTCGAGACCTGCCGGCTCGATCACCCCGCCGACGGAGGCAGAGACGTTGGAGACGATGTGGACCGGATGCCAGTTGATCTCGGCCGCCTTCTTGATCGCCTGCGCGGCGAATTTCGGCGTGGTGATGCTGATGAAGACGTCGGCGCCCGAGGCCTTCAGCTTCACGACGTGCTCGTCGATGGCGGGCTCGGACGTGTCGTAGGGCTCCTGCAGCACGATCATCGAGGCCTTGGCGCCGAGGCCGTCCTTCAGCCCCTTCAGGTAATCCTTGCCGAAGTCGTCGTTCTGGTAGAGCACGGCAATCTTCCCGTCCGGCTTCTCCTTCATGATGTACTTGGCGTAGATGCGCGCTTCGCTGGCGTAGCTCGGCTGCCAGCCCATGGTCCAGGGATACTGCTTCGGGTCATTCCACTTCGACGCACCGCTCGCCACGAACAATTGCGGCACCTTTTTCTCGTTCATGTATTTGCGGATGGCGCTGTTGGTGGACGTGCCGAGCGAGCCGAAGATCAGCAGCACCTCGTCGCTCTCGACCAGCTTGCGCGCCTGCTCCACCGTCTTCGGCGGCGAATAGGAATCGTCGTAGGAGACGAACTTGATCTTGCGGCCGTTGATGCCGCCCTCGGCATTGATCTTGTTGAAGTAGGCTTCTTCGGCCTTGCCGATCGCGGCATAGGCCGAGGCCGGGCCGCTATAGGGCATGATGTTGCCGATCTTGATCTCGGTGTCGGAGGCGCCGCTGTCATATTTCTTCTGCGCAAGCGCCTCGCTGTCCATCGCAGTGCACAACGCGACGACGGCCAGCAACGCCGCAACTTGAAATCGAACGGCAGTCATCATTCTCCCACCCCGAGTTGGATCGGCGCCGCATTGAACAAGATTGACGGGTGACGTCAACAAAAAGCCCCCGCGATCGCTCGCGGGGGCTTCGAAGCTCGGACTATGACGTCAGCGTGTCACTCGGAGGCGACGTCGCCGCTGATGATCTCGCCGAACAGTTCCCACTTCTCGCCCTTGAAGCGCTGCATCTGCAGCTGGGCGATCGGGGCGAAGTCGGTCGGGCTGGTGTTGATCTTGACGCCGGGCAGCAGGGTGTCCGGTGCAAAATCCTTCAGGCTCGCGGCCTGCTTCATGATGTTGGCGCGGGTGAGATCGTCACCGCACATCTCCAGCACCTTGACGAGGGTCGACGCAGCGCCGTAGCCGTAGACCATGCTGGTGTCGGACTTGTCCGCACCGGGCATGTACTTGTCGACGAACTCGTTCCACTTCTTCATGCCGGGATCGTTGGCCCACTGAGGATCGGTGGAGTCCTTGGCGTAGGCCGCCGACAGCACGCCCTGCGCGTTTTCGAAGCCGGCCGGCTTCATCACGCTGCCGACCGAGATCGAGACGTTGGTGAGGATCTGCAGCGGTTTCCAGCTGAGCTCGGCGGTCTTCTTGATGGTCTGGGCCGCGAACTTCGGCGTGGTGTAGATCAGGAGTACGTCGGGATTGGCCGCCTTGATCTTGACGATGTGGCCGTCGATCGAGGGCTCGGACACCTCATAGCTCTCTTCCATGATGATCATGGACGAGGCCTTGGCGCCGAGGCCGTCCTTGGTGCCCTTGAGGTAGTCCTTGCCGAAATCGTCGTTCTGATAGAGGACCGCAATCTTGGCGTCGGGCTTCTCCTTCATCAGCCATTTGGCATAGATATGCGCTTCGCTCTGGTAGGAGGGCTGCCAGCCCATGGTCCAGGGGAAAGTCTTCGGGTCATTCCACTTGGTGGCGCCGGTGGCGACGAAGAGCTGCGGGATCTTCTTGGAGTTGAGGTACTTCTGGATCGCGCTGTTCGAGGGCGTGCCGAGCGGATTGAAGACGACCAGAACCTCGTCGCTCTCGACCAGCTTGCGGACCTGCTCGACGGCCTTCGGCGGCGAATAGCCGTCGTCATAGGTGACGAAGTTGATCTTGCGGCCGTTGATGCCGCCCTTGTCGTTGATCATCTTGAAATAGGCTTCTTCGGTCTTGCCGATGACGCCATAGGCCGACGCCGGACCGCTGTACGGCATGATGTTGCCGATCTTGATCTCGGTATCGGACGCGCCGGTGTCGTATTTCTTCTGGGCCAGTGCAGCGGTCGAGGTGAGGGCAATGGCCGCCGTTGCCGTGACCAGCGCGGCGGCTCGCAGTGTTCTTCCAAAATACAATTCGATCTCCTTGTTCTAGTCCAACAGGTCTTCAGTTCTTCTTGAGTTTGCCGGCAAATTGCTGGCCGAGGATCGCAATCTGCCTTGCGCCGTGCGGCACGAGGTAGATGACGAGGAACAGCAGTACGCCGAACACCGCGCCGGAGAGACCCTTGGAGATGCTCTCCGCCATGTTCGGCACGAAGATGATGAAGGCCGCACCGACGAACGAGCCGGGCAGCCAGCCGACGCCGCCGACGACCATGCCGAGGAACAGCGAGATCGCGAGCGTGATGGTGTAGCTGTCGGGGGCCACGAACTGCACCGCGATGGCACCGAGCGAGCCCGCGACGCCGGTGATGGCTGCCGACACGCCGAACGCCAGCGTCTTGTAGAGCGCGACGTTGACGCCCATCGAGGACGCCGCGATCTCGTTGTCGCGGATCGCCATGAAGGCGCGGCCCGACCGCGAGCGCAGCAGGTTCACCGACAGGAGGTAGATCGCGAGCGTCACGATGAGCGTGAAGTAGTACAGCCAGGTATCCTGCGACATCGGCAGGCCGAACGGCGCGTCCGGCTTGGTGACGACGAGGCCCTGCACGCCGCCGGTCCAGTGCTCCAGGAAGTTCAGCTTCAAAAGCTGCGGCATTGCGGTCGCGAGCGCGAAGGTCGCGAGCGCGAGATAGACGCCCGACAGCCGCAAGGCCGGCTTGCCGAACAGGTACCCGAAGCCGAAGCAGACCGCGGCGGAGATCGGAATGGTCAGCGCGTAGTTGAGGTTGGCGTGCTCCATCAGCACCGCCGACGTATAGGCGCCGACGGCATAGAAGGCGCTTTGGCCGAGGGAGAACTGGCCGGAGCCGCCGGTGAGGATGTTGAGCGCCAGCACGGCGAGCCCGTAGATCAGGAGCATCGTCATCTGGAAGATGATGAAGTTCTTGACGAACATCGGCACGACCAACAGCGCGGCCAGCACCACCAGCGAGGTGCCGGTGCCCAGCGTCATGGCTCGCTTCGGAACCGCCTCGACCGCCTGGTGGCCTTCGGCAACGACTTCTTCTGCTGCGCTCATGATCAAACTCGCTTGACGATTTGCCGGCCGAACAGGCCAGCGGGTTTGACGACCAGGACGGAGATGATCAGCGCGAGCGCGATCGGGAGTTTCAGCTCGTTGCCGACGCCGGGGATATAGGTGCCGGCGAGGTTCTCGAACACGCCGACCAGGAAGCCGCCGACCACGGCGCCGAACGGGCTGGAGAGCCCGCCGAGCACCGCCGCGGCGAAGCCGTAGATCAGCACGCCGCCCATCATGTTGGGCTCCAGGAACACGACCGGTGCGATCAGCATGCCGGCGATCGAGCCGATCGCCGTCGCCATGCCCCAGCCAAGCGCGATCATCCAGCTGGTGTTGATGCCGACGAGGCGGGCCGATTCAGGCACCGAGGCTGCGGCCCGCATCGCAAGGCCGATCCGGGTGTACTGGAAGAAGAAGTAGAGGCCGAGCAGCAGCAGCACGGTGACGCCGATCATGCCGGCCTGGTGGGTCGAGATCAGCTGGCTGCCCAGGAACGGCGCGGACCCGAACGGCGTCGGGTACTGCTTGATGGTGAAATCCCAGATCAGGCCGGCCGAGGAGTTGATGATCGCGAACAGCGCGATGAAGCCGGCGACGTTGGTCAAGACCGGCGCCTTGGCGAGCGGCTTGAACAGGATGCGCTCGATCGCGATGCCGGCGACGAACGAAAATGCCAGCGTGATCACGAAGGCGGCCCAATAGGACACGCCCCACTGCATCAGCTGCCAGGAGATGAAGGTCGAGAACATCGCCATCTCGCCTTGCGCGAAGTTCAGATGGTCGATGGCCTGGTAGATCATGACCACGGCGAGCGCCATGCAGGCATAGATCGCGCCCGTGGCGATGCCGGCCAGGACCTGGTTGGTGAACAGCTCCATTGTCCCGGCTCCCTCAGTAACCCAGATAGGATTTGCGGATTTCTTCGTTGTTCGCGATGTCCTTGGCGTTGCCTGACATCACGATGCGGCCGGTCTCGATCACATAGGCCTGGTCGGCGAGCTCGAGCGCGAGCTGGGCGTTCTGCTCGACCACCAGGATCGACACCTTGTCCTCGCGGTTGATCTTGCCGAGGATGCCGAACAGGTCGCGGACCACCAGCGGCGCGAGGCCGAAGGAGGGCTCGTCCAGCAGCATCAGCCGTGGCCGCAGCATCAGCGCGCGGGCGACGGCGAGCATCTGCTGTTCGCCGCCGGAGAGCGTACCGGCCTGCTGGGTATGCCGCTGCTTCAACACCGGGAAATGCGCGTACATGCGCTCGATGTCGGAGACGATGCCGGCGCTGTCCTTGCGGGTGATGGCGCCAAGCTGGAGGTTCTCCTCCACCGTCATGGTGGTGAAGGTGCCGCGGCCCTGCGGCACGTGGGCGATGCCGAACCGCACGATGCTCTCGGTCGATTTGTTGTTCAGCGGCTTGCCGTCGAACTCGATGCCGCCGGTGGAGCGCACCATGTTGCAGATCGCGCGCAGCGTCGTGGTCTTGCCGGCGCCGTTGGCGCCCAGCAGGGTCGTCAGCGAACCCTCGTTGAGCGAGAAGGACAGGCCGTGGAGCGCCTGGACCTGGCCGTAATAGGCGCGCAGGTCCTTGACGTTGAGAAGGGTCGTCATTGGTCCTTGCTCCCGAGATAGGCCTTGATGACGTCGGGGTCCGCCTGCACCTGGGCGGGCGTGCCTTCTGCGAGCTTCTTGCCGAAATTCAGCGCGACGACGTGGTCGGCGATCGACATCACGAGGCCCATGTGGTGCTCGACCAGGAGCACGGTCATGTGGCGCTCGTCGCGGATTTTGCGGATGAGGTCGCCGAGCACGTAGACCTCCTCGTGATTGAGGCCGCCGGCGGGCTCGTCGAGCAGCAGGATCTTCGGGTCGGCCGCGAGCGCGCGCGCCAGCTCGACGCGCTTCTGCGTGCCGAAGGGCAGGCCGGACACGACGGTTTGGGCGACGTCCTCGAGATCGAGATAGGCGAGGATGTCGTGCACCTTCTTGTTCACGTCGGTCTCGCTGCGGCGGATCCAGGCGAGGCGCAGCGAGTCGCTGATGATGTCGCTGGAGGTCCGGGCGTGGGTTCCGACGCGGACGTTGTCCATCACCGAGAGGTTCGGGAACAGCGCCACGTTCTGGAAGGTGCGGCCGATTCCGATCTCGGCGATCCGGTGCGGCGGCCGCGTCAGGATGCTCACGCCTTCCATCAGGATGTCGCCGGACGACGGCTGGTAGAGCCGGGACAGGCAGTTGAACAGCGTGGTCTTGCCGGCGCCGTTGGGGCCGATCAAGCCGAGGATCTGGCCCTTTTGCATGTCGAAGGACACGCCGTTGAGCGCGACGATGCCGCCGAACACGACGCTGACGTCGCGAACGGCGAGCAGGGGGGCTGTCCCCTGCGCGAGCTGTGCCTGCGTCATCTCGTCTCGCTCACGTCATTCAGTGAGCGATGGGGCGATGCGAACCGCTCCCCACGATGACAAAGGCTATCTGATCCCCTCGGCCAAACGAGCAACTTTCCCTCCTGATTTCAGCTTTTTGCTGACGTCTTTTTTGGAATGCGGCATCAGACCCCCGAGCGCCGCTTCGATGTTCCTTACCATCGCTAGCAGACGGGGTCCAATGTCGTTGATCAAACGCTCTTCCGTGAAACGGAATGCGGGCGCGCCGCAGTTGAACGCGTAAGGTCCGGTTCCGTCGTTGAGCTTGAGCGCGACGCCGGCGGCGCCGATGTCGTCGTGCCAGTCGCCGACCGAAATCGCAAAACCGTACTTCGCGACGGTTTCGCCGGAACGTTCCAGCCCATCGCGCATCTTCGGCCAGCGGCTGCCGTAATGTTCGCGCAACAGGCGCGACAGCTCCGTACGGTCCGCGTCGTCGAGTGCCCAGAAATAGGCACGGCCCATCGCGCTGGTTGCAATAGGCACGCGCGAGCCGACGTCAAGTTGAACGCCGACCGTTTCGCTGCCGCGGCTCTGTCCAAAATAGATCATGCTGTGGCGGTCGCGGCCGCCGACGGCGACGGCGCCGCCGGTCGCGCGCATCACGTCCTCGCGGAACGGTTCGGACAAATGCCGAACACCGAGATTGGCGAGCGCGGCGTAGCCGAGCGACATCGCTGCGGGTGTGAGCTGGTACTTCTCAAAGCGGGGAACCGGCGCGAGATAACCCAGCTTGGTCAACGTGTAAGTCAGCCGCGAAACCGTCGGCTTCGGCAGATTGGTGCGCGCCGCAATCTCCTGATTGCCGAGCAGGCCGTCATTGGGGTGGAAGGCTCGCAATACGTCCAGTCCGCGGGAAAGCGCGACGACGAAATTCCGATCGGTCGCAGTCTTCTTTCCTGTACGCTTCATCCCTGATCTGCTTCTTGCGCGGAGTCGTTGACAAGCCACGTGCTTCAAAATAACCCTGCCGTCAAGATGCGGAATTAAATTCCGCACCGCGAAATCGAACAAAAGTTAATCCCCACCAAGGAGGGAACACCGTGAGCGAAGTGGTCAAGCTTGAGCGTCATGACGAGGTCGGTATCGTCACGGTCAACAGCCCTCCGGTCAATGCGCTGAGTGCCGCGGTTCGCGGTGGTATTCTGGAATGCGTCAAGGCTGCTGTCGCCGATCCCGCCATCAAGGGCATCGTGCTGACCTGCGCCGGCCGCACCTTCATCGCGGGCGCCGACATCACCGAATTCGGCAAGCCGCCGAAGGCGCCGGCGCTCAACGACGTGCTCTCCGAGATCGAGAATTCGCCGAAGCCCGTGGTTGCCGCGATCCACGGCACGGCGCTCGGCGGCGGCCTCGAGGTCGCGCTTGCCTGTCATTTCCGCGTTGCAGTGAAGGAGGCCAAGCTCGGCCTGCCCGAGGTGAAGCTCGGCCTGCTGCCGGGCGCCGGTGGCACCCAGCGCCTGCCGCGCGCGGTCGGTCCCGAGCTCGCCGTCAAGATGATCGTTGGTGGCGATCCCATCGGCGCGGCCGAAGCGCTGAAGAACGGCTTGATCGAGGAGATCGTCGAAGGGCCGGCGTCCGGCGGCGAGGCCTTCGTGCGCAAGCTGCTGGCCGAGAAGCGTCCGCTGCGCCGTCTGCGCGACGACGATTCCAAGATCGCGGCCGCCAAGGCCGACCGCTCGATCTTCACCAATGCGGTCGCCGCCATGACCAAGAAGTCGCGCGGCCTGGAAGCGCCGTTCGCCGCCGCCGACGCTGTGGGCTACGCCATTGACCTACCTTTCGACGAAGGTCTGAAGAAGGAGCGCGAGGGCTTCCTCAAGCTCGTCGCCAGCGACCAGTCCAAGGCGCAGCGCTATGCCTTCTTCGCCGAGCGCGAGGCGGCCAAGATCGCGGGCGTCCCCGAGGGCACCAAGTCGCGGCCGGTCAACCGCGTCGCGATCCTCGGCGCCGGCACCATGGGCGGCGGCATCGCGATGTCCTTTGCCAATGCCGGCATCCCCGTCACCCTGATCGAGACCGGCGAGGAGCAGCTCAAGCGCGGCATGGGCATCATGCAGAAGAACTGGGAAGCAACCGCCGCGCGCGGCGGCATTCCCGCCGACGCGCCCGCCAAGCGCATGGCGCTGATCAACGGCGTGGTCGGCATCGAGAATGTCGGCGATGCCGATCTCGTCATCGAAGCCGTGTTCGAGACCATGGCAGTGAAGAAGGAAGTGTTCGGCAAGCTCGACCAGTACGTCAAGCCGGGCGCCGTGCTCGCTTCCAACACCTCCTATCTGAACATCGACGAGATCGCGAAGTCGACCAAGCGTCCGCAGGACGTGCTTGGCATGCACTTCTTCTCGCCGGCCAACGTCATGAAGCTGTGCGAGATCGTGCGTGCCGACAAGACCGCGCCGGACGCGCTGGTCACCGCCGTGACCATCGCGCGAAAAATCGCGAAGGTGCCGGCCGTGGTTGGCGTCTGCGACGGCTTCGTCGGCAACCGCATGCTGGCCCAGCGCGGCAAGCAATCCGAGAAGTTGCTGTTCGAAGGTGCCTTGCCGCAGCAGGTCGATGCCGTCGTGACGAAGTTCGGAATGCCGATGGGACCGTTCGCGATGGGCGACCTCGCCGGCCTCGACATCGGCTGGCGCTCGCGCAAGGACCGCGGCATCAAGTCGGAGATCGCGGACGCGCTGTGCGAAGCCGGCCGGTTCGGCCAGAAGACCGGCAAGGGCTACTACAAGTACGAAGCCGGTTCGCGTGCGCCGCTGCCCGATCCCGAGGTCGAGAAGCTGATCGACGAGACGCTGCTGCGTCTCGGCCGCAAGAAGCGCGTCGTCAGCGACGAGGAGATCCTCGAGCGCATGATGTACCCGATGATCAACGAGGGCGCGAAGATCCTCGAAGAAGGCATCGCGGCGCGTCCCTCCGACATCGACGTGGTCTGGCTCTACGGCTATGGCTGGCCGATCTACCGCGGCGGCCCGATGTTCTGGGCCGACAGCGTCGGCCTCAAGCACATCGCCGATCGCCTGGCTTTCTACGCCAAGGAGACCAACGATCCGAGCCTCGAGCCCGCACCGCTGCTGAAGAAGCTCGCGGCCGAAGGCAAGACCTTCGCCTCGCTGGCCGCGGCGTCGAAGGCGGCGTGATCAGATTGGTAGCTACCGCGATGCCGCGCTCCGTGAAAGGCTCTCTCCGTTCCCTCCCCCCTTGTGGGGCAGGGAGGGGGGTGGCTCCGGGCGAGGTCCGAGTTTGTGGCTACCCCTCTCCACAACCCTCCCCCACAAGGGGGGAGGGAGCCCGTCCGTCCGTGCCCACCTCACGCGGCACTATTGCGACCGCTTTGCAGAGTATCGACGGTTCATGACCCATCCCGGCGAACAGTTTTACCCCGAGGGCGTGCGTTGGGACGACGCCATCGCTCAGGGCCCGATCCCCGATCTGCTGTCGAACGCCGCGGCGAATTACGGCCCGCGGACCGCGCTGGAGTTTCGCGACCGGCCGATCACCTACACGGAGCTTGCAGCTCAGGCCGATCGCGCGGCCGCAGCGTTTCTCCGCGCCGGCTGCGGCAAGGGCACGTCGATCGCGCTGTTCCTTGGCAATTCGCCCGATCACCCCGTCAACTTCTTCGGTGCGCTGAAGGCAGGCGCCCGCGTCGCCCATCTGTCGCCGCTCGACGGCGAGATCGCGCTGACGCACAAGGTTTCGGATTCCGGCTCACGCCTGCTCGTCACCTCCAATCTCGCGGCGCTGCTGCCGACCGCGCTGAAATTTCTGGAGAAGGGCCTGATCGACCGCCTCGTCGTTTGCGAGGACGACGACTGGGGCAAGGTCGGTACGCCGCAGGCGGTGATCCCCAGGGATCCCCGCATCGTCACCTTCAAAACGTTTGTCGAAGGCGCGGCAGCCCCTGCGCAGTGGCCGTCCGTGACGACCGACGACGTCGCCCTGCTGCAATATACCGGCGGCACCACCGGCCTGCCCAAGGGCGCGATGCTGACCCACGGCAACCTCACCTCGGCCGTGTCGATCTATGACGTCTGGGGCAAGCCGACGCGCGCGGCGCGCGGCGATGCGATCGAGCGCGTGATCTGCGTGCTGCCGCTGTTCCACATCTACGCGCTCACCGTGGTGCTGCTGTCTTCGCTCAGCCGCGGCAACCTCATCTCGATCCACCAGCGCTTCGACGTCGAAGCCGTCATGCGCGACATCGAAGTGAAACGCGCGACGTATTTCCCGGGCGTGCCGACGATGTGGATCGCGATCGCCGCGCTGCCCGATCTCGACAAGCGCGACTTCTCCTCGCTCAACGCCATCGGCTCCGGCGGCGCGCCGCTGCCGGTCGAGGTCGCGAGCTTCTTCGAGCGCAAGGTCGGCAAGAAGTTGAAGAGCGGCTGGGGCATGACCGAGACCTGCTCGCCCGGCACCGGCCATCCGCCCACCGGCCCCGACAAGCCGGGCTCGATCGGCCTGATGCTGCCCGGTATCGAGCTCGACGTCGTTGCGCTCGACGACCCGAGGCGCGTGCTGCCGCCGGGCGAGGTCGGCGAGATTCGCATCAAGGGCCCGAACGTCACCAGGGGCTACTGGAACAAGCCGGAGGGGTCCACGGATGCCTTCGTCGATGGCCGCTTCCTCACCGGCGACATCGGCTATGTCGATACCGACGGCTATTTCTTCCTGGTCGACCGCAAGAAGGACATGATCATCTCCGGCGGCTTCAACGTCTATCCGCAGATGATCGAGCAGGCGATCTACACCATTCCGGGCGTGCATGAGGTGATCGTGCTCGGCATTCCCGACCAGTACCGGGGCGAGGCCGCCAAGGCCTTCATCAAGCTGAAGCCGGACGCCAAGCCGTTCTCGCTCGACGAGTTGCGCGCGAAACTCGCCGGCAAGGTCGGCAAGCACGAATTGCCGGCCGAGGTCGAATTCGTCGACGATTTGCCGCGAACGCCGGTCGGAAAATTGTCGCGCCACGAATTGCGCCAGCAGCAGAAACCGTCACAATCCGTCCAACCCGTATCAGGAGGTCGTTCTTGACCGACGCCGTCATCGTTTCCACCGCCCGCACGCCGATCGGCAAGGCCTATCGCGGTGCGCTCAACGCCACCGAAGGCGCAACATTGCTCGGCCACGCCATTCGCGAAGCCGTCGCGCGCGCCAAGGTCGATCCCAGGGAGATCGAGGACGTCGTGATGGGCGCAGCCCTGCAGCAGGGCGCGACCGGCGGCAACATCGCGCGCAAGGCGTTGCTCCGCGCCGGCCTTCCCGTCACCGTTGCCGGCACCACGATCGACCGCCAGTGCGCCTCGGGCCTGCAGGCGATCGCGCTTGCGGCGCGCTCGGTGATCTTCGACGGTGTCGAGATCGCGGTCGGCGGCGGCGGCGAATCGATCTCGCTGGTGCAGAACGACAAGATGAACGGCTTCCACGCCCAGGATCCGGCGCTGCTCAAGATCAAGGGCGAGGTCTACATGCCCATGATCGACACCGCCGAGGTCGTCGCCAAGCGCTACGGCATCTCGCGCGAGAAGCAGGATGAATACTCTCTCGAGAGCCAGCGCCGCACCGCGGCGGCCCAGCAGGGCGGCAAGTTCAAGGACGAGATCGCGCCGATCACGACGCAGATGGCGGTCACCGACAAGGCGACCGGCGCGGTGTCGATGAAGGACGTCACGCTGTCGCAGGACGAGGGCCCGCGGCCCGAGACCACGATCGAGGGCCTCGCCGGCCTCAAGCCCGTGCGCGGCGAGGGCTTTTCGATCACTGCGGGCAATGCCAGCCAGCTCTCCGACGGCGCCAGCGCTTCCGTGATCATGAGCGACAAGGAAGCATCGAAGCGTGGTCTCAAGCCGCTCGGCATCTTCCGTGGCTTCGTCTCCGCCGGCTGCGAGCCGGACGAGATGGGCATCGGCCCGGTCTTCGCCGTTCCGCGCCTGCTCAAGCGCCACGGCCTCACCGTCGACGACATCGGCCTGTGGGAGCTTAACGAAGCCTTCGCGGTGCAGGTGCTCTATTGCCGCGACAAGCTCGGCATCGACCCCGAGAAGATCAATGTCGATGGCGGCGCGATCGCGGTCGGCCATCCCTACGGCATGTCGGGCGCGCGCCTCACCGGCCACGCCCTGATCGAAGGCCGCCGCCGCAAGGCGAAATACGCGGTCGTCACCATGTGCGTCGGCGGCGGCATGGGCGCGGCCGGTCTGTTCGAGGTGTTGCAGTAGGTACTGTCGTCCCGGACAAGCGCAGCGAAGCGGAGCGCCGATCCGGGACCCATACGCCGCAGCAGGCGTATGGAACGCAAATGGTAATGGCCTTCGCAAAACGAAGGCCGGTGATTATGGGTCCCGGCGTTCGCCGGGACGACGAAAAAAGCTCACAGGAGGATCCGATGGATCTCGCATTCACGAAAGAAGAGCAGGCGTTTCGCGAGGAAGTGCGTTCGTTCTTCCGCGACAACGTGCCGCCGGATACCCGGCGTAAGCTGGTGGAAGGCCGCCACCTCTCGAAGGACGAGATGGTGACGTGGTGGCGCATCCTCAACAAGAAGGGCTGGGGCGTCAGCCACTGGCCCAAGCAGTTCGGCGGCACGGGCTGGACCTCGGTGCAGCACTATATCTTCAACGAGGAGCTGCAGTCCTACCCGGCGCCGCAGCCGCTCGCCTTCGGCGTCAGCATGGTCGGCCCGGTCATCTACACCTTCGGCAACGAGGAGCAGAAGAAGAAGTACCTGCCGCGCATCGCCAATGTCGACGACTGGTGGTGCCAGGGCTTCTCGGAGCCGGGCTCGGGCTCCGACCTCGCCTCGCTGAAGACCAAGGCCGAGCGGCGTGGTGACAAGTGGATCATCAACGGCCAGAAGACCTGGACCACGCTCGCCCAGCACGCCGACATGATCTTCTGCCTCTGCCGCACCGACAACAACGCCAAGAAGCAGATGGGCATCTCCTTCATCGTGTTCTCGATGAAGTCGAAGGGCGTCACCGTGCGCCCGATCCAGACCATCGACGGCGGCCATGAGGTCAACGAAGTCTTCTTCGACGACGTCGAGGTGCCCATCGAGAACCTGATCGGTGAGGAGAACAAGGGCTGGGACTACGCCAAGTTCCTGCTTGGCAACGAGCGCACCGGCATCGCGCGCGTCGGCGTCTCCAAGGAGCGGCTGCGCCGCATCCGCGATCTCGCCGGCAAGGTCGAATCATCAGGCAAGCCGATCATCCAGGACGCCGCGTTCCGCGAGAAGCTGGCGGCCTGCGAGATCGAGCTGAAGGCGCTCGAGCTCACGCAGCTGCGCGTCGTCGCCGACGAGGGCAAGCACGGCAAGGGCAAGCCCAATCCGGCCTCCTCGGTGCTGAAGATCAAGGGCTCCGAGATCCAGCAGACCACCACCGAGCTGCTCATGGAAGTGATCGGCCCGTTCGCCGCGCCTTACGACGTGCACGGCGACGACGGCTCGAACGAAGCCATGGACTGGACCGCCCAGATCGCACCGAGCTACTTCAACAACCGCAAGGTCTCGATCTACGGCGGCTCCAACGAGATCCAGCGCAACATCATCGCCAAGGCGGTGCTGGGGCTCTAACCGCCGTCATTCCGGGGCGCGACGCAGTCGCGA
>NZ_CAKZJO010000001.1 GCF_936943645.1 uncultured Bradyrhizobium sp. | reverse complement strand
TCATGGATGATCTGTTGCGGGAGTTTTTGACGGAGACCAGCGAGAGCCTGGACACCGTCGACAATCAGCTGGTGAAGTTCGAGCAGGAGCCGAACAACGCCAAGATTTTGGACAACATCTTCCGCCTCGTTCACACCATCAAGGGCACTTGCGGCTTCCTCGGCCTGCCCCGGCTCGAAGCGCTGGCGCATGCCGGCGAGACGCTGATGGGCAAATTCCGCGACGGCATGCCGGTGAAGGCCGAAGCGGTGACGGTGATCCTGTCCTCGATCGACCGCATCAAGGAGATTTTGGCCGGCCTGGAGGCGACCGAAGCCGAGCCGGAGGGGACCGACCGCGACCTCATCGATCAGCTGGAAGCGATGGTCGAGCAGGGCATGGCCGCTATGGCCGCGGGCGCCGCCGCTCCCGTTGCCGAGGCGCCGCCGCTGGTGCCGGAAGCCCCGGCCGCCACTGCTCCCGCAAAAGAAATGACCTCCGGCTCGCTGGTCGACCAGACCCTGGAGCGCCCCTTGCGCCCGGGCGAAGTCTCGCTCGACGAGCTCGAGCGCGCCTTCCGCGAGACCGCGATCGAAGCGCCGGCGCCCGCCGCTCAGGCTGAGGCCGCGCCCGCTCCAAAGGCTGAGGCTGCGCCGGCTGCTGAAGCGCCTGCCGCCAAGGAAGCTGCAAAGGAAGCCAAGCCCGCCAAGGAGAAGGCCGCGCCGAAGAAGTCGATGGCCGACGAGAATGCCGGCGAGGGCGACCGCATCGCCAACCAGTCGATCCGCGTCAACGTGGATACGCTGGAGCACCTGATGACCATGGTCTCCGAGCTGGTCCTGACCCGCAACCAGCTGCTGGAGATCTCCCGCCGCAACGAGGACACCGAGTTCAAGGTGCCCTTGCAGCGCCTCTCCAACGTCACCGCCGAGCTGCAGGAAGGCGTCATGAAGACGCGCATGCAGCCGATCGGCAATGCCTGGCAGAAGCTGCCCCGCATCGTCCGCGACCTCTCGAGCGAACTCGGCAAGCAGATCGAGCTGGAGATGCACGGCGCCGACACCGAGCTCGACCGCCAGGTGCTCGATTTGATCAAGGACCCGCTCACCCACATGGTGCGCAACTCCGCCGATCATGGCCTCGAGACCCCCGCCGAGCGTCTCGCCTCCGGCAAGGGCGAGCAGGGCACCATCCGCCTGTCCGCCTATCACGAGGGCGGCCACATCATCATCTGCATCGCCGACAACGGAAGAGGCCTCAACACCGAGAAGATCAAGGCCAAGGCGATCTCCTCAGGTCTCGTCACCGAGGCCGAGCTGGAGAAGATGTCGGAAGCCCAGATCCACAAGTTCATCTTCGCGCCGGGCTTCTCCACCGCGGCCGCCATCACCTCGGTCTCCGGCCGCGGCGTCGGCATGGACGTGGTGCGCACCAATATCGACCAGATCGGCGGCACCATCGACATCAAGTCGGTGGCCGGCGAGGGCTCCTCCGTCACCATCAAGATCCCGCTGACGCTGGCGATCGTCTCGGCGCTGATCGTCGAGGCCGCCGGTGACCGCTTTGCGATCCCGCAGCTCTCGGTGGTCGAGCTGGTCCGCGCCCGCGCCAACTCCGAGCACCGCATCGAGCGTATCAAGGACACCGCCGTCCTGCGTCTGCGCAACAAGCTGTTGCCGCTGATCCATTTGAAGAAGCTCCTCAAGATCGACGACGGCGCGGCCTCCGATCCCGAGAACGGCTTCATCGTGGTGACCCAGGTCGGCAGCCAGACTTTTGGCATCGTCGTGGATGGTGTCTTCCATACGGAAGAGATCGTCGTGAAGCCGATGTCCACAAAACTGCGTCACATCGACATGTTCTCCGGCAACACCATTCTGGGCGATGGCGCCGTCATCATGATCATCGACCCCAACGGCATCGCCAAGGCGCTCGGCGCCGCCGGCTCCTCGGCCCATGACATGGGCGACGAGAACGGTGCGCACCACATCGGCTCGGGCGAGCAGACCACTTCGCTCCTCGTCTTCCGCGCCGGCTCCTCGCAGCCCAAGGCGGTCCCGCTCGGGCTCGTCACGCGCCTGGAAGAGCTGCCCGCCGACAAGATCGAGTTCTCCAACGGCCGCTACATGGTGCAGTACCGCGAGCAGCTGATGCCGCTCGTGGCCATGGAAGGCGTCACCATCGCCAGCCAGGGCGCCCAGCCGATCCTGGTGTTCGCCGACGACGGTCGTTCCATGGGCCTCGTCGTCGACGAGATCATCGACATCGTCGAGGAAAGGCTCAACATCGAGGTCGGCGGATCCTCCTCCGGCATCCTCGGCTCGGCCGTGATCAAGGGCCAGGCCACCGAGGTGATCGACGTCGGCCACTTCCTCCCGATGGCGTTCTCCGACTGGTTCACCCGCAAGGAGATGAAGCCCTCGCTGCACTCGCAGTCGGTGCTGCTGGTCGACGACAGCGCCTTCTTCCGCAACATGCTCGCGCCCGTGCTGAAGGCGGCCGGCTACCGCGTCCGCACCGCGCCGACCGCGCAGGAGGGCCTCGCGGCCTTGCGCGCCCAGACCTTCGACGTGGTCCTCACCGACATCGAGATGCCCGACATGAACGGGTTCGAGTTCGCCGAGACCATTCGCTCCGACAACAATTTCGGCTCGATGCCGATCATCGGCCTGTCGGCGCTGGTGTCGCCGGCCGCGATCGAGCGCGGCCGTCAGGCCGGCTTCCACGACTATGTCGCCAAGTTCGACCGTCCCGGTCTGATCGCGGCGCTGAAGGAGCAGACCGCGGGCGCCGCCGGCGCCTCCGAGCTGAGCCGGGCAGCGGCGTAAGAGCATGATCCGGAAAAGTGTGAAGCGGTTTTCCGACAAGATCATGCTCAGATAAACTCTGGGATCAGGAGAGACACATGACCAGCAAGACCCAGTCCGCCGAAGGCGCCATGGTCGAATACGTCACCGCGATGATCGGCGGCCAGCTGTTCGGCCTGCCGATCTCCCGCGTCCAGGACGTGTTCATGCCCGAGCGCGTCACCCGCGTTCCCTTGTCCTCGCGCGAGATCGCGGGCGTGCTCAACCTGCGCGGCCGCATCGTCACCGTGGTCGACATGCGCGCCCGTCTCGGTCTGCCGCAGCCCGAGGACGGCAAGGTGCCGATGGCGGTCGGCGTCGATCTGCGCGGCGAATCCTATGGCCTCCTGATCGACCAGATCGGCGAGGTGCTGCGCCTGCCCGAAGCCGGCATGGAAGAGAACCCCGTCAACCTCGATCCCCGCATGGCCAAGCTTGCCGGCGGCGTCCATCGCCTCGACGGTCAGCTCATGGTCGTCCTCGACGTCGACCGCGTCCTCGAGCTCG